>JBIQHQ010000003.1:117859-144487 GCA_044508445.1 Deinococcaceae bacterium
GCGGCGGCGGAGGCGGCCGCCCTCGAGGAGCGCCTGCCCGTGCGGGGGCTGCGGCGCGTCATCGCGCAGCAGATGGTCGCCTCCCACCTGCAGACCGTGCGCACACTGCACGTGGACGAGGCCGACGTGAGCGCGCTCGTCGCCATGCGCGAGCGCCTCAAGCCCGTGGCCGAGCGGCGCGGCGTGAGGCTCTCCTACCTGCCCTTCGTCATGAAGGCCGTGGTGGCCGCCCTCAAGGAGTACCCGGCGCTGAACTCGAGCCTCGACGAGGCCAAGGGCGAGATCGTCGTCAAGCGCTACTACAACATCGGCCTGGCGGTGGCCGTGGACGACGGCCTGGTGGTGCCGGTGGTGAAGGACGTCGAGGGGCTCAGCCTCATCGAGGTCGCGGCCGAGGTCCAGCGCCTGGCCGAGGCCGCGCGCGCCGGCAAGCTGGCGCCCGACGACGTCAAGGGCGGCACGTTCTCGATCACGAACATCGGCAGCCTCGGCGGCCTCTTCTCGTTCCCCATCATCAACGTGCCGGAGGTGGCGATCCTAGGGCTGCACTCGATCAAGAGGCGGCCGGTGGTACTGCCCGACGACAGCATCGCCGCCCGGTGGATGGTCTACCTCAGCCTCTCGTTCGACCATCGCGTGCTGGACGGCGCCGTCGCGGCCTCGTTCACGAGCCGCCTCATCGAGCTGCTCCAGACGCCGGAGGAGCTGATGCTGGACCTCTAGGAGGTCCGTCGCGTGTTGGCGGGCCGGCCGCCCGCTCGCGAGGCGGCCGGCCCTCTCTGTCGGCGGGGCCGAGGGCGGGCGGGCGCGCTGCTCAGGCCGGCGTCACGCTGAGGACCGAGTGGAAGACGTCGTCCGGGTCGTAGGCGCGCTTCACGGCGCGCAGGCGCTCCCAGGCGCCGCCCGGGTAGGCGTCCTCGAGCCTGAAGCCCTCGTCGGCGAAGCTCACGAACTTCGCCGGCCCCTCGGCCAGCGCCTCGTGGGCGCGGTGCAGCCAGTCGAGCGCCGCCGGACCGCCGTCGGGCCTCATGTACCCTGACATCAGCCACAGCGTCAGCCGGCGCCGCCTGTGGGCGTAGGCGGTGGCGCCCTCGTCCACGCGGGCTATGGCGCCGCCCATGGGCCGGAGCTGCACGCCCCTCATGCCCATGGCCGGCTCGGTGGCGAGCGCCACGACGGCCTCGGCGGCCGCCCGGTCCCAGGAGTCCCTGAAGCCCGTGGCGAAGCGCATGACGATGGGCGGCGCCGGCGGCTCCTCGAGCATCTCGGCGTAGCGCAGGGGCCTCACCGCGTCGACGATGGGGGTGGCCGCGGCCCGCAGCGGTGCGAAGGCGGCCTTCCCGGCGTCCTCGCCGCCGAGGTGGAAGCCGCGCACTATCGCGATGGGCTTGCCGTGCAGCTCGGCCGGGAGGAAGGGGAGGGGCGGGGCGACCATGACCTGGACGATGACCGTGAGCTCGTCCGGGGCCTCAAGGGCGGCCGCCACGACCCCGTGCACGGCCTCGGGGGAGGCGGGCTGGATCAGCACGCCGCCGTAGCCGCCCGACACCTCGCGCAGGGCGTAGCGCAGGCGCGTCACGACGCCGAAGCCCCCGCCGCCGCCGCGCAGCGCCCAGAACAGGTCGGGCTCCGAGCCCGCGTCGGCCCACAGGACGCGCCCGTCGGCGGTCACGACCTCGACGCCGAGCAGGTTGTCGACGGTGAGGCCCTGGGCGCGGCTGAGGAAGCCGAGGCCGCCGCCCAGCGTCAGGCCGGCGACGCCCACCGTCGGCGTGTCGCCGAAGCCCGTCGCCAGCCCGTGCTCCGCGGCCAGCGCCGTGTACTCGCCCGTCGTCACGCCGGCCTGCGCGGTGGCGGTGCGACCCGCCGCGTCGACTTCGACGCCCTTCATGCCGCGCGTGTCGATCACGAAGGCGCCGTCGCCCCCCGCGGAGCCCGTGGGGTGGTGCCCGCCGCCGCGCACGGCGAACGGGACGCCCTCGCCCGCCAGCACCCTCACGGCGGACGCCACGTCCGCGGCGTCCACGGGCCTGACGAGCGCCAGGGGCCGGGAGTCACGGCCCGCCAGCACCAGCTCGCGTGCGGCGTCGTAGTCGGCGGCGCCGGGCCTGACGACGACACCGCGCACCTCTCTCTCGAGCCGCTCGAGCGTGCGGTTCGCGCTTGTCTCTCCGATCATCGCTGCCTCCTCACGGCCGGCGGCGGGGCCGGCCTCGAGAGTCGAGAGGAAAGATAGAACTCTAAGCCTTAGATGTCAAATGATATGACCCCTAACGGTCTGCTATGCTCGTCGCCGTGGGCGACAGACCGACGGAGATGCCCATAGGGCGCTTCCTGTGGGACGTCGTGACGGCGCTGTCCAGGGAGTTCGACGCCGAGCTGGCGCGGGCGGGCGGCTCGCGGGCCATGTGGTTCGTGCTCCTCGCCCTGGCCGACCACCCGGGCGCCAGCCAGCGCGAGATCGCCGAGAAGGTGGGCGTGCAGGACGCCACGCTCACGCACCACCTCGCGGCCATGGAGGAGTCCGGGCTGATACGCCGCTACCGCGCCCCCGAGGACAGGCGGGTGCAGAGGATCGAGCTCACGGAGGAGGGCACGGCACTCTTCCGGCGCCTGGCGAAGACCGCCAGGGCGTTCGACGAGCGGTTGCGGCGCGGCGTGCCGGACGACGAGATCGCGCGCACTAAGGACACGCTGGCGCGCCTGCTGGCGAACGTCACCGGGCCGAAGGGATACCCCGGATAGACCGGTGGAGACGTAACATCTCCTGATGAAGCGCACCGACCTGCCGGTGCTCCCCCAGCAGCCCGGTTGCTACCTCTACCTGGACGCGGACGGCCGCGTCATCTACGTCGGCAAGGCGAAGAACCTGCGCAGCCGCGTGCGCAGCTACTTCGGCAAGCACGCCGGCCAGAAGGCGCGGCTGCTGACGCGCGACGCCAAGGCGCTCGAGTTCATAGTCACCGCCGACGAGGTCGAGGCCCTGATCCTCGAGGCGAACCTCATCAAGCGGCACAAGCCGCACTTCAACGTCCTCCTGAAGGACGACAAGTCGTACCCGTTCCTCAAGCTCACGAACGAGCGCTACCCCACGCTCGTGTTCACGCGCCGCGTCGTCAAGGACGGCGGCACCTACTTCGGCCCCTACCCCAGCGCCGGCTCGGTCAGGCGCGTGATGGACCTCGTCTACAGCGTGTTCAAGCTGCGCAAGAACTCGGGCGTGCCCATGCAGCCGCGCAAGCGCCCCTGCCTGCGCTACCACATGGGCCGCTGCTACGCGCCCTGCGCCTACCCCGTCGACGACGAGGAGTACCAGCAGGTCGTGTCGCAGGTGAAGGCGTTCCTGGAGGGCAGGGTAGGCGAGGTCATAGCCCAGATGGAGGAGGGCATGAGGTCCGCCGCCGCCAGGCAGGACTTCGAGCTCGCCGCCACCTACCGCGACAGGCTCGACGCCGTGAAGCGCGTGACGGGCTACGACTCCAGCGTCGTGCACAGCGAGTCCGACGACCTCGACTTCCTGGGGCTGGCCAAGGCCGGCGACTTCGCCATGGTGCAGCTCTTCCAGATGCGCGGCGGACGGGTCGTGGGGCGCGACAAGCGCTTCCTGCAGAACGCCGAGGCCGCCACCGACGAGGAGGTCCTCGAGGCGTTCATGGCCGACTACTACGGACGCGCCATGCAGGTGCCGCCCCTGGTGCTCGTGCCGCCGTCCGACCTCGACCTCGGCGTCTGGGCCCACTACCTCTCCGGCCGCGCCGGGCGCAAGGTCTCGGTGCGCGTGCCGCGCCGCGGCGACAAGGTCGAGCTCATGGAGATGGCCCAGCGCAACGCCGCCACCGGCGTCGAGGCCGAGATCGCGCTGCTCGAGCGCCGCGGCGAGGCGCCCGGCGTGAGCGAGCTGCAGAAGCTGCTGGAGCTGGAGAGCCCGCCGTGGCGCATCGAGGGCTTCGACATCTCGAACCTCATGGGCGAGCACACGGTGGCGAGCATCGTGACCTTCGAGGGCGGCCGCGCCAAGCGCAGCGACTACCGCCGGCTGCGCATACGCGACCCGCAGCGCTCGGACGACTACTACGCCATGCACCAGGCCGTGAAGCGTCGCTTCACAGGCTCGCTGGCGGACAAGATGCCCATGCCGGACCTCCTGCTCATCGACGGCGGGAAGGGGCAGATGGCCGCGGCCAGCCGGGCCCTGCAGGAGGCCGGTCTGCGGGTGCCCCTGGTGGGCCTGGCCAAGAAGCAGGAGACGCTGATCCTCGAGGACGGCGAGGAGCTGCTCGTGCCGCTGGCGCACCCGGCCCTGAAGCTCCTCATCAACGTCCGCGACGAGGCGCACCGCGTGGCCGTTGGCTACAACAGGCAGCGCCGGGGCAAGGCGCTCACGCGGAGCGTGCTCGACGACGTGCCGGGTATCGGGCCCAAGCGGCGCGATGCCCTGCTCGCCCACTTCTCCAGCGTCGACGAGCTGCGCTCCGCCGACCTGGGCACGCTCGCCGCGGTCCCCGGCGTGGGGCAGGCGGCCGCCAAGGCCGTCAAGGACTACTTCGCCAGCGAGGATGGCGGGCAGCGGTCGCGGCCGGAGGAGGCGCCACGGACCGCCGGGACCTGAGCCGCGCCGAGCGCGGCTGGCGCCGCGGCTAGCCCGCCGGCGCCGCGGGGCGCGCGCCGGCCTGCAGGTCGCGCCAGGCGGCGCGGCTGAGCTCCATGAACACGTCCACCCGCCCGCTCGGGCCCACGCGGCGACGCACCTCGCGGAAGCCGACCTTCTTGAAGGCGGCCTGCGCCCTCTCGTTGTCGCCGAAGGTCTCCAGGCGCACTAGCTCGAGGCCGAGGTGCGAGAAGGCGTAGGTGAGCAGGGCGCGCATCGCCTCGGGCCCGTAGCCCCGCGACCAGTGGGTCTTCTCGCCGATGATGATGCCCAGCGTGGCGGAGCCGCCCGTGACGTCGTAGAGCTCCGTCGTGCCGATGAACTCGTCGCGCTCGTCGAAGATGCCGAACGTCGCCCTGTCGTGGCGCTGCGCGTCCGCCTTCAGCAGGCGCTTGAGCAGCCACAGCGGCATGCGGTTCGGCGGCGTCCCGTTGAGGTAGGAGATCTCCGGGTCGCGGAAGTGGCTCTGCAGACGTCGCCAGTCCTGCTCGGTGAACTCCTCGAGCGGCCGGAGCGTGACCCTGCCACAAGCGGGCCTCATGGGCAAGAGTCTACTCGCTGCCGGGGCGGGCGGCGCGAGCCGCACGTATACTCCGAGTCGACATGACGACAGGACCGGTCCCCGGCAGCGCGAGCGAGGCCTTCCGCGAGAAGTTCCGCCGCATCCTCTCCGGCATCTCGCAGGTCATCCTCGGGCAGGACACCGTCGTCGAGGAGCTGCTCGTCGCCGCGCTGGCCCGCGGCCACGCGCTCGTGGAGGGCGTGCCGGGCCTGGGCAAGACACGCCTGGTGAGGGCCTTCGCGGAGGCCACCGACCTCACCTTCGCCCGCATCCAGTTCACGCCCGACCTCATGCCGGCCGACGTCACGGGCACCACCGTCTTCGTGGAGGGGCGCCAGGGCTTCGAGTTCCAGCCCGGGCCCGTCTTCGCCAACGTCCTCCTCGCCGACGAGATCAACAGGGCCACGCCGAAGTCGCAGTCGGCGCTGCTCGAGGCCATGCAGGAGCGCGCCGTCACGGTGGCGGGCACCCGCCACCCCCTGCCCGACCCGTTCATGGTCCTGGCGACGCAGAACCCGCTGGAGATGGAGGGCACCTACCCCCTCCCCGAGGCGCAGCTCGACAGGTTCATGTTCAAGATCCTCGTGAAGCGCCCCGACGAGGCGACGCTGCGCCGCATCCTGGTGGTGACCACGGGCGCCGAGGAGGGCACCGTGGAGAGGGTCTTCGAGCGCGAGGAGCTGCTCACGCTGCAGCGCATGCTGCGCGCCGTGCCCATCGCAGACGCAGCCCTCGACTACGTGGTACGCCTCGTCGAGGCCACCCACCAACACCCCTACGTGCGCCTCGGCGCCAGCCCTCGCGGCGCCCAGGCGATCACCCTGGCCGCCAAGGGCTTCGCCCTGGCGGCGGGCAGGCCGAACGTGGAGCTCGAGGACATAAGGCGCGCCGTCCTGCCCTCGCTGCGCCACAGGCTCATGCTCACCTTCGAGGCCGAGGTCGAGGGCGTCGACACCGACGCCGTGCTGACAGAGGTCCTGAGCGGCCTCGAGAAGAAGCGCTGACGTCGGCGCCCCGGCGATGCTGACCGCCCGCAGCCGCGCCCTGCTCGACCGCTACGCCCTCGCCTCGCGCGCCCTGGCGGCGGTGAGCGGGGAGCGCGTGAGCCGTGAGCCCGGGCAGGGCGTCGAGTTCCACGACTTCAGGCCCTACCAGCCCGGCGACGAGCTGCGCTACGCCGACTGGCGCGTCTACGCCCGCACGGGCAGGCTCTACACCCGCCTCTACCAGGCCGAGCGCGCCGTCAGGCTGCACCTCGTCGTGGACGACTCGGCGAGCATGGCCGTGGGGGGCAAGCGCGCCTACGCCCGCGTGCTGGCGCAGCTCATCAGCTTCGTGGCGCAGCGCGACGCGCCCACGCAGGTCCACCGCGTCTCCGGCGGCAGCAGCAGGCCGCTGCAGGGCCGCGCCGCCGTGCGCGCCACCTGGGCCTTCATCGACGAGTCGACGGGCGCGCGCGGCAGCGGCCCGGTGAGCGGCCTGAAGACGTTCGCGCTGTCGCTGCCGCCGCAGCGCGGCACCGGCCTCGCCCTGGTGATCTCCGACCTCTTCGAGGACGCCCCGCTGCGGCCGGGCCTCTCGGCCCTCAAGGCGCGCGGCCTCGACGCCGCGTTCCTGCAGGTCGTCGCCGACGAGGACCTCGACCCGCCTCGCGGCGAGCTCGAGGTCGTGGACGTGGAGACCGAGGAGAGGCGCCCCGCGGGACCGGACGAGGTGGAGGCGTACAGGCGCGAGGTGAGGCGCTTCCTCGAGCGCACCCGCGAGACCGTGCTGCGCGCCGGCTTCAGGCACCTGCTGCTGGTGGCGCCGCCCGCGTCCGCCGCCGGCGACGTCGCGGCGCTGGAGAAGGAGGCGTTCGCCGACCTGCTGAGGGCTGGGGTGCTGGTGAAGCGGTGAGGATCATCGGCACGCGACTGGAGGGTGGCCTGCAGGTGCTGCGCGAGCTCGACAGGGGGGTGTCGGCGCGCGTGTACCTGGCCAGCGACGGCAGGCGGCTCGCGGCGCTGAAGCTCTTCCGCGTCGAGGACGCCTGGCGCGCCGCCCGCGAGCTGGACGTGGGCAGGGGCCTAGACCACCCGCACCTCAACCCTGTCGACGAGGCCCTCGCCGTCCTGGGCCGGCCCGCGCTGCTCATGCCGCTGGTCCTGGGCGTGCGCTACACGCGCTGGGCCGACAAGGGCGCCGACGTCTCGCAGAGGCTCCTGGCCCTGGCCGGCGTGGCCGACGCCCTCGCCTACCTCCACGCCGCCGGGATCGTGCACCGCGACGTGAAGCCGGAGAACGTGCTCGTGGACGCCCGCGGCCACGCCAAGCTCCTCGACTTCGACCTCGCGGCGCGGCTGGGCGAGCCGCCGGGGTCGACGCCGCCCATCGCCGGCACGCTCGCCTACCTCAGCCCGGAGCAGGCCCGCGGCGCGCCGGCCACGCCGGCCTCCGACGTCTACGGCCTCGGCGTCGTCGCCTACCGGGCCGTCACCGGCCAGGCGCCGTTCACGGGCGACGTCGACGAGGTCCTGAGGGCGCACGCGGCGCTCGAGCCGCCGCCTCCCTCCGCCCTCGACCCGGCGCTCGCCCCCTACGACGGGCTGGTGGCCAGGCTCCTCGCCAAGGACCAGAGGACCAGGCCTTCCGCCGCGGAGGCGGCGGAGGAGCTGCGGGCGGCGTCCCTTATGATGGCGCGCGTGAAGCCCTCATGAGCGACAGGATCGCCGTCTTGACGATGGCGGTCGTCACCGCGGCGGCTCTCCTGCTGGCGCCGTGGGGGGCCGTGAACCGCGAGACCGGCGCGCGCAGCGCCGTGGTCCTGCTGCCCCAGCGCTACGTGGACTTCACCGGGCGCACGGCGCCCGTCGACTTCCCGGCGGGCGCGACAGTGCTGGTCGTCACCGCCGTGGGCACGCTCCTGGCCGCGGGCGGGGCGCTGACGGGCTCCCGCGCGCGCCACGCGGTGTGGCTGGCCGCCGCCGTGCTGCTGGTGGGCGCCAACGCCTGGGGCGTGTCGCGCTTCGGCGCCGCCGTGGACGAGGCGCGGCGCGCGGCCGTGCGCGCCCAGGTGGAGGAGGCGATCGCCGACCCCACGCCGCGCCAGGACCCCGACGTCCTGCGCCAGGTCCTGGCGGCCTTCGACGAGAGGTCGCTGGCCGAGGACCTCGACGCGGCGAGGGCCGGGGGCCTGAACATAAGGCGCCTGCCGTACGCGAACGTGGGGCCCGGCTGGGCCGCCTTCATCGCCGTGGTGCTCGGGCTCGTGGCCGGCGTGGCCGGCCTGCGGGGCTGGCCCCGGCTGCGGCGCGGCATCGACGCGTTCATGCGCAGCGCGGCCGTGCCGGCGATCTCGATACTGCTGGCCCTGGCCGCCGCCGCCGTCGTCATCCTCCTGCTGCAGCCCACGCCCATGGCCGCGGGCCTGGCGGTGGGCGGGTTCGAGAGGCTGGTCGGACGGCTCGACACGCTCTGGTACGCCTACTACACGATGTTCCGCGACGCCCTCGGCACCGTGGGCGGCTTCGCGGAGTCGCTGAAGCTGGCCACGCCGCTCATCTTCACCGGCCTGGCCGTCGCCTTCGGTTTCCAGGCGGGGCTGTTCAACATCGGCGCGCCGGGGCAGATGGTCCTCGGCGCCATAGCCGCAGCGATGGTGGGCATCTACATGCCCGGCCCGCGGTTCGTCACGCTGCCCCTGGCCGTACTCGGCGCCTTCGCCGGCGGCGCGCTGTGGGGCGGGCTGCCCGGCTGGCTCAAGGCGCGCTTCGGCGCCAACGAGGTCATCGCCACGATCCTCCTGAACTTCGTCGCGGCCTCGGTGCTGCTCTTCATCCTCTCGTCGAGCAACGTCTTCGCCGCGGCCGCCCTGCGGATCCTCGCGGCCATAGGCTCGCTGGCGCTCGCCGCCGCCCTGCTGCTGCTCGTGCCGCCCCTGAGGCGCACCGTGCGGCGGGCGCCGCGGCTGGCCCTGGCCGGCTTCGCCGTGGTCCTGCTGGCCGCCTCCGTGGTCGCCGGGCAGCCCCGGCCGGGCGACGCCCCCGTGACGGTGCAGATGCCCTTCAAGGTGCCGGGCAACGAGCCCAAGTCGCAGCCGCTGCGGCCTGAGGCCCGCATGCCGCAGCTCCCCGAGATGGTGGGGATCGACACCCGCACCTCGCCCGGCGTGAACGTCGTGCGCATCGACTACGCGCGGCTCATCGCCCCGCTCGCGGCGCTGGCGTCGCTGTTCCTCCTCGGGCGCGTGAGGGCGCTGCGCCGCTGGCCGGCCCGGCTCGCCGCCGCCGCGCTGCTCGGCGTCGCCCTCTACCTGCTGCTGGCGCTGCTCGGCTTGAACCGCCTGCCCACGGCGATCCCGCCCACGAACCTCAACGCCAGCTTCTTCCTCGCCCTCGTGGCCGCCGCGCTCGTGTACGTGCTGCTCTTCAAGACGCGCTTCGGCTACGAGCTGCGCGCCGTGGGCCTCGCGCCGGGTGCGGCCGAGTACGGCGGCGCGAGCATCCCGCGCACCACGGTGATCACCATGGCGATCTCAGGCGGCCTCGCCGGCCTCACGGCCACCCACTACGTCCTGGGCGGCGCCCTCGAGGACTTCGCCCTGCGCCAGTCCATACCCACCAGCGACGGCTTCGACGGCATCGCGGTGGCGCTGCTGGCCGGCAACCACCCCTTCGGCATCCTGCTCTCGGCGTTCCTCTTCGGCGTCATGAAGTACGGGGGCTCGGTGCTGAACATCACCTTCCCCGACCTCACGCGCGAGGTCGTCAGCATGATCCTCGCCCTGGTCGTGCTGTTCATCGCCGCGCGCGGCTTCCTGCCGCAGTCGCTGGTGGACCCCGCCTACCGCCGCCGCTACACCCATGCCGGCCAGCGCGACACGGTGGAGGGTCAGGAGGCGCAGCCGCTGGTGCGCGAGCGGGCGGCGGGGGAGGGTCCGTAGCGCCGTGGACGTCGTCGTCCTCCTCGCCCTGTTCTCGTCGATGGTCCGCGCGACCACGCCGCTGCTCTTCGCCGCGCTCGGCGGCCTCTTCAGCGAGCGCTCGGGCGTGGTGAACATCGCGCTCGAGGGGATCATCCTCTTCGGGGCCATGGCCGCGGCGATCACCGCGCAGCTCGTCGAGGCGCCGTACCTGGCCGAGAACCCCGTGGCGCGGGTGCCCTTCGCCCCCTGGCTCGGCGTGCTGGCCGGAGCCGCGTTGGGCGGGTTCGTGGGGTGGATCCACGCCGTCGTGTCGATCCGCTACCGCGCCGACCAGATCATCTCCGGCACGGCCATCAACCTGATGGCCATTGGCATCCCCGCCGTCGTGCTCTCGGGCCTCTACGGCAACTCCGCCACCTCGACGCCCATCCGCAACCGCCTGCCGCAGTGGGAGCTGTTCGGCATCGACAACCTCTCGTTCAGCCCTCTCGTGTACCTGGCGTTCCTGCTCGTGCCCATCACGTGGCTCGTCGTCTTCCGCACGCCGTTCGGCCTGCGCCTGCGGTCCGTGGGCGAGCACCCCGCGGCGGCCGACTCGGTGGGCGTGAACGTCTTCCGCATGCGCTACGCGGGCGTGGTGATCTCGGGCGTCCTGGCCGGCCTGGGCGGCGCCTACCTGTCGATAGGCAACCTCAACCAGTTCGTCAGCGAGATGTCCGGCGGGCGCGGCTTCATCGCCCTGGCGGCCCTGATCTTCGGCAAGTGGCACCCGTTCGGCGTGCTGGGTGCCACGCTGCTCTTCGGCGCCTTCCAGGCTACGGAGGTGCTGCTGGGCGGGGGCAGCCTGCTGCCGCCCACGGTCGTGCAGAGCCTGCCCTACGTCCTCACCATCCTCGTGCTGGCCGGTTTCGTGGGCCGCTCGATCGCGCCCAAGGCGTCCGGCAAGCCCTTCGTCAAGTGAGCGCGGCGCCGGCGGGCGCGCCCGGGGCGAGCGCGTCGCCCGGGCACGCGGGGCCGGACGCCCCGCTGACGCGAGCGGCCGGCGTCCTGCTGCACCCGACCAGCCTGCCCGGACCCCACGGCGTGGGCGAGCTGGGGCCCGAGGCGCTGCGCTGGCTCGACCTGCTCGCGGCGGCCGGCCAGCGCGTGTGGCAGGTGCTGCCGCTGGGCCCCACTGGCTACGGGGACAGCCCCTACCAGTCGTTCAGCACGTTCGCCGGCAACCCCTACCTCATCGACGTGGGCGCCCTGGCCGCCGAGGGGCTCCTCGACGACGACGACCTGGACGCCCTGCGCGAGCTGCCTTCGGCCCGCGTGGACTTCGGCGCACTCTACGCCCGCAAGCTGCCGCTGCTGCGGCGCGCCGCCGACGCCTTCCTGGCGGCGGGCGGCGCCGGCGAGCCGGGCTTCGCCGCCTTCGCGCGGCGCGCGTCGGCGTGGCTCGACGACTTCGCGCTGTTCATGGCGCTCAAGGAGGCTTCGGGCGGCGCGCCGTGGACCGCCTGGGAGCGCCCGCTGCGGCTGCGCGAACCGGCGGCCCTGGCGGACGCCGCGGAGCGGCTCGCCGACGAGGTCGCCAGGCAGCGCGTCTGGCAGTGGTGGTTCCACCGCCAGTGGACGTCGGTGAAGGCGCGCGCGGCCGAGGTCGGCGTGCGGGTGCTGGGCGACGTGCCCATCTTCGTCGCGCTCGACTCCGCCGACGTATGGGCCAACCCCGAGCTCTTCCACCTGGGCGAGGACGGGCGGCCCACGGTGGTCGCCGGCGTGCCGCCCGACTACTTCTCCGCCACGGGCCAGCGCTGGGGCAACCCGCTCTACCGCTGGGACGTCGTGAGGGAGCGGGGCTACGCCTGGTGGGTGGCGCGTCTGCGGCACGCCCTCGACCAGGCTGACCTCGTGCGCATCGACCACTTCCGCGGCTTCGCCGCCTACTGGGAGATCCCGGCGAGCGAGCCCACGGCCGTGAGGGGTCGCTGGGTCGAGGGGCCCGGCGCCGACCTGTTCGAGGCGCTGCGGCGCGAGCTGGGCGGGCTGCCCGTGGTGGCCGAGGACCTCGGCGTCATCACCCCCGACGTGGAGCGGCTACGAGACGGCTTCGGCCTGCCCGGCATGAAGGTGCTCCAGTTCGCCTTCGCGGGCGGCGCCCACGACCCGTACCTGCCCCACAACTACGACCGCCGCTGCGTGGTCTACACGGGCACGCACGACAACGACACCACGCGCGGCTGGTACGCCGCGGCGCCCGAGGCCGAGCGCGACCACGTGCGCCGCTACCTCGGCCGGCCGGCCGAGGAGGTCGTGGACGGGCTCGTACGCCTGGCCTACGCGTCCGTCGCCGACCTCGCCGTCGTGCCGCTGCAGGACCACCTCGGCCTGGGGCCGGAGGCCCGCATGAACACGCCCGGCCGCGAGCACGGCAACTGGAGCTGGCGCTTCGCCTGGGAGGACGTGCCGGACCGGCTGGCGCCCCACCTGCTGGGCCTCGCGACCGTGTACGGGCGCGTGCCCGCCGGCGGGCCCGTCGACACGCCCTACCGCCGCACCGCCCTGTGAGGAGCGGGTGGGCGAGCCGCAGGGAGAGGCTCCGCGGCTCGCCGCCCGGCGGGGCGCGGGACCGCGGGCCGCGCCCCGCGCACCGGCCTCAGGTCCTGAAGATCACGTCCTCGCGGCTGAAGTTCCTGTGCGCGAAGGCGAGCAGCAGCGCGATGACAGCGGCGAGGGACGCCCACGTGACGAGGATGCTCGACAGGGTGGCAGTGCCCTTGACGATGTCGTCCATGACCAGCAGGGCGTTGAGCACGGGCACGGCGTAGGCGCCGTCGCCGATGCCTATGAGGTCCTTGAACTGCAGCGCCACCGCGGGGATCACGAAGAAGAACGAGAGCGGGGCTATGTAGCTCTGCGCCTCCTTGAACGAGCGGGCGAAGAGGGCTATGGAGAGCAGCACGGCCGCCACGACGGAGGCGAGCAGCACCGCGCTCATCAGGAGCAGGAGCACGCTGCGCGCGTCCACCGAGAGGCTGCCGCCGAGGATCGCGACGATCGAGCCGCCCTCCTCGCCCATGCGCGGCAGGAAGATGCCGCGCATGACGAGGCCGCCCACGAGGTAGCCGCCGATCGCGGCGATCGCCGCCGTGAGGCCGAAGACGAGCGTGGCCAGGAACTTGCCGAAGACCACCTCGGAGCGCCTCACCGGCGCCACCAGTAGCGACTCGAGCGTGCCGCGCTCCTTCTCGCCGGCGGTGGCGTCTATGGCCGTCATCTGGCCGCCCGTGAGCGTCCAGATGGCGATGAAGAAGGGGATGAGCCAGGAGAGCTGCCCGCTGCTCCGCTCGGCCTCCGAGCTGGCGTCCACGGCCGTCACGGCCACGGGCTCGAGGATCGCCGGGTCGAGGCCCTCGGCACCGAGGCGCTCGGCCACCACGCCCTGCTGGTAGGCCGAGACGGCGCTGCGCAGCTTGCCCACGTTCAGCTCGCTGCGCATGTTGCCGGCCTTGCTGTAGAGCTGCACCTCGGCCCTGCCGCCGGCGGCGATCGTGTCCCCGAAGCCCTCGGGGACGGCGATCGCGGCCGGCACGTCGTCGTCGCGGACGGCGGTCTCAGGGTCGTCGACCTCGACGAGCGCGACGTTCTGTGCCTCGATGGCGGCGCGCAGCTCGGGCGGCATGTTCTCGGCGCCGGACACGCCGAGCTCGGTGACGGTGGTCGTCTCGCGCTCGAAGAGCCCGCCCAGCAGGAGGGGCATGCCGAGCATCACCACCGGCAGCAGCAAGAGCGGAAGGACGATGTTCGAGACGATCGCGCGGCGGTCGCGGAACGTGGAGAGGACCTCCTTGCGCGCGATGTCCCAGACGCGACCCCACCTCATGCCGCCACCCCCTCGGCCGCCAGCCCGGAGCGCCTGACGAGGCGGAAGAAGGCCTCCTCGAGGCTCGAGGCTTCGGTCCGGGCGTTGAGCTCGGCGACGGTGCCCTCGGCGATCTTGCGCCCGTCGTAGATCACGCAGCAGCGGTCGCACAGCTCCTCGACCTCGCTCATCACGTGGGTCGAGTAGACGACGGCGCGCCCCTCCGAGGGGTAAGCCTTCACGAAGTCGATGACCGCCCGCCGGGCCACGACGTCGAGGCCGCTGGTGGCCTCGTCGAAGAAGATCACCGGTGGGTCGTGGATGACGGCGCGGGCGACCACGACCTTCTGCTTCATGCCCGTGGAGAAGCCGCCGGCGCGCCTGTCGAGCGTGTCGCCGAGCGAGAGCAGGTCGTCGAGCTTCTCGATCCGCTCGTCCACGGCGGACTCGTCCATGCCGTAGAGGCGCCCGAAGTAGCGGAGTATCTCGCGGCCGGTGAGCCGGTCGTAGAGGCCCATCCCGCCGTTCACGACGCCGATGCTGGCCCTCACGGCCTCGGCGTCCTTCACGACGTCGTGGCCGGCCACCGTGGCCGTGCCGGCGTCGGGCCTCAGCAGCGTGGCCAGGACGCGCAGCGTGGTCGTCTTGCCCGCGCCGTTGGGCCCGAGCAGGCCGAAGACCTCGCCGCTGGCCACCGAGAAGTCGAGGTCGTCGACGGCGACGACCTTCTTGCCGCCCTTGCCCCCCTCGAACGTCTTGCGCAGACCTCGTACCTGGATCATCGGCGCTTCCATCCGCCTCGCATGGTACCCGGTGCGAGCGCCGCTCCCGTGGGGCGGGATGTCCCCCGCGAGCCCGCGGACCGCGCCGGGTGATGTCCCCCGCGAGCCCGCGGACCGCGCCGCACGGGCGGCGCCACGGCGGCGCGCCCGCGCGACAGGCGGGTGCGGCGGAGCGGCTATCATCGCCGTCACATGCGCGAGCGCGACATCGCGGCCCTCGACGACTACCCGCTGGTGCCCAAGGTGCTCCACGACGTCGAGGAGCCGGACCTCAGCGTCGAGGTCCTGGGCTTGACGCTCGAGTGGCCGCTCGTGGCCAGGCTACCGGCGGGCGCCTCGTGGCCGGAGGCGCTGGCGCGGTCCGCCGCGGCCGACCTGTCCCGCCTCGGCGCCGTCGACGCGTCCGCCGTCGACGCCGAGCGGTTGAGCGAGTGCCCCGACGGCTCCGTGATCGCCGTGCTGCCGCCGCGCCGCATGGCCGAGCTCGTGGCCGAGGTGAAGCGCCTGGCCGACCTGGGCGTGGGCGCCGTCGGGCTCGACCTGGCGCCCCTCGCCGAGGCCGCGCCCTTCGGCAAGGAGGCCTTCAGGCCGCGCAGCCGCGAGGACCTGGCCGAGCTGCGCGCCGCGGCCGGCCTGCCGCTGTGGGTGTTCGGCGTCGGCGGACCGGCGGACGCAGAGGTCGCCGCCGAGGCCGGGGCCGACGTCGTGGTCGTGAGCTCGGCCCTGGGCGCCCACCTGCGCGCGCCCGCGACCATCGACCTCCTGCCCGAGGTCGTCGACGCCGTCGCCGGCATGCTGACGATCGCCGCCGGCGGGGCCGTCCGCGACGGCGTGGACGCGTTCCGCTACCTGGCCCTGGGCGCCGAGCTGGTGGTCGTGGAGGGCGACCGCCCGATGACGGCGCTCGCGGCCGAGCTCGCCTACGCCTTCAGGCTCACCGGCTGCGCGACCTTCGCCGACGTCGGCTACGACGCCCTCTTCGCGCCGCTCTACACCGAGCCGTGATCGCCTTCGTCGAGGGCGAGGTCGAGGCCGTGGAGGAGGCCAGCGTCGTCCTCCGCGTCGGCGGCTTCGGCGTCGAGGTGCAGGCGCCCGCCGCCACCCTGGCGCGCTGCCGGCCCGGCGAGCGGGTGCGCCTGCGCACGGTCCTGTTGGTGCGCGAGGAGCAGCCGTACCTCTACGGCTTCCACGAGCCCGACATGCTCCTCCTCTTCCGCCGCCTCCTGGACGTGAGCGGCGTGGGCCCGAAGATGGCCCTCGGCCTGCTGTCGGCGCTGCCCGTCCAGCTCATCGCCTCGGCGGTGGCGAACTCCGACGCCGGCCTGCTCACCAGCGCCCCGGGCGTCGGCAAGCGCACGGCCGAGAGGATCGTCGTGGAGCTGCGCAACAGGCTCCCGGAGCACCTGTTCTCGCAGGTGGCCGGCGCCGGCGCTCCCGGCGCCCTCGGAGCGGCTGGCCAGGACGCCGTGGAGGCTCTGCTGGCGCTGGGCTACCGCGAGTCGCAGGTCAAGGGCGTGGTCGCCGAGCTGCTGCAGGACGAGCCCGACGCCGCGGCCGAGACCCTCATCCGCAAGGCGCTGGCGCGGGTCAGGTAGGCGCGCCGGCCTCGCGGCCCGCCCGCGGGCGCGCCCTCCGGCCGTGGCCGCCGTGGGCGAGGCCCTCCGGCCGTGGCCGCCGTGGGCGGAGCGCTCAGACCGCGGCCGCCCGCAGCGCCTCGCCGGGCGCCGTCCACGGCATGTCGAAGGCGCTGGCCACGCCCTCGTGCGTGAGACGGCCGGCGCAGGTGTTGAGGCCCTTGAGGAAGGCCGGGTCCTCGGCCAGCGCCGCCAGGCCGCGGTCCGCGAGTCGCTGCACGTAGGGCAGCGTCTGGTTCGCCAGCGCGCGCGTGCTGGTGTTCGGCACGGCGCCCGGCATGTTCGCGACGCCGTAGTGCACGACGCCGTCCACGATGTAGGTGGGGTCGTCGTGCGTGGTGGCGTGGATCGTCTCGATGCAGCCGCCCTGGTCCACGGCGACGTCGACGATCACGCTGCCCTCCTTCATGGCGCCGAGCATGTCGCGCGACACCAGCCGTGGCGCCCTGGCGCCGGGGATCAGCACGGCGCCTATGAGCAGGTCGGCGCGGGGCAGCAGCTCCAAGACGTTGCCGAGGTTGCTGGACATCGTCTGCACGGCGCCGCGGAAGACGTCGTCGAGGTACTGGAGGCGGGCGTGGTTGACGTCGAGGAGCGTGACGCGGGCCCCCACGCCCAGGGCCACCTTGGCGGCGTTGATGCCCACGGTGCCGCCCCCGAGTATCACGACCTCGCCGGCGTGCACGCCCGGCACACCGCCCAGCAGCACGCCACGCCCGCCGTGCGGGCGCTCCAGCAGGTGCGCGCCCACCTGCGCGGCCATGCGCCCCGCGACCTCGCTCATCGGCGTTAGCAGCGGCAGGCTGCCGTTCGCTAGCTGCACCGTCTCGTAGGCGATGGCCGTGGTGCCGGCGCGCAGCAGCGCCTCGGCGAGCTCCTTGGCGGCCGCCAGGTGCAGGTAGGCGAAGAGGACCAGGTCGTCACGCAGGTAGCGGAACTCGGGCTCCACGGGCTCCTTGACCTTCAGCACCAGCCGCTGCGCCCACGCCTCCTCGGCGCTGACGCCGACGAGCGCTCCCGCGGCCGCGTACTGCTCGTCGCCGAAGCCGGAGCCGAGCCCGGCACCCTTCTCGACGAACACGCGGTGACCGGCCGCCACCAGGGCCTGCACGGTGCCCGGGGTGGCCGCCACGCGGTACTCCTGGGGCTTGATCTCCTTGACGACGCCGATGTCCATGCGTGTCTCCCGGCATACGGGCGCGTCCTCACGGGCGCGCCCCTGTTGTCATTGGTCGTCCTGCCGCGACTCTACCGCGGCGCCGCGCGCCCGGCCGCGCCGGCCGCACCGCGGGGTAGAAGCGGCCGCCCGACCGCACGGCCCGGGAGACGCGAGCGCGTAGCTCGCGCCGGGGCGCCGCCGGCGCCGGGCGGCCGTGGTCGTCCGCCGGGGCCTCAGGCGAAGACCCGCAGCAGGCGGTAGCCGGCCGTGCCATCGGACGGCTCGGCCAGCGCCACCAGGGAACCTCTCGCGTCCACGAGCGCGGAGCGTCCGGGCAGCACGAGCGGCGGGCGCCGCCCGTGGCGCACGTCCGTCACCGCGCGGTCATCCAGCTCCACCGTGGGCAGCATGAGAGCCGCGACGGGGTCGAGCGGCGGGGCCGCGGGCAGGTCGTCGAGCGCGACGGTGTCCCCCAGGTCGACGGCTCCCGAGGCGGTGCGCACTAGCCCGGAGAGGTAGGCGGGGAGACCGAGGGCGGCGCCTAGGTCGCGCGCGAACGATCGCACGTAGGTGCCGGCGGCCACGGTCAGGCGCAGCAGCGCCGTGACGCGTCGCGCCGCCGCGGCCTCGCTCGCCAAGGCCGCGGGCACCGCCGGGTCGGGCGGCAGCTCGAACCTCACGCCGTCGGGCGCGGGCTCGTAGCGCCCCGGCGGCGCACCCGGCGGACGAGCGAAGGTGGCGGGCAGGTCGGCGCGGTCCGCGGCCAGGGCGATGAGGGACACCTCCCTGTAGGCGACGGTCCGCGGCGGCGGCTCCTCGGGTCGGCCGCGCCGGGCGGCCTGGTAGGAGCGCTCGCCGGCGCGCTTCACGGCCGAGTAGGCCGGCGGCCGCTGCTCCGTGACGCGCAGGAACGCCTCGAGGGCAGGGCCTAGCCTCTCCTCGGTGAGCTCTCCCGCGTCGGCCACGCTCTCCACCGGCCCCTCGGCGTCGAGCGTGGGCGTCGAGGCGCCGAGGGTCACCCAGGCGAGGTAGGTCTTGTCGTGGCCCGTGAGGTAGGGGGAGAGCCTCGTGGCCTCCTCCGACATCAGGAGCAGCACGCCGGAGGCGAGCGGGTCGAGGGTGCCCGCGTGCCCGACGCGCCGCGTGCCGAGCAGGCGCCTGGCGCGCGCGACGACGTCGTGAGACGTCAGCCCCAGGGGCTTGTCGACGGCGTGGAGAGGCACTCAGCCGAAGAAGAGGCTGCGGGCCCAGGGGCTGACGCTCACGGCGACGAGCAGTCCGACGTGGAGCGTGAGCTGGGCGATGAGCGGCTCCGTGGAGTTGGGGCGCCGCCTGAAGCCGTCGGCGAGGATCAGCCCGAACACCAGGAGCAGCGCGACGGGCGTGCCGAAGGCGAGGGCGTAGAGGACGGCGGAGATGAGGGTGGCGCTGCGCCTGTCGTAGCGCCGCGCCAGGGGCGGTATGGCGAAGCCGCGGAAGAACACCTCGGCGAGCGGCACGAGGATCATCGCGGCCACCACGTACGGCGTGAGCTGGGCGAGGTCGAGGTAGAAGCCGCCGAGGGCGCCGTCGAGCGGGTCGTAGTGCAGGTAGGCGAGCAGCGCCGCCAGGAACAGGAGCCCCAGGCCCACGCCGGTGAGGGGCTGGCGGCTGCTGCCGATGAGCACCTCCATGGGGTCGTGGCCCGTCATCGCGGCGCGGCGCCACGAGAGCAGCACGAGGAAGACGCTCAGCGTGATGAAGAACAGTGCCCAGGCGTCGGTGGCCTGCACCGGCGTGAGCACGGCCAGGGTGTTGCCGTGCACGAACTGGCCGTAGGCCACGGCCGCCGCCAGCGCCAGCAGCACCGAGACGACCAGCGTGCCGTAGACGTTGCCCACGCTCCACGGCTGAGGGCCGTCCACGACCTCGAGGCCGCTCGTCGACGGTATGCGGCTCTCGGCCACCAGGTGCACGGCGACGAGCAGCAGCAGCGCGGCGAGCCACACCAGCGAGTTGCCGCCGAGGCGGCTTATCAGGTTGTCGCGGCGCAGCGACTCGCGCAGCGCCAGGTTGCCGGCCGCGATGTCGCCCTCGGCGTAGTAGATGAACGCCAGCGCCCTCAGGTCCTCGGCCTGCGCGTCCACGTCGCGCGAGCCGCGGAGCTGGTGGGCCGTGGCCAGGCTGTCGGCGGCCTCCTCCAGGTCGCCCCGGGCCCACAGCGCGCGGCCCAGCAGCGAGAGGACCTCGGGGTCGCGCTCGTCGCCCGTGAGGTCGATGTAGGAGCGGAGCTGCGCCACCGCGGCCGCAGGGTCGCCGAGCCTCAGGCGCAGCCTGGCGTCGGCGAGGCGGTAGTCCACGTTGAGGGGGTCGGCGGCGATGGCCGCGCCGTAGGCGGCGAGGGCGTCGTCGTAGCGGCCGGAGAACTCGTCGATGTTGCCGGCCAGGCGCTGCAGCGAGCCTTCCAGCTCCCTGTTGCCCTGCTGCTGGAGGATCGTGCGGGCGCTGGTCAGGTAGCCCTGGGCCTCGTCCGGGCGACCCCCGGCCAGCGCGGCCTCGGCCAGCAGCACGAGCGGCTCGGCCGTGTGGATCGAGTTGCGCACGCGGCGCAGCCGGCTCTCGGCGCTGGCGTGTTCGCCCAGGTGCAGCTCGATGCGCGCGAGCGCCAGCTCGGCCTCGGCGAAGCTGGGCCGCACCTGGAGGGCGTTCTGGCACGCCCGCCTGGCGGTCTCGAGGTCGCCGCCGGCCTCGAAGCGCAGGCACTGCTGGTAGTAGACGTTCTCGTCGAACGCCTGCGCGGACGCGTGAGAGAGGGCGGTGAACGTCGCGAGGAGAGCGGCGGCGCAGATGGCCCTGGCCAGCACCGTCCCCTTCCACGCAGCATGTCGTGCCGTCATCAGGTCCCCTCCGCCGGGCCGTGCGGGCCCGGTCACCGCGCCGCCAGGCACGGACGCGCTGCCGCAGCGGGCGAGCCTCGCTGTCGCGTGCTCGTGGGCGCCAGCCTTGCACGCCGGCCCGTCCGGCAGCGGTTAGGTCGTTCACTTCCTCTGTGCACGAATCGCCTCAGGGACGTGGCTGGCGGCGGCTGGGGCCGCGCCCGCGGGCACGCGCCGCCGCCGCTGGTCGCCTCCCCGCGCCGCGCTCACTCCCCGCCGCCCGGACGGCGGGGCGCGACCCGATGAAGGTTAGCTTAACCGCTCCAGGACGCTATCCTCGGGAACGCGTCCTATCATCGACGGCGACGGTGAGAGGATGAGCTTCCCACACTTCCTGCTGATGGGCCAGGTCCTGGCGCTCCTGCCCGCCATGAGCGAGGGCACGGAGCTGCGGATCGTGTCGCCCGACCTCCTCACCGTGTACGCCAAGGCGACGGTGGAGGACGGGCGGCTCGTCTTCACCGAGTTCCCCGGCCCGGGCACGGAGGTGCGGATCATCATCTTCCCGGCCGAGAGCTCCCCGGCCGAGCGGGTCGACGCCATGGGCTCGCGCGCGCTCGTGGGGCGGATCAGTCCCGACGGGCGCGACGTCCTCCTCACCGAGCCGGAGGCGCTGGAACCCCTATCCTTGAGAGCGCTCCTTTTCCGCGAGCGCGGCGTCCTGATGCGCTTCGCGTTGAACGGGGAGGAATGAAGTGGCGAAGCGGATACTCATCGTCGAGGACGACCTCGACATCCTGAGGCTCCTCAAGCGCGAGCTGGAGGAGGCCGGCTTCGAGGTGCTGGCGTTCGACTCGGGCATGCGCGGGCTCACCGCGGTGCGCGAGGAGGAGCCCGACCTCGTGATCCTCGACCTGGGCCTGCCCGACATCAGCGGCCAGGAGATCGCGCGGCGCGTGCGCCGCACGGGCGACACGCCCATCCTCATCCTCACGGCCGCGGACGAGGTGGGCACGAAGGTCGAGATGCTCAACGCCGGCGCCGACGACTACCTGGCCAAGCCCTTCCACGTGCAGGAGCTCCTCGCACGCATCAACGTGCAGCTCCGCAAGCGCACGCTCGGCTCCGCCCAGAAGATCGGCGACATGACGATCGACCCGGTGAGGCGCCAGGTGCTGTGGGGCGAGGAGGAGGTGAGGCTCAGCCCGCGCGAGTACGAGCTCCTCGCTTACCTCGCCGGCCAGCCGGGGCGCGTCTACAGCCGCAAGGAGATCGAGACGAACGTGTGGGGCGAGGACCTGCCCCCCTCGTCGAACGTCGTGGACGTCCACATCGCCAACATCCGCGGCAAGCTCCGCGAGGTGGGCGGCTACGGCGTGATCCGCACGGTGCGCGGCGTGGGCTACGCGCTCAAGTCCTAGGGTCGCGTGGGCCGCGCGCTCGGTTCCAGGGGACGACGGGCGTAACCTGCCCGGCATGAGCCGCGCGTCTCGCAGGCGCCGGGGCCTGCCGCTCACCTGGCGCGTAGCGGTGCTGGCCGGGGCGGCCACGGCGCTGCTCGCCGGTCTGACCCTGGTGGTCTCGTACGCGCTCGTCAAGAACGGCATGTACGGGGACCTGCGCCGGTCGCTGCGTGAGGACGCGGCCACCCTGGCCTCCGTGTACGCCACCGGCGAGGGCAGCGCCGGCGGCAGCCTCTCCGGCCCCACGGGCGGGATGGTGCTGCAGGTGTACGGTCCGGGCGCGCAGCTCCTCGCCGCCTCGCGCAGCGAGTGGGAGTCGGCGCTGGCCGCGATCCCGCCGGAGGTGGTGGTGGGCGCCGGGCTCGTCCCCACGCCCTGGTCGGGCGAGCTGCTCGGGCGGCCCGTCGAGGCCGCCCTGGCGCCATTCGCGGTGGGCGTCGTGGCCGTGATCGCCGACCCCAGCTACATCCAGGAGACGTTGGCGGCGCTGTCGCGTACGCTCCTGCTCGTCGCCGCCGCCCTCGTCGTGCTGAGCCTGCTCGTCGGCTACCTCGTCGCGGCCGCGTCGCTGCGGCCAGTGACCCTGCTGGCCCGCCGCGTCTCGCGCCTCGACCCGGACAGGCTCGAGCCCCTGGAGTACGAGGGGCCCCGCGACGAGGTGGCCCGTCTGGCCGAGACCGTGAGCGAGCTGCTCCGCAGGCTCGCGCAGGCGAGGGACGCGCAGCGCACCTTCCTGGCCGAGACGAGCCACGAGCTGAGGACCCCTCTGACCTCGCTGCGCGGGTTCCTCGACAGGGCGGCGCGCCTGGCCGGACCGGCCGCGGCCGAGGACATAGACGACGCCAGGCGCGTCACGGGCACGATGGCGCGGCTCGTCGAGGACCTGCTGCTGCTCTCGCGCGGCGAGCTGGTGCGCGAGATCAACCCGCACCTGGTTGACCTGCTCCAGGACGTCGCGCGCCCGGTGGCCGCCGAGTTCCCCGGCGTGCGGGTCGAAGGCACGGCGCCGCTCTTGGTGCTCGGCGACCCCGTGCGACTACGCCAGCTCGTGCGCAACCTGTTGGCGAACGCGGTGAGGGCAGCCACCGGCCCGGCAGGGGTGCGGGTGAACGTGCGCGAGGGCGACGAGCGCACGGCCGTCCTCGAGGTCGAGGACGACGGGCCGGGCATCCCTCCCGAGATGCAGGAGAGGATCTTCGAGAAGTTCTACAAGGGCGCCGGCGGCGGCAGCGGCCTGGGCCTGGCCATCGCCAGGCAGGTGGCGAGGCACCACGACGGCTCGCTGACCGTGGAGAGCCGGCCCGGACGAACGGTCTTCACCCTCCGGCTGCCCGTGGTGCAGGAGGAGGAGGAAGAGGAGCTCGGGGCCCGGGCGTAGACCCGGCGCGGCCCGGCCGCCGGTCCCTCGCGGCTCGCCCGCCCCTTGGTCTCGGCGCGCCTGGCTCCGGCCGGCCCGTCAGATCTTCGGCAGCGTGACCCCGCGCTGGCCCTGGTACTTGCCCTTGCGGTCGCGGTACGTGACCTCGGGGCGCTCCCCTTGGAAGAACAGCAGCTGCACTATGCCCTCGTTCGCGTAG
Organism: Deinococcaceae bacterium; assembly: GCA_044508445.1. Lineage (GTDB taxonomy): Bacteria > Deinococcota > Deinococci > Deinococcales > Trueperaceae > DASRWD01. Next base: position 141,290 of record JBIQHQ010000003.1, read on the forward strand.
ACCTTCGCCGGCAGGGGCGTCGTGTTCGACAGCTCCAGCGTCACATGCCCCTCCCAGCCCGGTTCCAAGGGCGTAACATTTGCGACTATACCGCACCGTGCGTACGACGATTTGCCGAGTGCAACCACCATAGTATCATCCGGTATGCGCAGGTACTCCACCGAGCGCGTGAGCACGAAGCTGTTCGGTGGGACGATGCAGGCGTCGCCCTCGTACTCCACGAGGCTGCTGGTGTCGAAGTCCTTGGGGTCCACGACGGTGTTGAAGGCGTTGACGAAGATGCGCCACTCCGGGGCCGCGCGGAGGTCGTAGCCGAAGCTCGAGAGCCCGAAGCTGATGACGCCATCGCGGACCAGGCGGTCCTCGAAAGGCTCGATCATCCCCTCCTCGAGGGCCTTCTGCTTGATCCAGCGGTCGGGCTTGATGCTCATGCCGGAGTCTATCAGCGCCCTCGGGGACGTTCATGGGCCCGAGCCGAGCGCCCGCGGGCAGATGCCCAGTGCCCCTTGACCTCGCCGTGATATCATCCCGATGTCAATGGGCATCCGGCGGTCCGGGCACAGGAGCCGGACCGGCCGCGGGTGCGAGCGGTCTTCGGCGGCCACGTGGCGACGCTGGCTAGAGACGCCTAGGCCTCGCTGGCCGCCGAGCGGCCCGGGCGCCGGACATGTCGGCGGGCACGCTCCAGCAGGGCCGAGGCCCGAGAAGGTGGAGGAGGGCTTGAGCAGGACCTTGAGGACCGTCATCGCGGCCGTGCTGGTCGCGGGCGGAGCCGCCGGCGCGCAGCCGGCCGGGGACGCCGGGCTGCCGCCGTCCGGCGCCGTGTACGACCTGACGCAGGGCGGCGTCCGCCTTGGCGAGTCCACCGTGGACGTGATGGAGACCACCGAGGGCTTCCTGTCCAGGTCCCGCGTCGACCTTCCCGGCATCGCCAGCCTCGAGGACGAGCTCGTCGCGGGCCCGGACGGCGCGGCGCGGTCCTACGCCGTGACCGGGACCGTGCAGGGCGTGGCCATCGACATGCGCGTGGAGTTCGGGCCCGAGGGCGCGGCCGTGCGGCTCACGCAGGCGGGCAGGGAGTCGACGTTCACGCTGCCCTCCGACGAGCCCCTCCACGTCGTCGACAACAACTTCCTCGACGGCCTGCAGGTCCTCGTGAGCGTGGCGCTGCGCGAGCCGGCGGAGCCGCTCGACGTGGCGATAGTCGTCCCCCTCGCCGGCGCCGTCGGCCGCCTCTCCCTCGCCGCGCGCGCCGGCGCGGAGACCGTCGATCTGGCGGGCGGGTCCGTCGAGGCAAGGGTGCTTGACGCCGCGCTCACCGTCGGTCCCCAGACCCTCGACTACGTGCTGTGGGCGGACGACCAGGGGCGGATCCTGGCCCTCGAGCTCGCCGCCGCCGGCGTGCGCTACGAGCTGCGGGACGCCGCGACGGGCGCGCCCGAGGACGGCGCGGCGGCAGGAGAGACGGCCGCAGCGTTCCTCGAGCGGACGGCCGCCTGCGTGGAGACGCGCGCACTGCGCGTCGAGTCGGCGGGCGAGACGCTCTACGGCGAGCTCACGCTGCCCGTCGGCGCTCCCGCCGCCGGCGCTCCCACCCTGCTGCTCCTGCCCGGCAGCGGCGCCGTGGACGTGGAAGGCAACGCGCCGCCCGTCATCACGAACTCCGGCTACAGGCAGCTCGCCCAGGCCCTCGGCTGCGCGGGCTACGGCGTCCTCAGGGTCGCGAAGATGGGCATCCCTCCCTCGACCGGCGACGCCAACGCCGCCACGCTCCCGTCGTACGCCGCCGACGTCGCCGCCTGGTTCAACGCCCTGGCCGCCGAGGAGGTCGTGGACGCCAGCCGCCTGGGGCTCATGGGCCACTCCGAGGGCGGCCTCGTGGCCCTCTACGCCGTCGCCGAGGGCTACGTCGCGCCTGACGCGCTGGTGCTCATCGCCACCGCCGGCAGGCCGCTCGCGGTGCTGCTGGAGGAGCAGGTGGTGGCCTCGGCGCGCCGCGCCGGCATGAGCGGCGAGGCGCTCGAGGCGTACGCGCGCGACGTGGCCGAGCTGCTCGACGCCGTGAGGCGCGGCACCGGGCAGGCGCTCGAGGTCACCGACGAGCTGGCCGACAACGACCTGGTGCCTCTCTTCGCGCACGCGGCCGGGCTGCTGCGCAGCGAGATCGACGTCGACCCGGCGGCGCTCGCCGCGCGGGTGGAGGCGCCCACCCTCGTCCTGCAGGGCCTCAAGGACGTGCAGGTGCTGCAGGTGGACGGCCAGCTCCTCGCCGAGGCCCTGCCCCGCGCCACGCACCTCGAGCTGCCCGACCTGACGCACGACATGGTCGACACCGGTCTCCCGGCCGAGCAGAAGCTCTACCCGGCCCCCACGGACGTGGTCTCGCAGACGCTGGTCGCGTCGCTGGCCACGTTCCTCAACGGGACCCTGAAGCTGGCGCGCTGAGGGCGCGGACGTGCCCGAGCGCAAGCGCTTCCTCCTGCGCCTGGACCCGCGGCTCTACGCCGCGCTGGAGCGCTGGGCCGCCGCCGAGCTGAGGAGCGTGAACTCGCAGATCGAGTACCTGCTCACCGAGGCGGCGAGGAAGGCGGGACGCCTGAGGACGGGCGAGCCCGGCCCGCGGGGCGCGGGGCGCCCGGGGGAAGGCGAGCGCTGAGGGCGTCGGCGGCCCGGGGCGCCCGGCCGCAGGCCCGCCTGGAGCGGCGTCCCGGCGCCGCGGGCCGCCTGGCGCGTTATACTTCGCGCGTTCTACAAGCCGCAGGCACCTGGGAGGTCCGTGATGAAACGTCGTGATTTCCTCAAGAGGGCCGGCGCGGTCGCCGCCAGCGCCAGCCTCTCGCCCCTCATGTTCGCCAAGGCGCAGAGCCAGCAGGTGTTCAAGTGGGGCATGCCGACGTCGTGGCCGACGTCGCTCGACAACCTCTACGGCGGCGCCGTGAACCTCGCGAACTACCTGCGCGAGATGACCGACGGCCGCCTCGACATCGAGGTGTTCCCGGCCGGCGCGCAGATAGGGGCTCTCGAGGTCTTCGACGCCGTGGCCAGCGGCGCGTTCGAGGTCGGGCACACGGCGTCCTACTACTACATAGGCAAGGACCCGGCGCACGCGTTCTTCACCGCCGTGCCGTTCGGCATGACGGCGCCGCAGATCACCTCCTGGGTGCACACGGGCGGCGGCCAGGAGCTGTGGGACGAGCT
>JBIQHQ010000003.1:144587-160115 GCA_044508445.1 Deinococcaceae bacterium
TTCTCGAACGAGATCCTGCAGACCTTCAGGGAGAGCTGGACCCGCATCGACGCCGGCCTCCGGAGCGGCAACGCAACCTACGCGCGCATCGCCGAGTCGGCCGACGCTTTCCTGGCCGGCGTGAGGCCGTTCGACCAACGCAACGAGCACGCCTACGAGGCTTTCACGTACAGCTGAGCACGTAGCTCGCGAGCGAACTTCAGGAGCGCCCGGCGGTCGTTCGCCGGGCGCTCTTTACGTCCTGTGGCCTCACGGGGCGTGACGGCTGTCCGGTCGGCTGCTCTCATGGGGTTCTAACTTTGGGGGAAGTCGATCGCCGCGGCGCGGCCTGGTCAGCTCCACCGGAGCACAGGGAACCGGTGGCTGGCAGCGCCACGGCCCCCAAGGGGGAAGGATGCACAGACCGCTCAAGGCCACTTCGCTACTAGTCGCGCTCGTGCTGGCCGCCGTCCTGGCAAGCTGCACGAGCCCCCACAGCGGGCCCACCGTCCTACAGCCGGTGGTCCTCCACCTCGACCGCCAGGGCGTCTCGACCCAGGGTGTGCCGACAGGCCCCGGCGGGCTCAGTGCCGTGGTGGAGCTGAACGTCACCGTCCTGGACTCGAACGGCGACGTGGTGACGTTCGACGCTGCGAACGCTTACGACCCGGCCGGCCCGTTCGACACGCTGGTGACGCCGGCCACCGACTCCATCACCGTCCTGCTGCCGGCGGGCCAGTACCGCTTCCTCACGTTCGGACTGGATGGTGGCGGTGACGTTCTCGCCTACGGAGAGACCGTCGCCATGGTCAGCCACGCCGCGACGAGCGTCGCCTTGGAGGTGCACACGCTTCTCGGTAGCGCCTCCTTGGTCGAGGAGGGCCTGAGGCTGTACGTGGTCGCGGGCGAGGTCATCGACCTCTACCTACGCGTCGTGACGACGCACGGCTCCTACGACGTGCCGCTGGCCGACTTCGACGTGAAGTACGTGCTCGACCCCGAACTGGGCGACGTCACGGGCAGCCACCTGGGGGCCCGCGTCTTCGTCACGCCCACCCCCCAGTCGGACGAGTTCGTGATCAAGGCGGTGATCAAGGGGTGGCGCCTGGTGGACGGCGTGCCTACCGAGCACCAGAAGGTGATCGCCACCTACGAACGCCCCTTCGCCCATGCGGCGGGCATCGCGCTCGACATCGTCCCGCCCGCGCTCGGCTTCGCGCCGGCAGCGGCGCTCCCCGTGGGCTTCGCCTCGAGCTTGGGCGGGACCGCGACCGATGACGTCGGCGTGGCACGAGTCCAGGTCTACGAGGGACCCGTGCTTCTCGCCAGCACCAACGCAGAGGAGATCGCGGAAGGTGCGGCCCCCATAGCGTTCACGGACCCTGCCACCGGCACCTGGGCCTTCGCGTGGACACCTCCTGCCACCGGCATCTACCACCTGACGGCGGTCGCCATCGACACCAGCGGCAACGAGTCGAGGGTCACCCGCGACGTGGAGGTCGAGGCGGCCGCACCGCCGCCCACGATCGGAGGGCTCACGCGGCTCTCGAGCCCAGAGCCGTTCGACGAAGAGGCCGGCAACTGCGCAGCGACGGAGATGAGCCTGCCCGGCCAGGGCTTGCAGGCCGTGGGCGCGGGACTGCAGGCGGTGGGCGCCGTCGGGGGCCTGTTCGTGGGCGATCCCGCCGATTTCGTCGGCACCACGGTGACGCCCGAGAGGCTCGTTCAGGACCTGGGGCAGGTCGTAGGCAAGCCCAGCTATCACGACCGCGTCGCGATCCTGATCGTCGACGACTTCGGTGGCACCTATCAGCTCCCGGCGGCGCTCCTCTCCGGCGCGGCCGTCTCCGAGAGCCAGCTGCAGGCATGGGCCGACTCCGGCGAGCTGGCGCACGGCGCGTTGGTACTGCAACACCTGCTCCGGATGCTGACCGAGATGGGCTTCGTCAACGGGTCAGACACCACGAACCACACGACCGGCGAGCCCATCTACATCCGGTGGACGGATGACGGCGGCAAGCTGGTCGTGCAGACCGTGGACACCCACGACCGCGACACCGAAGAGATCGTGTCGGTGCTGCGCGCCTCCCTCCTCGACCTGGCGACCACGAAGGGTCACGAGTTCAAGCGCTTCGTCGTGAACATGAGCTTCGCCGTCGTGCCCTGCGCGGTCGCGGCCGACCTGGGCGCCAGCGCCGTCGAGACGTTCGAGGAGTACGTCAGCGCGCTCCGCACTCTGAACGGCATCGGCTCGCAGTACGAGGACGAGCTGGCCGAGCTGCTCACGGCCCCGCTCGGCGCCGGAGACGACGCGCTCCTCGCGTACCTCGACTGCCCGCTGCCCGTGGTCGGCAAGAGCCGCTGCGACGGCTGGACCTACCCGAAGGGCGCTGCCGTGAACGCCATCGTCCACGTCGCGGCCGCGGGCAACCTGGGCCACGACTTCCCGCTCTACCCGTCGGCCTGGCCCACGGTAATCAGCACCAGCTCGCTAGACGTCGTCGGGGACGGCCTGTACTCGGTGGCGCGTTCCAGCTTCGCCAACAGCGGGGAGGTAGCCGCGCCAGGGGCCCTCTACGAGCTCGTCTCGGGACCCGGTCAGGTAGTGGCCTACGCGGGCACCTCGTTCTCGGCTCCGGTCGTCACGCTCTTCAGTGCGCTCGACCTGATCACCGCGGGCCGCTGCGACCCGGGTGACCCGAGCGAGAAGCCGGCCAGCGGGCCCGCTCTCGCGCACGGGCTCTACGTCAGCACCCCGCTCGACACCGTCTTCGGGGGCGGGCCGTCCGCCGTTCAGGACAACTGCGACTGAGCTGCAGCCGCCCCTGGCGTTGGTCGCCACGGTTCGACCTAACCGAGTAGCCGCCCCGCCTCCCGAGGCGTGGGCGGCTACCTAGCTAGGCTGGGTAACCAGTTGACCAAACCGGGGAACAGCACCAGCACCACCAGCGTCACCACCTGGATGGCTACGAACGGGAAGATCCCTCGGTAGATGTCGGTGGTCTTGACGCCGGGTGGCGCGACACCCTTCAGGTAGAAGAGGGAGAACCCGAACGGCGGCGTCAGGAACGAGCTCTGCAGGTTCATGGCCACGACGACGCCGAACCACAGCAGCATGTCGGCGCCGAAGAACCTGGCGGCGATGGGTGCTACCAGGGGCACGACGATGAACGTGATCTCGATGAAGTCGATGAAGAATCCCAGGAGGAAGATCACCAGCATCGTGAAGAACATGAAACCGATGTGGCCGCCGGGCAGGTTGAGCAGGAACTCGTCCACCACGTGACCGCCGCCCAGGGCCGTGAAGACCATCGAGAAGGCGGTCGCGCCGACCAGGATGATGAACACCATGCTCGTCAGCCGCACCGTGGTGTCCATGGTGTCGAGCAGGTTGCGGCGCGTCAGGCGCCGGTTCAGCGCGGCGAGGATCGTGGCGCCAGCGGCGCCGGCAGCGCCGGCCTCCGTGGGCGTCGCGATGCCGAAGAAGATCGTGCCCAGGACCAGCATCACCAAGACCAGCGGTGGGACGAGGCTCCTCAGGATCTTGGCCACCAGCCGCCAGCCCGTGAGAGCCCGTGCCTCGGGAGGAAGGGCGGGGGCCTCGTTCGGCCGCCGCCAGGCGACGAAGGCGACCCAGGCGATGAACAGCCCGGCCAGCAGGAAGCCGGGTATGAACGAGCCCAGGAACAGGTCTCCGACCGACACGCCGATCTGGTCGCCGAGGATCACCAGCACGATCGACGGCGGGATGATCTGACCGAGCGTGCCGGACGACGCGACCACGCCGGTGGCCAACGTCTTCGAGTAACCGTACTTGAGCATCACAGGTAGCGCCAATACGCCGAGCGTGACCACGGAGGCGCCCACGACGCCGGTGGAGGCTGCCAGCAGCGCGCCCACGACGACGACCGAGATGGCCAGACCGCCACGCAGCTTGCCGAAGAGCATGCCCATGGACTCCAAGAGCTCCTCGGCCAGGCCGCTGCGTTCTAGCATCACGCCCATGAACACGAAGAACGGCACGGCCACGAGCGTGTAGTTGTCCATGATCGTGCCGAAGATCCGCTGCGGCAGGATGTTCAGGCGCGCGACGTTGAAGGCGGCGTCCCACGGGAGCGAGAAGCCGAGGTAGACCTCGGTGAAGTTCGAGCCCAGCAGGGTGAACAGCACCGCCGTGCCGCCGAGGGTGAACGCCACGGGGAAGCCGATCAGCAGCAACACCACGACGACGGCGAACATCCACAGGCCGAGCATCAGGCCAGCCCCGTCCCGGGCTCGGAGCCCGGCGCTCCGGGCGAGCCGGTGTGCGACCCCGCCGGCCCGCTGACGCCGCCCGCCGTGCCGTCGACCGCGGTGGGCGCCGGCGGCGACTCGTGGACGCTGCCGGAGCCCTTCCTGCCCGACAGGAAGGCGGCGTTGCGGATCGTCTCCGACAGCGCCTGCAGGATCAGCATCGCGAACGCGACGACGATGACGGCCTTTATCGGGTAGCGCGGCAGCCCGCCGGGGTTCGGGCTCATCTCCAGCGTCTGCCACGACCTGCGCACGTAGGGCAGGCTGTAGAGGATCCCGAGCGCGGCGAACGGCACCAGGAACAGCCAGGTGCAGACGATGTCGACGATCGCCTTGCGCCGCGACGAGAGGTTCGAGTAGACGATGTCCACCCGCACGTGACCGTCCATCCGCAGGACGTAGGCCGCGCCGAGCAGGAAGATCAGGTCGAACGAGTAGGTCTGCAGCTCGAGGTAGAAGCTGCCGGTCATGCGCGCCGCCAGCTGCCGGCCGACGACGGCCTCGAGCGCGCCGTAGAAGTACCTGGTGAGGACGTTGTAGACGCCCACGGCCACCATGAAGAGGGAGACCCACCACATCAGGCGGCCGAACAGGCCGGTCACGGCGTCCACGACACGAGCGAAGCCCAACAAGACGCTCAACGCGTTGCCTCCAGGGCGCGCCCGCGCGCCCGGTCGGAAGGGGATTATCGCGGCATACTAACAGATGCCGCTCATCGCCCCCTCAGGTACGCGTCGACGTCGCGGTTGTGCGCCGGCAGGTTCGTGTTGGGCCGGAACACCGGCCGGCCCTCGTCCGTGCCGTGGAGGAAGTAGAGGTAGAGGGCGCCGTCGGGCGCGTAGCGCTCCGGCGCCAGCACGGCGTCGAGCGCCTCCGCGCCCGGGTTGCCGATCGGCCCGACCGGCAGGCCGGGGCGCGTGTACGTGTTCCACGGCGTGTCGACCCTGAGGTCGCCGGCGACGGCGCTCAGCTCGGGCAGCGGCTTGCCGAGGCCGTAGGCGACCGTCGGGTCCGACTGCAGCGGCATGCCCAGCTCGAGCCGGTTCAGGAACACGCCCGCGATGATCGGCATCTCGCTCGCGTCGGCGGCCTCGGCCTGGACGAGGCTGGCGAGCGTCACCCACTGGTGCACGGTCAGGCCCAGCTCGCCCAGGCGCTCGGCCAGGCCCTCGCGCACGGCGACCTCGGCGCGGAAGCGGTCGACCATCAGCCTCAGCGCCTCCTCGGCCGTGGCGTGCAGCGGCACCTCGTAGCTGGCGGGGAAGAGGTAGCCCTCGAGCCCCTGGTCGGCGGGCGCGTACGGCGGGGCCAGCTCGAGGCCCGGCTCGGCCACCAGGGCGGCCAGCTCCTCGGCCGTGGCGATGCCGTTGGCGGCGAGGCGCGCCACGACGGCGTCGGCGCGCCAGCCCTCGGGCACGACGACCGTCGCGGTACGCGGCCGCCCACCGGCGGCGAGCGCGGCGGCGATCTCGCGCGCCGAGAGCGTGGGGTCGAGGTCGTAGAGCCCCTCGCCGATCGCCGTGTCGAGGCCGCGGAACCTGAGGTAGTAGTCGAAGGCGAGCGCCGAGCGCACGAGGCCGGCCGCCGCCAGCTCCTGCGCCACCCGCTTGCCGCCCCACCCGGGCATGACCTCGAACTCCACCGGCCGCGGGGTCGCGCTGGGAGGGGAGAGCAGGAAGCCCACGGTCACCGCCGCCCCGCCCACGACGACGATCAGGGCGGTGACGAGCACGGCCAGCCCGCGGCCGCGGCGCCGGGGCGCGGGCGCGCCGGGAGCGGCCCGTCGGTCGGCGCCGCCCGCCGCCGGCGGCGCGGCGCGTCCCTCCCTGCCGATGGGCGGCGGGGTCTCCACGGGGTCGGGGACCGGAGCGGCCTCGACCGCGCCCGTGGCGCCCACGGCCTCGCCAGGGACGCCCCCGGCCTCGCCAGGTACGTTCCCGGCCTCGCCCCGCACGGTCTCCGTGTCGCCCGGCGCGGCCCCGCCCTCGCCGGGCACGGCCTCTTCCGGCGGGACGCCCGCGCCCTCCCGGCTCACGGCCGGCCCGCCGTGCGCGCCAGGTACGACTCGAGGATCAGCACGGCCGCCGCCTCGTCCAGGCGCCCCTTCTCCTGGCGCTTGCCCCGGGGCAGCGAGCTGCCGGCGATCTGCCGGTACGCGGAGCGGGTCGAGAGGCGCTCGTCCTCGAGTTCGACCCTCACGCCCTCGGGCGCCAGCCTCTCCGCCAGCGCCGCGGCGAACGCCCTCACCCGTTGCGTCTGCGGCGAGTCGGTGCCGTCCATGCTGCGCGGCAGGCCCACGACGACGACGTCGGCGCCTTCCTCGGCGGCGAGGCGCGCGACGGCCTCGACGTCGCGCTTGACGCCCGAGCGCTCGATGGCCCCGCGCCCGAACGCCACCTGCGACGCGGCGTCGGCGCGGGCGAGTCCGATGCGAGCGTCACCCACGTCCAGGCCCAGCACCGCGCCGCCCGCCATCAGGCCGGCAGCGCCGCCAGCACCTCGGGCACGGCGGCCAGGGCCTCGGCCAGCTTGGCTGGGTCCTTGATGCCGGCCTGGGCGAGGTCGGGCTTGCCGCCCCCGCCGCCGCCGACGCGGCCGGCGACGGCCCTGACGAGCTTGCCGGCGTCGGCGCCGCGCGACCGCGCCGCGGCGCTGGTCTTGGCCACGATCAGCGGCCCCGAGCCGACGACGACGACGTCGGCGCCCGTGGCCTCGAGCTGCCTGTCGGCGGCGCCGCGGAGGGCCTGCGCGTCGAGGCCGTCGAAGGCGAAGGTGGCGAAGCGGAAGCCGCCGGCCTCCCTCACCTCGGCGGACGGGGCCGCGCTGGTGAGGGCCGCCGCCAGGCGGTCGCGCAGCCTGGCGGCCTCGCGCTGGGCCTCCTTGAGGTCGGCGGAGAGCCTGGCCACGCGGGCCTCGAGCTGCGCGGGGCTCACGCCCAAGGCCTCGGCCAGGCGCCTCTCGCGGGCGCGCAGCTCCTCGAGGTAGTCGATCGCCGCCATGCCCACGCGCGCCTCCACGCGCCTCACCCCGGCGGAGACGGCCTCCTCGGCGGTGATCACGAACGCGCCGATGGTGCCGGTGCTCGCCACGTGGGTGCCCCCGCACAGCTCGATGGAGACGGGCCGTTCCGCGCCGCTGACGCTGACCATGCGCACGTTCTCGCCGTACTTCTCGCCGAACAGCATCATCGCGCCCGCCTGCCTGGCCTCGGCGATGGGCACTACCCGCCAGGTGACCGCCAGGTCCTGCTGCACCCAGCGGTTGACGAGCTCCTCGACGCGCCTCAGCTCCTCGGCGGAGAGCGCGCGCCCGTGCGTGAAGTCGAAGCGCAGGCGGTCGGGGGCCACGAGCGAGCCGGCCTGCGTGACGTGCGTGCCCAGCACCGTGCGCAGGGCGGCGTGGAGCAGGTGAGTGGCGGTATGGTGCTTCTTCGTCTGCTCGCGCGCCGGGTCGACCGCGGCCGTGACCCTGGTGCCCGGCGCGAGCTCGCCGCGCACGACCTTCGCCTCGTGCAGGTAGAGGCCGTGGCTCGAGCGGCTCGTGCCGCTCACCAGGGCGCCGCCGCCCTCCCACTCGAGCTTGCCGACGTCGCCCACCTGGCCGCCGCCCTCGGCGTAGAAGGGCGTGCGGTCGAGCACCACGACGCCGGAGTCGCCCTCGCGCAGGACGTCGACCTCCTGACCCTCGCGCACGAGCCCCACGACCTTCGCCTCGGCCCGCGACAGCGTGTAGCCGAGGAACTCGGTCTCGCCGCTGCGCCCGGCGATCGCGCCCAGGGCGTCGGACTGCTGGGTGAAGAGGCGCCTCTCGCCCAGGTCGCCGCGGGAGGCGCGCCGCGCCGCCTCGCGCGCGGCCTCGTAGCCGGCCCTGTCCACGTCCACGCCGCGCTCGGCGGCGAGCTCCTGCGTGAGGTCGAGGGGGAAGCCGTAGGTCTGCCACAGGTCGAAGGCGACCTCGCCCGGCAGCACGGTACCGTCGAGCTCCTCCAGCAGGTTGCCCACGCGCTCGATGCCGGCCTCGAGGGTGCGGCGGAACTGCTCCTCCTCGGTCTCGATCACGCCCATGACGCGGTCGCGACCGTCGACGACCTCGGGGTACGGCTCGCCCATCGCCTCTATGACCTGGTCGACGAGCCCGTGCAGCACGGTGTCGCGCAGGCCCAGCAGCCAGGCGTGGCGGGCGGCGCGGCGGATGAGCATCTTGACCACGTAGCCGGCGCCGTCGTTCGCGGGCAGCACGCCGTCGGTGATCGCGAAGGTCACGGCGCGCACGTGGTCGGCGATCACGCGGTGCGAGAGCGACGCGGTGCCCTCGTAGGGCCGGCCCGAGAGCTCGGCCACCCGGCGGATCGTGGGCTGGAACAGCTCGGTGCCGTAGGCGTCGGGCTGGCCCGTCACCAGCGCGGCCAGGCGCTCGAAGCCGAGGCCCGTGTCGATGTTCTGCTGCGGCAGAGGCTGCAGCACGCCGCCGTCCTGCCTGTCGAACTGGGTGAAGACGAGGTTCCAGTACTCCACGAACCTGTCGCCCGAGCCGGTGTTCGGCCCGTCCTCGCCGGGCGTGCCGTACTCCGGCCCGCGGTCGTAGAAGACCTCGGAGCAGGGTCCGCAGGGGCCGTTGGGGCCCTGGGTGACGGCGTTCGCCGGCCAGAAGTTCTCGTCCTCGCCCCAGCGGGAGATCCTCCGCTCCGGGACCCCGACCTCGTCGCGCCAGATGCGGAAGGCCTCGTCGTCGTCCTCGTAGACGGTCACGTAGAGCCTGTCGGGGTCGAGGCCCAGCCACTCCTCCGACGTCGAGAACTCCCAGGCCCAGCGGCAGGCCTCGCGCTTGAAGTAGTCCCCGAACGAGAAGTTGCCGAGCATCTCGAAGAACGAGTGGTGGCGCAGGGTGCGGCCCACGTTCTCGATGTCGTTGATGCGCAGGCACTTCTGCGCCGTGGTGACGCGGTGCCACACGCCCTCGTAGCCGGCGAACTTGGGCGTGGCGCCCAGGAAGTACGGCTTGAACTGCACCATGCCGGCGCTCGTGAACATCAGGGTGGGGTCGTCGCTCTTCAACGAGGCCGACGGGTACGCCAGGTGGCCCCTCTCGACGAAGAACTCCAGGTACCGCCTGCGCAGCTCGTTGAGCTCCTTCACACCGTGTGTCACGCCGCCTCCTCCAGGGCCACGAGGCACGAGTATACCGGCACGGACGGGGCGCTCCCGAAGCGCGGCGCTCCCGGCGGGGTATCTTCCGCGGGATGACAGGCGCCGGCGCCACGCAGACGTCGACACGTCGGCGCACCCTCGTCGTCTCCTCCGTCGCGTTCCTGGTGCTCGGCGGCCTCGTCTCGCTCTACGGCCCGCTCTTCCCGGCCCTGCGCGAGCGCTTCGACGTGGGCGTGGACACCGTGGGCGCCGTCGTGAGCGCGCACTTCGTGGGCTCGCTCACGGCCGTGCTCGCCTCCGGGGAGCTCATAAGGCGCTTCGGCTACAGGCGCGTGCTCACGGCTGGCGCCGCCGTGCTGGCTGCGGGCCTGGCGGGGCTCGCGCCGGCGCCGAGCTGGACGCTCTTCCTGGCCAGCGCCGCGGCGGCCGGCGTGGGCTACGGTGTCGTGGAGGTGGGCGTGAGCCTCCTCGTCGCCCGCACCTTCATGGGCGGCGCCGCGCCCGCCCTCAACCTGATCAACGCGGTCTTCGGGGCGGGGGCCGTACTCAGCCCGCTGCTGGTGGCGGCCTTCTCGCCGCGCGCCGAGCCGCCCATGTGGACGCTCACGGCCCTGGCGGTGCTCGCCCTGGCGGCCGTGCTCACGCTGCGCTCCGTGCCGGCACCGCCGTCCCGCCCCGGCGCCGGCGAGCCCGTGGCCTGGGGCGCCCTGGCGGCTTTCGTGCTGCTCTACTTCGGCTACGTCTCGGCCGAGGTGGGCGTCACGTCCTGGTCCACGGAGCACCTCACGCCATCGCTGGGGGCGGCCGTGGCCGCCGCGGTGCCCGGGCTCTACTGGGGCACGCTGACCGTGGGCCGTCTCGTGGCCGCCGCCGTCGCCACCAGGGTGCGCCCGGGGACGCTGCTCGTGGCCGGCCTGGGCGTGGGCGTGCTGGCGCTCCTCGGAGCGCTCTACACCCCGCTCGCGCCCTTCATGTACGCGGTGGTGGGCCTGGCGCTGTCCCCCACCTTCGCCACGGGCCTGGCCTGGCTCACCGAGAGGATGCCGCGTCGCGCCGAGCAGGTGTCGCCGGCGGTCTTCGCCGCGGCCTCCGTGGGCCCCATCGCCACGGCGCCGCTGGTGGGCGTGGCCGTGGCGAGGTTCGGCCCCGCGGCCGTGCCGGCCTCGCTGGCGGCGCTGGCCGGCCTGGCGCTGCTCAGCGCGGCGTGGCTGCGCCTGGGCGACGAGCGGCCCGCGACGAGATGAGCGCGTAGCCGCCGAGCAGGGCCGGCCCCAGGCTCGAGAACGCCGCGGCGGGAAGGGCCCAGAAGCCCGCCAGGCTCGCGGGCCACAGGCCCGTCTGCGGCAGGAGCAGGGCCACCATCGCGGCCACGGCGACGGCGAAGGCGCCCAGCCCGCGCCAGGCCGCCGGCCCCAGGCGGGCGCGGCCGAAGGACGCCAGGCCGAGCGTCACGGCGCCCAGCAGGTAGGCGTGCAGCAGCAGGATCCGCAGGCCCTCGCGCGCCACCAGAGCCTCGCCGGCCGGCACGGCCAGCGCGACCTCCACCACCGCCTTGACCGCCACCAGCGCCAGCGTGACCCGGGCCACGACCTGGCCCACGCCGGACCCGCCGGCGTCGCGTCGCCACAGCGCGGCCACGAGCCACAGCCACGCCGCCGCGGCGACGAGGCCGCCGGCGCCCTCCAGCCAGCGCAGGCCGGCGGCGAGGCCGTGCTCGGCGGCGAGGCGGGCACCGGAGCGGACCACGAGCCCGGCCGCCAGGGACCACGCGGCCGGGCCGAAGCGACCCCGCGGACCGCCGGCGAAGCGCGTGCAGGCCAGCGCCCCCAGCAGGCCGAGGCCGAACCAGCCGTCGGCGAAGAGCGTGAGGAAGAAGTCGGCGTTCGCCGCCACGCTCGCGGGCGTGGAGGTGCCGCCCATCCCCTCGGCCATGAGGAGGAAGACGCCGAAGGTCGAGGCCACGAGGAGGGCGACGGCGCCGTCGAAGAGACGCAGCGCGGGCGTGCGCGGCGCGCCCCGCGAGGCCCAGGCGTAGAGCGCGGCCAGGGCGTACCAGACGGCGCCGTTCAGGCCGGAGACCATCATCGACAGCGGCAGCTCGGCGTCGCCGAGGGGCAGGAGCCTGTAGCCGCTGAGGAGGAAGGGCACGTAGGCGGCCAGACCGGCCAGCGCGGCGGCCACGGCCGTGGACGCGCCGCCGGGGAGGCGCCGGCCGGCCGCGCGCAGGGCCGCGTCCGCCGCCAGGGCCAGCACCGGCGTGGCCCAGGAGAAGAACATGAGGTGCGAGTGCGCGTGGCGCACGTCGCCGAACTGCAGGCCCCAGGGGAAACCCAGGTACATGCCGAAGCGCATGAACGCCCCGGTGAGAGCGGCGAGCGTGAAGGAGGCGAGGGCCAGCCGCCAGGCGCCCAGGGGGACGCGGTCCTCGCGGGGTGTTCCTGCCTCCACGGCCGGGCAGCTTAACCCCCGCCGGCACCGGCGGCGGGTGCCAGGGAGCCGGGGTGCGACACGCGACGGTCCGCGCGGTCACCGCGGCCAGGGCTCGTCCGCGGCGGGCGGCGCCTGCCGGCCTGGCCCACACCAGCCGGCGTCCGCCCGCCTGGCCTACACCAGCCGGCGCCTGATCGTGGAGCTGGTGAAGTCGACGACGACGATGAAAGCGACGATCACGATGAGGAACATAGAGATCTCGTCCCAGCGCCGGAACTGCAGGCGCTGGATGAGCGGCCCGCCGATGCCGCCGGCCCCCACGAGGCCCAGGATCGTGGCGGCGCGCAGGTTGATCTCGAAGCGGTAGAGCACGTTCGAGGCGAACTCCGGCAGCACCTGGGGGACGACGGCGTAGAGGAAGACGTGCAGCCCGTTGCCGCCCGCGGCGCGTATCGCCTCCATGGGCCCGGCGTCTATGCCCTCGATGACGTCGGAGAAGATCTTGCCGAGGAAGCCTATCGAGTGGATGCCCATCGCCATGATGCCGGCCGTGGGTCCGGGCCCGGCGGCGGCGACGAAGATGATGGCCAGGAGGATCTCGGGGAACGTCCTGATGGCCACGAGCAGGGCCTTGCCTGGCGCCGCCTTGCCGGTGCCGCCCAGCAGGTTGCGGGCGGCGAGGAAGGACAGCGCGAAGGCGAGGATGCCGCCGAGCAGCGTGCCCAGCACGGCCATGTAGAAGGTCTGCATCATGGCCCCGAACGCCGGGCGGAAGACGCCGGTGTCGGGGTGCGTGAAGCCGCGCCACAGGGGCGGCATCGTGCGCGCGAGGCCGGTGCGCACGCGGTCCCAGGAGGGCAGGTCGAGGGTGGCGAGCACGACGACGAGGAGGACCACCGACAGCACGGCGATGCCGACGCCCACGGCGCGTCCGCGGCGCACCGGCGCCGGGACAGGCGGGACGGCGTAGGCGGGCGCGGCCCGGCTCATATGAGCCTCGACCTCGCCCACACCGAGAGGGCGTCGATGGCCAGCACGACGAAGAAGATCACGACGATGATCAGGCCCACGCCGGTGTAGTCGAAGAAGTTGAGGCGTTGCTGCAGCGTGAAGCCGATGCCGCCGGCCCCGACCAGACCGATGATCACCGACGCGCGCACGTTGATCTCGAAGACGTAGAGCACGAAGCTGACCATCGTCGCGGCGATCTGGGGCACCACGGCGTAGACGATCGTCGCCAGCCTGCCGGCGCCCGCGGCGCGGAGGGCCTCGACGGGCCCAGGGTCTATGGCCTCCACCGTCTCGGAGCCGAGCTTGGCCAGCACGCCTATCGAGAAGAGCGTCAGCGCCACCGCGCCGGGCAGCGGTCCGACCACCAGGATCGGCACGAGAATCGCGGCCCACAGCAGGTCGGGGATGCTCCGCAGGACCGTGAGCAGCACGCGCGCGACCCACATGCTCACCGGGTCCACGGCCGTGTTCGCCGAGGCCAGGAAGACGAGCGGCAGGGCCAGGAGCGTGCCGAAGAAGGTGCCCACGTAGGCGATCTGCAGCGTCTCGAGCAGCGGCTTGGCGAGCTGCGGCAGGTAGGCGCCCCAGTTCGAGCCCATCTCGGACAGCGGCGGCACCAGCCGCCCGAAGAAGCGCCAGAAGTCGGCTGCGCCGGTGAACAGCGCGGCCACGTCGAAGTCGGTCTGCCAGTAGGCCAGGGCGACCACGCCGACGACGATGGCGAGCGAGAGCAGCCCACGCAGCCTGGCGACGAGCGGCGGCGCGGGCGCGGACGCGGTGAGCTCAGGCCCCACGCAGGTCCTTCTCGCGGTCGATGGGCCTGCCGTAGATGTCCTCGAAGGCCTTGTCAGTGGCCTCCTCGGGCGTGCCGTCGAAGACGACCTGGCCGTCGCGCATGCCGATGATCCTGTCGGCGTACTCGCGGGCCATGTCTATGAAGTGGAGGTTCACGATCGTCGTGATGCCGTCCTCGCGGGCGATGCGCTTGAGGTCGCTCATCACGGCGTGCGACGTGGGCGGGTCGAGGCTCGCCACGGGCTCGTCAGCGAGCATGACCGAGGGCCTCTGGGCCAGCGCCCGTGCGATGCCCACGCGCTGCTGCTGGCCGCCGGAGAGCGCGTCGGCCCTCACGTAGGCCTTCTCGGGGATCCCCACGCGGGCCAGGCACTCGTGGGCGTAGGCGACGTCGTCCCGAGGGAAGGCGCCCAGTACGCCGCGCCAGGCCGGCACGTCGCCGAGGCGGCCGGAGAGCACGTTCCGCAGCACGCTGGAGCGCTTCACAAGGTTGAAGGTCTGGAAGATCATGCCGATGCCGGACCGCACCTGGCGCAGCTTCCTGCCCCGGGCTGCGGTGACGTTCTCGCCGTCCACGAGTACGCTGCCGTGCGAGGGCACCACGAGGTTGTTCACCGTGCGGATCAGGGTCGACTTGCCGGCGCCGGAGAGCCCGACGACGACGAGGAACTGGCCGCGCGGGATGGACAGGGTCACGCCCTTGAGGGCCTTGAGGCCCGTCTTGTACGTGACCTCGACCTCGCGGAACTCGATGTGCGACACGGACGAGACTAACCCAGAGGAGCGGGCCGGCGCGGGACTGTCGTCCTGGCCGGCCCGGTTCCTAGTGCCCCCGGCGGCCGCGGCGGGCCGCCGGAGCAGAGGTCAGCGCTGGAAGGTGCGGCTGACCTCGCGCACGATGTCGTAGACGGAGGGGTCCTCGACGCGCGCGAACTCGGTCACGTTGAAGAGCGCCTGGGTGAGCTCCTTGCCCTCTGGCGTGTTGGCGATGTCGATGAAGGCCTGGGCGATCTTCTCCTTGAGCCCGTCGTCGAGGTTCGGTAGCACGACCATGCCGTCGTTGGGGATGTCGGCCGAGTAGCCGAGGATGCAGACCTTCTCCTTGACGTCGGGGTAGTCGGCCTCGATCGTCTCGCGCCCGTCGGAGCCAGGGGAGCCGCCGAAGGTCACGGCCACGTCCACGTCGCCCAGGTAGACGGCGAGCATGGCGGCGTCGTGCGAGCCGGCGAAGATGCCCGTCATCTCGGTGTCGGGGTCGATGCCGTAGGTGTCGCGCAGGGTCACGTAGGGGAACTGGTAGCCGGAGGCGGAGCCGGGGTCGACCCAGGCGATCGTCTTGCCGCGCAGGTCGTCGAACGAGTCGATGCCGCTGTCGCAGCGGACGTTGAACTGCGAGCGGTAGCTGGTGCTGCCCTGGCGCACGGAGGCGAGGAGGGGCTCGGCGCCGTGGGCGTCCATGGCCTGCACGAGCCCGGCGGGGCCGAACATGCCCACGTGTACGCGGCCGGTGCCCATGGCCTCGACCAGGCCCACGAAGTTCGTGCTCACGAAGGTCTCGACGGGGATCCCGATGCGCTCGGACAGCATGGCGGCGATGGGATCGAGGCTGTCGACGATGGCGTCGGCCTCGCGGCTCGGCACCATGCCGACGACCAGCGTGTCTGGCACCTCGCCGTCCTGGGCGAAGCCGACGTACATCGTGCCGGCGAGCACCAGCGCCAGTAGGGTCTTGAGGGTTCGCTTCACTTCGGCCTCCAACTGTTGGCTGTGCGCCCCCCTGGGCGCTTCACGCGGGATGTCCCCGTGCGCGGCAAGAGTAGCACGGGATGTGAAGTCTCTCACCTCGGGCTCAAGGGCCGGTTAACGACCCGGC
>JBIQHQ010000003.1:160215-182966 GCA_044508445.1 Deinococcaceae bacterium
GCCGGCTGAGCCCGGCGGCCGCGAGCCGGAGCGCCGCGCCGCGGGCCGCGAGCCCGCACGGCCGCGCCGCGGGCCGCGAGTCTCGGCCGGTCAGTCCTGGAAGATCCCCTGGTAGGCGAAGAGCGCCGGCCAGCCGCCGGTGTGGACGAAGACGACGTCGCCGTCGTCGCCCAGCTCGCCGCGGCGCACCAGGTCGATGAGGCCGGCCGCCACCTTGCCCGTGTAGACGGGGTCGAGCAGCACGCCCTCGAGCCTGGCGAAGAGCTTGACGGCCTCCACCATCGCCTCCGTGGGCAGCGAGTAGCCGGGGCCCACGTAGTCGTCCACGACCTCCACGTCCTCGGGGCGCACCTCCACCGACGAGCCCGCCAGCTCCGCGGTGCGGCGGGCGAGGTCGAGGATCTTCGCCTCCTGGGCGTCCTTCGCGGCGCGAGTGCTCACGCCCAGGACGCGGACGCCGCTGCTCAGGCCGGTGAGGCCGGCCACGAGCCCCGCGTGGGTGCCGCCCGAGCCGCTGGCCACGACCACGCGGTCGATCACCAGGCCGAGCTCGTCGGCCTGCGTCGTCAGCTCCTTGGCCGCCGCCACGTACCCCAGCGCGCCCAGCGGCCCGGAGCCGCCGCCCGGGATCACGTACCCCACCCGGCCGGACGCCGCCAGGTCGTCCACCTCCGCCTGCATGGCCGCCGCCAGGTCCTCGCCGGCCCGCACGACCGTGATGCGCTCCGCGCCGAAGAGGTGGAACAGGAAGTTGTTGCCCGTGGCGCGCTCGTCGTAGCTGCCCGGCACGCGCTCCTCGATGACGAGCCGGCACTCGAGGCCCTCGACGCGGGCCGCGGCGAGCGTAGAGCGGCAGTGGTTCGACTGCACCGCCCCGGTCGTCACGAGCGTGTCGGCGCCGCGCTCCAGGGCGTCGGCGACGAGGAACTCGAGCTTCCTGGCCTTGTTGCCGCCGCCCGCCAGGCCCAGCTCGTCGTCGCGCTTGAGCCAGATCGTGGGCCCGCCCAAGTGGTCGCTGAGGCGCCTCAAGGGGACTAGGGGGGTGGCGTGCGGCGTGTAGCGACGGCGGGGGAATCGTGAGAGCTGCATGCGCTAGGACCTCCGGGCCCGCGTGCCGGACCGGGCCGCTCGCAGGGCTCACGGGAGGGCCCTGGCGGCCTGTCGCGACGCCGAAGCTACCACGTCCAGGGCGGGAGTCTCATGCTAGCTTCGGCTAGCATGGCGCCCGTGCGCGCTACGGGCTCTAGGGACGCCGAGCTGGCTCGCCTCTACGAGTTCGTGGAGGGCGGGTACCGCCGCCCGTCGGCCGTCGGGCGGGTCCGGCGCCAGCTGGGCAGGCGCCTGCTCGGGCTCCTCGGCGCCGGCGAGGCGCGGGCGGACACGCCGGAACGCGGCTCCGCCCCCGACCCCCTCACGGCCGTGCACATGCGCGACGCGCCCACCTTCTTCGTGCCCACGGCCTGGTGCCGCAACGTCTCCCTCTTCGGCTTCGGCCCCGGCGCCTTCGACGCCTGGGAGGCCACGGCGCGTCAGCTCGTGGGGACGCCGGACGTACCCCCGGAGGAGACGGTGCTGGCGCGCTACTTCGAGCGCTTCGTGCCCGCCAGCGCCGCCGACCGGCTCTTCTTCGCCCCCGAGCGCGACGTGAGCCGTGGGTCGCCGCTCCTGGAGGTCTCGGCGGCCGACACGCTCTACTTCTGGCCCTGGTCCCTGTCCGTGCAGCGTTGGCCGGCGTCCGCCCCCGAGGGCCTGCGGCTGAGGAGCCATGGGCCGGTGGGTCCCGAGGTCGTGGAGCTGGAGGTCTGGCGCCTCAAGCGCCTCGTGGCCTCGGTGAGGAAGCACGGCTTCCGTCCGCCGCCCAACGACGGTGTGCGCGGGCAGCTCCTGCACGCGCAGGGACGCACCCTGTTCCTGATCCGCTCCGGTTTCCACCGCGTGGCCGTGCTCTCCGCCCTCGGCCACGAGGAGGTGCCCGTGAGGTTCGCCGCGGGCATGCAGCGGCTCGTGACCCTCGACCAGCTCCCCACCTGGCCGCTGGTGCGCCAGGGGCTCTTCACGCCGCGGGAGGCCGAGCTGATCGTCGAGAGGCTCTTCACCGAGGACGGCCGCGAGATGGCGGCGCGCCTCGGGCTGAGCGAGCACGCCGCGGCCCGTTCCGCGGCCGCGCCGGCGCCGCTGGCGCCGGCGCCGCAGGGGTGAGGCGCGGCGCCGAGGCGGCGCCCGGCGGAGTAGGCTGCGCTGTGTCGACCGCGAGCCAGGCCGGGCGGGGGGCGCCCGAGGAGGACGGCGCATGAGTGTCAGGACCGAGAGCTGGCAGGAGAACGAGGCCCCGGTCGGCGCGCTGCCGCGCAACGAGGGCACGGAGCTGATGCTCGACTGGGTGCAGGCCGCGCGCGTGAACAGGAGCGCCGTCGAGCGCCGGGCCGCCACGCTCACCACGCGCCGCAGCGTGAAGAAGCAGTGGCAGGCGGCGTGGCTCCTCAAGGCGGTCACCCTCATCGACCTCACCACGTTGTCGGGCGACGACACGCCCGGGCGGGTGCGGCGCCTGTGCGCCAAGGCCCTTAGCCCCGTGAGGCGCGACTTGCTGGAGGAGCTCGGCGTGGCCGACCTCGGCCTCACCGTCGGGGCCGTGTGCGTCTACCACGAGATGGTGCCGGTGGCGGTCCAGGCGCTCAAGGGCTCCGGCGTGCCCGTGGCCGCCGTCTCCACGGGGTTCCCGGCGGGCCTGTCGCCCTTCGCCACGCGCGTCGAGGAGGTGGTGAGGTCGGTCTCGGCGGGCGCCAGCGAGATCGACGTCGTCATCTCGCGCCGGCTGGCGCTCACGCACGACTGGCAGGGGCTCTACGACGAGCTGCGGACCTTCCGCGAGGCCTGCGGCGCGGCGCACATGAAGGTGATCCTCGCCACCGGCGAGCTGGGCACGCTGCGCAACGTCTACCGGGCCAGCCTCGTGGCCATGATGGCCGGCGCCGACTTCGTGAAGACCTCCACCGGCAAGGAGTCCGTGAACGCGACGCTGCCGGTGAGCCTGACGATGGTCAGGGCCATACGCGAGTACCACGAGCGCACGGGCCAGGCCGTGGGCTTCAAGCCGGCCGGGGGCCTGCGCACCGCCAAGGACGCCATGGCCTGGATGATCCTCATGCGGGAGGAGCTGGGCCGCCGCTGGCTCGAGCCCGACCTGCTGAGGTTCGGCGCCAGCTCGCTGCTCGCCGACATCGAGCGCCAGCTCGAGCACCACGTGACAGGGCGCTACTCGGCGTTCCACCGTCACCCGCTGGGGTGAGGCAAGGGGATAGGGCATGACGGTTCGGGAGATCTTCGAGACCCTCGACTACGGGCCCGCGCCCGAGGCCGCCGACCTGGCCGAGGCGTGGCTGGAGCGCCATGGGCGGAGGTTCGGGCACTTCATAGGCGGACGGTTCACCGAGCCGGGCGAGACGTTCGCCACCCACCACCCCGGCGACGCCTCCGAGCTCGCCCAGGTGACGCAGGGCACGGCCGAGGACGTGGACGCGGCCGTCGCGGCGGCCCGGGAGGCGCTGCCGCGCTGGCAGGGCCTGGGCGGCCACGGGCGCGCCCGCTACCTCTACGCCCTCGCCAGGCACGTCCAGAAGCACGCCCGCCTGCTCGCCGTGCTCGAGTCTCTCGACAACGGCAAGCCCATCCGCGAGACCCGCGACATCGACGTGCCGCTGGTGGCGCGCCACTTCTACCACCACGCCGGCTGGGCGCAGCTCGTAGAGCGCGAGTTCGCCGGCTACGAGCCCGTGGGCGTGTGCGGCCAGGTGATCCCCTGGAACTTCCCGCTGCTGATGCTGGCGTGGAAGGTGGCGCCCGCGCTGGCCGCCGGGAACGCCGTGGTCCTCAAGCCCGCCGAGTTCACGCCGCTCACGGCGCTGGCCTTCGCCGAGCTGGCCCAGGAGGTGGGTCTGCCGGAGGGCGTGCTCAACGTGGTCACCGGCGACGGGCGCACCGGCGCGGCGCTGGTGGCGCACGAGGGCCTCGACAAGGTGGCCTTCACCGGCTCGACCGAGGTGGGGAGGATCATCCGCCGCGAGACGGCCGGACGCGAGCTGAAGCTCTCGCTGGAGCTGGGCGGCAAGTCGCCCTTCATCGTCTTCGACGACGCCGACCTCGACTCGGCGGTCGAGGGCGTGGTGGACGCGATCTGGTTCAACCAGGGACAGGTGTGCTGCGCCGGCAGCCGGCTCCTCGTGCAGGAGAGCGTGGCGGCCCGCATGGAGGCGAAGCTGCGCGAGCGCATGGAGCGCCTGCGCGAGGGCCCGTCGCTCGACAAGTCGATAGACGTGGGCGCGATCATCGCCCCGGTCCAGCTCGAGAAGATCACGAGGCTCGTCGAGGAGGGCAGGGCCTCCGGCGCCACCTGCTTCCAGCCGTCGTGGGCCGCGCCCAAGGAGGGCTGGTACTACCCGCCCACGCTCTTCACGAACGTCTCGCCCGCGGCGACGATCGCGCAGGAGGAGATCTTCGGGCCCGTCATCGTGAGCCTCACCTTCCGCACGCCGGCCGAGGCCGTGGAGCTCGCCAACGACACGCGCTACGGGCTGGCCGCCAGCGTCTGGACCGAGAACGTGAACCTGGCCCTCGACGTCGCCCCGCAGCTCAAGGCCGGCGTGGTGTGGGTGAACTCCACGAACCTCTTCGACGCCGCGGCCGGCTTCGGCGGCTACCGCGAGTCCGGCTTCGGCCGCGAGGGCGGGCGCGAGGGCATGTACGAGTACCTGAGGCCGTCGTTCGAGAGGAAGCTGCCCTACTACGGCGCGGACGAGCTCGCCGCGCCGGCCAGCGCCGCGGCGCTGGGCGAGGGCGCTCAGGCCGGCGAGGACGGCGCTCCGAGGCTGGACCGCACGGCCAAGGTGTACGTGGGCGGGGTCCAGAGGCGGCCGGACGCCGACTACAGCTACCCCGTCCTCGGCCCGGGCGGCGAGCGCGTGGGCGAGGCGCCGCTGGCGAACCGCAAGGACGTGCGGGACGCCGTTGAGGCCGCGCTGAAGGGCGACAGGTGGGCGCGCATGACCGCCCACGCCCGCGCCCAGGTCGTCTACTACGTGGCCGAGAACCTCTCGCTGCGCGCCCCGGAGTTCGAGGAGCGCATCCGCGCGATGACGGGCGTGGGCCGCGAGGTGGCGTCGTGGGAGGTGCAGCGCTCGGTGGAGCGTCTCTTCACCTACGCCGCCTACGCCGACAAGTACGACGGCGACGTGCACCCCACGCCCTACAGGAACGTCACGCTGGCGATGAACGAGCCCTACGACGTGCTCGGCGTCGTCTGCCCGGACGAGGCGCCGCTCCTGGCCTTCGTCTCGCTGGTCTTCCCGGGCCTGGCGCAGGGCTGCCGCGTCGTGGCCGTGCCCTCGTCGCGCTGGCCGCTGGCGGCCACCGACCTCTACCAGGTGCTGGACACCTCCGACCTGCCGGCCGGCGCGCTCTCCATACTCCCCGGCGAGCGCGACGAGCTCGCCCAGGTGCTGGCGCGCCACGACGGGGTCGAGGCCATGTGGTACTTCGGCTCGCGCGAGGGCAGCGCCATGGTCGAGCGCGAGTCGGCGGGCAACCTCAAGGCCACGTGGGTGAACCACGGGCGTCGGCGCGACTGGTTCGACCCCGAGCAGGGCGAGGGGCGCGAGTTCCTCCGCCGCGCGGTGCGGGTCAAGAACATCTGGGTGCCCTACGGGGAGTAGGCGGCGGGGGCTGACGCTCCGGCGCAGCGGCCGGGCGACCCGCGCCGCGGCCGGCCCTCGGGCCGACCTCTCATTACGGTTCGGTTAACCCCTCGGGGCCCGTCCGTGACGCCGATTCTCAGGGCAAGCGGTTAGCATCTGCCGGTGTCGCGGCGGCACGGCCCCGACCGGGCCGGCCGCCGCACAGGCCCGGCGGCTTCGTCCCAGGCGACGAGCCCCTCCGGGCCGGGAAGGCAGTCTCATGTCCAAGGTCCTCAGGTACGTCGTCGCCTCCGTCGTCGCCCTAGCCTTCGCCGCGGGCTTCGCCCAGGACGAGCAGACCCCGACCGTCGAGTACACGCTCATGGGCCAGATCGGCACCCAGGGCTTCGAGTTCGTGGGCGTGGGCGGCGACATCGACGGCGTGCGCAACCCGCAGCTCACCGCCAAGGTCGGCGACGTCGTCAAGGTCACCGTCATCAGCTCCGACGGCATGGCGCACGACTTCGCGATCCCCGACCTCGGCGTCGACGCCGAGCTGACCACGGGCGCCGGCGAGGAGGGCGCGACCAGCGTGACCTTCGAGGTCACCCAGGCCGGCACCTTCACCTACCTGTGCACGGTCCCGGGCCACGCGGTGCCGGAGGCCGGCTTCGGCATGTTCGGCGACTTCGTCGTCGGCGAGTAGAGACTCGCACAGGCGCGACGGCCGGCGCCTCGCCGGCCGCGCGGAGGAGGGCCCGGGCGCCACCACGCCCGGGCCTTCTCGCGTGCTGGCGGCTGCTAACCTGGCCTCATGGGCGCCTACGCGCGTTTCGAGGAGCACCTGCGGGCGCAGCTCGCCGAGGTGGACGAGGCCGGCCTGACGAAGCGGGAGCGCCGGATCGTCTCCTCGCAGGACGCCGTCGTGGAGGTGGAGCTGCCGTCGGGTGAGCGCGTCGAGGCGCTCAACCTCTGCGCCAACAACTACCTGGGCCTCGCGAACCACCCGCGCGTGGTGGCCGCCGCGCAGCGGGCGGCCGCGGAGCGGGGGTTCGGCATGGCGTCGGTGCGCTTCATCTGCGGCACACAGGACGTCCACGTCGAGCTCGAGCGGCGCCTCTCCAGGTTCCTCGGCACCGACGACACGATCCTCTACTCGTCGTGCTTCGACGCCAACGGCGGCCTCTTCGAGACCCTGCTGGGGCCCGAGGACGCCGTGATCTCCGACGCGCTGAACCACGCCAGCATCATCGACGGCATCAGGCTCAGCAAGGCGCGGCGCTTCCGCTACGCCAACGGCGACATGGACGACCTGCGCCGCCAGCTCGAGGCCGCCCGCGACGCGCGCTTCAGGCTCATCGCCACGGACGGCGTGTTCTCGATGGACGGCGTCGTGGCCGACCTGCGGGCGATCTGCGACCTGGCCGACCAGTACGACGCGCTCGTGATGGTGGACGACAGCCACGCCGTGGGCTTCGTGGGCGAGAAGGGCCGCGGGACCCACGAGCTGCGCGGCGTGATGGGCCGGGTGGACGTCATCACCGGCACCCTCGGCAAGGCCCTGGGCGGCGCCTCCGGCGGCTACACCTC
The DNA here is from genome assembly GCA_044508445.1 of Deinococcaceae bacterium. Classification (GTDB taxonomy): domain Bacteria; phylum Deinococcota; class Deinococci; order Deinococcales; family Trueperaceae; genus DASRWD01. The sequence goes on from JBIQHQ010000003.1 coordinate 167,475, forward strand.
CGGCCGCCGGGCGATCGTCGACTGGCTCAGGCAGCGCAGCCGGCCCTACCTGTTCTCGAACTCCCTCTCGCCGGTGGTGGCCGCGGCCTCGCTCGAGGTGCTCGACATGCTCGAGGAGTCCGACGTCCTGCGCCGGCGCCTGCGCGAGAACAGCGCCTTCTTCCGCTCGGCCATGGCGTCCGCCGGGTTCACGCTGGCCGGCGCCGACCATCCGATCATCCCGGTGATGATCGGCGACGCCGCGCTGGCCGCGCGCATGGCCGACCGGCTGCTGGAGGAGGGCGTCTACGTCGTCGGCTTCTCCTACCCGGTGGTGCCGCGGGGCCAGGCGCGCATAAGGACGCAGATGTCGGCGGCGCACACGCGCGAGCAGCTCGCCAGGGCCGTGGACGCGTTCGCCCGCGTGGGGCGCGAGCTCGGGGTGGTGGCGTGAGCGCCGCCGACCCTTCGACAGGCGGCACGTCGAGCACCGGCCCAGGCCACGGCGACACGATGCGCGCGCTGGCCAAGCTGGAGCCGCGAGAGGGCATCTGGCGCATCGAGGCGCCGGTGCCGGAGGTCGGGCCCAACGACGTGCTCATCCGCGTGCGGCGCACGAGCCTGTGCGGCACCGACGTCCACATCTACGACTGGGACGCCTGGTCGCGCAGGACGGTGCCGGTGCCGCTGATCACGGGCCACGAGTACGTGGGCGAGGTCGCCGCCGTGGGCTCGGAGGTCAGGGGCCTGGCGCCGGGCGACCGAGTGGCCGGGGAGGGCCACATCACCTGCGGGCACTGCCGCAACTGCCGCGCCGGCCGGAGGCACCTCTGCCGCAACACCGTGGGCGTGGGCGTGCAGCGCCAGGGCGCCTTCGCCGACTACATAGCCCTGCCGGCCGTGAACGCCTTCAAGCTGCCCGACTCGATCCCCGACGACGTGGGGGCGATCCTCGACCCCCTGGGCAACGCCGTGCACACCGCGCTCACCTTCGACCTGGTGGGCGAGGACGTGCTCATCACCGGCGCCGGGCCCATAGGCCTGATGGCGGCGGCCGTGGCGCGCTTCGTGGGCGCCCGGCACGTGGTCGTCACCGACGTGAACCCCGCCCGCCTGGCGATGGCGCCGGCCATGGGCGCGTCGCGCGCCGTCGACGTCTCCGGCGGCGGCGAGGTCCTCGCGGACGTGATGGCTGACCTCGGCATGACCGAGGGCTTCGACGTCGCCCTCGAGATGTCCGGCGCTCCCAGCGCCCTCCGCGACATCCTGCGCACGGTCATCCACGGCGGCAAGGTCGCGCTCTTGGGCATCCCCAGCCGCGAGATCGCCATCGACTGGAACGACGTGATCTTCAAGGGCCTGACGATCCAGGGCATCTACGGACGCCAGATGTTCGAGACCTGGTACAAGATGGTCTCCCTGCTGCAGGCCGGCCTCGACGTCACGCCCGTCATCACCCACCGCTTCCCCATGGAGGAGTTCCAGCAGGCCTTCGACGTCATGCGGGCGGGCAGGTCCGGCAAGGTCATCCTCGACTGGAGCTGAGGAGGCAGCGTCCGGCCTGCTGGGCATCTGGCAGGTGTGCGCCCGACGGGTCCGTGTTCCCGGTCCGGGCCCGAAGGCCCACCCCAGCGCGGCCCCGTCTCTCACATGGTCAGGTAGGCCGCCTGCACCTCGGGGTCGCGCAGCAGCTCGCGGCCGGTGCCCGTCTTGCGCACCTCGCCGTTCTCCAGCACGTAGGCGCGGTCGGCGATCCGCAGGGACTGACGCACGTTCTGCTCGACCAGCACGACCGTCACGCCCTCGCGCCTCACCTCCTCCAGGGCGCGGAACACGGCCTGCGCCAGGGCGGGGGCGAGGCCCAGGCTCGGCTCGTCGACGAGCAGCAGGCGCGGAGCGCTCATCAGCGCGCGGCCGATGGCGACCATCTGGCGCTCGCCGCCGGAGAGGGTGCCGGCGAGCTGGTGCTCGCGCTCGGCCAGGCGCGGGAAGAGCCTGTAGACGAGCTCGCGGTTCCTGGCGGCGAGAGGGCGGGCGTGAGGCAGGTAGTCGGCCCCGGCGGCGAGGTTCTCGGCCACCGTCATCAGGGGGAAGAGCTGCCTGCCCTCCGGCACGTGGCCCACGCCGGCCCGCACGATGCGGGCGGGCGAGAGGCCCCGCAGGCCCCTCCTGCCCAGCGCCGACACCTCGCCGGCGCGCACGGGCACCAGGCCCGTCACCGCCCGCAGCAGCGTGGTCTTGCCGGCGCCGTTGGCCCCGATGATCGAGACGAGCTCGCCCTCCTCGGCGTGGAGGTCCACGTCCCAGAGGACCGTGATCTTGCCGTAGCCGGCCCGCAGGCCACGCACCTCGAGGGCCCGCGCCACCTACGCCTCCTCCGGCTCGGGGTCGCCGAGGTAGGCGCGGACCACGCGCTCGTCGGCGGTGACCTCGGCGTAGGTGCCGCGCGCCAGCTCGCGTCCGTGGTCCATGACCAGCACGCGGTGGGCCAGGTCGCGCACCACGGGCATGACGTGCTCGATGAACACCACGGTCACGCCCTCGGCGTTCACCTCCCTGACCAGCTCGACGGCCTGAGCGGCCTCCGCCGGGCGCAGGCCGGCCATGACCTCGTCGAGGAGGAGCACGCGCGGCTCGGTGGCCAGGGCGCGGGCGATCTCGAGGCGCTTCTCCTGGAGCAGGTTCAGCTCCTCGGCGGGCGTGTCGCGCAGGTGCGCCAGCCCGGTGCGCTCCAGCGCGGCCTCGACGCGGCGCGCCGCGTCGGACGCCGAGGCGCCACGCACGCCGAACAGCGCGCCCACCATCAGGTTCTCCTCGACCGTCATCTCGGGGAAGGGCTGCACGACCTGGAAGGCGCGCCCGAGGCCCAGGTGGCAGCGCCGGTAGGTGGGCAGGCGCGTGACGTCTACGCCGCCCAGGTAGACGCGGCCGGCGCTGGGCTCGAGCAGGCCGGAAAGCAGGTCGAGGGTCGTGGTCTTGCCCGCGCCGTTGGGTCCGATGATCGCGAAGACCTCGCCCGGCTCCACCGCGAAGGAGAGGTCGCGGACTGCCGCCAGGCCGCCGAAGTCGCGGCCGAGCCCCTCGGCCCTGAGGACGGGCTCAGGCATCGCTGACCCCGCCTGGCTCGGGGCGCAGGGCCTCCGGCGCGGGCGCAGGGCGCCGGCGCCGGCGCAGGCTCCTGAACAGGCCGACGAGCCCGCGCGGCATGAACAGCACTGACACGACGAGGACGACGCCGTAGGCCACGAGGTAGCCGTCGGAGAGCGTGCGCTTGAGCGTCTCCTCGACGCCGGAGAGGACGAGCGCCGCGAGGATCGGGCCCACGGTGGTGTAGAGGCCGCCGAAGATGGGCGTGACCAGCGCCAGCACCGTGGTGTGGACCGAGAACGTGGCGTCGGGGTTGACGCTGCCGAAGCGGTGCGCCTCGATGGCCCCGAGCATGCCGACGACCGCCGACGAGATCACGAACGCCGCCAGCTTCGTCCGCGCCGGGTTCACGCCCATCACGCCGGCCACGAACTCGTTGGTGCGCACGGCCGTGAAGGCGTGACGCAGGCGCGAGCGCTGCACGACCAGGGAGACGACGATGGCGAGCGCCAGCAGGCCCACGTACACGAGGAAGTAGCCGCGGTTGCGCAGGAAGGCCACCTCCCAGCGCTCCATCTCGCCGGCCACGAAGGTGGGGCGGAAGAGGGGCGGGAGGTTCGTGCCCACCGAGCCCCCCGTGACCGCCACGGGCAGCGTCTTCACGACGGTCTTGAGGACCTCGGCGAAGGCCAGGGTGGCGATCGCGAAGTAGATGCCGTAGAGGCGCAGGGTGGCCGCACCGAGGCCCAGCGCCAGCACCGCGGCCACCGCTCCCGCCAGCGGGATGCCCAGCCACAGGGGCGCGCCGGTGAGCTTGAGCAGCACGGCCGCGGCGTAGGCGCCGGCGCCGTAGAAGGCGGCGTGCGCCAGCGACAGCTGGCCCGTGCGGGCCACGAGGTCCCAGCTCAGGGCCAGGACGGCCAGGCCGACGGCCCTGATGGCCAGGGCGAGGTAGCTCACGGACGCCTGGCCGTAGACGCCGCGCAGGACGCCGGGCAGGGCCGCCAGCAGCGCGACGAAGGCCGCGGCGGCCAGGAGGTCGAGCCAGACGCCGCGGCGCCTCACCGTCGCCTCCAGAGGCGGCAGCGGCGCCTCATGGACGCCGCCACGAGCGGTAGACGAGGCTGCCCAGGATGAGCGCGAAGAACACGGCGTTCCGCAGGGCGTCGCCGCTGGGCACCAGCGTCGCGACCAGCGACTCGGCGAGGGCCACCACGATCGCCGCCGAGACGATGCCCCTGATGTTGCCGAGGCCCGCCAGCACGACGATCGCGAAGGCCTTGAGCGTGAAGGCCAGGCCCACGGTCGGGGTGGGCGACTGGATCACGGCGATCATCACGCCGCCGATGCCGGCGAGCAGCGCCGAGAGCCCGAAGGCGACGAGGTAGACGCGGTCCACCTCCAGCCCCACGAGGCCGGCGCCCACGCGGTTCTGCGCCACGGCGCGCATGGCGCGGCCCAGCGGCGTGCGGGCGAGCACGAGGTAGAGGCCGCCCACCAGCAGCACCGAGATCACGAAGCTGCCGAGGGGCACGAGCCCCACGCTGACGCCGCCGAGCTGCAGGCCCATGGCCCGGTACGGCACGCCGCCTATCGAGCGCGGGTCGCCGCCCCAGATCATCAGCGCCAGGTTCTGCAGGACGATCCCGATGCCGAAGGTCAGGAGCATCTGGTTCAGCTCGGGGGCCTTGAGGACGAAGCGGATCGTCGACGAGTAGAGGGCGGCGCCGATGAGGAAGAGCGCGGGCGCCACGAACAAGATAGACAGCAGCGGGTCGAAGCCGAAGCTCACGAAGAGCTGGTAGGCGAGGAAGGCCCCGACCATGAAGAACTCGCCGTGCGCGAAGTTCACGATGCCGATGACGCCTATCGCCAACGCCAGGCCCACGGCCACCAGGGCGTAGAGGCCGGAGGCCAGGACGCCTGAGACGAGCGCCTGAGGCAGCAGGGTCAGGTCCACGGTGTCACGGGGGAGGGGGCGCGGCATGCGCCCCCTCCCGCCTAGGGGCTCCCAGGGTGGGCCCGCGGCTCAGCGGCAGGCCGCCAGCGGCGCGGTGGCGCGGTCGGAGGGCCAGACGATCTCGCGCTGGCCGTTCTGGAACTGGAAGACGAGCCACATGTCGGAGCCGAAGCCCTGATGCTTCGCCTGCACCGACGGCTTGAAGCTCCAGTCGCCCATCGGCGAGCCGAAGGTCATCGTCTCGAGCCGGTCGATGACGGCGGCCTGGTCGGTCGTGCCGGCGGCGTTGATCGCGTCGGCGTAGCTCCAGAGCTGGGCGTAGGCCAGGGCGGCCATGTAGTTGTCCGGGTCGGCGCCGTGCATGGCCCGGTAGGCGGCGGCGAAGCTCACGGCCTCGGGGTTCGTCAGGTTCGGCAGGTAGCCGATGAGGCCCATCACGCACTCCATCTCGGGAGCGGCGTCGATGCCGGTGGGCCAGCCGGGAGGCGCCCCGAAGACGTAGGCTGGCGCCACGCCGAGCTCCTTGAGCTGGCTCGAGAGCGGCTGCGCGTCGGAGTCGTAGCCGATCCAGTACAGCATGTCGGGGTGCGCGGCGCCGACCTTGCTGAGGGCGGCGCGGAAGTCGCCGGTGCCGCCGGCGAGGGTCGAGGTGAAGGCCTCGTTCAGCACGACGTCGATGCCCATCGCCTCGACGCCCGCCTCCAGGCCGGCCGCGCCGGGCGTGCCGAACGCGCCGTCCTCGTGCAGCACGGCCACGCTCGAGACGCCCAGGTCGCCGAGGAAGCCGAAGGTGGCCTCGACGTTCTGGTAGTCCCAGGGGTGGACGTGGAAGAACCAGTCCTCCTGCCCGAGGAGCTCCTCGATGCCGTCGAAGTCGTCGTTGCCGATGCCGGAGGACGCGCCGCCGATCCACGAGACCACGGGCTGGAACGTGCGGAACGACTCGACCAGCGCGAGCGTGACGCCGGACGAGTAGCCGCCCGCGATGAACTCGACGCCGTCCTCGGTCATCAGCTTCTCGAAGGCCGCGACGGCCGTGGCCGGGTCGGCCTTCGTGTCCTCGACGATGAGCTCCAGCGGCTGGCCCAGGACGCCGCCGGCCGCGTTGATCTCGGACAGCGCGAGCTGGAAGCCGCGGAGCTGGGCCTGGCCGGTGCCGGCGGCGGCGCCGGTGAGCGGCGACAGCACGCCGATCTGCACCTGGGCGAAGCCCAGGCCCACCAGGGTGAGTAGCGCGATTGCCAGTGCTCTCTTCATCTCTCCTCCTACGTGCTTGACGTGCGGGGTGCTGCCTGAGGCGTTCCGAGGCGGCTCTCAGCTCATGCGTGGCCCCCAGTCCCGCGCGCCCGCCCCCCGCGACCTGTCGCTGGTCCCTCCGGTCCGGGGGAGGTGGGCGCCGCGGCGAGCTCGGCGAGCCGCGTCTTGAGGACCTTGCCGGCGCCGCTCTTGGGCAGCTCGGCGAGGAAGGCGATGCGCTTGGGGAGCTTGTAGCGGGCGAGGCGCGGCGTCAGGAACGACCTGAGCTCGTCGGCGCTGAGCGACCGACCCGGCTTGAGGACGACGCAGGCGAGCCCCACCTCGCCCCAGCGCTCGTCGGGCACGCCCACCACGGCGCACTCGGCCACGGCCTCGTGGTCGTAGATCGCGGCCTCCACCTCGGCGGGGTAGACGTTCTCGCCGCCGGAGATGAACATCTCCTTGCGCCGCCCCACGATCGTGAACACGCCCTCGTCGTCCGCGACGGCGAGGTCCCCGGTCCACAGCCAGCCGTCCCTCAGCACCTCGCGCGTGGCCTCCTCGCGCTCGAAGTAGCCGGCGAAGACGTGCGGCCCGCGGAGCGTGAGCTCGCCGGTCTCGTTCGGCTCGCAGGGCGTGCCGTCGGGCCGCCGCACTACGGCCTCGGCGTGGAGCATCGGCCTGCCCACCGAGCGCGGCTTCCTGTCGGCCACCTCCTGGGTGGTGGCGAAGCAGTTCACGCCCGCCTCGGTGAGGCCGTAGCCCTGGCGCATCGGCACGCCGCGGGCCGTGAACGCGGCGCGCACGGGCTCGGGGCAGGGTGCGCCGCCGGAGATCGCCCAGCGCACCCCGCTCAGGTCGGCCTCCTCGAACGACGCGCAGGTGGCGACCATGTGGAACATCGTCGGCACGAGGAAGAGGATCGTCGCGCCGGCCTCGCGCACCAGGCGGAGGTAGTCGTCCGGGTCGAAGGTCGGCTGCAGCGCCACGCGCCCGCCGAGGTGGAAGAGGGGGACCGTGAACGCGTTCAGCGCGGCGTGGTAGCAGGGCGTGGCCTGGATCACGCAGTCGTCGGCGCGGAGCTGCCAGCTCATGACCGTGTTGACGGCGTTGTAGAAGCCCTGCCGGTAAGGCAGCATCGCGCCCTTGGGCAGGCCCGTGGTGCCGCCCGTGAGTAGGACCATCTGCACGTCCTCCGGGCCGACTACGGGCTCGCGCCCGCGCGGGCGGGGCTCCGGCGAGGCCGCGCGCAGGCGGTCCTCGTGCTCGTCGAGGTGCCAGGCGGGCAGGCCCGTGGCGGACGCCTTGTCGGCGTTGGCCTCGTCGTGCATGACGAGGGCCGGCCTGAGGTAGGCGGCGATCTGGCGCTGCTCGCGCTCGGCGAGGCGCACGTTGAAGGGCGCGTAGACGGCGCCCGTCTTCGCCGTCGCCAGCAGCAGGTCTATGTGCGCGACGTGGTTCGCGGCGAGGACGGCCACCCTGTCGCCCTTGCGCACGCCGGCCCGGCGCAAAGCGTCGGCCAGCCGCTCGGCCCTGTCGTCGAGCTCGCCGTAGGTGAGCCAGCGCCCCCGCCACAGCAGCGCGGGCGCGTCGGGCGTGAGCTCGGCCCGCCTGGCCGCCACGTCGAGGATCACGGCGCGTCCCCCCTGGCGGTCGGGCGCCCGCCGTCCCAGCGCAGGCAGATGGCGTTCCACACGTAGCCGACACCGGCGGCGACGAGCACGACCAGGTCGCCGGGCCTCAGCCGGCCCTCGCGACGGGCGAGCTGCAGCGAGAGGGCCTGGTCCACCTGGCCTATGTGCCCGTAGTCGCTGAGGTAGATGGACCTCTCCAGGGGCAGGCCGAGACGCGCCAGGAGCGCCTCGTGCGCCGAGCGCTTCACGTGCAGCATGGCCACGTAGGCGACGTCCTGCAGGGCGGCGCCGGAGCGGGTCACCGCGTCCTCGATGACGGCCACGAAGTTGTCCATGCTCTTGGCCTCGAGGCGCTCCCTCATGCCGGCGGGGTCCGTCACCCGCAGGCGGAAGCGGGAGGCGTTGCCGGCGGTCACCGGCTCCACGGTGCCCCCCACGGGCACGAGGACGTCCAGGGAGAAGCTGCCGTCGGTGCGGAACGCCGAGCCGAGCAGCTCGTGGCCGCGCCCGCGCTGCACGACGAAGGCGGCGGCGCCGGCCCCGAGGTTGTACATGAAGCGCACGTGCGGGTCGGAAAGGTCCACGAGGTCGCCGTTGCGGTACCCGCCCGCGACGAGCACGGTGTTCACGCTCTCGTCGGCGAGGATCGTGTCGCGCGCCTGCTTCAGCGCCAGCACCGCGGTACCGCACTTCTGACCCACGTCGTAGGCGTAGGCGTTCACGGCTCCCACGTCGTGCGCGAGCTTGATGCCGGCGGTCCAGACCGCGTACTCCTTGTACTCCTCGGTGATCGAGACGACGACGTCGACGTCCTCGGCCCGGACGCCGGCGTCGGCGAGGGCGTCGGCGGCGGCCCTCACGCCCATGGCCGTGGGGTGGTCGTCGGGTCCGGGGACCACGCGGTGGGCGATGCCGAGCTTGTCCCGCACCACCCACTCCGGCAGGCCGGTGGCGGAGGCCAGCTCGGCGGCGGTCATGCGCCCAGCGGGCAGGTAGGTGCCGATGCCCGTGACGCCCGGGCCGCGGCCGCTCATGAGCCTCCGCCGCGAGCGCGGCGGCTCCGCGTCCGCGGGTCGTCGCCCCCGGCGCCCGCCGCGGGCGCCAGCCCGGCGCTGATGAAGGCGAAGACCGTGTCCATGACCTCGACGGGCGGCTGGCGGCGCTCCCAGATGGGGTAGCGGAGGCCCAGGAAGTGCGCGACGCCCATGAGCGCCCAGGCGAGCGCCGCCGGGTCCCCAGCGCGCACCTCACCCCGCTCCTGGGCCCGGGAGATGTTGACGGCGTAGGCGTCGGCGAGGGTCTGGTAGTACTCGCGGTAGGCGGACTCCTCGACGAACTGCGACTCCATGACGACCTTGTAGAGGTTCTGGTGCTCGAGCGAGAAGGCCACGAAGGCCCGGAAGCCCAGGCGCTCGGCCTCGAGCCTGTCGGCCGCGCCGCGCGTGGCCCGGGCCAGCGCCGCCCTGAGGCTGTGGCCCATGTGCCGCACCAGCTCGACGAGAGCGTCCTTCTTGCTCGGGAAGTAGAGGTAGAAGGTGCCCTGCGCCACGCCCGCCCGGCGCGTGATCGCCGCGACGGAGGTGGCGGCGTAGCCGTTCTCGCCGATCTCCGCCTCGGCGGCCTCCAGCAGCCTGCGTCTCGTGGCCTCGCCCCGCGCCGTGCTCGGGACCGGTAGCTCGCTCATCGCCCTCGTCCCGCCGCCTCCGTCCGGCCGGCCTGGCCAGAACTGACGGCCGAATCAGGTGTCAGGTTGCCAGGAGAGTAAGGAGCGCGGGCCGGGGGTGTCAAGGCCGGGGGACGGCCGGGGCGACAACGGGCGTGCCGCCGGCCGGGCGGACACGCCGGGAGCAGGGCCGGCCGAAGGCGTCGGGAGCCTGCCGGCCGAGCGCGCCGGGAGCCGGGCGCGTCGGCGTCGGGGCCGCTTATAGTCCCAGCGTGAAGGGGAGTGGCTCGAGCTGGGACGCCGTGGCCGGTTGGTACGACGCCACGGTGGGCGTGCGCGGCAGCCCCCACCACCGCAAGGCCGCGGTGCCCACGGTCCTGCGTCTCGCCGAGCTGCGCCCCGGCGAGCGTGTCTTGGACGTCGGCTGCGGCACCGGCGTCCTGGCGTTCCACGTGCTCAAGGCCGGCTGCGAGTACCTCGGCGTGGACGCCAGCGCCGCCATGGTGCGCCTGGCGCGCAAGCGGCGCGGCCGGGAGGGCCGGTTCGAGCAGGGCGACGCACGCGACCTCTGCGGCACGACCTCGGCCCGGCCCGGCTCCTTCGACGTGGCGGTCTTCCTGCTCAGCGTCCAGGACATGGACCCCCTGGACAGGGTGTTCGCGTCGACGGCGCAGGTCCTCCGTGAGGGAGGCAGGGTCGTGCTCTTCATGGTGCACCCGGCGTTCCGCCCGCCGCGCGGCAGCGGCTGGGGCTACGACCCGAAGCGCAAGCTCACCTACCGCCGCGTCGAGCGCTACCTCACGCCCGGCGCCGTGCCCATGAAGGAGTACGCCGAGGTGCGCCGGGGCGCGCCTCGCGGCGCGACGATCAGCTTCCACAGGCCGCTGCAGGACTACGTGAACTCCCTCGCGGGGGCCGGCCTGTGGGTGGATGCCATGGCCGAGCTCCCCGACCCCGTCGAGGACGAGGAGGGCAGGTCGAACCCCGAGGTGCCGCTGTTCCTGGCCCTCAGGGCTCGGTCCGTCCGTGACGACAGCGCGCCGCGAGCGGATGAGAAAGATTAGACTCGACGCATGCCCATACGGTTGGGGGAGCTACCGGGCGTGGAGATCGTCCACTACGGCGCCCCGGGGGTGCTCGTGTGGAGCCGCGCGAACGTCGTCGTCGTCGAGTCGGGGGGCGAGCGGCGGCGCTTCACGCTGCCCAACCCCGGCTGGCGGGCGCTGGCCTCGGCCAGCCGCCTGGCGCGCCGAGCGGCGCGCCTCGACAAGTGCAACGTCGTGCCCGTCTTCGAGGACGGCAGGATGGCGGCGCTCGTGGCGGTACGCCTGGGGCACGTCTACCGCATCGACCTGGCCAGCGGCGAGGTGAGCCGCAGGCTCGCCCTGCGCAACTGCCGCAACGTCCTGCACCAGTCCGTGTGCACGACGCCCAAGGGCTATCTCTACTTCGGCGAGTACGGCACCAACCGCGACTACCACCCCGTGCCCCTGTACAGGAGCCGCGACGGCGGCAGGAGCTGGGAGGTGGCACACACGTTCCCGGCGCGTGCCATAAGGCACGTCCACGGCTGCTTCTGGGACCCCTACGAGCGGCGCGTGTGGGTGGCCACCGGCGACGGGGTGAACGAGGCCTACCTGGTGTCGGCCGACGAGGAGTTCGAGGACGTCCGCTTCTACGGCGACGGCAGCCAGGACTACCGCACGATCTTCCCGATGTTCCTCGACGACGCCGTCGTCTGGGGCATGGACACCGACCTGGCCACGCCGCACCTGTGCCGCCTCGACCGCGCCAGCGGCGCCCTCGAGAAGCTGCGGACCTTCCCCGGACCCGTGTGGTACGGCAAGGAGCTGTCCGACGGCTGGCGCGTGCTGGCCACGGCCACCGAGGCGAGGGCCGGCACCTCCGACGAGCGCGCGCACCTCTTCGTCTCCCGCGACGCTCTCGAGTGGCGCGAGGTGTTCGTGGCCGACCACGACGGCCTGCCGAAGAAGCTCTTCAAGTCGGGCGTGATCTTCTTCGCCGACGGGCCTCAGACGAGCCACGGGTTCTACCTGTCCGCGGAGGCGCTGCGCGGCATGGACGGCTGCAGTTTCCGCTGCGAGCTCACCGTGGTGACGCGGGAGGGCCACCACGCGCCGGCCGCCCGCCTCCCGCAAGCGCGCGCGCAGCGGCCCCGGCGCGAGCAGGTGGGGGCCGAGTAGGCCCCGCTGCGCGGCATGCCCTAACATGCCGCCATGACCGACCTGCCGCGCCGCTCGGCGCGCGCGATGGCGGCGGTCGGCCTCCTCTTCTGCCACCTGACAGCCACCGCCCAGGACAGCCCGGTGACACCCGCCGGCGCCGAGCAGGTGCTCGCCTGCATCGTGGCCGACAGCCTCCCCGCACCGCCCGCGGAGGCCAAGGAGGGCGGTTTCGGCTTCGTCTTCGAGTCGCTGGGCGGCACCGCCGTCGACGGACGCGCCTGCACGGTCTACAGGCTCCGCAACCTGCCCGGCAGCCCGCCCACACCCGTGCGCTGGGTGGCGGGCTCCGAGGTGCTCGTCGACGGCGCCAGGCTGGCGCGCTGCACGGGCGAGGAGGACTGCGTCTGGTTCGAGGTCGCCAGGTACTTCGACGGCGGCTACCTGGGCGGCGACACCGTGCTCGGCTACGGCCTCAACGCCGACTCGTTCCGGGTCGCCAGCCGCGGCCTCGTGGCCCTGAGCTTCCCGGACGTCGGCGCCGCCGCGGCCGGCGTCGGCACCGAGCTGGTGGGCACGGTCGTCGACTCGTCGGACCGCGAGGTGGCCCTCGACCTCGTCGTCAGGTCGCGGCTCGAGCGCGAGGGCGACGAGCTCTTCCTCGTCTACGAGGCCACGTCGGAGGACCCGTCACAGCTCGACGGCAGCCGCTTCGTCCTCGCCTGGGAGGCCTTCGACCTGCTGCCCGCCGGCGCGGTCGGCGGCGCCGGCGCGGTCGGGCCGTTCCGGACGCTAGCCGGCCGCGCCGTAGTGCCGGCGTCGCCCGCCGGGCCGGGCGCCGTGGTCGTCCGCTTGCCCGCCGCGGCGGCCGTGTACCAGGACGGGCTCGCGCTCACGGTCCGCGAACCGGGCGAGGGCGGCGAGGACCTCCTCACGGTGACGCTGCCGGCGTTCCTGCCGGCGAGCCCGTGACGGCGCGCGGGACCGAGGGCGGGGGCGGTCGGGCCCGTCGGCTCGTCGGGGCGGGCAACAAGGCCTACGGCTGGCTGAAGGGCGTCCTCGGCTTCTACGGCACCGCCGTAACCGTCGTCCAGCTCCTGCCCGCGGCGCTGGCGCTGGTGGCCGTGTTCGTCACGCCCACGGCGTGGCTGTCGGCCACCCTGCGCCGGTGGGTGGGGCTCGGCGCGCTGGCCGGCGCGCTCGTGGGCATGGTCGTCCTCGCCAGGGCGGCCGGCCCGCGCGCCCTCCTGGGACGAGGGGACCCGGTCGGGAGGCGCAGCGGTCGCCTCGCCGGCCTGGCCTGGTGGGGCCTTGGCGTCGGGGTCGTCGCGTCTGCGGCCTTCCGCCTGCACCTCGCCGTCGTGGACGTGTCCTTCGTGAGCTCCGTGCCGCTCCTCACGCCGCTGCTCGACTTCTACCTGGGCGGCGGCCGGGCTGCTGAGACGCTCTACAACGCCTTGGCGGCGGCGCTGGCGGGCGTCGCGCTGGCCGGGCTCGCGTCCGGGGCGCCGGCGGGCCTGCTGCGCTGGCGCGAGGCCCGCCGCGCCCGCAGGGAGCTGCTGGAGGAGGGCGGCGCGCTGGCGGCCCTGGACGAGGCCTTGGCCTCCCTGGCTTCGGCGAGGTCGGCCGTAGAGGCGGCCAAGGCGCAGGTCGCCGGCATGGCCGTGGAGCTGGCCGAGCTGCGCGCCGCCGCGGGGCGAGACGCGCCCGGCCGAACACCGGGCGGAGGCGTCTCGGCTCCCGCCGGCGCGCCCGCCGGGAAGCCCGGTGGCGACGCCGCCTCGGCGCCCCCTGGCGAGACCCCGGCGCCGTCCGGCGCGGACGGACCCGCTACCAGCGCAGGAGACCGGCCAGGCCGCCGAGCTCCTCGCGCAGCCGACGGTCGGGCTCACCGCTGACGAAGCGCAGGTCCATGCCGTAGGTCTCGGCGAGCTGCGGCAGGGCGTCGGCCAGCGGCAGCGCCTTGGGCCCCGCGCCGAGGCACTCGGCCGCCGCGCGCTCCCGCGTGGCGAAGACGCGTCCGGTGTCGGGGCAGCGCCAGACCTCCTGGTAGGGGACGTCGGGCACTATCAGCAGGTGGACGCGGTTCTCGTTCACGGCCTCGAGCGTGGCGTCGGCGCCCACGACGCCCGACTCCTCGGCCCTCTGCAGGTCCTCGGCGGCCTCGGCCTCCTCGGCCTCGCGGACGGCCTCGAGGAACTGCGCGTGGAGGGAGCCGGCCGACGCCTCCGGGTTCGCCGGCAAGGGGATGCGCCCCTTGACCAGCGCCGCGGCGGCGGGCTCGAGCTCGGCCTCGAAGGCCGCGACGTCGGGGGCCGTGCCGGAGAGGATCACGCGGCTGGCGCCGTGCCTCTCGGCGAGCCGCCGCAGGTCGGCCGCCACCCGCTTGTAGAGCCGGGCGATCCAGTTCTCGGTGCGCTCCTCGTACGCGTCCTTGGGCGAGCCGCCCCGCTGCGTCTCGCCGGGCTTCGTGGAGCCGGTGCCCTGGTCGGTACGCCAGAACGTCTCGTCCCAGTCCTGCTGCAGCTTCTGCAGCTCGACGATGCTGCCGGGCCCGACGACGAAGGGCCGGATGCGGTCGCCCACGATCTGCAGCACCAGGCTCGGCCGGCGGCGCAGCGCGTGGAGCCTTATGGGCGCGAGGAACGGCTCGCCGAACCTGGCCAGCACCCCGTCGTGGCCCGTGACCGACCGCAGGGATTGCTCGATGGGCACCGTGTGGAACAGCTCGTCGTCTTCCGGGTGGGCGAAGACGGCCAGCGTCCGCGCTTCGGGGAAGACCTGGCCGCGCAGGCGCTCGGCGATGCGGCGCGCGCTGCCGTTGGGCAGTCCGAGCGCCTCCATGGCAGCCCGCGCCCTGAGCACCCAGGCCTTGCGTTGGTTGTCGACGGAGGCGGGGTTGACGTCGAGGTAGAGGCTTATGACGCTGTCGCCGTAGGGCTCGAGGACCTCGGAGAGGGACTGGATCCGCTCGGTGGTAGCCAGCATGGGACCTCCTCGTGACCGAAGGGTCGTATGCCCGCCAAGCTAGGCAGTCGAGCGATGAGAAGCGGTGCCGTCCGTTCCACGCGGGTCGCAACCGGGGCTGGACCCCGTGCGCGCGCTTCTCTCGGGCGCGGCCCCTGTCGTCCGCGAGCGCACGCCGCCGCCGACGCGAAGGCCCGCCCGTCCCGCGGCGGCGGGACGCGGCGGGCCGGGACGCTCGGGGTCAGAGGCCCGAGAGGCGGGCGTTCTTCTCGATGTAGGTCTCCCACTCCGCGGGAACGTCGATCTCGGGGAAGATCGCGTCGACCGGGCAGGCGGGCACGCACGCCCCGCAGTCGATGCACTCCTCGGGGTGGATGTAGAACTGGTCCTCTGCCTCGTAGATGCACTCGACGGGGCAGACGTCGACGCAGGAGGCGTCCTTCGTGCCGATGCAAGGCTCGGCGATGACGTAAGCCATGGCTTCCTCTCCAGGCGCCGCGCCCGCGGGCGGGGGCGTCGGCTCCAGGGAGAGTCTGACAGTTGCCGAACATGCGGGGCAAGGCGTGATGCGCCATATCGGGCGACCGGTCGGAACGTGCGGGCCTGCCGACGAGGAACGACCCCAGCCGCCTTTTCCCGCTCCTTCGGTGCCCTCTCTACCGGCCGCTGGGCCGCGGGCTACTCGTTCGAGCCTCTAGTGGGACTGGGGTTCGTCCTCTATAGAAGTGGTCTGTTCTTCGATAACAGAACCTCCTTCGCCCCTGATGCTAGGGCATGTCGGCC
>JBIQHQ010000022.1:0-12647 GCA_044508445.1 Deinococcaceae bacterium
CTCGTCGAGCTGCCGCGCGGCGACTGGGCGTTCACGATGCTGCGGCAGTTCCTCTTCGACTGCTACGAGGCCGAGGCGCTGCCGCGGCTCGCCCGCAGCTCCCACGCCCCCCTGGCCGCGGCGGCCGCGAAGGCGCTGCGCGAGGAGCTCTTCCACCTCCGCCACGCGGGCCTGTGGGTGCGGCGGCTCGGCCTGGGCACAGGCGAGTCGCGCACGCGCGCGCTGGCGGCGCTCGCCGAGCTGTGGCCGGCGTTCGGCGGCCTCCTGGCTCCGCTCCCCGGCGACGAGCTGCTCGCCGCCGCCGGCGTGCTGCCCGACTGGGAGACGCTGCCCGCCGCGGCGGTGACGCGGGCGCGCGAGGCCCTGGCCGCCGCCTCGCTCGAGCCGGCCAGCGACCCCGAGACCAGCCAAGGCGGACGCGCGGACCCCTCCGCCCACCGCGTTGAGCTCCTGGCGACGATGCAGTCAGTGGCCCGCGCCGACCCGGAGGCCGTGGCGTGGTGACGTCCTCACCCGGTGCCCGGCGCACCGCCGCCGGCCTCGCCGACGCGGCCTGGCGGGCGCTGCGCGCCGTCAAGGACCCCGAGTTGCCCGCCGTGGACGTCGTGGAGCTGGGCATCGTGAGGGACGTGCGAGCGGCCAGCGAGCACGGGCCCGTGGAGGTGACGATCACGCCCACGTTCTCGGCCTGCCCGGCCCTGCGCGTGATCGAGGCCGACGTGAGGGAGGCCGTGGAGGCCCTGGGCGTCGCGGCCGAGGTCGTCACCGCCCTCAGCCCGCCCTGGACCAGCGACGACATGACCAACGAGGCCCGCGAGAAGCTGCGCGCGTTCGGGATCGCCCCGCCCGGCCGCCACGGCGGCCTCCTCGACATCGCCGTCGACGAGCCGGTGCGCTGCCCGCGCTGCGGCCACCCGGACACGCGGCTGCGCAACGCCTTCGGCTCCACCCTCTGCCGCGAGATCCGCACCTGCCGCGCCTGCGGCGAGACCTTCGAGCGCTTCAAGCCCCTCTAGGCGCCGCCCCAGCCGGCCGGCTGGCCCGCCTCACAGCAGCGGCAGCGTGGCGGCCAGCGCCGCGCCCACCGCCAGCGCCAGCGCGGCGGCTCCTCCAACGCCCAGAACGCTGCCCACGGGCCGCCACGGCAGGGCGGTGCGGACGACGGTGTAGGCGCCGCCGGCGATCAGCCCGCCCACGTGCCCCCACAGGGACACGCCGGGGAGCAGGGAGAGCAGCAGGTTCAGGCCGAGGAACGTGACGAGCGTGCGCAGGAGCGCCGCGTCGGCGGGCGAGCGCCGCGCCAGCGCGTCGAGCGTGAGGGCGGCCGCCACGCCGAACACGCCGCCCGAGGCGCCGACGAGCAGCATGGGCTTGCCCGCCTCGACGACGCCGGTGAGGAGCGCGCCGCCCACCACGCCGGCCGCGAACGAGCCCACGACGTCGCCCCACCCACGCCGGCGCTCCACGGCGCGCCCCAGGTCGAGGAGCACCCAGGCGTTGAACGCGGCGTGCACCAGGTTCGCGTGCACGAACGCGTAGGTGAGGTAGCGCCACCACTCGCCCTGGTGCGGCACCCCCGGGATGCGCTGGGCGTAGGCGGCCACGAAGTCGCTGGCGCGCAGGTATACGCCTATGAGGCGCACGGGACCGTGGGCCTGGTCGAGCAGCGTCTGGCCCATGAAGGCCAGCGCGATGGCCGCGACCAGCGCGTAGGTGGCGTAGGGCGTGGCGGCGCTCTTGGGGCGCGGGGCCGGCGCCACGCCGAACGCGCGCAGCTCGCCCGCGTAACGCTCGCGCAGCGCGCCGCGGGCGTCGGCGTGGGCGCGCTGCCAGGAGGCGACGGCGAGGTCGCGGTCGCCGGCCCGGTCCGCCGCCCGCGCCAGCAGCGCGTAGAGGACGGCGGGTCTCGCGCCCACCAGCGGACGCGCCAACAGCGACCTGACCTCGTCGAGCTCGCCGCGCTGGGCCGCCACGCGGGCGTTCGCCAGGGTGACGGAGCGGAAGGCGATGGGCCCGTGCCGGGAGGCGTCGAAGGACGCGGACAGCGCCCGCGCCTCGGCCTCGGCGGCCTCCGGCTCGCCCAGCTCCAGGTGGGCGGCCACGACCAGGTCCATGGCCACGGACCTGGCGTCGAAGACGTGCCCTCCCCTGGCCACCCTGGTGGCGTGCTCCAGCGCCTCCCGCCAGCGGCCCTCGAGCGCCATGGCCTGGGCGAGAAGTAGGTCGTCGGGCTCGGGCATGAGCCTCAGCGCGCCCTCCGGGTCGCCCTCCTGCAGCGCCGCGACGGCCAACCAACGGCCCAAGGCGCGCCGGCCCCCGCGCGTCCAGTAGAGGAGGCGCGCCAGCGCGGCGGCCACGCCGGAGCGGCCGACGCGGACGAGGGCCAGGAGGGCGAGGGGACCGAGCACGAACAGCGGCGTCACCACGAGGGCGACCGTCGTCAGCGTCGGGGACGGCGCCGCCCAGCCGAGCTCGCCGGCCAGCGCGAGCACGGCCAGCAGAGTGGCGATGAGGGACTTGGCGGGCAGCTCGGTGAGGCCGGGCGCCAGGCGGCCGGCCCAGCGCAGCGAGGAGACGCCCGCGACGGCGAACAGGAGGAGGGCGAGGGCGGCCGGCGTCACCGTGCGATGCTAACCGCTCAAGCGGCGTTCAGGCTCGCCGGTAGAATCGTGCCGGCGAGGCGCCCCACCGGCGCTGCGCGCTCCGCGGCGCCGAGCCGCGCCCCGACGCCCGCCCTCGGAGGCGACCCGCATTGCTCGACTTCACGATCGCCCTGCTCTTCATGGTGGTCGGCTACCTGCTGGGCACCATCCCCACCGGCTACCTGGTCGCGAGGCTGCGGGGCGTGAACATCCAGGAGGTGGGGTCGGGCAACATCGGCGCCACGAACGTGCTGCGGACCCTCGGGGTACTGCCCGCGGCCCTGGTCATGGTCCTCGACCCGCTCAAGGGAGCCCTGGCCACCCTGCTGCCCACCCTCCTGGGCGCGACGGGCTGGACCATCGCCCTGGCCGGCCTGGCCGCCGTGGTCGGCAACAGCTTCAACGTCTTCCTCCGCCTGCGGGGCGGCAAGGGCATCGCCACGAGCATCGGCGTGTTCGTGGTCGTTGACCCGCTCACGTCCCTGCTCTGCGTCCTGCTCGGCGTGTTCACGATCCTCGTGAGCCGCTACGTGTCGCTGGGCTCTCTGGTGGGGATGTTCTCCCTGCCGCTGTTCGTGGTCGCCGGGGGCTACTTCCCCGTGCCCAACCTGTTCCTCGCCGTCTGCCTGGCGGGCCTGACGATCTGGCGCCACCGCGACAACGTCAGGCGCCTCCTCGACGGCACCGAGCGCCGGCTCGGACGGAAGGTCACGCCGCCGGAGACGTAGACAGCGCGGCCGCGCTGCGGGCCGCGGCGCGCTTGGCGCGGTTCAGCACCACCACGCCGGCGATGGCCAGCGACCCTCCCACCACCGTGAGCAGGGGCGGCACCTCGCCCAGCAGGAGCCACGCCGAGACCAGCGCGAACACCGGCACGAGGTAGAGGAAGGCCGTCACCACCGTGACGTTCGCCTTCGAGAGCGCGAACGCGAAGATCGTGTAGGCCACGGCGGAGGGCAGCACGCCGGCGTAGAGCGCGGCCCCCAGCGACGCCGCGCCCGCCGCTCCCACCTCGCCGGGCAGTCCCGGCAGGAACGCCAGCATGGGCAGCGTGCCGCCCCAGGTGGCGAACGCCGCCACCTCCATGGGCCTGTAGTGGGCGAACATGCGCCGCTGGTAGACGGCGTAGACCGACGTGGCCAGGGCCGCCAGGACGATGAACCAGGCGTAGAGGGTGAAGCCCTCCGTGGCCGACTGGCGCCCGTCGGCCAGTACGATCAGCGCGACCCCGGCGAAGGACACGGCCGAGCCCACCCAACCCATGGCCGGCAGCCTGTCGCGCTCGACGAGGGCGGCGAGTATCGCGGTCATGGCCGGCGCGGTGGCGATGATCAGGCTGGCCGCCCCGGCCGACACGTGCTGCTCGCCGTAGTTCAGGGACAGGTGGTAGACGAAGAAGCCGCAGGCGCCCAGGCCGAGGAACGCCAGGACGTGCTCGCGGCGCGGGAGCAGGCGCGCGCGGAACGCCAGGAGCAGCGGCACGAACGTCGCCGACGCGATCAGGTGCCTGAGCACCGTGAAGTGCGGGGCGCTGAGGTCCAGCAGCCCCAGCTTGATGGCCGGGAACGCCGAGCCCCACACGGCCGCCTGCGCCACGAGCAGGAGCGCGATGCCCAGGGGCAGGGCCATCAGTCGGGCAGCTCCACGGGCCTGCCGCAAGCGCACAGCTCGCCGTGCCTGAACACGGCCGGCTGCCCCTCCCTGTGCCACAGCGTGCCGCACTCGGGGCAGCGGGCCTCGGCGCCGCGGAGCGACCTGATCTGCTCCGGCGTCACCCACCGGCGCTCCCCGCACCAGTGGCACACGACCTCGGCGCCGCCGTCCTCGGCGATCATCTGTTCGCGCTCCTCCGGCGTGAAGTAGGCCAGAGCCTCGATGGCGCGCGCGTCGGTGCAGCGGCACTCGAACCGCACGGCGAGCGGCTCGCCCGTGAGCTGCTCGTAGCCCAGGCCCCAGCACAGCTCCTCCGCGACCACGTGGCGCAGCGGCGCCCGCCGCATGGCGGCGGTGAGCTGCCCGAACTCCCTGATGTTCGCCTCGAGAAGGGTGAGCGCGTTGGGGTCCACGCCAGGGAGGGCCTGCGCGATCACGCCGCCCGCGGCGTCCACACGTCCCTCGCCGTCGTAGTGCACGCCGAGCAGCACCGCGGAGGGGATCTGCTCGGAGACCGCCAGGTAAGTGGCCACGTCCTCCCCCACCTCGCCCGAGGTGAGCGCGATGCTCGAGGTGTAGGGGTCGCCGTAGGGGGCGTGCGAGCGCACGACCCTGATCTCGCCGTCGGCGCCCACGGCCCCGCCCACGTCGAGCTTGCCGTCGGCGCGCAGGGGGAGGCGGACGTCGGGGTTCTGCGCGTAGCCGCGCACGGCGTGGTCCAGGCCCGCCTCCGCGGTCACGCGGCCCAGCGGCCCGCCGCCGTCGAGCCGGAGCGTGACGCGGTCGCGCGGGGACTTGAGGAGGACGTGCGACAGCAGCACGGCGGCCGTCATGGCGCGCCCCGTGGCGGCGCCGGCGGTGGGGCTGGCACCCTGACGCACCACGGCCTCGCGCACGACGTCGGTCGTGTCGACGGCCACCACGCGGATGCCGGCGCCCGCGGCCAGGCCGCGGAACAGCTCGCCCATCAGACCGCCGTCCTGGCGAAGCGCTCCTTGAGCTTCAGCAGCGTGGGGCGCGGGACGAGCTTCGAGACGTCGGCGCCGTACCTGGCGATCTCCTTGACGCGCGAGCTGGACACGTAGGACCAGCGCGTCGCCGTCATGATGAACGTCGTCTCGACGTTGGGGTTGAGCTGCCTGTTGAGGTGCGCCATCTGCAGCTCGTACTCGAAGTCCGAGATCGCGCGCAGCCCCTTGACGATCACCTTGGCGCCGATCTTCCTGGCGTAGTCGGCCAGCAGGCCGTCGAAGCCCTCGGCCGTGACCGCGGGCATGTCGGCGATGACCTCGCGGATGATCGCCAGCCTCTCCTCCGTGGAGAAGAGCGCGTCGGCCTTCAGCGGGTTGTGCAGCACGGCGACGGTGAGCCGGTCGTAGATGCCGGCGGCGCGCCGGATGACGTCGACGTGGCCGTTGTGGAGAGGGTCGAAGCTCCCCGGGTACACGGCGTGGACCATGGGGGAGAGTGTAACGCCGCGCACCGCCACCCCCGGGTCGGCGGGGAGGCGGGGCCGAGGCGAGGACGGGCCGTGGCCGAGGCGGGCCGGCGGGTCGGCGCGCGGCCCGTGGGCGCCGCCTCAGGCGCCGGAGGTCCAGAGGCTCCGCACCTCGTCGGCCGGCGTGCTGCGCCCCGCCAGGATGTCGTCCACGGCGCGCTCCTGACGCTCCTCCCAGGCGCGCCTGAGCTGTGCGCCGAGCAGCGCCAGCACCTCGGCGCGCACGCGTCGACGGCGCGCCTCGGCGAGCAGCCCGTTGGCGGCGAGGTGATCGCGGTGGTCGGCGATGCGCCTCGCCAGGTCCGGCACGCCCTCCCCGGCGGCGGCCACGGTGCTCACGATGGGCGGCCGCCACGCCCCCTCGCGGCGCGGGGCGAGGTCGAGCGCCGAGCGCACCTCGCGGCGCAGGCGGTCGGCGCCCGGCAGGTCGGCCTTGTTCACGCAGAAGACGTCGCCCACCTCCATGATCCCCGCCTTGAAGGCCTGCACGGCGTCGCCCGCGGCCGGCGTGAGCACGACGACGGTGGTGTCGGCGGCGTCGGCGACGTCCACCTCCGACTGCCCCACGCCCACCGTCTCGATCACGACGACGTCGTAGCCGGCGGCGTCGAGGACCGCGGCCACGCGCAGCGTCACCGCAGACAGTCCGCCGAGGTGCCCGCGGGTGGCCAGGGACCTGATGAAGACCCCGTCGTCGGCGTACCAGCGGGTCATCCTGATCCTGTCGCCGAGGATCGCCCCGCCCGTGAACGGGCTGGAGGGGTCTATGGCCACCACGCCCACGGTCTTGCCCTCCTCGCGCCAGCGAGCGATGAGGGCGTCGGTCAGCGTGGACTTGCCGCTGCCCGGAGCGCCCGTCACGCCCACCACCGACGCCCTGCCCGTGCGCGGCCGCAGGAGCCTGAGGAGCTCGTCGCCGCGCTCGCCGCCCTCCTCGACGAGGCTGATCATGCGCGCCAGGGACCGCTGGTCGCCCGCGTCGGCGCGCGCCATGAGACCTGCGTCGTCCGCGGCCGGTCCCCGCATCACCCGAGGCTACCCCGCTCGTTATCGTGACGGACGTCGAGGAGGTGGCGATGGAGAACCGGCGACCGCTCAGGCTCGGCATGGTGGGCGGCGGCAAGGACGCGTTCATAGGCGCCGTGCACAGGATGGCCGCGCGGCTCGACGGCGAGTGGGCCCTCACCGCCGGGGCGCTGTCCAGCACGCCGGAGCGGGCGATCGAGAGCGCCAGGTCGCTGGGCCTGCCGCGCGCCTACGGCACCTGGCAGGAGATGCTGGCGGGCGAGCTGGCGCTGCCGGCCGGCGAGCGCGTCGACGCGGTGGCGGTCGTGACCCCGAACCACATGCACTTCCCCGTGGCGCGGGCCTTCGTCGACACCGGCTTCGCCGTCGTCTGCGACAAGCCCATGGTGCTCACCTCGGCGCAGGGGCGCGAGCTCGCGAGCCTCGTCGAGGAGCGCGGCGTGACCTTCGCGGTCACCTACAACTACACCGGCTACCCGCTCGTGGCCGAGGCGCGGCGCCTCGTGCGCGAGGGGGTCCTGGGCGAGGTGCGCAAGGTCGTCGTCTCCTACACGCAGGGCTGGCTCTCCACGCCGGTCGAGCGGGAGGGCTCGAAGCAGGCCGAGTGGCGCACCGACCCCGCGCGCGCCGGAGCGGGCGCCCTGGGCGACATCGGCAGCCACGCCGAGAACCTCGTCTCCTGGGTCACGGGCCTCACGCTCGAGGAGGTGGCGGCCGACGTGAGCACCTTCGTGCCCGGCCGCCGCGTGGACGACGACGCCTCGGTGCTGCTGCGCTTCGCCGGCGGCGCCAAGGGCGCGCTCGTGATCAGCCAGGTGGCGACCGGCTACGAGAACGACCTGCGCCTCCGCGTCCACGGCACCGCGGCCAGCCTGGAGTGGTCACAGGAGGAGCCGAACCGCCTCGTGCTGCGGCGGCACGGCCAGCCGCCGGCCGTGCTCACTCGCGCCGGCGGGCCCTTCCTCGGCGCCGACGCCGCGGCCGCCACGCGACTGCCCGGCGGGCACCCCGAGGGGTTCGTCGAGGCCTTCGCGAACGTCTACAGAGCGGTGGCGCGGCGCCTCAGGGGCGAGGACCACCTGCCCTTCCCCGATCACCGCGACGGGCTGCGGGGCGTCCTCTTCATCGAGGCGGCGCTGCTCTCGTCAGCCCACGGCGGCGCCTGGACGAAGGTGGGCTGAGGGGCTCCGGCGCGCGCCCAGCGTTCCTCCGCCGGCGGCGCGGCTCGGGCGCAGTCCGTCAGCGAGCCTCAGCGGCGAACGGGCTCAGACCGGAAGCGTCCGGCCAGCCTGAGCACCGCAGACTCCAGCGCCCAGCCGGGGTCGCGTCCCGTCTTGCTGGCCACGTCGGCGTCGAGCAGCGCGGCCAACGCCTCCGTCACGTCGGCCTCGTCCAGGCGAGCGGCCAGCTTCAGCGTCTTCTGCACCGCGTAGGGCCTGGCCTTGAGGACGGCTGCCGCCTGCCCCGGCGAGACCCTGCCGCCCGGCGCGCGGGACCGCAGCGCCACGGCCTTCGCCAGCAGCGTGAACTGCCAGGCCAGCGCGCCCAGCACCCTCTGGGCGGCCTCGCCCTCGTCGAGGAGCTGGCGGGCGATCGCCACGGCCCTGGCGGCGTCGCCGCCGGCGACGGCGTCCACGATGTCGAAGGCGTCGTGCACCGCGGGCCTGTTCGCCACCTGCCGCACCCGCTGAGACGTCAGGACCTCGTCCAGCGCGGCCAGCTTGTTCACCTCCGAGGCTATCGCCGCGGGGTCCTCGCCGAAGAGCTCGACCAGCGCCGCCGGCACGTCGGGCTCGAAGCGCAGCCCCGCGGCCTCCAGTTCCGACCGCACCCAGCGCGGCAGCGCGTCGAAGCGCGGCGTGGGCGAGGAGGAGTGCTTGCCGAGCGCCCCCCACCGCTTCTGCCTCGCCGGCGTGGCGTCGGGGTCCACGACCACGACCAGCGCGTCGTCGGGCAGGCGCGACAGCGCCTCCATGACCTCGTCGCGCGGCCTCACGCCGGCCTGCCCCGAGAACGCGGCCCCGAAGTCGAGCAGCAGGGCGACCTGTCCGAAGAGCCCGCCCTGTCCGGCGAGCTGGACGACCTGATCGGCCTCGAGACCCTCCCCCAGCTCCGTGACCTCGTCGGGGCGCACGCCGCGTTCGGCCAGGGCTCGCCGCGCCGCGCGCCGCGCCAGGAACGGGTCGCCGCTGAAGGAGAGGATCACGCGTCGGAGCCGGCGGCCGAGAGGTCGGCCAGCAGCTCCGCGGCGGACGCGTGGCGCGCGGCCGGGTCGCGCGACAGCGCGCGCCTCAGCACGTCCTCGAAGGCCCGCGCCTCCTCGGGCAGGGGCTCGAGGGGCACGCGGTCGTCGCCGGCCAGGTAGCGCACGACCTGGTCGCCGTAGGGCGGCGCGCCCGTGAGCATGTGGTAGAGCACGGCGGCCGCGGCGTAGAGGTCGGAGCGCTGGTCGGTGCGCACGCCCTGGAACTGCTCTGGTGCCATGTAGCTGGGGGTGCCCATCATCATGTCCTGGCTCGTGATCGCCGTGAGGCCCAGGTCCTTGGCGAAGCCGAAGTCGGTGAGCAGGGCGCGCTCGCCCTTGACGAGGATGTTCGCGGGCTTGACGTCGAGGTGTATGACGCCGTTCTCGTGCGCGTACTGCAGTGCGCGCAGGACGTCGGAGACGATCTTCAGGCTGCGCTTGGGCCGCAGCGGGCCGGGCCGCAGGGCCTCCTCCAGGGTCACGCCCGGGCAGTACTCGTAGATGAGCGAGGTCCCCTGGGCGCCGAGCAGCGGCACGATGTTGTCGTGCCTGAGCTTGCCCAGCACCGCGGCCTCGCGCTCCAGCCGCTGGCTGAACACGGGGTGGAAGCCGCGCAGGCTCTTGACCACCACCAGCCGGTTCTGCCACTTGGCCAGCTCCACGCGCACGGGACCGTGCTCGGAGAGGATCCGCACGGTGAGGAGCATCTGTGAACAATCTATCATCTCGCCCGCGCCGCCCCTCCGAGGGGCACGCGCACGGCGCCGGCCTCCCGGGTCGTCACCACCGGCACGCCGTGCGCCGCGAGGCGCTCCAGCACCGAGGGGTGTGGGTGGCCGTAGCCGTTCTCCCCCACAGAGATCACGGCCAGACGCGGCCTGGCGGCCCACAGCAGCTCGTCGGTGGTGCCGTAGCGCGAGCCGTGGTGCCCGACCTTGAGGACGTACACGCGCGGCACGGCCAGCTCGCGCTCGGTGACGGCCCCGGCGTCGCCGAGGAAGAGACCGACGGCCCGACCGCCCAGCCTCAGCAGCACGACGACGGAGTCCTCGTTGCCGCGACCCCCGGCGCCCGCCGGCGGGTTGAGCACCTCGAGCCGCGCCTCCCCGCGGCGACCCACGACCAGCGCCTCACCGCGGGCGGCGACGTGCACGGCCACGCCCCGCTCCGCTGCCTCCGCGCGCAGCTCGGCGTCGAGCGCGACGCCGGCCTGCGGCGGTCCGGTGACGAGCGTGCCCACCGGCACCTCGCGCAGGACGCTCACCAGCCCCTCGACGTGGTCGGCGTCCGGGTGCGTGGCCACGACGACCTCGAGCTCGTCGACGTCGAGCGCCCGCAGGGCCGGCACCACGACCCCCTCGCCCACGTCGTAGTCGGAGAACGGCGTGCCGCCACCGTCGATCAGCACCTCGTACCGTCCGCCGAGCCGCAGCAGGGCGGCGTCGCCCTGGCCGACGTCGAGGAACCAGACGTCCGGCGCCGGCGCCGGCGCACCGACCGCGTAGGGCACGGCGCCGGCGACGAGCAGTACGGCCAGGGCGCGGCTCGCGCGCAGCCGGCGCCGCAGGGCCAGCGCCAGGGCCGCCACGGCGACCGCCCAGCACAGGTGCCCCAGCCAGGAGACCTGGGGCCACCCCACGGACGGCAGGCTGGCGCCGAGGTGCGCCAACCACGTCAGGGACGCGACGAGCGGGCCAGTGACGAGGTTCACCGCCGCGGCCAGGGGCTCCCAGACCAGTCCGAGCAGGCCGGCCGCGAACCCGAGCGGCACGACCACAGCCGACAGCGGCACGCCGACCAGGTTCACCAGGGGCGACAGGACCGGCACGGAGCCGAAGGCCCCGGCGACGAGAGAGACGCTGGGGAGCTGGGCGGCGACGCTGGCCGCCAGCGCCCGAGCCGCGAAGTCCAGGGTCCGGCGACGCACGCCTCCCCCGGTCGGGCTCGGCGCGGCGACGCTCAGCGGGTCGTCGCGCGGACCCGGCGCGCCGAGCAGGCGCGCCAGGGGCGCGGCGAAGAGGAGCAGGCCGGCCAGCGCCAGGTACGAGAGCTGGAACGAGAGGTCGAAGAGCATCTGCGGCTGGAGCAGCAGCGAGGCGCAGGCGGCCAGGGCCAGCACCGGCCAAGGCCGCACGCGCCCCACGCCGGAGGCCATGGACAGCACGGCGGAGAGGGCCATGGCGGCGGCGCGCACCACGCTGGGCGACGGGCCCACGACGGCGACGAAGGCCAGCGTGAGCAGCGCCAGCAGCGGCCGGCGCCGCGCACCCAGGCGCCGCAGGGCGCGGTCGGCGGCCGCCAGGAGGACCCCGAAGTGCAGGCCGGAGAGCGCCAGCACGTGCGCCAGACCGGCGCGCCCGAAGGCGTCGCGGTCCTCCTCGAGGATGCCGTCCCGCACGCCCAGCGTCATGGCCTCCATGAGGCCGGCGGCCCCCGGCTCGAGGCCGGCCCGCACGCCGCGCGCCAGCCGCCGGCGCAGCCCCTCGCGCGGCGCGGCCGAGCGCAGGTCGGCGACGAAGAGCTGCGCGCTCACGCCCCGGCGCGACAGGTAGGCGGCGTAGTCGAACCCGCCCGGGTTGCGTCTGCCCGGGGCGCGGCGCGCCGTGCCGACCAGCTCGAGGTCCCCTGTCGGCGGCTCCTCCCGGGCGACGAGCGCCAGGCGCGCCGCCACCGGCGCGGTGGCCCGGAACCAGACGCCGTCGTAGCTGCCGCGCCACGTGAGCTCCTGGTCGATGAGGGGCGCCACGGGGTCGGGGCGCGCCTCCCACGCCTCGTGCCGCGCGGCGCCGGCCAGGAGCGCCGCGGCGGCCACGAGCCAGGGGCGCAGGCGGGCAGACCCCAGGCGCCGGGCCGCCGACAGGACCACGCCGCAGCCGGCGGCCGCGACGAGCAGGGCCCAGGCGGCCGGGGTGGCGGCGGACAGCGCCACCCCCGCCGCCAGCCCCAGCGCGGCCGCGCCCGACCACGGGAAGAAGGCGGCCCGCACGTCACAGACCCACCAGCGGACGCAGGCGCTCGAGCGTGGCGGGGCCGATGCCTGGGACCTCGAGGAGGTCGTCCACCGAGCCGTACGGCCTGTGCAGGGCGATGCGCTGCGCCATCACGGGCCCGATGCCCGGCAGCGCGTCTAGCTCCTCGGGCGTGGCGGAGTTCAGCGAGACGCGCTCTCCCCCGCCGGAAGGCGACGCCCTGGCGGGCACGTGCACGGTCTGCCCGTCGTTCACGGGCGCGGCGAGGCGCACGAGGTCGCCCGCCGCCGCGGGCAGCATCCCGCCCGCCGCCGCCACCGCGTCCTCCACCCTGGAGCCGAACGGCAGTTCGTACACCCCGGGCCGCGCGACCTCGCCCTGGACCGCGACCTCGATGGGCGGCTGCTCGACGACGAGCGGGGCCTCGCGCACCAGCGCGCGCGGCGCGAGCGCCACGGCGCCCCCTACCAGGCAGACGCCGGCCAAGAGGGCCGTGAGGGCGTTCTCGCCGAGTGCCACGCCGCGAGGCTAGCGGCGCGTGAAGGAGCGGCCGCGGCCCTCACGGGCCGCGGCCGGGTGGTCCTGCTGGGATGCCTAGGGGCGCTGGGCGGGCG
>JBIQHQ010000022.1:12747-45058 GCA_044508445.1 Deinococcaceae bacterium
TCACGGGCCGCGGCCGGGTGGTCCTGCTGGGATGCCTAGGGGCGCTGGGCGGGCGATGCGCTCAGCGCGCCGCGGCGTACCTCTTGGCCACGGCGTCCCAGTTCACGACGTTCCAGAACGCCTTGATGTAGTCGGGCCTGCGGTTCTGGTACTTGAGGTAGTAGGCGTGCTCCCACACGTCGAGGCCGAGGACAGGGGTGTCGCCGTTCATGATCGGCGAGTCCTGGTTGGGCGTCGAGTAGACCTTGAGGGCGCCCGAGCGGTCCACGACGAGCCACGCCCAGCCGGAGCCGAAGCGCCCCGCCGCCTCCTTCTCGAAGCGCGCCTTGAACTCGTCGAAGCTGCCGAACGCGCCCTCGATGGCCTGCCGCAGCTCGCCGCTCGGCTCACCGCCGGCGCCGGGGCCCATGACCTCCCAGAAGAGGTTGTGGTTCACGTAGCCGCCGCCGTTGTTGCGCACCGCCGTGCGCGACTCCTCCGGCACCGCGTTCAGGTCGCGCAGCAGGTCCTCGGCGCTCTTGCCCTGCAGCTCCGGGTGCTTCTCCACGGCGGCGTTGAGGTTGTTCGTGTACGCCGCGTGGTGCTTGTCGTGGTGGATCTCCATCGTCCGCGCGTCGATGTGCGGCTCGAGGGCGTCCTTCGGGTAGGGCAGTTCGGGTAGCTCGAAGGCCATGCTCATGCTCTCCCTTCCGCTGGTTGTGTGTGGCGTGATGGCCGCCCGCCTCCCCGCGGGGACGCGGACCGGGAACCAAGCGTCCTGGGCGAGTGTAGCAGAGGTCACAACGCGGTCCGGTCCGCGCCGATGCACGTCAGGCACGCGGCCCCGCTACCAGCTCCCGGCCGCCCACGGTCGCACCACCACGCGCCCGACGGTGCGCCCGGCCAGGATGCGCTCGACCTGCTCCTCCAGGTCCTCCAGCTCCACCACCCTCACCAGCTCGAGCAGCCTGTCGCCGTCCTCCGACCAGGCGCGCCCCAGCTCCTCCCAGGCCGCGGCCCGCTCGTCCGCGGGGGCGTGCTGGGAGTCGACGCCCATGAGGGCCACGCCGCGCAGGATGAAGGGGAACACCGTCGTGTGGAGCTCGGCGCCGCCCACCAGGCCGCAGGCCGCCACGGCGCCCCCCACGCAAGTGCGCTTGAGGAGGTTCGCCAGCGTGACGCCGCCGACGGTGTCGACGGCACCGGCCAGCTCGCCGCGCAGCAGCGGCCTCTCCGTGACCTGCGAGAGCTCCTCGCGCGGCGCCACGCGGGCGGCGCCGAGCCGCCTCAGGAGACCCTCTGCCTCCGCCGTGCCGGTGCTGGCCACGACCTCGTAGCCGGCGCGCGCCGCCAGCCACACGGCCAGGCTGCCGACGCCGCCCGAGGCGCCGGTGACGACGAGCGGGCCCAGCCCCGGCGCGGCGCCCGCGGCGGCCAGGCGGCGCAGCGCCAGGGCCGCGGTCAGCCCGGCGGTGCCGAGCGCCATGGCGCCCTCGGGGGTCAGGCCGGTCGGCGGGCGGACGAGCCAGTCGCCGGGCACGCTCACGTACTCGCCGAAGCCTCCCGGCGTGTCCATGCCCAGGTCGTGGCCGGTGCAGATCACGCAGTCGCCGGTGGCGAAGCGCTCGTCCCGCGAGGCGACGACCACGCCCGCGGCGTCGATGCCGGGCGTGTGCGGGTAGTTCCTCGTGACCCCCCGGTTGCCGCTGGCCGAGAGCGCGTCCTTGTAGTTCAGGGAGGAGTACCTGACCCTCACCACGACGTCGTGGTCGGGCAGTGAGTCAGCGCCCACCAGCTCAACGCCCCGCCGCACCGACCCGTCCTCCACGTGCACGCGGAACGCCCTGAACGACCCCGGGACGGCCACTCTCATACGCTCATGTTAGTCCGCGCTCTCGTAGACTTACCGCCATGGACAGATCCCGCACGATGACCATCGCCACCGCGGCCGTGGTGGTCCTGATCCTGGCCGCCGCCGTGCTGATCCCTCGCCTCGGCGGGGGAGCGGCCGCGCCGGTGGTGCAGGTCGACTACACGGGCCAGCCCTTCATCGGCTCCCCCGACGCGCCCGTGAAGATGATGGTCTTCTTCGACTTCCTCTGCCCGCACTGCGCCGAGTTCTCCGAGACCGTGACCTCGGTGCTCAAGCGCGACTACGTGGCCGACGGCGAGCTCGCCATCTACTTCGCGAACTTCCCCGTGATAGCGCCCCAGGGCATGTCGCGCACCCTGGCCATGGTCGGCGAGTGCGTGAACAGGCAGGGAGCCGACGGCTTCGGGCTCATCGAGCCCGTCTTCCTGAGGGTGCAGAGCACACTCGACAGCGCCTCTCGCGCCTACGACCTGGTCGAGGAGTTCGTCCCCGGCATCGACAGGGCCGCCCTCCAGAGCTGCGTCGAGGGCGAGGAGACCGCGAGCGCGGTCGACTCCGACATCAAGATGGCCCAGGCCCTGGGCGTGAGGGGCACGCCCACGGTCTTCGTCAACGGCCAGCTCGTCGCCAGCCCCTCGCTGGCGGCCGTGCGCGGCGCCATCGAAGACGCGCTGGGCAGGTGAGGCTCCCCCTCCTCTACCCGGCGTGGCTGGTGGCGATCGTCGCGACGCTGGGCAGCCTCTACTTCAGCGAGGTCAGGCACTTCATCCCCTGCACGCTGTGCTGGTACCAGCGGATCCTCATGTACCCGCTGGTGCTGCTGCTCGGCGTCGCGACCTACCGCCAGGACGAGCGCAGCTTCGCCTACACGCTGCCCCTGTCGGTCGCGGGGGTCTTCGTGTCCGGGTACCACGTGCTCGACCAGAACGTCCCCGGCTTCGGCGGCATCGGGGTCTGCTCCGGCCCCATACCGTGCGACGTGAAGTACATCAACTGGCTGGGGTTCATCTCGATCCCGGTGTTGGCGCTCACCGCGTTCACGATCATCACGGCGCTGCTGTTGGTCAGCCGTGCGCGGGTCCGTCCTAGCGGCGCCTAGTCTCGGTCGCGGCGCGGCTAGTGGCCGTCGCCTGCCGCCTCGGGCAGCCGCGACGAGCTCACCTCCTCGAAGCGCGTGGGCGGCCTGAACCGGGTAGCGAAGCGCTCCCTGAACTCCTCCCAGTCGGCCTCGCTGCGAGCGCGCCCGTCCGTCTCGCACCACATGAGGAACGGGACCAGGAAGGACCGGGCGTAGCGCACCTCCTCGCGGAAGATGCGGCCGGAGAGGCCGCCCGCCGCCGTCAGGCCGCTGGTGTCGAAGCGCTCGAGCGCCGCGTCGACGTCGTACGGCACGCGTCTGAACTCGGGCACCCACTCGCCGTCCCGGAGCTCGAGCACGAGGTAGTGGGCGCGCGGGTCGCCGTTGAACGGCGCGCCCACGGCCCCGGTGTTGATGACGGTGAACCGCCCCCAGGTGGTGAGGAACGGCCTGTGGGTGTGGGAGCCGACGAGCACGTCGGCGGGGTGCGACTCGGTGATCTCGGAGATCGTCTCCGGCGTGAGCTCGGTGCCGTAGCCCTCGCGGTAGTGCCGGGGGCTGCCGTGGGAGATCAGCAGCTTCTGTGCGCCCTCGGGGTGGACGGCGAGCGTCATCGGCAGGGCCTCGACGGCGTCGAGGAAGCCGGCGTCCTCCAGCCGCTCGGCCGACCAGCCGACGGTGCCCCAGAACGGGTCGTCGAACCAGGGCTCGGAGCGGTCGCCGCGCCGCCCGAACCACATCAGCATGAGGTCGTCGTGGTTGCCGAGCGTGGCGTCGCGCTCCAGCGACCAGGCGAGGCGCTCGAAGACGGCAGCGGTGTCGGGCCCGCGGTTGGCGAGGTCGCCGTTGACCACGACCCTGTCGACGTGCTGCCTGGCGATGTCGTCGAGCACGGCCTCCAGGGCGGGGAGGTTGCCATGTACGTCGGCGATGACGGCGAGGCGCACTGCGCCGAGTGTACCGCCGAGGCCCGCCGGTCCCTCAGGCCGCGACGGCGGCCCGCATCTCGCCCAGCGGCGGCTCCAGGCCCGTCCACAGGCGCAGGGACGCCGCGCCCTGCTCCACCAGCATCGCCAGCCCGTCGAGGGTGGCCAGGCCCCGGGCGCGCGCGGCGGCGAGCAGCGGCGTGACCCTGGGGTTGTACACGAGGTCGTTGACCAGGGCGTGGCCGGGCAGCAGGCCCACGTCCACGTCGAGCGGCAGCTCCCCCTCGGCCGGGCCCCCGAGCATGCCCACTGTCGTGGCGTTCACGAGCAGCGACGCCCCGGGCAGCACCCGCCGCAGGTCTGACGCCGCCACCGCCTCGAGCCCCCGCACCTGGCGGGCGAGGGCCGTGGCCAGCGCGGCCGCGGACTCGGCCCGACGGCTCGCCACCACGGTGGGCACGCCCAGTCGCCCCAGCGCGTAGGCCACGGCCTGCGCCGCCCCGCCGGCGCCGAGGAGCACCGCGTGGCCGGCGCCCGGCGCGAGACCGGCGCCCCGCAGGGCGGCGGTGAAGCCGGCCACGTCGGTGTTGTCGCCGACGAGCCGCCCGTCGCGCGGCACGAGCGTGTTCACCGCCCCGACGGCGGACGCGGCCGCCGTGAGCTCGTCCACGAGGGCGGTCGCCGCCACCTTGTGCGGCGTGGTGACGTTCGCGCCGAGGAACGACGGGTCGCGCCGGAGCGCGGCGACCGCGTCGGCCAGGCGCTCGGGCGGGACGTCGAGCGCCTCGTAGGTGGCGTCCAGGCCGAGGGCCCTGAAGGCGGCGGCGTGCATGCGCGGGCTGAGCGAGTGGCCGGCGGGGTGCGCGAGGAGGTAGGCGCGGCGCGTCAAGGTCGGGCGTGGGTCAGGCCGTGGCGGCAGCGTCGCGCTCGGCGGCGGCGCGCGCGAGCGCCTCGAGCGCGACGTCCACGTCCTCGTCCGTCACCTGGAAGTGCGTCACCAGGCGGCAGCGGGTCCTGCCCATGGCGTTGAGCAGCACGCCCAGCTCGGCGCAGCGCGCGGCGTACGCCGCGGCCCCGTCGACCTCGAAGTACACGATGTTCGTCTGCACCGACTCGAGGTCCACGCTCACGCCGGGCAGCGCGGCCAGGCCCTCGGCGAGCCGGCGGGCCCTCCTGTGGTCGTCGGCGAGGCGGGCGGGGCCCTCCTCGAGGGCGACGATGCCGGCAGCGGCCAACACGCCCGCCTGGCGCATGCCGCCGCCCAGGAGCTTGCGGTACCTGTGCGCCTCGGCGACGTGCTCGCGGGAGCCCACCAGCACCGTGCCCACGGGGGCGCCGAGACCCTTCGAGAGGCAGAGCGAGGCAGTGTCGAAGCCCGCGCACACCCTGTCCACTCCCACGCCCAGTGCGACGGCGGCGTTGAAGGCGCGGGCGCCGTCGAGGTGCACGGGCAGGCCGTGGTCGCGAGCGATACCCTGCACGGCGCCGACGACCTCGAGGGGCACGACGGTGCCGCCGGCGAGGTTGTGGGTGTTCTCGATGACGACGAGGCCCGTCGGCGCCTGGTGGCCGGGCCCGTGGACCGCGGCCTCCACGTCGGCGGGGTCGGGCGCGCCGCGCGGGGCCCTCACGAAGCGCGGCAGCGCGCCGGAGATCACGGCCATGGCGCCCGGCTCGTACTCGTAGACGTGGGCGCCCTCCGGCACTACCACCTCGTGCCCGCGGCCCGCGTGCACCGCCACGGCGACCTGGTTGCCCATCGTCCCCGACGGCACGAACAGGCCGGCCTCGTGGCCGGCGACCTCGGCGACCATGTCCTGGAGCCTGTTGACGGTGGGGTCCTCGCCGTAGACGTCGTCGCCCACCTCGCTCTCGGCCATCGCGCGGCGCATCGCCGGCGTAGGCCGCGTGACCGTGTCGCTCCGGAGGTCGACGAAGCGGCGCCCGCTCACGCCGCCCCCACGGCCGCCACGGGCTCGCGTGCGGCGGCGGCGCCGGGCGCCCACGGGGCGACATCGGCGAGCCACGCGGTGAAGACCGCCAGGCCCAGGTCGTACATCTCCTCGCGGCGCTCCCTCTTGGAGGCGCCCTTCCGCTTCTCCACCTCTGGCACCAGGCCCCAGTTCGCGTTCATGGGCTGGAACCCCTCGGGGTTCGCCGAGGAGAGGTAGCGCACGAGCCCGCCCAGCATGCTGCGCTCGGGCGGCGTCACGGGCGGCAGCCCGCGCGCGGCGCGGGCCGCGTTGAGGCCGGCCAGCCAGCCCGTGGCCGACGACTCCAGGTAGCCCTCGGTGCCGGCCAGCACCCCGGCGGTGAACAGGCGCGGGTGCTCGCGGAACGACAGCGTGGGCGCCAGCAGCGCGGGGGCGTTGAGGTAGGTGTTGCGGTGCATGACCCCGTAGCGGACGACCTCGGCGTTCTCCAGGCCGGGGATCAGCCGCACCACCTCCTTCTGGTCCCCCCACTTGAGGCCGGTCTGGAAGCCCACCAGCGACCACATCCTGCCGGCGGCGTCCTCCTGCCTTAGCTGCACGACGGCGTAGGGCCGCTCGCCGGTGCGCGGGTCCTCCAGGCCCACCGGCTTCATGGGCCCGAAGCGCGGCGTGTCGTAGCCGCGCCTGGCCAGCTCCTCGATGGGCATGCAGCCCTCGAAGAACTCGAGCGCCTCCCACTCGTGAGGCGTGTGCTGGCGGGCCCGGCTGAGCGCCTCGTAGAACCTGTCGTACTGCTCCTTGGTGAAGGGCAGGTTGATGTAGTCGGCCTCCTGGCCGTAGCGCCCGGCGCGGTAGGCCACGCTCATGTCTATCGAGTCGAAGGTGACGATGGGCGCCGCCGCGTCGTAGAAGCCGAGGAACGAGTCCCCGACGATCGAGCGCAGCGATCCGGCCAGAGCGTCGCTGGTGAGCGGACCCGTGGCGAGCACGACCACCCCGTCCGGCACCTCGGTGAGCTCGCCGGCGTGGACCGTGACCAGCGGCTCCGACCGCAGGCGCGCGGTCACGGCGGCGCTGAAGGCCTCGCGGTCCACGGCCAGTGCCCCGCCCGCCGGCACCCTGTGCGTGACGGCCGCGCTCATGACCACCCCGCCGGCCCTCAGCATCTCGGCCTGGAGCAGACCCTTGGCGTTGCTCCTGCCCTCGCCGCCGAAGCTGTTCGAGCACACCATCTCGGCGAACGCGCCGGTGGAGTGGGCCGGGGTCAGCTTCGCCGGCCGCATCTCCCAGAGGTCGACGGCCACGCCCTCGCGCGCCGCCGCCATGGCGGCCTCGCTGCCGGCCATGCCCGCCCCCACCACGGTGATCCTGTGCTCCGGCGCAGACATGGCGGCCAGACTAGCACCGGCCGCGCCGCACGCGGCTAACCTGTGAGGGTGAGGGCTCCCTACCTACGCGCCGCCGCCCTGGCCTGCACGCTGGCCGCGCTGTGCCTGGGCGCCGCCTCGGCGCAGCCGCCGCGCACGCCAGCAAACAAGGACTACTACGTGGGCACTCTGACGGCGCGGGGCGCCACCTCGGCGCCGGTGCTCCTCGACCTGAGCCTGTGGGACGACGGCTTCGCCTTCGCCCGCCTGCAGCTGCTCGGGCGCGGGGAGGTGCTCTTCGGGACGGGCCGCCTGGAGGAGAGCACCGACCTGCGCCTCGCCCTCAGGCGCGCCGACCCGGACGAGGACCCGTGGTGGGCCGCCGCGCTCGCCCGCGCCGCGTCCGCGGGAGAGGCGGCGCCGGAGCGCGAGGGCGAGGTCGTGGCGGTCCTGACGGCCGACCGCGACTACGGCTGGGAGGACGAGGGCCGCGTGCTGAACGGGGTCCTGCGCCGCGCCAGCGGCGAGCCGGCGACGCTGACGGCCACCAGGCTGGCCAGCGCGGCGCGGTGGTCGTTCGACATGGGCCGCGTCTCCTCGGCCGCGGTGCTGCCGCGCTTCCCAGGGCGCGACGCCCTGAACCGCTGGCTCGTCGACGGCGCCCTGCCCACCGCGCGGGGCTTCGCGGACGAGGGGCTCGCCACCCTCGACGACGGCGCCCTGGGCTGGGGCTGGTGGCGCGAGGAGCGCGTGGACGTCGCCGGCGCGTCAGGACCCTACCTGAGCCTCCTCTCCACGACGGACGACTACACGGGCGGCGCTCACCCCAACTCGTTCACGGGCTCGTACCTGCTGGCCGTGGACGGCGACGAGGTCACCGTCCTCGGCCTGGCGGACCTCTTCGCCGGCGACGGCTGGCTCGCGGAGCTCTCCGCGCTGGTGCTCGACGGCCTGGCGGAGCAGGGCGCCATGTGGGTGACCCAGGGGGAGGTGGAGGCTCTCGCCGCGGACGACCTCGCGGCCTTCACCCTCGACGCCGCCGGCCTCACCTTCCACTTCTCTCCCTACCAGATGGGCCCCTACGTCCAGGGCAGCTTCCGCGTGACGGTCCCCTACGACGCCCTGGCGCACCTGGCCGCCCCCGACGGGCCGCTGGCCAGCTTCGCGCGCGGCGACGAGCCGGCGCTGGGCGGGGGCTAGGCGCTCGGAGGTCGGAGCGGTGTTCGGCCGCTCAGAGGTAGGAGCGGCGCCGCGGGCGCACGCCGCGCAGCAGCCAGACCACGACGGCGAGGAGCAGCAGCGAGGCGCCCGCGAGCAGGGCGATCACGTGGTTGCGCCAGGCGATCTCGATGACCGCGCGCGGCACGGAGGCCAGCGCGAAGCGGACGCCGTCGGCCAGGGCCGCGAAGAGCCCCTGCGCCTGCGCGCCGACGGGCAGCGCGGCGTCGTCCGGCACCGTGCGCCTGAGGCGGTCGAAGGCCCATGCGCCCAGCGCCGAGCCGAACACCACGGCCAGTCCCACGTTGCCTAGGCGCCACAGGCCGCGCGAGAAGCCCACGACGAGGACCAGCAGCACCGCCGCCAGCACGCCGGCCCCCACCGTCCAACGCGTGTAGCGGGCGCGCGCGGCCGCGCTGAAGGCGTCTATGAGGGGCGCGACGCCGCGCACCCGCTGCGCCTGGTCCTGCCGCGTGAGCTGGGCCGCGGCGATCGCCCCGCCGCCCTGGTGGGCTCGCCTCGCCAGCGCGTCCATGACGGCGTCGTTCGCCTCCTCGGCGCTGAGCCCTGCGAGCTGCGAGGCGGGCAGGAGGCCGCTGAGGGCGTCGCCGGCGTCGGCCTGCCCGGCCAGCACCTGGGCGGCTCCCGCGAGGCGCGTCTCGATCTCGCCGCGGCGACCGAGCAGGAGCGACTGGAGCAAGGAGTGCACCTCGGCGCGGGCGAGCTGGTCCACGCCCTGGTCGAGGCGCGCCCGCAGGTTGGCGTTCGTGATCACCTGGCGGGCCGCGTCGATGCCGTCCGACATGACCATGTCGGCGAGCTGGGAGACCACGGCCACGCCTATCTCGCGGTCCGACATGCGCGCCAGGCGGTTCGGAGACTCGTACACGAAGACGCCCACCACCGGCTGCACCAGCTCGCCGGGGTTCGCCGCCGCCTGGGCGGGCCAGTCGGCGAGGCGCGAGCCGTCGTCGAGGCCCGAGGGCAGCATCGTCTGCTCGAGCGACGCCCTCACCAGCGAGTCGATGGGCCCGTCCACGGCGGCCTGGAGCTGCGCTCCGAGCTCGGCGTCGGTGACGGCGCTCAGCAGCGCCGGCGCGCCGCCCGTGACGAGCCTGTCGGCGAGGACGCCCGCGATGCGGCTCACGGCCTGGTCGGCGGTGAACGTGGGGATCTCGGTGGGGTCGGCGTA
This sequence comes from Deinococcaceae bacterium, assembly GCA_044508445.1. Taxonomy (GTDB): domain Bacteria; phylum Deinococcota; class Deinococci; order Deinococcales; family Trueperaceae; genus DASRWD01. Next base: position 22,315 of record JBIQHQ010000022.1, read on the forward strand.
GACCTCCACGCCGGGCAGCAGCGCCAGCGGCTCGCCCGGGCTGTAGGCGGTGCCGGAGCGCACGCCGAGGTCCGCCGCCGCCCCGCCCGGCTGCAGCGTCAGCTCCAGCACGCTGCGGATGACGCTCACTCCGCGCTCCTCGGAGGCGAGCTGGGCCTGCGTGAACAGCAGCACGCCGGCCATCACGGTCAGAGCCAACAGCACCGCGCTGGCCCAAGTCACGTCGCGCTGCCACGCGCTCTGCCTTTCGGTTCGGTACATCTGAGGCGGCCTCCTAGAGCCTGAGCTGCGCGTCGCCAGATTACCGCGTTGCTTACCATGGAGCGGATGGGCCTCTCGGCGAGCGTCGCCGTCTTCCCTCTGGGCGGACCCTTCCACACCCGCTGGCCGCGCTACAACGTCGTCCACGTGAGGGAGTCCCTGAGGGCCTTCGCCCCGCACGTCGTGGCGCTCGCCCCCCTCCCGCCCGGAGCGCTCGACGACCCGGCCTGGCAGGACACCGACGAGCTGGCCCTCCCCCACACCGTGGTGCCGTGGGCCAAGGGCGCCGGCGTGCCGGTGGTGGAGGTCGGCCTGGCCAGGGACGACAGGGACGACCCGGGCTCTCCGGGCGCCGGCGCCGAGCTGCGGCGCTACCTGGAGCTCTACGAGGACGGCCAGGTCCGCCTCCGGCGCGTGGACGCCGCCTGGGAGCCCGTGCGCGAGCTGCTGGCGCGTCCCCTCGACCTCGAGGCCGTGCTGCGCGAGCTGCTGCCGGCCGTCGAGCGGCAGCAGGCGGTGGCCCGCGAGTTCCTGGGGGAGGGCCCGGGCGACGAGTGGCGCGAGGCGCGGGCGTCCGTGGTGGCGAGCCGTGCCCTGGCGGCGGCTCGCGCCGCCGCGACCGGCGGCCGGGGCGGTAACGTGAGGCTGGCCGTGATGGCAGGCCTGGAGGAGGTGCCCGCCCTGAGGCGGGTGCTTGGTGGACCTGCCGCGCGGTCCTCGGGGGTGCGGGTGGAGACCGTGGAGCCCAGCCAGGTGGACGGCGGGGAGGAGGCGCGCGAGCGCGCTCTCATGGACGCGGCGCTGTCGGGCGCCGGAGACCCGGAGAGCCTACTGCGCGCCCTGGACGCCGTGGCGGCGCCCGAGGCCCGCTACCTGGAGGCGAACCTGCTCCTCGAGCTGGGCCGCCTCGACGACGCCCTGGCCAAGCTGGAGGGGCTGATCGCAGGTGACTTCCACGAGCCGTACTACCTGCCGGGGTTCGCGCTGGCGCGGCTGGGACAGATGATGGACCTCGCGTCGCGACGCGACGACGCCGTGCGATGCTACAGGGGAGTCATGGCGCTCTCCTACGCCCCCGCCGCCGCCAGGTCCGCGGCCGCCGACGGACTGTCCTCTCCCTTCGCCCTGAACGCCGGGAACGGCGCGCAGGGCGCCTGAGGGCGAGCCCGGAGGACCCGTGAAGCGGGGGACGCTGATCCTCTTCTGCGTGCTGGCCGCCGTGGCGGCGAGCACGCTGCTCACGGGCACCCTGACGTTGGTGGGCCTGCCGCTGACCGCGGCGACGGCCTTCGTGGGCATCGTGGCGTCGCGCCCGCGCGGCTGGGCGTGGCGCCTGGCCGCCGCCGGCTCCTTCGCCTGGCTGGCCGAGGAGGCGTTCTGGGTCGTCAAGCGGCTGGGCGGCGAGTGGGACGGCACCTTCCCCACCGACGTCACGTACTTCGGCGGCTCGGTGCTGTGGGGCGCCGCCCTCCTGATGCTGCACGGCCGCCGCGCTCGCACCCGCCTGTGGCTGCTGATGCTGCCGGCAGTGGCGATCGTCGGCTGGATGCTGGTGGTGGGCTCGGCCGACAACGTGGCGATCCAGTTCCCCTACATCGACGCCGTGCTCCTCGTCTTGGCCGTGCCGGCCCTCGAGCCGGCGCTGCGCGGGCGTGCCTCCGAGGGTCGCGTGCTCATAGTCCTGGCCTTCCTCATCAGGGCCGTGGGCTCGGCGTCCTTCGTGCTGCTGTTCCGCGGCGGTCCCCTGGAGGAGGGCGCCGCGCTCGTCTGGCTCCTCTCCTACGGCGCCCTGGCGCTGGGCGCGCGGTTGGAGATCAGCGGCGAGCCCGCCGAGCTGTTCGTGGCCAGCACCTCGGTCGTCCTGCTGGAGGCCGTGGCCGGCACCGTGGTGGCCGCCGTGCTGCGCCTGGGCAGACCGCTCGACTCCGTGTCGGGCGGCGTGCTCCTGCTGCTCGGCTACTGCCAGCTCGTCGTACTCATGCTCATCGTCTACACGCAGCGGCTGCGCTCCTCCGCCGCCGACCGCGAGCTGAGCGCCTGGGGCGAGCTGGTGGCCGACCTCGGCACGGGCGACGGCGCGAGCGAGGACAGGGGCCAGGTGCAGGCGCGCTTCCTCAGGGCGCTGCGCGAGCGCCTCCCCGGTCTGCGCGGGCTCGTGCTGCACGAGGACCAGGACGTGCTCGTGGGGGAGCGCGGCGACTACTCCTACCCGCTGGTGGCGGGCGGCACGGAGGTCGCCCGCCTGCAGTTCGCCGGCCAGCCCCGCGAGCTCGACGTGCTCGACGCCGTGGCGCCGTTCCTCGCCGGACGCCTGCGCCACTCGCAGCTCGCGGCCGCCTGGGCCGACCAGGCCCTCAGCGACCCGCTCACCGGCATCCTCAACCGCCGCGGCTTCGCCGTGAGGGCCGGCCGCCTCGTGGGCCGGGCGCGGGCCGACGCCGTGCCCATGTGCGTGGTCATGCTCGACCTCGACCTCTTCAAGCGCGTCAACGACTTCTACGGCCACGGCGTGGGCGACGAGGCCCTGCGCGCCCTCTCGAGGGTGCTGAGCCGCAACCTCAGGCCCGACGACCTCGCCGTCAGGTGGGGCGGCGAGGAGTTCGTCGTCGTGCTCTTCGACGCCGACAGGGAGGTGGCCGTCGACGTCATAAGGCGCGTGCGCAACGACCTCAGGGAGCGCAAGGTCCACCCCATCGAGTGGTCGCTGACGTTCTCGGCGGGCCTCGCCGGCGGGTCGGTGCCGTCGAGCCTCACCGAGCTGGAGGGCTGGATCGACGAGGCGGACGCCGCCCTGCGTCGCGCGAAGGCGGCGGGCCGGGACCGCTACGAGGTCGTGGCCTAGCCGCCGGGCCCGCTCATCGGGCTATCATGCGGGTTCATGCGGGAGCTCCTCTACGACGCGGCCAAGCATTACCGGCACGGCCGCGCCCTCGCCGAGCGCGGCGACGTCCGCGGCGCCATGCAGGCGTACCGCGAGGCGCTCAAGGACCTCCACGCCGTCAAGCCGCAGCGCATGCGCGACGTCCTGCTCGCGCAGGTCTACCTGTCGCGCTACGTGATAGGCCGCGACGTAGACAGGCGGCGCGCCGACAGCGACCTCCGCATCGGCTACTCGTACGCGCGCACCACGCACGAGCCGCACGTGCGGCAACTGGCCGAGGAGCTGTGGCGCGACAGGGCCGCCGAGGACCGCGCAGGTTAGGTCGCGCGGCGCGGCGTTAGCATGGCCGCCATGGCCAGCCCCGTCACCCTCGCGGACGCGCGAGACGCCCGCGACGCCTACCTCGCGACACTGAGAGACCTCGTCGAGCACGAGAGCCCCACGGGGGACAAGCGCGCCGTCGACGCGCTGGGGAGCCGGCTGGAGCGCCTGCTCACCGAGCGAGGCTGGAGCGTCAGGCGCCACGAGCGCGAGGGCGTCGGCGACGTCCTGCAGGCCTCCCGCCGCGGCGCCGGCGGACCCTCGACGCTGCTCCTCGCGCACATGGACACCGTGTGGCCGCTCGGCACCCTCGAGCGCATGCCCGTGCGCGACGACGGCGAGAGGTTCTGGGGTCCCGGCTCGCTGGACATGAAGGCGGGCATCGCCACGGCGATCCACGCGGTCGACCTGCTGGCGGCCAAGGGCGCAGCGCCGGCGGGCGACGTGACGCTGCTCGTCACGACCGACGAGGAGACGGGCAGCCACGCCTCCCGCGACCTCATCGAGGAGCTGGCGCGACGTCACGACCGCGTGCTCGTGCTCGAGCCCGGCCGCGATGGCGGGGCCCTCAAGGTCGGGCGCAAGGGCGTGGGCGGCTACACGGTCACGTTCAAGGGCCGCAGCGCCCACGCCGGCAACGACCCGGCGGGCGGCGCCAGCGCCCTCAGGGAGCTGGCGCACTTCCTGCTCTTCGTCGAGGACCTCGCCGACGAGGTGGCCGGCACGACGGTGAACCTCACGGTCGCCAGGGGCGGCATGGCGTCGAACGTCATCGCCGAGGAGGCCGTCGGCACCGTCGACCTGCGCGTGCTGAAGGCCGCCGAGGCCGAGCGCGTGGACGCCGCCGTGCGCAGCTACAGGCCGCGCGACGGGCGCGTGAGCGTGACCGTGGAAGGCGGGCTCAACCGCCCGCCCCTCGAGCAGACGCCCGGCAACGCCGCACTCTTCGCCGCCGCCGTCGCGGCGGGTCGCGCCCTCGACCTCGCGCTGGAGGGGGCCGTGGTGGGCGGCGGCTCCGACGGCAACTTCACCTCGGCGCTGGGCGTGCCCACGCTGGACGGCCTCGGCGCCGTGGGCGGGGGTCCGCACGCCCGCGACGAGCACGTGCACGTCGCCCGGACGCTGGAGCGCGTCGCGCTGCTCGCCGGCCTGCTGGCCGGCGCCGGCTCCTGAGCCTCCGTCCATGAGCCGCGCCGGGCCTGGCGGCGTCGCGCCGCTACTCGCCGTCGCCGCCTGCGGCGCGCTGCTGACGCTGGCGCTGCCGCCCACGAGCGCCTGGCCGGCGGCGGCCGCGCTGGCCGGCGCCTTCGCCGCCGTGGCCAACGCCCGGCGTGGCGCCCGCGCCTTCGCCGTCGGCTTCTGGTTCGGCCTGCCGTTCTTCGCCATCTACCTGGCCTGGCTGCCCGCCTCCCTTGGCGACCTGCTGGGACCCGCCTTCTGGGCCGTGTTCCCGCTGCTGGCGCTCGCGCTGGCCTGCGTCTGGGGCGGCACGACCTGGCTCTCCTGGCTGGCCGCGGGCGGCGGCGGGCGCCGCACGCTGTGGTTCCTGCCCGTGGCCTGGGTGGCCGTGGAGTGGGCCCGGACGCAGGGCTACCTCGCCTTCCCCTGGGGCGCGCTCGGCTACGCCTGGCTCGACACGCCCGTCGCGCAGCTCGCCAGCTCGGGCGGCGTCTACCTCCTGGGCCTGCTCGTGACGGTCCCGGCCGCGCTGCTGGCGCTGCCTCTGGTGGCGCCGCGCTCCTCTCTGGGCCCGCCCACGCCGCGGCTGCTGCTGGCCCCGGCCGGCGCGCTGCTGGTCGTCTCCGCCGCCTGGGCCGCCGGCTCCGCGCTGGGGTCGAGGGCCGACGCCGGCCTCCGCCCGGCCACCAGGCTGGCGCTGCTCGTGCAGGGGAACGTCGACGCGTTCGGCCGCGCCAGCGGGGCGGCTCACGACCTGCGCGTGCACCTCGAGCTGACGAGCGGGGCGGTCGCCGCGGAGCGGGCGGCGGGCGCCCCGCCCTACGACCTCGTCGTGTGGCCCGAGGGCGCCGTGATCGGCTACGTGATGGACGGGCCGGAGGCGGCGGAGCTGCACGAGGAGATCACGGGCGCGGCGCCCAGGTCGGCCTTCGTGGTCGGCGGCAGGGCCTACGAGGGCGGCCTGTCATTCAACAGCCTCTACTCCCTGGCGGGCGGCGAGCTGCTCGACAGGTACGACAAGCATTACCTCGTGCCCTTCGGGGAACGCTGGCCGCTCCAGGGGTCGCTGCCGTGGCTCTACGAAGGCGTGTTCGGCCTGTTCGGCCTGCCGCCCCTGGCCGGCACCGCGCCCGGCGCGGCGCCCGCGCCGCTCACGACCCCGCTCGGCCCCGTGGCCGCCTTCGTCTGCTACGAGTCCGTGTTCCCGCAGGTGCAGCGCGCTCAGGTGGCCGCCGGCGCCAGGCTGCTGGTGCTGGGCACCAACGACGCCTGGTTCGCCCGCGGCGCGGGCGCCGAGCAGCACTTCGACATGGGGCGCCTGCGCGCCATCGAGACGCGCCGCTGGCTGCTGCGCGCCGGCAACGACGGCGTCACGGCCGCCGTCGACCCCCTGGGGCGCGTGGTGACGCGCCTCGAGCGCGGCGTCGCCGGCACGCTGACGGCGCCCTTCGCGCTCGAGGACGGCCTCACGCCCTGGGTGCGCCTGGGCGGCTACACGCCCTACGCGCTGGCGGCCTACCTGGCGGTGGCCCTGGCCGCGCTGCAGGCGGCCCGCCCGCGCGAGGGCGCCCGGGTCGCGGACCGGCTGCGGCGGCGTTAGCATGACCGCGCCATGAACGTGCTCATCGTCGGGGGCGGCGAGATCGGGACGCTCATCGCGGCCGAGCTGCACGAGGAGCACGGCGTGACCGTGCTCGACGTCGACCCCGAGCGGGAGCGGGGCCTCGAGAACCTCGACGTCCGCTTCCTGCGCGGCTCCGGCACCGACCCCGACGACCTCAGGGCCGCCGGGGTCGAGCGCGCCGACGCCTTCATCGCCTGCACCCCGAACGACGACATCAACGTCCTGTCCTGCCTGGCGGCGAAGGGGCTAGGCGCGAAGGAGACGCTGGCCTTCGTCACCAGGCAGCGCTACGTGGACGCCTTCAAGGCCAAGGGCGCCTTCCAGTCGGTGGGCCTGCTGGTGGACAGGGTGCTGTGGCCGCAGCGGACGCTCGCCCACCAGATCGCCGACATCGTGCGCGTGCCGCGGGCGGTGGACAGCGCGAAGTTCTGGCGCGGCCGCGTGACGATGCTCGAGTACCTGCTCGAGCCGGGCGACCCCTTCCTCGGCCAGCCGCTGGCGCAGCTCAGGCTCCCTGACGGCGTGCTGCTCGCCGGTCACATCCGCGGCGACGCCTTCGAGGTCCCCTCCGGCGGCACGGTGCTGGCCGAGGGCGACCGGGTGGTGTTCCTCGGCGGCACGCAGGAGATGAAGGAGGTGAGGCGCCGCTTCGCTCCCCGCCGCCGCTCCCTGAACGTGGCCATCGTCGGCGGCGGGAACGTGGGCTTCATGGTGGCCGAGGCTCTGGCCTACGACCGGGCGAACATCACGATCATCGAGGCGGACGAGGGCCGCTGCGAGAAGCTGGCGCAGTGGCTGCCCCACGCGCTGGTGCTCAAGGGCGACGGCACCGACATCGAGCTGCTGCAGCAGGAGCGCGTGGAGGACGCCGACGTGATGGTGGCCGTGACCGACGACGACGGCAGCAACCTGCTCGTGTCGCTGCTCGCCAAGCAGCTCGGCATACCCAAGGTCGTGACGCGCGTGGGCCGAGCCCGCAACAGGCGCCTGTTCAGCCGCGTCGGCATCGACGCCCCCCTGACCCCGCGCACGGCGGCCGTCCAGGAGGTCCTCAACTGGCTGCGCGTGGACCGCGTCGACCACATCGCCAGCATCGAGGACCACGCCGAGGTCATGGAGGTGACGTTCCCCGCCGACGCCGTGGGCGGGCCCCTCGCGTCGCTCGGCGCACCCGCCGACATGCTCATAGGCGCCATCGACCGCGACACGAACGTGATCATCCCGCGCGGCAGCACGGAGGTGAAGCCGGGCGACCACCTGCTGGTGGTGACGACGAGCGACAACGTCGAGGACGTGGAGGCCTGGCTCGACGAGCGGCGCCGGGCGCCCAAGGAGTGATGCGCGGCCCGAGGGCGGCCCCCGCCGGCGGCAGGCCGGACCCCGCGGTGGACGGCGTGGCGCGGACCGCCGGCCGCGGACGCTTCGCCCCCTACGTCCTCGGCACCGTGATGCTGGTGCTGGCCGGGGTCACGGCCGTGTTCTGCGTCTACGCCGCCGCCGCGGGCGAGCCCGCGGCCGGCTTCCTCGCGTTCGTGGCCGTGGCGGCTCCCGGCGGTGCGGTGCTGCGCTGGCTCGGCAGGTCCGAGGCCGAGCCCGGGCGTCGCGAGGCCATCGCCACGGTCCTGCTCACCTGGCTGCTCGCCCCGCTCCTCGGCACGGTCCCCTACCTCGTCGACCTCCGCCTGCCGCTCGACGCCGCCGTCTTCGAGTCCTTCAGCGGCTTCACCTCCACGGGTGCGACGGTGCTGACGGGCTTCGACGCCCTGCCGCGGTCCCTACTCCTGTGGCGCGCCCTGACGCAGTGGATGGGCGGCATAGGCATCATCGTGCTCTTCGTAGCCGTTTTCCCTCAGCTCTCCATAGCCGGGCGCCAGATGTTCTTCACCGAGCTGCCCGGCGTCACCGACGAGCGCGTCACGCCGCGGCTGCGCTCCACGGCGGCTGCCGTGCTGTCCGTCTACGCGGGACTGACGGTGCTGTGCGCCGCGGCCTTCGCGCTGCGCGGCATGCCGTTCGTGGAGGCCCTGGGCCACTCGCTGACCACGGTGTCGGCGGGCGGCTTCGCGATGCACGGCGACGGCTTGGCCCACTACCTCGACCCGGGCATCGAGTGGATCGCGGTGGCCTTCATGCTGGTCGCCGGCCTCTCCATGCCGCTCCTGTGGCGCGCCCTCTTCGGCCGTCCCGGCCTGCTCCTGCGCGACGCCGAGGTCCGCGTCTACCTGGGCGTGGCCGCGGCGGCGTCGCTGGCCCTCACCCTGCTGCTGCGCGAGGGAGACGGCGGCCTGGCGCTGCGGCAGGGCGTGTTCCACGCCGTGAGCGTCATGACCACGACGGGCTACAGCACCAGCGACTTCGCCGCCTGGGCGGAGCCCGCCCAGGCCGTGGTGGTCATGCTGATGCTGGTGGGCGGCAGCACGGGCTCGGCCAGCGGCGGCGTGAAGGTCCTCAGGTGGCTGGTCATCGCGAAGAACACGGTGCGCGAGGTGAGGCGGGTGCTGCACCCCCGCGCCGTGCTGCCGGTGAGGGTGGGCAGAACCCTCGTGCCGGAGGAGGTGCTGCGCGCGGTCGCGGCGTTCATCACGCTCTACGTCACGCTCGTAGCGGTCTCCACCGTGGTGCTGGTGATGCTCGGCACGCCGTTCGTGGAGGCGCTCACCGGCTCTCTGGCGTGCGTCGGCAACATCGGCCCCGGCCTCGGCGCCGTGGGGCCGCACGACTCCTACGCCGCGCTGCACCCGGCCGCCCACCTGGTCCTGTCGTTCGGGATGTACGCGGGTCGGCTGGAGGTCGTGACGGTGTTCGTGGTCTTCGCCCCCGGCTGGTGGCGCCTGCCGCGCAAGAGCCCGCTGGCGTGGTGGCGCGCCGAGCGGGAGCGGGGCGAGCCCTAGGTCGGAGGCACGAGGCGTCACTCAGCCGGGCCGAGCCCCCGCGCGGGCCTCAGTCGTCCCACTCGGCGTCCTCGAGCAGGTCGAGGAGCAGCTCCCTCAGCGCCCAGAACGTGGCGGGCTCCACGCCGGCGTCGGCGCGCACGACCTTCGTCCGGTCCGGCCAGTCGACGAGCAGGTAGGAAGTGGGGTTGTCGAGGTACGAGGAGGCGTAGGTGTCGTCGAGGTCCGCGAAGCCTGTCTCCTCGGCCAGGCGCATGACCTGGCGCAGCCGGCCCACGTCGACGCGCCCAGTGTGCTCGCCCAGGCGCTCGACGTTCGCCTCGCCCACGTACGTGAACGTGCCGTCGGCCGCGAAGATCGCCGTGAACGTGGGGCAGCCGGCGAGGCAGTTCGTCGTCTCCACGCCCAGGCGGGTCACCTGCGGCGCCGGAGGCGCGGGCGTCATGCCGGGGAGCCCAGGGGCGCACCTGGCTCCCGGCGGTGCCTCGCAGGGCGCCTGGCCCTCGGCCCGCCCGGCCGGCTCGCCGGCGGTCATGACCCGATGCAGCATCGCCAGCTCGCCCGCGGCGGCGTGGGCCGCGAAGCCGAGCGCGACGAGCAGAGCCAGCGCCGGCACGAGCCGGCGCGCCGAGCGGTGACCTGCGGCCGAGTTCTTCATGAGACCATGCTGCCACGGCGCGGGCCTCGCCGTTCGTGGCGCGGGGTGAAGGCGCCTTCACCGACGCGCCGTGAGGATTGTGGGGGGCGGTGCCGCCAAGATGTGGCACACTTCACGTCAGCGAGGCTGGAAGCATAGACGCCACCCGGACCGGCGAGCGTGCGCGGCCGGAGACGGGCCGGCGCCCGTCTTCCCCACCCGGCACCTGCGTCGGGACACCGTCTTGCGCCTCGCGCTCGGAAGGGGTCTAGATGAAGCCTTCTCGTCTCTTGTTGCCGGCAGCGCTCATCGCGCTGCTGGTCGTCGCCTGTGGTGGTCCTGGACCGGCCGAGCCGACCGCCATGGTGTCCGACGCCGACCTCGAGGCTGCGGAGACCATCAGCGCCGCGCAGCAGCTCACGCTGCCTCAAGGCGCCGCCGGCGCCACCCTCAGCGCACCGCTCATCACGCGCGACGGCCTGACCGCCGGCGGGCCGCACGCCTCCCTCTCCCTGGAGACGCAGGGTACGGGCGTCGACGACGTCGGCGGCTACATCGCCTACGTCAGCCAGGACGGCGGCACCTACGCGATCCACCTCCTCGACCTCAACGACGAGAACTCGCCCGAGTCGGGCGGTGACCGCATCGTCTACCAGGGCACGCGGTCCATCGAGTCGGTGTCGGTGAACCGGGCCGGCACCCGCGTGGCGTTCATCGCCAGCTCCACGGCCGGCGACAACGACGTCTTCCTTCTCGACACGGTCAAGGGCCGCATGCAGCGGACGCGCACCTCGGAGGTGAACGAGACGCACGTGTCAATGGCGCTCGACGGCATCTCCGTCGCCTGGCAGGGCGGCACGCCCGAGGCCCCCACGATCGTGTGGCACCACGTGTTCGCCGGCGGCGTCGAGATCGGGCCGGACGCCTGGCAGGCCCTCTACGGCGCGCCGCTCACCGCCACCCAGCCGTCCCTTAGCGGCAACGGCACCTCGATCACCTTCGTGGAGACCAGCGGCGGGCTCGCCCAGCTCATAGGCCAGCCTGCCGTCCCCAGCCTGGCCGTGCTCGACCTCGAGCTCGCCGGCTGGAACCTCGAGGCGGTGAACCTCGGGATCCTCTACCTCGGCAACGACCTGTCGTGGCCCAGCATCTCGTACGCCGGCGACAGGATCCTCTTCTACGAGGTCTTCAACGGGACGCCGTTCCTCTCGCTCATCGACCTGAACGCACAGGTGCTCCTCGACATCCTCGTGGGCTACACGCTCGAGCACCCCTACCTGACCGCCGACGGCGACTTCGTCACGTTCGGCCTGCAGGGCGACGTCTGGGCCGGCTCCCTGAGCGGCTCGATCAGCCGCCTCACGACGGACACGAACACCGTCGAGAGCGCCACCTACTGGGCGCACGGCAACTTCACGTCGTACGCGGGCACCAACGACCAAGGCACCTTCGTGAGGCCCGGCGAAGACGGGCTGACGGAGGCGCAGCGCACGGTGGGCTACCACGCCTTCGAGTTCACGCCCATCACCAGCGACTTCTACGCCATCGAGAGCCTGCAGGACTACGACGGCTACCTCGACCTCTACGAGGGCTCCTTCGACCCGACGGCGCCCGAGGAGAACCTGCTGGCGTCCAACGACGACTGGCAGGGGCCCTTCGACGAGGAGACGGGCGGGAGCTCGCGGATCGTCGCCGAGCTCCAGCAGGGGGCCAAGTACGTGGTCGTCACCAGCGCCTGCGGCGCGCCGGGGTCCCCGTGCGGGCCCAGCGCGGGCTTCTTCAAGAACCTCATAGTCGACGGCGCCACCCCGCCCCCGCCGCCCCAGCCGCCCACCGAGCTGCCCGCGCCGGACGACTCCAGGTTCAACATCACCCTCAGGTTCTGGAACGACAGCCTCACCGACGAGGAGAAGGCGGTGTTCCAGCTCGCCGCCGACCGCTGGTCCGAGGTCATCACCGGCGACGTCGAGGACATCGAGGGCTTCATGCTCAGCGAGTCGCAGGTCACGGCGGGCGCGCCGGGCATCTTCGGCACGCTGGACGACGTCGTCATCGACGCCGCCAAGGTGCCCATCGACGGCCCCGGCGGCACGCTGGCCCGCGCCGGCGCCAGGTGGGTGCGCGACGGCGGGGACGACGACGGCCTGCCCACCTACGGCCTCATGGAGTTCGACGAGGCCGAGTTCGGCCCCGGCGGGTTCTACGAGGACATCGACGCGTTCGCCGAGGTGATCATGCACGAGATGGGCCACGTCCTCGGCATCAGCAGGGCCTTCTGGATCCCGCTCGGCTACATCTCCGGCAACCCGCCGAACACGAACACCTGCAGCGACGTCGGTGACCCGGTCTACAACGACCCGCGCTACGAGGGCCCGCAGGGCAACGACGCCTGGGCGAACTTCTACGGCGCCGGCGCCGGCGAGAAGGTGCCCATCGCCAACACGAACGGCTGCGGCACCGCCGACAGCCACTGGCGCGAGGTCTACCTGCAGGACGAGCTCATGACGGGCTTCGCCTCGGGCAGCGGCGAGCCGCTCAGCCGCGTGACGATAGGCGCGCTCGAGGACCTCGGCTACGTCGTCGACTACGGCGCCGCCGACGATTGGTCCATCCCCGCGCTGCCCACGCTGGCCCAGGTCTCGCCGAACCCCGAGCAGTACCTCGTGGAGTTCGACTTCGGCGTGCCCTACACGAACTCGCTGCTCGGCGAGGCCGAAGCCGCGGTGACCGCCGTCGACCTGCAGCTCGGTCTCGGCAACACCTCGACCAGCGGCTGCGAGCCCGAGGACTTCGAGGGCTTCCCGGCCGGCAACATCGCGCTGGTGCAGCGCGGCACCTGCACCTTCGGCATCAAGGCTCAGAACGCGCTCGACGCCGGCGCCGTGGCCATCCTCATCGGCAACCAGGGCGACACCGAGGCCCGCAAGGTGCCCAGCACGGGCACCTTCGGCGACGTGCCCATCGCCATCATCGGCGTGCCCATCTCGTACGACCTGATGGTCGAGCTGGCCAACACGCCCGACGTGGTCGTGGCCGTCGACACCGACACGTCGGACAACCTCGCCGCCCTCAGCCCGCAGGCGCTGCCCAAGGTGCAGTGGCCCCGGGCCGAGGACCTGCTGCCCATCCTCGGCGCCATCGACGCCAACGGCAACGTCAGGGGCTTCGGCGACTGACCGTTCACGGAGGCGCGGCCTCGGGCCGCCGCCAGGCAGAAGAGGGAGGCGCCCCAACGGGCGCCTCCCTCCTTTCGGCAGCGGAGGCGCCGCCGTCGCCGCGGGCGCCGAGGAGCCGCGTCGCTTCCTCCGGGGCGCCGCGCCGGCGGCGCGCGGTCGCCATGCCGCGCGCCCGCCGTCCGACGCGGGCTATGCTCGCCTGCGTCACTCGCCCCATCGCCAACGCCGCGGACGCCGGACCGCGGCACGGAGGAGACATGGCAGACAGCATCGAATCGGTCCTCCAGGAGTCCCGCACCTTCGCCCCCTCCGAGTCTTTCCGCTCGCGAGCTCACGTCTCCGACCCGGCCGAGTTCGAGCGCATGTACCGCCGGTCGCTCGACGACCCTGAGGGCTTCTGGGGCGAGGCGGCGCAGGAGCTGCTCCACTGGTTCGAGCCGTGGCGGAAGGTCCTGGCGTGGGACGAGCCGCACGCGCAGTGGTTCGTGGGCGGGAAGACGAACCTCGCCTACAACTGCCTAGACCTGCAGGTGCAGCGCGGACGGGCCAACAAGGTCGCGTTCTTCTGGGAGGGCGAGCCGGGCGACAGGCGCACGCTCACCTACGGCCAGCTCCTCGAGGAGGTGAGCCGCTTCGCGAACGTGCTGAGGGGCAAGGGCGTGGGCCTCGGCGACCGCGTGGCCATCTACATGCCCATGATCCCCGAGACGGTGGTGGCGATGCTGGCCTGCGCGCGCATAGGCGCCACGCACTCCGTCGTCTTCGGTGGCTTCTCCTCCAGCGCGCTGGCCGACCGCATCAACGACGCCCAGGCCGAGGTCGTGATCACCGCCGACGGCGGCTTCCGCCGCGGTCAGGTGCTGCCGCTGAAGCCCGCCGTCGACGAGGCCCTGCGCGAGACGCCGAGCGTGCGGAGCGTGATCGTCGTGAGGCGGGCCGAGAACCCCGTGAGCATGGAGCGCGGGCGGGACGAGTGGTACCACGACCTGATGCGGGAGGCCTCCGACGACTGCCCCGCGGTGCCCGTCGACGCCGAGCACCCCGCCTACATCCTCTACACCTCCGGCTCCACCGGCCGGCCGAAGGGCGTCCTGCACACCACGGGCGGCTACCAGGTCTACACGGCCCTCACCACCAAGTACGTCTTCGACCTCAAGGAGGACGACGTCTTCTGGTGCACGGCCGACGTCGGCTGGGTAACCGGGCACAGCTACATCGTCTACGGGCCCATGGCGCTGGGCGCCACGCAGGTCATGTACGAGGGCAACCCCGTCTACCCGGGCCCGGACAGGCTGTGGGAACTGGTGGCCCGCTACAACGTGACGATCTTCTACACCGCGCCCACGGCGATCCGCACGTTCGTCAAGCTGGGCGCCGAGTACCCGGCGCGCCACGACCTCACGAGCCTGCGGCTCATAGGCACCGTGGGCGAGCCCATAAACCCCGAGGCGTGGATGTGGTACCGCCGCGTCATAGGCGGCGACCGCTGCCCCGTCGTGGACACCTGGTGGCAAACCGAGACCGGCGGCATCATGATCTCGACGCTGCCCGGCGTGCACGCCACCAAGCCCGGCTCGGCCGGCGTGCCGCTCTTCGGCGTCGAGGCCGCGGTCGTGGACGCGGAGGGCAGGGAGGTGGGCCCGAACCAGGGCGGCTACCTCGTCGTCAAGCGCCCGTGGCCGGGCATGCTGCGCACCGTCTACGGCGACGACGACAGGTACCGCAACCAGTACTGGGGCGAGGTGCCGCACGCCTACTTCTCCGGCGACGGCGCCAGGCGCGACGAGGACGGCTACTTCTGGATCATGGGCCGCGTCGACGACGTCGTGAACGTCTCCGGCCACCGCCTGGGCACCATGGAGGTGGAGTCGGCGCTGGTCTCGCACCCCAAGGTCGCCGAGGCGGCGGTGGTGGGGCGCCCCGACGAGATGAAGGGCCAGGCGATCGTGGCGTTCGTGACGCTGGAGCAGGGCTTCGAGGCGTCGGATGAGCTGCGCGAGGAGCTGAAGAGGCACGTCGTGAGGGAGATCGGCGCCATCGCCAGGCCGGAGGAGATCCGCTTCGCCGACACGCTGCCCAAGACCCGCTCCGGCAAGATCATGCGGCGGCTGCTGCGCAGCGTCGCCACCGGCCAGGAGCTCACGGGCGACGTGAGCACTCTCGAGGACCGCACCGTGGTGGAGAGGCTGCGCGCGTCTGACGCCTGAGCGGGGCCGGTGGGCCCCGCGTCGAGCACGCCGTCCCGGCGACCTCCGGCCGGGCCGTCCGCCGCTCCCGCGGTCGTCCCGACCCCGGCCCTTTGGCCCGCCCCGCTCGCCGACGCGCCGCCCTTCGGACTGCCCCGCGCCGGGCCGGCCTGGCTGTAGAGGATCGAGGCCACGAGCAGGCCACCGCCCAACAGGCCGCGCCAGCCCAGCTCCTCACCCCGCAGGAGGTAGGCGAAGAGCGCCGCGAACACCGGCTCTAGCCCGAACACCAGGGCGGCCACGTGGGCGGGCACGACCCGCTGGGCGTGCACCTGCAGGACGGCCACCCCGGCCGTGGCCACCAGGGCCAGGAACGCGACTGCCGCCCACGTGCCCGCCGGCACCGTCGGGATCAGGTGCACGGCGGGGGCGGCCCACAGCCAGGCGAGCGCCAGCATCGGCAGGTGCTGCATGAACGCCAGCGAGTTGGCGTTCAGGCGCCCCGACACCTCGCCGAGGTAGACGATGAACACGGCGTAGCTGACGGCCGTGACGAGTATCAGCAGGTCGCCTCCGTTCACCGCCGAGAGGCCGTCGCGCGTGGCGATGATCGCCAGTCCCGCGAAGCCCACGGCGGCGGCCAGGTGGTCGCGCGGCAGCAGCGGCCGCCGCCAGAAGACGGCTGCCACCAGGGGCGTGAGCACGACCGAGAGGCCGGTGATGAAGGCGGCGTTCGAGGCGCTGGTGATCCCCAACCCGACCGTCTGCGTCGCGAACCCGACGAACGCCAGCAGCCCCAGCCACAGCGCGGGCATGACGGCCCGGCGGTCGATGCCGGTCCAGGAGAGCGCGAGGGCGGCCAGAGTGAACCGCACGGCCAGCAGCAGCGAGGCCGGGATCGTCTCGAGCGCGTCCTTGACGATCACGAAGGTCGACCCCCAGACGACGGTGATCGCCACGAGGACGCCGAGTCCCAGGGCCGGCGACATCCGGGCCATTCTCACACGGGCCGCTGCCGCCGCGAGGGGCGTCCCCGCGCCGCGCCGGACGCTGCGGCGCCGGCCTAGGAGCACCGCGCCGCGGCAGACGCTGCGGCGCCGGCCCAGGCGCACCGAGCCGGGGCGCCGCCGCGCCAGGCGGACCGCTCCGCCCCGGGCCCAGCCGCGCCAGGCGAGCCGCTCCGCCCCGGGCCCCGCTACCATGGCGTAGATGGCGGTCCGCGGGGAGCTGACGAGGGCGACGGACGGCCGGGCGCGCGTGGGCTACGGCGAGGACGCGCACCGCCTGGAGGCCGGGAGGGCGCTGTGGCTGGGAGGCCACTCGATACCGGAGGCACCGCGCGGGGCCGTGGCGCACAGCGACGGTGACGCCCTGCTGCACGCGCTCTCCGACGCGGTGCTCTCGGCGTTCGCGCTGGGGGACATCGGCGTCTACTTCCCGCCCGGACGGCCCGAGACCGAGGACATGGACAGCCGCCTGATACTGAAGCGGTGCCTGGCGCTGGTAGCGGAGCGCGCGCCGGGCGCTCGCCTGGTGAACGCCGCCGCCGCGGTCACGCTGGACGCCCCCAAGCTGGCCCCCCACCGCGAGGCCATAGTGGCGTCCTGCGCCGAGTTCCTCGGCCTGGCACCGGAGCGCTTCGGCCTGACCTTCAAGACCTCGGAGGGCCTCGCGCCCGACCACGTGCAGGCCCGTGCCGCGGTGCTGTTCGAGGTGCGGCGGTAGGAGTGCCGTGAGATGCAGGGGCGAGGAGTCCGGCGGCTCGGCCGGTGTGCCTCGTTTACCATGTGCGCATAGGGGACCGATTTGACAATTGAAAAGTGCGGTCTGGACGAAGTTGAGGCAGTGCTCGCGAGGTTGGCACGAGGCGGGAACTGGCCGAGCCGCGCCGGGCACACGAGCCAGGGCGGGATGACCCTATGAACGTGGACAACGACGAAGGACTGGAACGCTTGCGCGCACAAATCATTCAGTCTCTGAGGGATCAAGGTTTCGAGATTGCCTCGGGGCGGCTGTCGCCTGCGGACGCTGCGGATAAGGAAAAGATCCGAAGCCTCCACGAGCGGGCTGTTCGGCACCGCATCAACAAGGCGAGGCCGGGGCTTGAGCGTCACGAAGATAGGCTCCTGGATTACATCGCAAAAGGCACCCAGGTCGTGCCGGATGCCGTCCACCCTCGCCTGGTCCTGGTCCAGCCAGGATCTGAGGACGAACTGCTCTTTCGGTACGCGCGACTCCACTGGAGCGTTCCTGTCTCCGCGGGTTATGGCCGCCGATTGCGCTTCGTTGTCTACGACGAGTCAAACGGAAAATTGATCGGCGTTTTCGGGCTTGGAGACCCGGTTTTCAGCCTCGGGCCGCGCGACCGGTGGATTGGTTGGAGTCCGGAGATCAAAAGGAAGAGGCTCCAGAACGTGATGGATCTCTTCGTCCTCGGAGCAGTGCCGCCCTATTCCCAGCTCTTGTGCGGGAAGCTTGTTGCGCTTCTCGCCACCAGTCTGGAGGTCCAAGACGCTTTCAAGCAGAGGTACGCCGGCAAGGAGACCTACATCAGGCGCGAACCTATGGACGGGCGACTCGCACTTCTGACGACTATCTCGGCACTTGGACGGTCGTCACTATATAATCGCCTCACGTACCACGGTCAGACGGTGTTTCAAAGCGTTGGCTTCACGCAGGGGTCAGGGGAGTTCCACTTCAGCAACGGCCTCTACGAGAAGCTGCGGAAGCTTGCAGAAATGCATGCTGATCCAACCGCCAAGCACGAGAGCTGGGGTAAGGGGTTCAGGAACAAGCGCGAACTCCTCCGCAAGGCCCTA
This sequence comes from Deinococcaceae bacterium, assembly GCA_044508445.1. Taxonomy (GTDB): domain Bacteria; phylum Deinococcota; class Deinococci; order Deinococcales; family Trueperaceae; genus DASRWD01. The sequence goes on from JBIQHQ010000022.1 coordinate 40,290, forward strand.
CCGCTTGTTGGTCTGTCGCGCGGGCTCATCTACCACGGGGTAAGGCGCGAAATCTTTCTTGCCCCACTTGGCGCCAACGCGGAGGCTTTCCTCCGGGGCGAGGATAGTGAGCTGGAGACCTTAGGTCGCAATGTTGGCGACCTATTTGCCTGGTTCCGTAAACGGTGGCTTCTGCCACGTGCAGCACGAACCGACAAGTACCGCGATTTCGACCCCGAGAATTATCGAATCTGGGGATCAAATTGACTCAAGTCTTGGGCCAGACGGACCCGGCGCCGTTCGCGGATCTTCCAGCCGCAATGGTGGAGGAAGTACTGGAGCGGACGAAAGCAGTCGCCGATGGCCTGCTCGCATCCTTCAAGGAGGTCACAGCAGAGCGTGAACGGCTACGTTCACGCTTGCGCGATTCGGGGCTCGTCATCTCCGAGGGCACCCTCGGTTACCCGCCCTTGCCAACTACGTGTGCCACAGACGGCTCCTACGCCATAGAGCGGCTGCTGACGTCAGACCTAGCCGCCGCTGCGGCGGTCGCGGTTGAGGGGCTCACACCTCCATCCGAGACGCGCCATTGGCAATTACCACACCATGAGACTTTCGTCGCGGCTGAACCTCACCGCGAGGACACTGCCACCGTGCTGCGGGCAGTGATGCTCGGAGCGGAACTGTGCCTTGCTGTTGGCGCGCCGCACGACGTAGTCATGCTCGATGGCACTTTCACCCTGCCAACGATCTACTTCAATCAGGCGCTGAACAAGGCTCCAGACGAACCGAATCTTCGATGTGCCCGAGTGTTCCTCAGTCGGTGCCTCGACTACCTTAAGGCCTATCTGGCCCTCTTGCGCTCTGAAAGATCGGACAAACATTATGTATCCTTGCCCAAATACTCCACGCGCCGCGAGGTCGGACGCGCCCTCGACTGGCCCGCTACCTATGACGACCGTGGACTACTGACCCTCCTCCTGGAGCCGGGTGAACTCACAAAGCCCGTTCGTTTGGAGCATCCAAAGGACCAGGAGGGCAATGTCAATTGGCACTTGAATACGGGACGTCTCCCGGAAGATTCGAGAGGTCAAGCTGCCGACCTCGCGGCGGAAATCGTCTCCGCCTTGCAGCAGATTCATGTCTTCTACTACAAGCCGCAAGACTGGCTACCTGCTCTGCGAGTGGAAATTTCTGCCAGCGTGGCAGCGAACGCGCACCGACTCGCCACAGTCGTTCAGGCGCTCAAGTATCAAAGCGTGACGCCTTCCATGCTGGAGCCCTACCCGATCTACCTCGCCGACCGAACAGCCAAAGCACTCGCTGGGGCGATGCCTGCGTTTCGCCAGGTAACCACGCAGCGTGTGTCCGAGTTCTACGAAGGCGACATTGGCGAGGTCTTCTTTGCCTTGCACGGCTATCGCAGCGAGAGCGGGAGATAGAACGTGTTACAGGAACCAAAGACTCTCGAACAGTTAGTCGATGGCACCGAGCGCCTCGGCGTCGTGGGCTCACCGTCTTCCACAACTCAGCTCGCCCTCGACATTTTGGGCGCCGCAGCCACGCGGAAGTTAGTGGGTGAGTTGGCGGTCTTCCGCTTCCCCCAGGATGGCTGCCCGCACTACGCCTTAGGACAAATCACCGAGGTCCAGCTCCGCAACATCTGGCACGAAGACCCCACCATGCGGAGCCTCATCCGCCACCGCGGTCGTGTGGACGCAGTAAGCGAGAGACAAGACACACACCTCGGCCAGATGGTGATAAGCGCCGTATTCAAGCAGGGAGGTCCGGCCGCCTACGAGCCAAGCATTCTCGGCACAGTGCCCGCCACGGGCACCCCAATACACCTCGTTGACGACGCCGTGCTGGAAGAGCTGCTCCGCCCCTATCGCGAGCAGGTCTTCTACCTAGGCAACGTGTACGGCTCGAAGCCTCGGCTGCCCCTTTGGTTCAAGCACTTCGACCGCGGGCCCGATGGTGCCGGGGAGGCCTATCATCTCGGCATCTTCGGCAAGACGGGATCCGGAAAGTCAGTACTCGCTAAGATGATTCTCCTTGCCTACGCCCGGTACCCCAGCATGGCGCTGCTCGTAGTGGATCCGCAGGGGGAGTTCGCACGAGATATGCGCGGCAGCGTCGAGGATGAGGAGTACGCGTTGCCCGTCGCCGAAATCCTAAAGAAGCTTGGCAAGAAGCCTCTCGTGATGACGGTCCGCCAGCTCGTTCTAGATCGGTGGGATCTATTCAGACAGATACTCGCCGAGTCCCGGTTCTTCCGGGAGCTTCAAGTCATGACTCAAGACAAGGTCGACCTTGCTTGTGATCAGTTGACCGAGGCGATGAGAAGAGCCCCCGGGATCACGCTCGCGAGCTTGAGTGAGCGGGCCGTATTCGATAAGACCTGGAACCTCCTGAGGCAAGACAAGCTGCGTAACAAGATCTACGCGAAGGAAGGCGCTGCAGCTGAGCGATTTAAGGATGCGTTGGACGAGGCGAATCCGGACGAGCTTTTCGAGCACGTATGGCTCCCGGTGGCGAGGCTCTTCAGAGAGGATCCGGCTGGCAATCGACGAAAGGTAGAGGACGCGCTGCGATGGCTGCTAAGCCCGTCCCAGACCAATCGCCCAGTCCTCATCATTGATGTGTCCAAAGAGCAAGCCCAGGGCCTCCTCTGGAATGACCGCATCCAGGCCCTCGTAATCAAGCGCCTGCTCGAGGGCGTAACGAATACCGCCGAATCTCTCTACAAGGATGGGGGAAGCCTCAACGCTCTAGTCGTCATCGACGAAGCGCACCGGTTGGCGGCCCGCGAACTCGCGACCGAGGACGATGCTGGTCGCAGTGTGCGCGGCATACTCATCGACGCCGCTCGCACTACGCGAAAGTACGGTCTTGGCTGGCTTTTCATCAGCCAGACATTGTCGAGCCTGCACCAGGAAATCTTGCAGCAACTTCGCATCTTCTTCTTCGGCTTCGGCCTCGGTCTGGGCCAGGAGTTCCAAGCGCTGCGCCAGCTCGTGGGTTCTTCCGGCACGGCGCTCGACCTGTACCAGCTTTTCCGCGATCCCCACTCTGCCTTCGACACGAGAAGTCGTCAATACTCGTTCATGACCATTGGGCCCGTGAGCCCGCTGTCGTTCTCGGGGACTCCGCTGTTTCTGAACGCCTTCAATTCTGTTGAGTCGTTCCTCAAGGCGAATCACCTCACGTAGTTTCTGACGGCGAGGAGTGGGCTTGCTACGCCGGTCACGTAGGGACTCCTGACTCATAGGCTACTGTCGCAACCGACTTGGCGCCTTCGAACTCAACTCGGCTGCTAGGCATAGTGGACGTGGGCTCACCAGTGCCCTCATTACCCCGGCGTGCATCGAACGCGAATGGCGAACTGCGCAAATCGCAGATCAAACATTGGCTTGAAAACAAATCATGAATTGACATGCACGCAAATCGGATATCGTGGGCCGTGCCAAGCTACCGGCCTCGCGTCGTAGACGAGTCGATTAGCCGCGCCATAGCCACGCAATGAGGTGTACTCATCTAGGGTGCAGGGGCCGTGGGCAAGACAACAACCGGCCTGCATCACGCGGCCAGTTCAGTGCGCCTGGACTCTGACCCAAACCTAGCGACCCTGGCGAACCTCGAGCCTGCCTCTGTCCTCGTAGGCCCAACACCACGGCTAATAGACGAGTGGCAACTGGCGCCGGAGCTGTGGAACACAGTACGGCACGCGATTGACGAGCGCGGTGAGCCGAGGCAGTTCCTCCTCACAGGTTCGTCCATGCCGGCTGATGACGTCGCGAGGCACACGGGTGCTGGGCGCATCGTCCGCGTCCGCCAAAGGACCTTGAGCCTCTGGGAGAGCGGGGAGAGCCGAGGGTAGGTCTCACTTGGCACTCTGCTCGACGGCGAGCGCAGCATCGCAGGGCTGGCGGGGCCCTCCGTGAGCGACTACGCGCGGGCGATCGCGAGGGGAGGCTGGCCACTCCTCGTCAACAACCCTGACGCAGACGCGAACCAGTTCTTGCTCAGTTACGTCGAGGACCTGGCGCGCCTGGACCTGAAGGTGAGCGGGGTGAACCGCGACCCGACGAGGGTACGGGAGCTCCTCCGCGCTCCCGCAAGGACCGTGTCGACAGAGGCCAACCTGGCTGGCCTCGGTCGCGAGGCGGGCGGAGAGGTTCCACTACATCCACGGACGGTCGATAACTAGCTGACTGACCTCGAGAGAATCTTCATCCTCGAACGGCAGCCACCTTGGGCCGCCCATCTTCGCTCTCGCGTCCGGCAGCGTGTTAGCCACAAGTGGCAGTTCGTGGATCCCTCTCTGGCAGTCGCCTTGCTGGGCGCTGGAGCCGAACGGCTACTGAAGTATCACCAAACGCTCGGGCTGTTGTTCGAGGCCCTCGCCATTCGAGACCTCCGCGTGTATGCCGCCGTCCATAGGGCGTCGGTTTGCCACTACCGCGATGAGACCGGCTTGGAAGTCGATGCGATCGTCGAGGCCATCGATGGTAGGTGGATCGCTTGCGAGGTGAAGCTAGGGAGCAAAGAGGCCATCGAGGCTGCAGCGTCCAACCTAATCAAGCTGCGCGAAAAGCTCCAGGTCGATCAGCGTTCGAGGCTCGGAGGGCTCGTCGTCATAACGGCCAGCAAGGTGGCTCTCATCCGGCCAGGCGGCGTATACGTGGTTCCGCTGGGCCTATTGAAGCCTTGATCGACCTGGTCCACCCCGAGTTCACCCCTTGAGCCTCTTGCCTGCGCGGATCATCTCGGCGGCCTTGGCCACGCGC
>JBIQHQ010000048.1:0-5671 GCA_044508445.1 Deinococcaceae bacterium
ACCGACTCGAGTTCCTCCACGGGATCCGCTCGCTGCGGACCGCGAAGCCCGTGCCGGAGGCGTACGTCGTGTACCGCGGAGACGAGGAGCTCCGCGTGGACGGCGTGCGCGTGCTGCCCGTCGCCACGCTCCTCAGGCTGCTGCACGCCGGCGAGGTGGTGGGCTGACAGGTGGTCAGACGATCCCCAGCGCCCGCGTCGCCCGCGCCACCTTCCGGAAGCCCGCGATGTTCGCGCCCAGCACGTAGTCGTTGGGCCGGCCGAACTCCTCGGCGGCCTCGCGGCAGCGACGGTGGATGCTCCTCATGATGTCCCGCAGGCGCTGGTCCGTCTTGTCGAAGCTCCAGCGGTCGCGGCTGGCGTTCTGCTGCATCTCCAGGGCCGAGGTCGCCACGCCGCCCGCGTTCGCGGCCTTGCCCGGCCCGAAGGCCACGCCGGCGCGCTGGAACGCCCTCACGGCGTCGGGCGTGCAGGGCATGTTCGCGCCCTCGGCGACGGCCACGACGCCGTTCGCGATGAGCCTCTCGGCGTCCGCGCCGTTCAGCTCGTTCTGGGTGGCGCTGGGGAACGCCACCTCGCAAGGCACCTCCCAGACGGTGCCGCCGGCCTTGTAGTCGGCGCGCGGCCTGTGCTCGACGTAGTCGGAGATGCGCCGGCGACGCACCTCCTTCAGCTCCTTGAGGAGGTCGAGGTCGATGCCGTCCGGGTCGTAGACGCGCCCTCCCGAGTCGCTGCAGGCCACGACCCTCGCGCCTAGCTGCCGCAGCTTCTCGACCGTGTAGATGGCCACGTTCCCCGAGCCGCTCACCACGCAGGTGCGACCCTCCAGCGACTCGCCGCGCGCCGCCATCATCTCCTCGGCGAAGTACACGCAGCCGTACCCGGTGGCCTCCTTGCGCACGCGCGACCCGCTCCAGTCGAGGCCCTTGCCCGTGAGCACGCCCGCCTCGTAGCGGTTCGTCATGCGCTTGTACTGGCCGAACAGGTAGCCGATCTCGCGCTCGCCCACGCCGATGTCGCCCGCCGGCACGTCGGTGTACTCGCCCAGGTGCCGGTGCAGCTCGGTCATGAAGCTCTGGCAGAAGCGCATGACCTCGTGCTCGCTCCTGCCCTTGGGGTCGAAGTCGCTGCCGCCCTTCCCCGCTCCGATGGGCATGCCGGTGAGGGCGTTCTTGAAGATCTGCTCGAAGGCCAGGAACTTCACGGTGTCGAGCGTCACGGTGGGGTGGAAGCGGAGCCCGCCCTTGTACGGCCCCAGCGCGCTGTTGAACTGGATGCGGAAGCCGCGGTTCACGTGCACCTGGCCCTGGTCGTCCACCCACGGCACGCGGAAGATGACCTGCCGCTCCGGCTCGCAGATGCGGTCGATGAGCTTGTCCTCCAGGTACTCGGGATGCTTCGCGACCAGCGGCCCGAGGCTGCTGAGCACCTCGTCGACGGCCTGCAGGAAGTCGCGCTCCCCCTGGTTGCGGCGCTCGATGCGGGCGAAGATCTCCCGCAGGGCGTCGCTGCTGTCCAGCGTGGCGCTCGGCATGGGGCAGAACATAAGTCTTGCGCGCCGGGACACTTGTCCCTGGACGGCGGGCGTAGGACCACGCGCGGCGCGGGCCGAGGCGGCGCCGGTCGCCCAGGTATGATGATGCCCTGCTCCGAACCTGGAGGCCACCCATGAAGCTGCTGCTCACGTCCGCCGGCGTCAAGAACCCCAGCATCCACGCGGCCCTGGTGGACCTCCTGGGGAAGCCGATCGCCGAGTGCGACGCCCTCGCCATCCCCACCGCCGGCTACGGACACCCCATGGTCAAGCCCACCGGCGCCTACAGCTTCCTGACGGGGCAGTCCACGACACCGATGGTCGAGCTGGGGTGGAGGTCCGTGGGGGTCCTCGAGCTGACCGCCCTCCCCAGCATCGATCCGGACCGGTGGACGCCTTGGGTCCACGCCGCCGACGTGCTGCTGGTGAACGGCGGCGACGCCCTCTACCTCGCCCACTGGATGCGCGAGTCGGGCCTGGCGGCGATGCTGTCTTCGCTGGAGGACAAGGTGTGGGTGGGCCTGAGCGCCGGCAGCATGGTCATGACGCCGCGCATAGGTCGGGAGTTCATGGGTTGGCAGCCACCCGACGACAGCGACGCCGCGCTGGGGCTCGTCGACTTCTCGATCTTCCCCCACGTCGATCATCCGGACCTCCCGACGAACACGATGGCCGCCGCCGAGAAGTGGGCGGCGAAGCTCGGGAACCCCGCCTACGCCGTGGACGACGACACCGCCTTCAAGGTCGTAGACGGCCGGGTGGAGGTGGTGTCCGAGGGGCACTGGCAGTACTTCGAGGCGTAGGGCCCGGCCACCGCCTACTACCGGGGCCACGAGCCGCGGGGCCGCAACGGCCGCAGCGCTATCCTGGGCCGGTGGCGCCAGCCGAGGCCGACAGCGTCCATGACGACCCAGTGGTCCTGAAGCCGTACGACCCTAGCTGGCCGGCGGCGTTCGAAGCGGAGTGCGGCCGGATCTGGCCCGTGCTCGGCCGGCTCGTGGACGGCGGGATCCTGGAGGACCTAGCGCACATGGGCTCGACGTCGGTGCCCGGGCTCGTGGCCAAGCCGACCATCGACATCATGGGTCGCGTCCAGCCCTACCCCCCCAGCGCCGAAGCCATTCGGGCGCTGGAGGGCCTGGGGTACACCCACCACGGCGAGTACGGCCTACCGGGGCGCACCTACTTCACCAAGGGGCGACACGACGTGCACCTCCACCTGGTGTCCTTCGAGAGCGGTCACTGGGAGAGGCACCTCCTCTTCAGGGACTACCTGAGGGTGAACGCCTCGGCGCGCGAACGCTACGCGGAACTGAAGGTGGACCTGGCGGCGCGCTTCCACGACGACCGGCGGGCGTACCAGGCCGGCAAGACCGAGCTGATCACCGGCCTGGTGCACGAGGCGTACGCCTGGCACGTGGAGACGACGGGGTTCTCGCCCCTCGAGCGGCTCCGCGCCGCCCTGGCAGACCTGCCCGACGACGGGTCCTGGGCGGTCTCCAGCGGCTGGGCCCTGGACCTGCACCTCGGCCACCCCAGCCGCTACCACGACGACGTCGACGTGGAGGTGGACACAGGGCGCCAGGCCGACGTCCAGCGCGTCCTGCTGGACGGCGGTTGGCGTCTCGACCAGGTGATCGACGGGGGGCGCTACGCCCCCTGGCCGTCCGGCGAGCGGTTGCGCCCAGGGGTTCACCAGGTCCACGCGCGCCGGGGCGGTGAGTTCATCGACCTACTCTTCGCCCAGCGCTCGCCCGGCACCTGGCACTACCGCCGTGACGAGCGCGTCACGCTGCCGCTCGCCCGGGCCGTGAGGCGGGCGAGTCTACCTGGTGGCGCGGTCGTCCCCTACCTGGCGCCCGAGGCCGTCCTGCTGTTCAAGAGCCGGTCGAGCCGCGGCGAGGAGGGTGAGGCCGGACCCCGCGCCAAGGACGACGGCGACTTCGCCAACGTGCTGCCCCGGCTCGACGAGCCGGCGCGCGAGTGGCTGGCCGCGGCGTTGCGACTGGTACACGGGGAGCATCCGTGGCTCGAGGCTTTGGCAGGGGCCGCGACCCGTTCGGCCGACTGATGGCCGTTCGGTCCGCGGGTCCTCTCGCCCTCATCGACCTTCGCGTCTGATCGGTGGTACCGGTCACGGGAGGGGCACGACCTGCCGGTTCAGGGGACCCTCGGCAGGACGACCTGCCCGTTCACGGGACCGTCGGCAGCGCGACGAGGCTCCTGGAGGCAGCTCGTGCGCCCCCCGGTACCGGGCCCCGCCCCTTGCGCTAGCGTGGAGCCCTCGGAGGGTCATATGCGGGAGCGCCGGCAGGCTTCGGTCCTCGTGGCGTTCGCTCTCGCGCTCCTGGTGGCGCCGGTGGCAGCGGCACAGCTCCCCGGCGTGACGGGGATGCAGAGCGGCACGCGCCTCACGTTCTACTCCTCGAGCGCGAGCGTGAGGGGCACCACGCAGCAGGCGATACTGAACCCCAACTGCAACCCGGCCGTCGAGCAGTGCTGGACCGACCCCAACACCGGCCAGCGCATCGGCCTGCAGGACGTGCCCACGTCGTCGGGGCAGGGCTACAACGTCGTCGACGTCCTCTACCTCGACGCCCAGACCTGCGTCCTCCGCTCGACCCTCTACCTCCTCGACCCCACCGACGGGCGCGTCACCACGGCCGGCGGCGCCGCGGAGGTCTCGACCGGCGGCGCCTGCTCCGACTACTGGCTCGACCCGAACCGCTTAGGTCAGATGCAGGAGCAGAGCACCCCCACCATGCGCGTGCTGAGGGGCCCGTACACCCTCGGCAACGTGACGGTGCAGGCGCTCACCATCGCCAGCTCGACCGGCGCCGGTTACAGCAACAGCACCTACGACTCGGTCACCGGCCTGCTGGTCGTGAGCAGCAGCCGCGTCGCGGGCGCGGGCGTGCCCACGATCGCGCCCGGCAACGTCCTGACCACGGGCGCCGGCAACTCCCTCCTCACCTACACGCAGATCCTGGCGGCGCGGCAGGTGCCCGGCCTCGGCGCCGTGGAGGCGCTGCCGCAGCACGTGCTGAACGCGAACCGGCTCGTCTACGCCTGCTCGACCCTCACGGTGGTGGCCGGCGTCGGGGGCATGGAGCTGCCGTGCCAGCTCGAGACGTACATCGGCGAGCGCACGGCGCTGTGGGCCAAGACGACGTCGCGCCTCAGCACGCCGAACGCCATAGGCGGCGTCGACGTGAGCGAGTCGACGAACGTGATCGCCGGCACCGGCCACGGCAGCTTCTACGCCTCCCCGACGGTGCTGGCGAGCCTGCGCGCGGGCACGACCCTCGACGTGGACCCCGTCACCGGCATCCGCACCACCGTCGCCTACGCCGACGACGCCGTGGTCCAGATCGTCGAGGAGTCGAACGCCGAGAGGAAGACCTTCGTCTACGACCGGCGCAGCGGTTGGCTCCTGCAGTACGTCACCGAGCAGAACATCGTGACGGGCAGCACCACCGTGCGGTACGACCTGAGCCGGGTGGAGTGAGGGTCCGGCGGGGGCCGGGTCTCGCCGGGCGTGCGGGCCCCGGCTCGCCGCTTGCGCAGGCAGCCCGACTCATCGAGGCCGCCGGCGCGTAGTCTGGACGCCCAGGAGGCAACGACGGTGCTCGAGGTCTACCCGATAGGCAAGGCGCAGTACCCGGACGCTCTGGACATGGGCGTGGTCCGTGAGTCCATCGAGGCCATCTCGCGGCTGCCCGCCGAGGCTCGCCAGGCGGTCGACGGCTGTAGCGACCTCGACCACCACATCAGGGAGGGCGCCTGGTCGATACGCGCGCTCGTCCACCACCTGGCCGACAGCCACATGAACGCCTACGTGCGCACCAAGCTGGCGCTCACCGAGGACTCCCCCACCGTCAAGCCCTACGACGAGGCGGCCTGGGCTCGCCTGGCCGACAGCCGCATGGACGTGGGCGTGTCCCTCGACCTCCTCGACGCGCTGCACCTCCGCTGGGTGGAGCTGCTGAGGACCCTCGGCCCCACCGAGCTCGAACGCCCCTGGAAGGCGCCGGGCACCGACACGCGCCCGCTGTGGCGACTGCCCGTCCTGTACGCGTGGCACGGGCGGCACCACGTGGCGCAGATCCTTCAGGCGCGGGAGGCTTTCGAGCTGTAG
>JBIQHQ010000023.1:0-42756 GCA_044508445.1 Deinococcaceae bacterium
AGCCCGGCCGGAACCTCACCAGGCGGTTGAAGATGTTGTAGGCCACGAACTCGTCCGGCGCGATCTGGATGAAGGCCGGGTCCCACTGCCCAGGGCCGGAGAACTGGAGCCTGACCCGCAGGTCGGGCCGGGTGTCTTCCTGCGCGGCGGCGACCGCTCCCAGGCCGGACGCCACCGCGACTACCGCCAGCACCGTTGCCATCAACCTTCGCTTCATCGCCTGCTGCCCCTCTCTGCCGGCGCCGCTAGGCGCCGGCCCTGAAGGTGAACCTGTGGACTCAGGCACCCAGCAAGGGCACCGTGGGGCTCGACCCCAGACCGCGAAGCTGGTCCTCGACCCGCTGGGTCGCGGTCGCTGACGCCTCTCCTCCCTCCGCCACGAGCTCGGTGTGCTTGCGCCTGACGTCGTCCCAGCCCATGGGGTTCTTGGGGTGCCCCTTCGGGTAGAGGACCTCCTCCTGCAGGACCGTGCCGTCTCGCAGCTCCACCTCCACCTGGCCGGGCCGGGAGGAGTCGGAGGCGAGGGACCGCAGTTCGGTGAGCAGTTCCACGTCGACGCGCTCCATGGCCGCGATCACCCGGGGGTCACGCACGTTCTCCTCGAGGAACATCTCGGGCCTGGGTCGACCCTTCGCGAGGGCCAAGGCCATGCAGTAGTGCAGGCTGAACTGCGCGTTGACCGACGAGACGCCAGAGGGTCGTCCGTGGAGACGCGTCGCCTTGGGGATCCTCGCCGTGACCCTGCGGACGTCGGCGGCGGAGAACCCGTGCTCGCCCTGCAGGATGAAGTAGGCGTCTAGGGGGGCCTGGAAGAGTCCGTTGCAAGGGTAGTTCTTTAGCCATACGCCGTCGCTCGCCCACTCCTCGCCGAGCCGGTCTGCGATCGCGGAGAGGTCGATCGCGCCTTCGGCGTAGGTGGCGTAGATCCCGAACTCGCCCTCGAGTATCTCGTTGGGGCCGGTGAACCCCTCGCGGGCGAGGAGCGCCGCCGTGACCCCCACCTCGGCGGCGCGGCCCGCGTTGAGCCGCCGCGCCATGGTGCCCTCCTTGTGCGCCTGCATCGTGCCGAACGCGTGGGAGCCGGCGATGCCGAGGGCGTTCGCGGTCGCCGCGGCGTCGAGGCCCATGGCCCTGGCGGCACCGGCCGCCGCGCCGAACACCCCGAACACCGTGATCGGGTAGAGCCCCCGCTCCGGCCACGGGACGGCCTTCTTGTCCTGCCCGTAGCTGGCGCGGACGCCGACCTCGTAGCCGGCGATCACCCCGGCCAGGACGTCGGACCCGGAGGCTCCCGCGGCCTCGCCCGCGGCCAGGGCGGCCGGCGCGGCGATGGCGAAGGGATGGCCGTCGCCCCTCACGTGCATGTCCTCGTACTCGAAGCCCATGGCGAGCGTGCCGGAGGCGAGCGCGGCGGTCGGTGCCGACACGCGATGAGCGGTGCCGAGCACCTGGGAGACGGCCGGTCCGGCGCCGTGCTGGAGCGCGTACCTCGTCACGGCCCTCCCCCACGGCGTGCGGGAGGCCACGAACGCGGCGATGCCGTGCTGGTCGAGGAGCATGCACTGGATGCGGTCGACCACCCGCTCCGGCACGTCGCCCAGCCGCAGCCCGGCGGCGAAGGCAGCGAGGGTCTTCGTCGGCATGGGTCCCACGGCTCCTTCTGGGGTCACGGCGCGTACGGTTGGAGGAACCACTCGGTGGGGATCTCCCGGCCCACGCCGGCTCGCGCCGCGGACTCCATGAGCGCGTTGCCGACCGCGGCGAACTGGATCGCCGCGCCCATGTTGATGAACAGCGAGACCTCCTCGGCCGAGGTCCTGCCCTTGGCCCGTCCGTCGATCAGCTCGCCCAGCGTGGGCATGCGCTCCCAGTGCGCCTGGTTGTGCCACCAGCCAGGCTGGAACTCGTCCTCGTGGACGTCCTCCGCGAAACCGTCGGCGATGACGGTGTAGGACAGCTTGGGGTTGTGGTGCCGCGACGCCGCCACCGTGGTCGCGGCGGCCAGGAGCTCCTCGCCGACCTCCTGCATCGAGATCACGCTCACGTGCGTCCCGGGGGAGAGCCACTCGGCGCGGAGCACCGGTGTCCTGGAGTTCGTGGCGGCGTGCACGATGTCGGCGCCCGCCACCGCCTCCTCCGCCGAGGCGGCCGGCCTGACGTCGGCGGCGATGACCGCGTCGAGGCGGGCCGCCAGCTCCTCGCGGTTCCGCGGCGTCGGGCTGAACACCCGCACCTCGCGCAGTTCGCGCACGCGGTCGAGGGTGAGGACCTGCGCCTCCGCCTGCCAGCCCGCGCCGATGATCCCCGCGACAGCCGACTCCGGGCGCGAGAGGTACTTCGAGCCGAGCGCGGACGTGGCGCCCACGCGCATCCTCTGGATGAGGCCGTCGGGCATGAGCGCCTTGGGCTCACCCGTGTCGGTGTCGAAGAGGATCACGAACCCGCAGTAGCGTCCGCCCGAGGCGGCAGGGTGCTTCTTGCGCCGGTAGCCGCCGTCGACCTCCGGCCAGTAGAGGACGTCCGACTTGACCCTCAAGGAGGCCGTCTTCATGCGCGGGACCGTGCCGCTCTGCACCTCGAGCCCGTGGTAGGCGTGCCCGGGTCTGGCCCCGGGCACCTCCTTGTCGCCGATGCGGGCCAGGACGACCTCGCGGCCGGCCATGTTCACCGCCTGCCCGCGCCCGAGCTGGCCGAACACGGCCTCGAGGGCGTCAAGACAGAGCTGCGGGGTGAGGACCTTCTCGATCTCGTCGCTGTCAAGAAGCAGCACTGCCAACACCGCCTCTCCGGGCGTCGAGGCGAGCCGTCGTCCCGCGGCACCGGTGTGCCGGGTCGCCCTCGCATCTGACTGACAAACCCCGCCTCAGTTGGCCGCCCCCTTCGCTCGCTCCGCCGCGACGGCGTGCGGCACGATGCCCACGAAGAGGCAGCGCAGGCGGCCCGACGAGGTGTTCACCAGCTCGTGCTCGCAGCCCTGGCCGAACCAGACGGCCAGGCCCTCGCGGCACTGGAGCTCGTCCCCGTCCACGGTGAGCGTGCCGGTGCCCTCGAGGATGTAGAAGAGCTCCTCCCTGTCGTGGTGGGCGTGGGCGGCGATCCTGCCGCCGGGCGGCAGCTCGGCGATCCCGAACGAGAAGAGGGGCGAGCTCTCGGGCACGTACTCCCCGAGCGGGAGGTCGCGCCTGGCGCCTATCACCGCCCTCACCGTGGAGATGCCGTCCGGGTACCCGCGCTCCACGGTGTCCTGCCAGGTCGACACCCTGTACCTCATGCGCTCCTCCCCTCGCTCACCGGGTCACTCGCCCCCGCCGGTGAGCTTGATGGTCTCGCCCCAGAAGTTGTTGTTCGCGCCGAAGACCAGCGACTCGACGGGCGCCCGCCACGCGCCGACGAACGTCTGCAGCGAGAGCGGGATGATGGGCAGGTCCTCCATGATCCGCACGTGGGCCTCGTGGTAGAGCTCCGCCCTGGCGGCGGCGTCCGAAACGGTCCTGGCCTGCTCGATGAGGTCGTCGACGGCGGTGTAGCCGAAGTAGTTCGACCCCCCGGGCGGCTCGGACGACGAGTGGAACAGGTCGGTGAAGAGCAGGTTCGGGTCGCCGGGCCTGCCGACCGAGGTGACTGTCACCTCGAAGTCGAAGCTGTTGCGCCTGTCGAAGGCGGCCGTGGCCTCCATGCCCTCGAGGGTCACCTGGAGACCGACTTCCTCCCAGCAGGCCGCGACGATCTCCGCCAGGATGCTCTCGGGCACGCGGTTCTGGAACATGATCGTGACCGGGAACCCGTTAGGGTAGCCCGCCTCGGCCAGCAGCTCGCGCGCCTTCTGGGTGTCGTGGGCGTAGGTGGGGGCGCCCGCGATCTTGTCGTCGGCGTAGACGACGTCGGCGGGCAGCTCCATGCCCACGAGCGCCTGGTCGATGAGCTCCTTGTCGATCGCGTAGGCGAGGGCCTGGCGCACGCGGACGTCCTGCGTGGGCTCGAACCGCGGGCTGAAGGCGATGTGCCTCACCGAGTCCGTCATCACCGTCCGCGACGTCTCGATGCTCGGGTCCCCGGCCAGGGCGGCGGCGACCTCGGGGTTGCCGCGCGTCTGGATGATCTGGAACTCGTTGGCGCGTAGCGCCTGCAGGGCCACGGACTCCTCGCCCACGTGCCGGAACACGAGGGTGTCCACCTGGGGCCGGCCCCTGAAGTAGTCGTCGAACGCCGTGAGGACCACGTCCCCCGCCTCGTTGAGCTCGACGAACTCGAACGGGCCGGTGCCTATGGGCTGCGTGGCGAACGCCTCCCCGCGCTCCTCGACGGCGGCACGTGAGACGATGAGGCCGGGCCTGTAGGCGATCACGGTCGCCAGGAACGACGCGTCGGGCTCGGCGAGGGTCAGTCGCACCGTGTGGTCGTCGACCGCCGTGAGCTCGGTGACGTTCGCGAGGTCGCTGGCGAACGAGGCCTCGGGGTCGTCGATCTGCCGCTGGAAGCTGAACACGACGTCGTCGGCGGTCAGCTCGCCGTAGCCGCCGTGGAACTGCACGCCGTGCCGCAGGTGGAACGTGTACGTCCTGCCGTCCTCGGAGAGGTCCCAGCTCTCCGCGAGGTCGGGCTCGAGCTCCTTGCCCGCCGAGCCCGGCACCCACCTGACCAGCCAGTTGAAGACGTTGGGGTAGACGAACCAGTCGGACGTGTAGCGCCAGTAGGCCGGGTCGTAGATGCCGCCGGCCCTGGCGTACTGCAGCCGGGCCACGATCGTCGTGCCGGAGCCCTGCGCGAGCCCCGCCCCGAAGAACCCCGCCGAACCTATGAGCAGCGCCGTCATCAGCGCCGCGCGTGCGTGCGACCGCCAGTTCACTATCTGCTCCTCTCCACGGTGGAACCTTTCGACCGCCTGAACCTGGGCATCACCTCCTCGGCGAAGGCCGTGATGGCCTCCGGGCTCGCCCTCGCGAGCGAGACGTCCGTGGCTCCGAGCTCGACGAACCTGTTCACGTGGTCCGCGCACTCCTCGAGGTCCCGGGGGGCGCTGGCGACGGCGGAGCCCGCCCTGCCGCGCTCGTGCGCCGAGGCCCGCGCGGAGAGCGCCGCCTGCTCGACCCTCCGCCGAGCCCCGCGCGCGCTCGGCCCGATGGCCATGAGGTTCACGCCCACGCCGAGGCGCAGCTCACCTGGGTCACGGCCCTCCGCCTCGCAGTGCGAGTGCAGCACCTCGCGCCGGTGCGCGAAGAACGTGAACTGGTCGAAGGAGGCGCCGTCCGGGGCGGCGCCGGGGTTGCCGAAGTTCGCGCCGTCGGCGTAGCGCGCGGCGATGCGCAGCGTGCGCTTGACGCCGCTGCCGCCGATCCAGAGCGGCGGTCCGGGCACCTGCAGGGGCCTCGGAGCGCACACGGCGTCCTTCAGGCGGTAGTGGCAACCTTCGAAGTCGACAGGGCCGCCTGTCCACAGCAGCTTGACGACCCGCACGGCCTCCTCCAGGCGGTCGAGGCGCCCGCGCGGCCCGGGCCACTCGTACCCGTACGCCTCGGCCTCCTCGCTCTTCCAGCCGGCGCCGAGGCCCAGCTCTAGGCGTCCGCCGCCGGCCCTGTCGAGGGTCGCGGCCATCTTCGCGAGCAGTGCAGGGGGCCTGTACATGGCGCAGAGCACGCTGGTGTGGAACCTCAGGCGCTCCGTGAGCGCCGTGAGCAGGCAGAGCACCGTCCAGCTCTCGAGGAACACGCCGCCCTCGCCGCGCATGAGGTGGTCGTCGAGCGTCACGTGGTCGTAGCCGAGGGCCTCGGCGAGCAGGGCCGTGCGCTTGACGGCCGCGAAGCTCACCTCCGGGTGCACGGCGTAGTCCCAGAGCGGGAGCTGCACCCCGAACCGCGGGCAGGGACGGTCGTCGCCCGGCGGCATCACGTGCGGCCGCCGGGGCCTGGTCCCTCTGGGTCGATACGGAGTACCGCCACGGTGGGCTCCCTACTCACCTGAGACGATGCGTATACGGCTGTATACTACGGAGTGGAGTCTAACAACGGGGCCCGTCAGCGTCAACCGGCGGCCGGCCCGGCCGCCCGCTGACGCGCCTGTCGAGCGTCAGCCGGCCGGTTCGCTGGCCGCCGCGGCGCGCTTCTCCAGCAGGTAGTCCTCGGCCGCCTTCACCGCCCTCATCCCGTGGTGGTAGGCGGGCATGCCGGCCAGCCACAGCACGATCCCCACGGCGTCGTGGACCTCCTGGGGCGTGGCGCCGGCGTCGACGGCGATGCGGGCGTGCCCCACGGGGTCCTTCTTGAGCGCGGCCTCCACCGCGATGATGATGAGCTCCTGGACCTTCTTGGTCAGCGTGCCCTCGGGTGGCTCCTTGAGGGTCGCCTTGCGCAGCAGGTAGAACGCCTCGAGGGCGTCGGGGTTGTACCTCTCGAGGGACGCCACGCTGATGGGCTCCTTGCCCATGGCGCCCTCGAAGTACCTGCGGATCTCCTCGCGGCGCTCCTCCCAAGAGCGTCCGCCCGCGTCATCTGGCATGCTCGGCTCCCTCCTCGGCTCGCACTGCGGCGTCGCCCAGCGCCGCCAGGTAGTCCTCGACCTCCCGCAGCGCTACGACGTCCGCGTACTTGGCGTCGAGGTCGAAGAGGCTCACGAGGCGCGAGACCTCGCCCCTGTCGAACGTGCACTCCTCGACGACCGCGACGTGGAAGTTCGCTGCCGACGCGTCCACGGCCGTGGCGCGCACGCAGCCGCTGGTCGTCCCCCCTGTGATGAGCACCGTGTCTACGCCCAGGCCGTTGAGGATCGACAGCAGCGGGGTCTCGGCGAGGGCCGAGGCGTGCGGCTTCTCGATCACGATGTCCTGCCGCTCCGGCGCGATCTCGTCGACGATCCTCCGGCCCTGCTCCACCCGTTCCGGGGGCAGCTCCTCGCGGCGCTTCGGCAGCCGTCGGCGGCTCCGCGCCGCCGACCCGACCGGCCCGCCCAGGTTCGTCGTGTACACGACGGGCACGCCGGCCGCGCGCGCTCGCCGGAGCATGCCCACCAGCCTGTCGACGACAGCCCAGGCCTCGTCACCCGTGGACTGCGGCCACGTCCGCATGGACTCGAGGACCGGGGCGCGTTCGCCGACGAACGCGTAGTTGACGTCGATGACGAGGAGCGCGGGGCGGGAACCGAAGCCCACCCGCTGACCGTAGCCGGCGCCGGCGAACACCGCGCGGTCCCTGTCCGTGAGCACTCGCTCCCAATCCGCCCTGGGCATGTCGACCTCCTCGCTCCTCGCGACCGAGGACCCCGCTCCGCGGGGTCACAGGTTCGGAATGACCTCCGACGCGAAACGCCTCATCGCCTCCGGCCCGGCCCGCGTCACGCTTATCGACGTCGCGCCCAGGTCGATGAAGCGGCGCACGTGCTCCACGCACTGCTCGACCGAGACGATGGCGTGCTCCATCCCCGCCATGAGGCGCTCGCGCTCGGGGCCCGACAGCCCGCGGCGGCTCGCGGCCGCCTCCAGCCGGGCGCGCACCTCGTCGCGGTCGCGTCCCCAGAACATCAGGTTCACCCCCGCCGACAGGCGGAGCTCCGACGGGTCACGCCCCACGTCCCGGCAGTGCGCGTGCAGCACCTGCTTCTTGTGCTCGAAGTAGGTGAAGACGTCCATGCCGGCGCCGCTGCCGATGCCGGGCGCAGCGAAGTTCGCGCCCGTGGCGTAGCGGGCGGCGATCCGCAGCGTCCGCTTCTCGCCGCCGCCTCCCACCCATATGGGCGGGTGCGGCCGCTGCGCCGGCTTGGGCGCGCAGACCGCGCCCTTCAGCGTGTAGTACCTGCCGGCGAAGTCGGCCACGTCCTCCGTCCACAGTGCCTTGATGACCTGGAGAGCCTCCTCGAGGCGGTCCATGCGCTCCCTCGTGCCCGCCCAGTGCAGGCCGTAGGCCTCGGCCTCCTCGCTCTTCCAGCCCGCTCCGATGCCCAGCTCGATGCGCCCGCCGGAGGCGGCGTCGAGCGTGGCCGCCATCTTCGCCAGGAGGGCCGGGGGCCTGTACATGTTGCACAGCACCGAGTTCTGGAAGCGGAGGCGGTCCGTGAGGGCGACGAGCATCGAGAGGGTCGTCCACGACTCGTAGAAGACGCTGCCGTCGCCCCGCATGAGGTGGTCGTCGAGCGAGACGAAGTCGTAGCCCAGCTCCTCGGCCAGCAGGGCCGTGTCGCGGATCACCGGGAAGGAGACCTCGGGGTGGACGTTGTAGTCCCAGAGGGGGAGCTGCACCCCGAACCTCACGCCTGTTGCCTGGGGGGAAGCGCTCATCCCGGGCTGCTCCTCTCGACTCGCCGCGCTGCTGGTGGCCAGGAGGCTGGCGCCGGCGACACGCGACGCCGTCGCCGCTGCCGCTGTTGTATACAGCCGGATACAGACAGGTTACGCGAGTCTACAGGGGGGCATCAGGGGTGTCAATCGCGCGGCTGCGTTCGAGGACCGTGGCTCGTCGATGGCCTGGGACGCGGGTGCTCAAGGTCTACTGCTGGGGCACCTAGCCGCCGGGACGAGGACGGCCGCATCACCAGCCGACTCCTACCGGTCAGGGCGGCACGTTCGGTCGACCACCGATGGCCAAGTGACGCGCTCGGTCGACCACGCACGACCACGTGACGCGCTCGGACGCCCACCTTTGGCCACGCGAGCGCCCGGGCGCACTCTCCTCCACCCGCTTCCGGCTGGATCGCCTACCCTGACCTGACGGCCTTCTTGAGCTGGCGCAGCGCGCCCAGGTGGTAGGCGGCGTGGCCGGCGAAGTAGCGGTTCACCAGGTCGATCGCCCAGCGTAGATGGAAGGCGTGCGCCGCGATGCTGATGCCGTACACGTCGCGTGACGCCTCCGCGGCGGTGACGTCAGCTAGGGTCCCGTAGGCGCCGCCCTCGCGCCCGCCCGTGGTGACCCAGGTGGGCCGGCCGTCGGGCACGCCCTCGAGTAGCTCCCTGTACCTCTCCACGAAAGCGCCCGTGAGGGCGTCGAGGACCTTCGCAGCGGTGCCTTCACCTACGGTCTCCTGCATGTGGACCTCCCTGGCGCTCACGCCCGCACGTACCGCGCGGCCCACCTCGACCTCGGCCGAAGGCAGGTCCGCACTGCACCGAAGAACCATCCGAGCGCACGACCGCGATGGCCGCCTGGCCTGAGGAGACGGTAGGGGCCGAAGCGGTCAGGCCCTGACCTGTTGACGCGGCGGCGGTCGGCGCGGGCTCAGCGCTTGGAGAGCTCGATCCAGCCGTTGGGCACGCCGCCGCAGGCCGAGACGTAGCCGCCCTCGAGGCGGTCGCCCTTCTGCTCGGCGAGGACCTGGAAGACGCAGTCCGGGCCGGTCGTGCTGGTCAGCTCGAGCATCACCAGCGAGTCCACCATGCCGGAGACCGTGCCCTGCGCCAGGCTGCCGGGCAGGCTCGACTCCCAGGTGCCGGTGACGGTGGCGCCGGAGACCTCAAGGTCGAGCAACAGGACCCCCGTCGCCTCTCCCTCGACGTGCTCGTAGGTGCCCACCCACGTGCCCGCCAGCGAGACGTGGCCCAGCAGGCCGCAGCCGGCGAGGAGCGTCGCGGCCAGCAGCGCCGCCGGCGCGGCTCGCCTCACGCCTTCCCCACCGCGGTCCCGCCGGGGCCGGTGCTCAGCCTGTGGGCGCCCAGCTCTTCGAGCGTGCGGGCCACGGCCTCGGGCCCGTAGCCGAGCTCCTCGTGCTGCGCCCTGGGGTCGCCGTGCGGCACCACGCGGTCCCTGATGCCGAGGCGCACCACGGGCACGGCCAGGCCGCCCTCGGCGAGGGCCTCGAGCACCGCCGAGCCCAGGCCGCCCACGATCGTGTGGTCCTCGACGGTCACCACGGCCCTGGCAAGGGCGGCGACCTCGAGCAGGAGACGCGAGTCGAGGGGCTTGACGAAGCGCCCGTCCACGACGCCCACCTCGGGGCGCCCCTCGGCCGCCGCCAGCGCGTACGCCACGGTGGGGCCAAGCCCGACGACCCACACCGCGCGGCGCCTGTCCTCCGGCTCCTTCAGCACCTCCCAGGTGCCCCACTCGACCTCGGGCCAGGCGCTCACGGGCGCGTCGTCGAGGCTGGGCACGCCGCCGCGCGGCCAGCGGATCGCCTTGGGCCCGCCCAGGCGCAGCGCGGCCCTGAGCATCCCGCGCATCTGCCCCACGTCGCGCGGCATGGCGACGCTCATGTTCGGCACGGCGCGGAGGTAGGCGAGGTCGTAGATGCCCTGGTGGGTGGCGCCGTCGCCGCCCACGAGGCCGGCGCGGTCGACGGCGAAGACGACGTCGAGGTTCTCCAGGCAGACGTCGTGGATCACCTGGTCGTAGGCGCGCTGCAGGAACGTGGAGTAGATCGCGACCACGGGCCTCTCGCCGCGCAGGGCCAGGCCGGCACCGACGGTGACCGCCACGTCCTCGGCGATGCCCACGTCGATGTAGCGGTCCGGGTGCGCCCGCGAGTACTCCACCAGGCCGCTGCCCTCGCGCATCGCCGGGGTGATGACCCACACGCGGTCGTCCTGCTCGGCCAGCCTCGAGACGGCGTGGCCGAAGGCCGTGGACCACGTGGCGCTGCTGGCCTTCGCCACCGGGTTGTCCGGGTCGAAGCTCGAGGCGCCGTGCCAGGCGATGGGGTCCGACTCGGCGACCTTGTAGCCCTTGCCCTTGCGCGTGACTATGTGCAGCATCGTGGGACCGTCGAGCTGCCTGATGTGGTCGAGGTAGTAGATGAGCTGGTCGATGTCGTGGCCGTCCACGGGGCCCACGTACCGCAGGCCCATGGCGTAGAACGGGTTGTTGCTGGCGGGGTCGAAGAAGCGGCGCGTGGCCATCTTGGCCCTGCTGGCGATGTCGGCGAGGGGCTCCCACAGGCGCTTGAGGGCCGCCTTCGAACGGTCCTCGGCCTCCTGGAACCACGGCTGCACCTGCAGCGTGCGCAGGTAGTGGTTGATGGCGCCCACGTTCTCGCTTATCGACATCTCGTTGTCGTTCAGCACGATCGTCATGCGCGGCCGCACGTGGCCGATCTGGTTCAGGGCCGCCAGGGCCATGCCGCCCGTGAGCGCGCCGTCGCCTATGACCGCCACGACCTCGTAGGGGGCGCCCCTGGCGTCGCGAGCCAGCGCCATGCCGAGCGCGGCGGCGAGGCTCGTGGAGGCGTGGCCGACGGTGAGGGCGTCGTGCTCCGACTCGCTGGTGGCCGTGAAACCGGCCAGGCCGCCCGGCTGCCTTATCGTCTCGATGCGGTCGGCCCTGCCGGTGAGGATCTTGTGCCCGTAGGTCTGGTGGCCCACGTCCCAGACGATCCTGTCGACGGCGGAGTCGTAGAGGTAGTGGAGCGCCACGGTGAGCTCCACGGCGCCCAGGCTGGAGGCCAGGTGCCCGCCGGCGATCGAGCAGACGCGGACGATCTCGCTGCGCAGCTCCTCGGCGACGCGGCCCAGCTCGCTCTGCGGGAGGCGCTTGAGGTCGGCGGGCGACCTGATGCCGGCCAGCAGCGAGTCGGGCCCGCGGCCGGGCGTCACTTCTGGGCCGCCCCCGGCAGCGGCACGTTCGTGGACACGAGCAGGTGACCGGTCCTCAGCATCACCTCGCCCACGTAGGGCGCGTACCAGAACTGACGCGAGCTCTCCTCGGCCACGGTCCCGTCCTGGATGAGGCGGGTGGTGAGGTCGATGACGAACACCTCGATCGAGCCCGCCGGCACCTGGACCGTGCGCTCGTCGATGACCGTGTAGGTGTACTGCACGTGGCTCACCTGGGGCGGCGAGCCGTCGCCGAGGCTCAGCGTGACGTCGGTCTCGCCCGACCACAGGCTCCCCACCCGCAGCGTGTCGGGCGCGGGGAACTCCTGCAGGGGCGGGTCGTACTCGATGGTCGTGATGCCCAGGCGCACCTGGCTGTGCAGGAACACGCCGTCCGGCCGGAACTGGCGGTAGGAGCGCTGCTCCCAACCCGGCCGCAGCTCGCGGAAGCTGATCCACACGCCGCCGTCGACGACGGCGGGGCCCTCCACGACCACGCTGGCGCGGGGGTCGGAGAGCCGCGCGCCCTCGGGCAGGTACTCCCAGACGGCGCCAGTCTGGTGCGGGTAGTAGGTGGTGGGCTCGGTGAGCTGCCTCACCTCGACGCGCTTGTCGCTCGCGGCGGACGGGGAGCAGGCCACCACCGCCAGCGCGAGCAGGCCCGCGCCGGCCAGGAGAGCGCGCTTGGGCGAACGCATACCGGTGAGTCTACCGCGCGTCGGGCGGCCGGCACCTCATGGAGCACTCGCGGGACACGTCCGCGGACGGCCTCACGACCCCGCGCCGATGTCCCGCCTCACGAGCGCGCCCTCGAACCCCACGGCGTCGACGAGCGCGTACGCGCGCCGCACCGCTTCCGCGACGGTGTCGCCGAGACCCACGGCGTTCACGACGCGTCCGCCGCGCGACAGCGGCGGCCTGCCGTGGAGGCCGGCCGAGAACAGGAGCGTGCCCTCCGGCAGCGTCTTGGGCAGGACCACGGGCACGCCCACCTGCGGCGAGCCGGGGTAGCCGGGCGCGGCCATGACGACGCAGGCGGCGGCGCCCGGGGAGACGCGCACCTCGACGTCGGCCAGGCGGTCCTCGGCGACGGCCAGGAACAGCTCGCCGACGTCGCTCGCCAGCAGCGGCATCAGCACCTGCGCCTCGGGGTCGCCGAAACGGCAGTTGAACTCGAGCACCTTGAAGCCCTGGGGCGTGCGCATGACCCCCACGTAGAGCACGCCGGAGTACGGCACGCCGTCGGCGCGCAGGCCGCGCATCACCGGCTCCACGACCTGCCGCTCCAGCGCCTCCAGCTCCTCGGCGCTCAGCGGCACCGGCGCCACCGCGCCCATGCCGCCCGTGTTGGGCCCTCTCCCGCCGTCGTAGGCGCGCTTGTGGTCGCGCGAGGGCGGCAGGGCCACGTGGCCGTTCGCGTCCACGAGGAGCGTCACGCTGATCTCCGGTCCGCTCAGCCGCTCCTCCAGCACGACCTCGGCGCCGGGCTCCTGGAAGATCGCCTCCACGGCCGTGCGCGCCTCCTCGAGCGTGTCGGCCACGGTCACGCCCTTGCCCGCGGCCAGGCCGGAGTCCTTCACGACGATGGGCGCGCCCACCCTCTCCAGGTGCGCGAGGGCGTCGTCGAGGTCGTCGAAGGCGGCGAAGGCGGCCGTGGGCACGCGGTGGCGGCTCATGAACTCCTTGGCGAAACGCTTGCTGCCCTCGAGGCGCGCGCCCTCCGCGCCGGGCCCCAGGACCGCGTAGCCGGCGGCGCGCAACGCGTCGGCCCAACCCGCCACCAGGGGGGCCTCGGGGCCCACGACCACGACGTCGGGCCGCTCGGCGTCGGCCACGATCCTCACGCCGCGCTCGTCGCCGGCGCCGCCTATGACGCGGGCCGCGTTCTCCATGCCGTCGTTGCCGGGCACGACGACGACGTCGCGCACCGACGCCGACCCGTCGAGGGCCCAGCACAGGGCGTGCTCGCGCCCGCCCGAGCCGACGACGAGGACCTTCACGGCGACACCTCGCCTCGCAGCACCAGCCTCACGGCCTCAGGGTACGCGACGTGCTCCTCGCGCAGCACGCGCTCGGCCAGCGTCTCCTCGGTGTCGCCCGGCAGCACGGGGACGCGCCGCTGCACCACCACCTTGCCGGTGTCCACGCCGGCGTCAACGAAGTGCACGCTGCAGCCTGACTCGCTCACCCCCTCGGCCAGGGCTTGACGGTGGGCGTGCAGTCCGCGGTGCCTCGGCAGGAGGCTGGGGTGCACGTTCAGCAGCCGGCCGTGCCAGCGACCCACGAACCACGGCGAGAGCACGCGCATGAACCCCGCCAGGCAGACGAGGTCGACGTGGCGGTCCGCGAGCAGCTCGTCGAGCCTGGCCTCGAAGCCCTCGCGCGTGTCCCACGGCACGTGCACGGCCTCCACGCCGGCCTCCCGCGCCCTGTCCAGGGCGGGCGCCCGCTCCTTCTCGCCCGCCACCAGCACGACCTCGGCCTCGGCGCTGCCGGCGGGGAACGCGGACAGGAGCGAGGCGAGGTTCGAGCCGCGGCCCGAGGCGATGACCGCCAGACGCGCCGGCCGCCCCAGCGGGAAGCGCACGCTAGCCCCTGCCGCGCGCCGCCGCCACCCTCTCGGGGTGCAGCTTCGTGAGGTAGCGCTTGAGGCCCGCCGCGTTCATGGCCGCGTCAGACGTGAGCTTGTAGCGGTGGGCGATGCCCGCCGGCACGCCCGCCGCCGCCAGCTCGGCGTCCTCGAGAGCCTCCAGGCGCCGCGCCAGGGCGTCGTCGTCCTCATCGGCGGCCAAGCCCTCCAGCAGCTCGGCCTCCCAGGCCCGCATCACGCCCGGGTAGGCCTCTAGGTGCTCCCTCGCGTCCCGCACGGGTCCGAAGTGCGAGAGGACGAGCCGCGCGGGCTGGAGGGCGAGCTGCCGGCGCACCGACTCCTCCTTGAGCTCGATGTCCAGCTCGGGCGGCGCCAGCGCCGGCCTGATCACGTCCGCGCCCGGCAGCACCACGCCGGCCGAGTCGCCGCAGAACAGCGTGCCGTCGGGCAGCAGGTAGGAGACGTGGTGCGAGGCGTGACCCGGCGTGTGCACGACCTTCACCGCGAGCCCTCCCACCTGGTGGGTCTCGCCGTCCCTCACGGCGACGACCCGGCCCTCCGGCACCGGCAGCATCTCGCCCCACAGCGTGTCGAGGGCATCCCCGTAGACGCGCCGGGCGCTGGCCATGAGACGGCTCGGGTCGACGAGGTGCGGGGCGCCGACCTCGTGCACGAGGACCCTGGCGGCCGTGAGGCGGGCGAGGGCACCGACGGCGCCGGCGTGGTCGAGGTGGATGTGCGTGACGAGCAGGTGGGTGACGGAGCGCGGCTCCACGCCCAGCGCCCGCAGGCCCGCCAGCACCTCCGGCAGCGTGACGCCCGGGCCCGTCTCGACGAGCGCGTTGCCGCCGCTCGGCAGCGCCACGACGAACACGCCGATCGTGCCGGGGTGGCCGTGGTGGAGGGTGTCTACGACCCAGACGCCGCCGCCCAGGTCGCGCACGCGCGGGTAGTCGGGCAGGGGCTGGCGCTGCGGCCGGCCGCCCGGCGGGCTCGGCGCTGCGGCCTCTCGCGCGGCCCTCACCCCGCCGCGTCCTCCCCGCCGGCCTCGGCCTCCCGGACCGGCGCGGCGGCGTCCTCCTCGTCGGCGACCTGGTTCACCAGGGTGCCTACGCCCTCGACGGAGACCTCGACGACGTCCCCCACGTTCAGCCTGCCCACGCCCTCGGGCGTGCCGGTGAGCACCAGGTCTCCGGGGTTCAGGGTCATGAACCGCGAGATGTACGACAGCACCTCGGCCACCGGGAAGATCATGTCGCTGGTGCGCGCGTCCTGGCGCACCTGGCCGTTCACGACGGTGCGCAGGCCCACGTCGCGCGGGTCGACGTCCGTCTCCAGCCAGGGGCCCACGGGGCAGAACCCGTCCGCGGACTTGCCGCGCACCCACTGCAGGTCGGAGCGCTGCCTGTCGCGCGCCGTGACGTCCACCGCGCAGGTGTAGCCGGCCACGTGGTCGAGGGCGTCCTCGGGGCTCACGTTGCGCATCCGCTGCCCTATCACCACGGCCAGCTCGCCCTCGTACTGCAGGTCCTGCGTCCACGAGGGGTAGGGGATGTCGTCGCCGGGCCCGCTGAGCGTGTTCAGGCCCTTGAGGAAGAGCCCCGGCTCGGTGGGCAGGTCCGTGCCGCCGAGGGGCATGTTGCCGAGCTCGCGGATGTGGTCGGCGTAGTTGCGCCCTACGCAGACGATCACGCTCGGTTCGCAGGGCGGCAGCAGCGTGACCTCGCTTATCGACACCTCGGTGCCGTCTGGCCTGCCCGTCATCGACGTGAGGCGGCGCACCATCCCGCCCTCGACCTCACCCCAGCTCACGCCGTCGTAGCTCCGGTAACGGACCAATCGCATGTCGCTCCTCCCGGCTACGCGCCCACCAGGTCGGTGAGCTCGTGCCACTCCTCCATCAGTGCGAGAAGGCGCGCCTCCAGGTGGGCGTGCCGCTCGCCCAGCGCGCCGATGACCTCGGCGCGGCCGGGTGGCGGCCCCGAGCGCGCGGACAGCTCGGGCACGAGGGCGAGCGCCGCCTCACCCGGGCTGGACAGGCCGGCGGCGACGCGCCCCAGCTCCTCCTCCACCTCGGCGATGCGGGCCTCGACCTCCTCGAGGTCCCTCCTGAGCTGCCAGGCGCTGCGCCCCACGAAGCGGCCGGCGTCCCGCGGGGCGGGCCGACCGCTCGGGACCGCCGCCACGGGGGCGCCGGCGCGCCCGGCCCCTCGCCCTCCGCGCGGCCCGGCCGAGCCCGTGTCGGACGCGTGCGCGCCGGCCCTCTCCCGCCGCTTCCGCCAGTAGAAAGACCAGTCTCCCTCGTACTCCCTGAAGGACCCGCCCTCCACCTCCCAGACGCGGTCCACGAGGCCGGCCAGGAAGCGCCTGTCGTGGGACACGACGAGCAGCGTACCCCTGTAGGCGCGCAGCGCGTCCTCCAGCGCCTCGATCATCTCCACGTCGAGGTGGTTCGTCGGCTCGTCGAGGACCAGCAGGTTGTGACGGCCCAGCGTGAGCAGGAGCAGGGCCAGGCGCGCTCGCTCGCCGCCTGAGAGGTCCCTCACCTTCTTGAACTGCGCCTCGTAGGGGAACATGAAGCGGCCCAGCGCGTCGTGAGCCTCGCGGTCGCCCATGCGCCGCAGCAGCTCCTCGAAGAGCGTGGCGTCGTCGTCCACGCCGCGCAGGTCCTGGTCGTAGTAGCCCAGGCGCACGCGCGCGCCCGTGGTCACCGACCCGCGCGGGTCACGCGAGGGTAGGTCGCCCAGCAGCGTGCGCAGGAACGTCGTCTTCCCCGCCCCGTTCGGCCCCACCAGCGCCACGCGGTCGCCGCGGCGCAGCTCCACCGACACGTCCTCGAAGAGCGTCCTCTCGAACCGCTGCGTGAGGTGCCTGGCGGTGAGCACGATGTCGCCGGACTCGTCGCAGTCGAAGGCGAAGCGCGTGGTGCGCTCCGCGCGCGGCACCTCGTCCACCATCCCGGCGTCGAAGCGCTCGGCGCGGCCGAGCATGGCCTTCGCGCGCCTGTGGAGCTTCGCGTTCTGACCCGCCCAGAGCTTCATCTGCTCGGCGGCGGCGTGCAGCCTGGCGCTCTCCCGCTCCTGGTTGGCACGCGTGGCGGACTGGATCCTCTCGGCCTCCTCGCGCGCGGCGCGGTAGGCGCTGGGGTCGCCCTGACCCACCCGCAGCTCGCCGCGGGAGACCTCGGCGGTCGTGTCGCAGGCGGCGTCGAGGAACGCCCTGTCGTGCGAGACGACGACGGCGGCGCCGGGGTAGCGGGCCAGGTAGGCCTCGAGCCAGGCGCGCATGTCCATGTCGAGGTGGTTCGTGGGCTCGTCGAGGAGCAGGACGTCGGGCTGCTTCATGAGCAGGCGCGCCAGGCCGAGGCGCGTGCGCTCGCCGCCCGACAGGTCGACGACCCTGTCGTCGTGCCGCCCGGCGAATCCGAGCGCGTGGAGCACGCCGTCACGGCGCGCCCGCCGCGAGTAGCCGCCCCGGCGCTCGAAGACCGCGTGGAGCCGCTCCCAGCGCTCGTAGGTCACCGGGTCGTCGAGGCCGGCGGCCTCCAGGGACGCGAGCTCGGCACCGAGCGCGTCCAGCTCGGCGAAGGCGGCGTCGGCCACGCCCCCCACCGTGTCGTCGCGCCCGAACTCCGGGTCCTGGTCGAGGAAGCCGAGGACGACGTCCCGGGCGCGCACCACCTGGCCCTTGTCGGGCTCCTCGAGGCCCATGAGGAGGCGCAGCACGGTGGACTTGCCCGAGCCGTTGCGGCCCACGAGGGCCAGCCTCTGACCCTCACGCACCTCTAGCGACGCGTCGCGGAGCACGACCTGCTCACCGTAGGCCTTCTCCACGCCGCTCAGGGCCACGAGCGACATGACGCACGATTCTAGCAGCGGGACCGCGGCGCGCAGGGAGCGCGGACGCCCACCGGCGACGCGGCGCCTCCCTAAGCCTCCGCCGCCGAGAGAAGGGCCGCCCCGTGAGGCGGCCCCGGCACGACGAGCGTCCTCGTGGTCAGGTGAAGCGGATGTTGTTCTCGGTCTCCAGGTCGAAGGCGTGGAGGAACTGGAGGTCGGCGACGAGCTCGATCTGGTCGCCGGCGCGCACCTGCGTGTGCGGGTCGACGCGCGCCACGATGCTCTGGTCGCCGCCCACCGAGGCGATGATCATCGTCTCGGCGCCGAGGGGCTCGACGACGTCCACCGTCGCCTTGATGACGTTGTCGCCCTCCGGGATGCTCCCGCCGCGGACGTCGAGGTTCTCCGGCCTGATGCCCACGTAGACCTTCTTGCCGTTGTAGGCCCTCAGCTTCTGCGCCAGCTCGCCGCCCGGCTTGAGGTCGAAGTGCGGGCTCGTGATGCGGCCGTCCTGGGCGGTACCGACCATGAAGTTCATGGCCGGGGAGCCTATGAAGCCGGCGACGAACTTGTTCGTGGGCCTGTCGTAGAGGTTGATGGGCGTGTCGACCTGCTGGATGTAGCCGTCCTTCATGACGACGATGCGCGTGCCCATCGTCATGGCCTCGACCTGGTCGTGGGTCACGTAGACGGTCGTGACGCCGAGGCGCTGGTGGAGCTTGGTGATGCTGGCGCGCATCTCGACGCGCAGCTTGGCGTCGAGGTTCGAGAGCGGCTCGTCCATGAGGAAGACCTTGGGCTCGCGGACGATGGCGCGGCCCAGCGCGACGCGCTGGCGCTGGCCGCCGGAGAGCTCGCGCGGGCGCCTGTCGAGCAGGTGCTCGATCTGCAGGATGCCGGCCGCCTCGCGCACGCGCCTGTCGATCTCGGCCTTCGGGGTGCGCCGCAGCCTGAGGCCGAACGACATGTTCTGGTAGACGTTCATGTGCGGGTAGAGCGCGTAGTTCTGGAAGACCATCGCGATGTCGCGGTCCTTGGGCGGCACGTCGTTAACGACGCGGTCGCCGATCCTTATCGTGCCCTCGGAGATCTCCTCGAGGCCGGCGATCATGCGCAGGGTCGTGGTCTTGCCGCAGCCCGAGGGGCCGACGAAGACCATGAACTCCTTGTCCTCGATGTGGAGGTTGAAGTCCGCCACGGCCGTGACGTTGCCGAACCGCTTGTAGACGTTCTCCAGTACGACCTCAGCCATGCTGCCTCCGCTGCCGGGCCCGCCGGCGCCGCCGCGCGCGACAGGCGCCCGCTGCTCTGTGGGTGAGGCGAGGGTACCACCCGCCCGCCCGCCGACCGTTGCCCGTTGACCCGTATCCGGTCTAGATTCGGTCCACGATGAGGCTGACAGGCAGGGTCCGCTCGATCAGCTACCTCAAGGCGCACGCCGCCGCCCTGGTGCGTGAGGTCGCCGACAGCCAGGAGCCCCTGGTCATCACGCAGAACGGCGAGGCGCGGGCGGTGCTCCTCGACGTCGCCACCTACGACCAGCTCCAGGAGACCGCCGCGCTGCTGAAGCTGCTGTCGCTGGCCGACAGGCAGGTGGAGGAGGGCATGCTCGAGCCCGCCGCCGAGTCGATCGCCGCCTACAGGGCCGAAGGTTGAAGCGCGCCCTCCGCACATGTCCGTGACCCGCCGCGTCCTGCTCACCGACGGCGCCGCCCGCGACCTCGACGAGTGGTACGCCGCCGCCTACGCGCGCGGCGGACCCGTGGAGGCATCGCGGGCCCTCGACCTCATCGAGGAGGTCGTGGGCCGCCTGGCCGCGGGCGACGTGCCCCACGAGCCCCTGCCCCAGCTAGGGGAGCTGGGCATCACCGATGAGCGCCAGGTCGTCACCCGCGACGGCCTCCGCGTGGTCTATCGCGCCGCCGGCGACGACGTCGTGGTCGTGCTGATGGCGCCCGCCGGCCGCTCGTTCCAGTCGCTCCTGCTGCGGCGGCTCCTCGACGCCTGAGCGGGACGCCCACGCGCCCGTTGGTACACTCGCGTCCTATGTCGGAAGCCCCTGACCTACTCAGGGGCCGTGAGGCCATGCGCGCAGGGGCCTGGGCCGACGCCTACGAGGCGTTCTCCCGCGCCGACGCCAACGTCCCCCTCTCAGCCGCCGACCTGGAGTCGTGGGCTGCCTGCGCCTACATGCTCGGCCGCGAGGAGGCCTACGAGGAGCTCCTCGACAGGGCGCACCTGCGTTACCTCGACCTGGGAGACAAGGAGCGCGCCGCCTACTGCGTCTGCTGGTTGGCGCTGAGCCTGGCCGGTTCCGGCGCCGCGGCGCAGGCGGGCGGCTGGTTCGCGCGCGCCAGGCGCCTGGTGTCCGGCATCGACGGCGAGACCGTCGTGCACGGCTACCTCGCCCTCGCCGACGCCATGGCAGCCGTGTCCGCGCGCCGCGACGACGAGGCCCTCGAGGCCAGCGGCCGGGCGGTGGAGGCGGGCTTGAGGTTCTCCGACCCGAACCTCACCGCCCTGGGCCTCCAGCTCATGGGGCGCGTGGAGCTGAGGCGCGGGCGGACGGACGCCGGGCTCACGCTGCTCGACGAGGCGATGGTCACGGTCGCGTCGGGGTCGCTCATGCCCGCGGTGGCCGGGATCGTCTACTGCAGCGTCATCGACGGCTGCCGCGCGGCCTACGCCATCAGGCGCGTGCACGAGTGGACCGAGGCGCTCACGCGCTGGTGCGAGCGCCAGCCGCAGCTCGTGACCTTCAACGGGGATTGCCGCGTGGCCAGGGCCGAGCTGCTCGTCCTCCGCGGCGACTGGGACGACGCCCTGGCCGAGGCGGACCGCGCGTCCGAGAGGGTCCACCCGTGGACGGCGAACCGCGTGATCGTGGCGGCCGCCTACCAGCGGGGTGAGGTCGCACGGCTGCGCGGCGACCTCGGCGAGGCCGAGCGCGCCTACGAGGCGTCCGCCAGGGCCGGCGAGCGCACGCAGCCGGGCCTGGCGCTCCTGCGCCTCGCCCAGGGCAACGACCACGCCGCCGCGCAGGCCCTGGACCGCGCCCTCGGCGAGGCCGACGAGCCGCTCGCCCGCGCGCGCCTGCTGCCGGCGAAGGTGGAGGTCGCCCTGGCCCGCGGCGAGCTCGAGGAGGCGCGGCGGGCCGCGGCGGAGCTTCGCGAGGTGGCGGAGGCCTACGGGTCCCAGGCGTTGCGGGCCCTGGCCGACCACGCCGCGGGCGCCGTGGACCTCGCGGAGGGCGACGCCGCCGGAGCGGCGGCGCGTCTCCGCCGCGCCGTGGACGCCTGGCT
The DNA here is from genome assembly GCA_044508445.1 of Deinococcaceae bacterium. GTDB lineage: Bacteria > Deinococcota > Deinococci > Deinococcales > Trueperaceae > DASRWD01. Next base: position 21,238 of record JBIQHQ010000023.1, read on the forward strand.
GGAGCTGATGGCGCCCTACGAGGCCGCCCGAGCCAGGGCCCTGCTCGGCGCCGCGCTCAGGTCCCTGGGCGACGAGGAGGGCGCCGAGCTGGAGCTGGCGGCGGCGCGAGCGTCGTTCGAGGAGCTGGGCGCCAAGCCCGACCTGGACAGGCTCGCCTCCCTCACCGGCGGGCGCGCCGCGGACCACGGCCTCAGCCCTCGCGAGCTCGAGGTGCTGGCCCTCCTCGCCCGCGGCGACACGAACAGGGCCATCGCCGGTCGCCTGGGCATCAGCGAGCGCACCGTAGACAGGCACGTGAGCAACATCTTCGACAAGCTCGGCGTCGCCACACGCGCCGAGGCCGCGGCCTACGCCGCGCGCCACGGCCTGGACTGAGGCCCGGCCCGCAGGAGCGCGCCCACCGCCGGCGGGGGCTGGCGCGGACCACCCATGGCGCGGCGGGAGCGCGCTGGGTGGTCTCACCGATGCCGCGGGCCGGTCCCCGCACCTACCTTCCTCCCAACGGCCCGGCCTACGTCGCCGCAGCGCGGCGGCGAGGCGCCCGGGTCGCTGGGAGGTACGAGGATGACAGATGACCTTCTCGACGCCCTCGGCGGGAGCGCCAGGACCCGCCCGGAAGCGGCGGCTCCGGAGCCGCACGACACCGTGGTCGTAGGCGGGGGCCAGGCCGGCCTGTCGGTGGGCTACCACCTCAAGAGGCGCGGCGTGGAGTTCGTGATACTCGACGCCGAGAGGCGCACCGGGGACGTGTGGCGCCGCCGCTGGGACTCGCTGCGCCTGTTCACGCCCGCCGCCTTCGACAGCCTCGACGGCATGAGGTTCCCGGCGCCGCGCGACCACTTCCCCACCAAGGACGAGTTCGCCGACTACCTGGAGTCGTACGCCCGGCGCTTCGAGCTGCCCATCCGACACGGCCACCGCGTCGACAGGCTCGCGCGGGGCGGGGACGGCTTCGTGCTCGAGGCCGCCGGTCGCCGCTACACGGCCCGCAACGTCGTGGTCGCGATGTCGAACTTCCAGCGGCCGAGGATACCCGGCTTCGCCGCCGACCTCTCGCCGCGCATCGTGCAGCTCCACTCGAGCGAGTACCGGCGGCCGGAGCAGCTACCGGCCGACGGGGACGTGCTGGTCGTGGGCGCCGGCAACTCGGGCGCCGAGGTGGCGTTGGAGCTGTCGCGCACGCGGCGCGTGGTGCTCGCCGGTCGCAACCCGGGCGAGCTGCCCTTCGACGTGTTCAGCAGGGCGGCCCACGCCGGGCTCCTGCGCGTCGCCCTCAAGGGCGTGTTCCACCGCGTGCTCACCGAGGGCACGCCCATAGGGCGCCGCGTGAAGCGCCGCCAGTCGGGCCACTCCGGGCCGCTGATCAGGACGAAGTCGCGGCACCTGAAGGCCGCCGGCGTGCGGCTCGTGGGCCGCGTGGCCGGCGTGAGGGACGGACGGCCCGTGCTGGAGGACGGCACCGTCCTCGACGTCGCCGCCGTCGTCTGGTGCACGGGCTACAGGCCCGGCTTCGAGTGGATCGACCTGCCTCTCCGGCTCGACGCTCAGGGCCAGCCGCTGCAGCGTCGCGGGGCGGCCGTCGGCGTGCCCGGCCTCTACTTCGTGGGGCTGCACTTCCTCTACGCGTTCTCCTCGGCCATGATCCATGGCGTGGGCCGCGACGCCGCCTTCGTGGCCGCGACGATCGCCGCGCGCGCCGAAGAGACGGGCCCGCGGTCCGTGGAGGGACCGCGGGCCTCGGTGGTGGAGGCGGCGGGAGTCGAACCCGCGTCCGGAACCGCCTCGACCGTGCGTCTACGCGTGTAGCCACGGATCGCTTGTCGGCGGGGCCCGAGCTCCGTGGCCGGCTCCTGGGCCCCGCTTACACGTCTAGGTTCTCACCCCTCGGCCGACGTGCGAGCGTCGGGGCCAGCCCGCTTCAGGTCGTTCGCACCGGCGAGCCACGGGCGGGGCTTCCGGGGAACGCTAGCTGCGGTTAAGCAGCCAGAGCGTAGGTGTTGTTGCCAGTTATGGCGCGGCAGGATTGTTGACGCGGCCAACTGCCATCCGCGACGCGCAGCAACGGCCTCGGTACCGGCCCCGTCAAGGCCGTGTCGCCCCCGAGGTCACCGCCGGCGGGCCACCTACGAGAACCCGCGCACCGGAAAGTATACTCGGGCATGCCACCTGCCGTCCGTATGCGGGGCATCACCAAGCGCTTCCCGCTGGTCCTCGCCAACGACCACGTCGACTTCGAGGTCGAGTGGGGCGAGGTGCACGCCCTCATAGGCGAGAACGGCGCCGGCAAGTCGACCCTCATGAAGGTCCTCTACGGGCTCCAGCACCCCGACGCCGGCACCGTCGAGGTGAACGGCGAGCACGTGGTCATCCGCAGCGCGCGCGACGCCATCGACCTCGGCATCGGCATGGTGCACCAGCACTTCATGCTCGTGGAGCCTCTCACCGTGACCGAGAACCTGGTCCTCGGCTCGGAGCCCACCGCCGGACCGGTCCTCGACTACCGCGCCGCGCGCCGGCAGGCCGCCAAGCTCATCGAGGAGTTCGGGTTCGACATCGACCCCGACACCCGCATCGAGGACCTGCCCGTGGGGCTGCAGCAGCAGGTCGAGATCCTCAAGGCCCTCTACCGCGACGCGCGCATCCTCATCCTCGACGAGCCCACCGCCGTGCTCACCCCGCAGGAGACCGTGGGCCTGTTCCGCTTCCTGCGCGACTTCGCCGGCAAGGGCAACGCGGCCATCTTCATCAGCCACAAGCTCGACGAGGTCGTGGAGATCTGTGACCGCATGAGCGTCATGCGCGACGGCAGGATGATCGGCACCGTCACGCGCGAGGAGACGAACCAGCGCCAGCTCGCGAACATGATGGTCGGCCGCGAGGTGCTGCTGCGCGTGCAGAAGGGCGAGGCGCACCCAGGCGGCGTGGCGCTGTCGGTGGAGGGCCTCACGCTGGCGCACCCGTTCAAGCCTCGCAACGTGCTGGACGGCGTGAGCTTCGAGGTCCGCAAGGGCGAGGTGCTGGGCGTGGCCGGCATCGAGGGCAACGGCCAGTCGGAGCTCGTGGAGTGCGTCACCGGCATGCGCCTCGACTACCAGGGATCGGTGCGGATGCTCTCCGGTGGCGAGATGCACGACGTCTCGCACGAGCCGCTGCGGCGCCGGCGCGAGCTGGGCATGAGCCACGTGCCGGAGGACCGCAACGGCCGCGGGCTCATACTCCCCTTCACGGCGGCGCAGAACGCGATCCTCGGCGACCACCACAGGCCGCCCTACGCCGGCCCCCTCGGCCTCCTCGACGAGGCCGCGATCCGCGAGCACGCCCGCAAGATCATCGAGGAGTACGACGTGCGCCCGCGCAGCGTCACGATCCCGGCCTCGAACTACTCCGGCGGCAACGCCCAGAAGCTGATCGTCGCCCGCGAGCTGGAGCGCCGGCCCACGGTGCTGGTGCTGGCGCAGCCCACGCGCGGCGTCGACATCGGCGCCATCGAGTTCATACACCAGCAGATCGTCGACGCGCGCGACAGCGGCCTGCCGGTACTCCTGGTGAGCGCCGACCTCAACGAGGTGCTGTCGCTCTCCGACCGCATCGTCGTGCTGTTCGAGGGGCGCATCATGGGCGAGCTCTCGCACGCCGAGGCCACGCCGGAGCTGCTCGGCCTCATGATGGCCGGCTGCGACGTCGACACGGCGCGGGCCCGCGCCGGCGAGGTGCCGGCCGCGCCCGTGGGCCCCGGCTGAGCGCTCGTCGGGCTCAGCGGCGGTCTTCCCGCCGACCCGTCCTCAGCGCCTGCTGACGAGGACGAGGGCGAAGTCTCCCGGCTCCGACAGCTCGGGGTTGATGATGCCGAGCCCGGCGTCGATGTCGAAGCTGCCGTTTACCTTGATGTCCTTCTTCGCGGCGATGCGCCCGCGGATCGTGCTCGAGCCGTTCTGCGTGAACTTCCCGCCCGCCACGGCGGCGAGGAACATGTCGGAGGAGCCGTTGACGGTGATGTCGCCCTCGGCGATGAGCGCCACGCCTATGCCCACGGTGCCGTCGTCCTGGGGCGTGGCCTTGTAGCTTCCGTTCACCGTGATGTCCCCGGCCGTGGCCAGCGTGGTGGTGCCGTCGTAGACGGCCGAGCTGGAGCCGTTGAGCGTGAGCCCCTTCTGCGAGTAGACGTTCACGTTAGTCAGGTGGTCCTTGCCGTTGGTCGAGAACTTGCCGTCGTAGGCGATGAACGTGGAGTCCCGGGACGTGAGGCCGCCGTTGATGGTGAGGTCGCCGCGCGACACGATGTTCACGCCGTCGAGGCTGACGCTGCCGTTGAACCCCGTGGCCTGGTTGTACTCGAGGCATACCGTGGAGCCGGGCGGCAGCGCGGCGATGGCGTCCAACAGGCCCGACACGGGGTTCGGCCGGCTCGTGTAGCGCACGTCGCAGTCGATGCCGAACAGGGACGAGTGGGCGGAGCCGTGCGAGATCGCGGCCAGGGCCGCGTCGCGTCGCGCCACGTAGTCGGGCTGGATGGTGACGGGGTCCGTGAGGTGCACCGGCACTCCGTTCTTGCAGATGCCGGGCTGGGCCGGGTTCACGCTGCAGTCGGCTCCCGGCGAGCCCGAGATGGGCACGGCGTCGCCGCTGACGGTCTCGGTCCTGGTGCAGATGCCGGCGGAGTTGCGCTGGGTGCAGACGCTGAACTCCTGGCTGCCGTTCAGGCTGAAGCCCTCGTTCGCGTGGATCCCCGTGCTCACGTAGGAGCCCGAGCCGTTGCCGGTGAACTTGCCTTCGGTGGCGATGCCGTAGTCGAAGTAGGTGGGCAGCCTGGTGGACCCCGACTCCATGGCGACGAGCGCCTCGGCCACGTACTCGGCGTCGCGTGGGGCCGTGCCCCGCACCGCGACGTAGGCGAGCGTGGGGCTGCGCCTCTCGTAGGCGTCGAGGACGTACGTGGGCGCGAAGCCCACGCCGGCGACGTCGGGCAGGGCCAACGCGTCCGGGAACTCGCCGTCCGCCACGAAGGCGCGCTGCAGCGCCACGAAGGCGGCGTTGAGGCCCGCCACCGCGTTGTTGTCCGCCCGCGTCGCCGACCGCGCGTTGCCCGCGATGCCCAGGTTCATCTGGGTGAGGAACATCGTGGCGAGCCCGAGCGCCACGAGCGCGGCCATCAGGAGGAGCACCGACACGATAGCCACGCCCTGCTGCCGACTCGTCATATGCAGTCTCCCAATGACGCGCATTGCGGGTTCTTGAGCCCCACGGTCACGATGACCGGGTTCTCGCGCCCGCCGGCGTCCTCGAACCTGAGGCTGAGGCTGATGCCGCGGAGGTCGGGGTCGAGCGGCCTGTTGAGCTCGGCCGAGTCCGTCTCGACCACGAACATCGACTGGGCGCGGTCGAGCCAGGCCTCGACCTGCATGTCCACGACGCCGTGCACCGCCTCCTGGGGGTCCTCGCCCCTTACCTGGCGGTAGAGCGCGTCGTCCTGCACGAAGTAGGTGACCTCGGTGAGCTGGCAGGAGCCGCTGGCGTAGCGGTCCTCGTAGTAGCGGACGGTGATGGAGTCTGGCGCGCCGCTAGCGCCGTCCACCGCCACGAGCGGGTCCGCCACGAAGGAGCGGTCCAGGGCGTCGTCGTCGGTGCAGCGGTAGCCGGCCAGGCCGATCTCGTACTGGAGCAGGGAGATCGCCGCCTGGATGCCCTGGCGCACCTCGGAGACCTCCTCGTTCACGCGGTAGGCGCGGACCGAGCTGGCGTAGAGCTGGGCCGCCACGGCGAGCACGACGGCGGCCACCGCCGCCGCGATCAGCAGCTCTAGGACCGTGAAGCCGGAGGCGCGAGCCGGTGTCACCGCACCACCGTCGAGGCCTTGAAGGGGGCCAGGCCCGGTCCCGTGATGACGACGTCGACCTGCCTGGCGACGGCTTCCGCCACGCTGGAGTCGCGGCAAACGATGTTCGCGCCGCTCATCTCGCAGGGCAGCACGTCCACGGAGCACTCGTACGCGTCACTGGGTATGCCGGAGCGGCACGACTCCCCGTGCACGGGCGCGGTCACGTAGCGAGAGAACTCGCGCTGGAGCTGCAGCTCGCTCTGGGCGAGGTTGGCCATCTCCTGGGAGACGACGGCGCTGCGCGTGCCGCGCAGCGAGTTCGCCTGCAGCGCGAAGACGGCGAGCACCCCGATGGCCAGCACCGCCACGGCGATGACGACCTCGACGAGGGTGAGCCCGCGGGCGAGCCCCGGTCCGGTGGCGGGCCTCACGGGCGCACGACCCTCACCTGGCCGGCCGCCGAGACGTCGACGGCGTAGGCCACGTCCTTGACCCTGAAGGTGGTGCTGCTCGCCATGAGGCCTCCGTTGCAGCGTTGTGCTCTGCCGTTCGGTAACCACAGCATCTGGAGGTCGGGCATGGTCGAGCTCACCTCCAGGCCGCGGTAACCCGTGAGGTCGAGCCCGCCGATCTGGACCTGGTCACCCTGGCAGCTAACGTTCGAGGACTCGTCGGAGGCCTGGACGACTACGGTGCCGGCGTCCAGGTCGAGCGCAACGTTCACGGGCCTGTTGCGCTTGATGGCCTCAATGCGCGCCTCCTGGAGCAGCGCCTGGAAGCCCTGGGCGGCCAGCCGCGACGAGGGCGCCCTGAACGCCGCCACGGCGATCGCGGTGAGGATCCCGATGATCGCCAGTGCGATGAGCAGCTCCACCACGGTGAAGCCGTGGGGAGCGCGAGGGTCCGTGGTAGGGGCCGCCACGGCGGAGGATGAATATGTCACGCGGCCTTATACTACGATGAGAAACGTGTGCCTGGCTAGGAGGTCCGTCCGGGCACCACGTTCGCGGGGGAACGCGGCCTCAGGCCAGGAAGGCTTTCAGGTGCCTGGCCACCTGCGCGAACTCGATGAGGAACGCGTCGTGGCCGTGGGGCGAAGCGATGCGCGCGTAGGAGGCGTTGGGCAGCGCCGCGGCCAAGGCTCGCACCTCGCTCTCGGGGTAGAGCACGTCAGAGTCGATGCCTATCACCAGGGCCGGCATCGTGAGCCGCGACAGCGCGGCCTCGGCCCCGCCGCGCCCCGCGCCGACGTCGAAGTCGTCCATCGCCAGCGTCAGGTAGATGTAGGTGTTCGCGTCGAACCGCCGCACGAGCTTCTCGCCCTGGTAGGCGAGGTAGCTGGCGACCTGGTAGGGCGCCACCGCGGAGCCGAGCCCCTCCGCCGGGTCGCCGGGGTCGTCGCAGCGCGCCCTGCCGAACTTCCGCTCCACCGAGGCGGGCGCGCGGTAGGTGAGCATCGCGATCGCCCGCGCCAGCCCGAGGCCGGCCGCCGGCTGGCTGTCGAGCCTGTAGGCGCCGCCCTGCCACGCCGGGTCGGTCGTGATGGCGCGCCTGGCGACCTCGTTGAGGCCTATCGCCCACGGCGAGTGCTGCGCGCCGATCCCGATGGGCACGATGCCGCGCACCATGTCGGGGTGCGAGGCGGCCCACTCGAGCACCTGCATGCCCCCCATCGAGCCGCCCACGACCGCCCGCAGCGACGTCACGCCCAGGCGGTCCAGGAGCCGCTTCTGAACGGCCACCATGTCGCGGACCGTGTAGCGGGGGAAGCGCGTGCCGTACGGCCTGCCCGTGGCGGGGTCGAGGCTCGTGGGGCCCGTCGTGCCGTAGCAGCCGCCTAGGACGTTGCTGCACACGACGTGCAGCCTGTCGGTGTCGATGGCCTTGCCGGGGCCGATGAGCGCGTCCCACCAGCCGGGCGCGCCGTCCCTCTCCCCCACGCCCGCCGCGTGGGCCGAGCCGGTCAGGGCGTGGCAGACGAGGACCGTGTCGTCGCCGGCGGCGCTGCGCCGCCCGTACTCCTCGTAGGCGACGGCCACGTGCTCGAGGCGCCCGCCCAGCTCCAGCTCCAGGGGGTCCTCGGGCGTGGCGACGTCGATGACCTTCGTCGCCACGCGGCCGAGGCTGCGTTCCTTGGGCTCCCACGTCCGCGCGATGAGCGCGGCGTGCTCGCCCCAGGTCTCGTGGAAGAGCGTGGGTGCGTCAGTCGGCGGCACGGTCCGTGCTGACGCCTCCGCCGCGGCCGCCGGCGACCCGCCTCGCGGCCTCGAGCGCCTGCGAGAAGTCCTCGATGAGGTCGTCGACGTGCTCGATGCCGGGCGAGACGCGGATGAGGCCCGGCGTGACCCCGGCGGCGAGGAGCCCCGCCTCGTCGAGCTGCGAGTGTGTCGTGCTGGCCGGGTGCGTGACGCTGGTCTTGGCGTCGCCGAGGTTCACCAGGCGGGAGGCGAGCTGCAGGGCGTCGAGGAAGGCCTTGCCGGCCGCCACGCCGCCCTCGAGCTCGAAGTTGAAGACGGCGCCCGCGCCGCGCGGGAAGTCGGACCTGGCGCGCTCGTAGCTGGGGTGATCGGGCCGCTCTGGGTAGACGACCCGCGTGACGCCTTCCTGCTCGCCGAACCACTCGACGAGCCGGCGCGTGTTGTAGATGTGCCGCTCGGCGCGGAGGCTCAGCGTCTCCAGGCCCTGCAGGAAGAGGAAGGCCTGGTGCGGGGAGAGCGCCTGGCCCTGGTCCCGCAGGCCCTCCACGCGGGCGCGTATGGCGAAGGCGATGTTGCCGAACGGGCCGTCCTTGCCGAAGACGTCGGTGAAGACCAGGCCGTGGTAGCTGGGGCTCGGCTCCGAGAAGCCGGGGTAGCGCCCGTTCGCCCAGTCGAAGGTGCCCAGGTCGACGATGAGACCGCCTACGCCGGTGCCGTGCCCGTTGATCCACTTCGTCGCCGAGTGGACGACGATGTCGGCACCATGGTCCACGGGCCTGTACAGGTAGCCGCCTATCGCCGTCGTGTTGTCCACCACCACGGCCACGCCGCGCTCGTGGGCCACGGCGCTGATGGCGCCCAGGTCGCATAGGCGGAGGGAGGGGTTCGGGATGGTCTCGATGAACACGGCCTTCGTGCGGTCGTCGATGAGCCTGGCGTAGTCGTCGGGGTCGTCGTCCTCGCCCACGAAGCGCGCCTCGATGCCCAGGCGCCGCAGCGTGACGGAGAGCATGTTGCGGCTACCGCCGTAGAGGTTCGGCGAGGCCACGATGTTGTCGCCGGCCTCGGCCAGGGTCGTGAAGGTGAGGAACTCGGCGGCGTGGCCCGAGGCCACCGCCAGGGCCGCCACCCCGCCCTCCAGCGCCGCGATGCGCTTCTCGAGGACGTCGTTCGTCGGGTTCATGATGCGGCTGTAGATGTTGCCGAACTCCTGGAGCGCGAAGAGGCGCGCGGCGTGGTCGGCGTCGTCGAAGCCGAAGGCCGTCGTCTGGTAGATGGGCACGGCGCGCGACTTCGTCGCGGGGTCTATGCCTTGGCCGGCGTGAACCTGGAGGGTCTCGAAGCGGTAGGACATGTCAGCTCCTCTGGCGCGGGCCTCGCTGGGGCCCGCTGGCCGCGCCGCGTCCGCGGTGGGGTGCCCGGTCGAGTGCCGGGCACGGCGCGCGGCGCCTGGCGGCTGGTCGTGGCGCCGGCCGCGTCGCGGCCTCGCGCCTGCGTGGTGGTGGTCACCGGCTCCGCGGAGGCCCGTGCGGCACGCGCCTCGACGGCCACGCGCGACAGGCCTCCACGCCCGCGCCAGCCTGCGGCGCGGGCCTGGGCTCGCGGCTCTGAGTGGCGCCCCGGCGCGGGGCTTCCGCCTCAGGCCGCGCTGAGCATTCGTCTGTGGGTCGCGTACGCCGTGGCCACGCCTGCTCCTTATCTCTCCGGCGGCTCGCCATCGTGACTGCCGCCGCCGGCTGGACTTAGCACCCGCCTAGATGGAGGCTGGTTGCTGCGGCGTCGTCGGGCCAGTTCCCTCAGCCGCTCTCGATAAGTCCGGCCTTCGCCCGGCCGGGAGGCTCATCCGGGGTCTCCCCCGGGCCCGGGTGCGCCCCGGGCCGCCCGCGCGCTCGGCGCGCGAACGATGAAGCGGAGTAGAGCACGACTCCGCGCCGCCGTGCAACCCCTGAGGCACTGGGAGGCGCCCGGCGTCCGGGGAGCTCCGCCGGTACTGGCTGTGACGCCCGAGGAGCGCCCACCGGCGACCGTTGTGAGGTCCGAGGAGCACGTCCGCCTGCAACCCCAGCGTCTCCCTGTGACGCCCGAGGAGCGCCCACCGGCCGATGAGCCGTAGTCTCATCGGCGCTCATCCCCCGCGGATAGCATTCCCTGTCATGACCGTCCAGTACGCCACCCCCGACAGGCTGAAGGACCGGCTGACGCTGCACGAGCGCTTCGCGCCGGAGCAGGAGCTGTTCCACTCCTGGCTGTTCCGGCAGGTGCAGGCGCCGGAGCGGGCCGACGTGCTCGAGGTGGGGTGCGGCTCCGGCCACCTGTGGCGGGTCGTGGCGCCGCTGGTGCCGCGGGGCTGGCGGCTCACGCTCAGCGACCCGTCGGAGGGGATGCTGGCCGAGACCCGCGCGAACCTGCAGCGCGCCGGGCTCGACGCCGACCTGAGGAAGCACACGGCCGCCGACATGCCCTACGAGGACGCGTCGTTCGACGTCGCTTTCGCGAACCACATGCTCTACCTCGTGCCCGACGTGCGCGCGGCCATCGCCGAGCAGCGGCGCGTGCTCCGTCCCGGCGGGCGGCTCTACGCCGCCACCAACGGCACCCACCACGTGAGGGAGCTGCACGAGGAGCTCGACAGGCTCCTGGAGCTGCTGCCGGAGCTGGAGGCCGAGCGCGTGAACCCGCAGCGCTTCGCGCTGGACACGGGCAGGGCGCTGCTGGAGTCGTACTTCGAGGAGGTGAGGGTCTTCGAGAGGCGCGACGCTCTGGTCGTGACGGAGGTGGAGCCCTACGTGCGGTACGTACTGTCGCTGGTGAACTCGCCTCTCGACAGGCTCCTGGCCGCCGACCCGGACGCCGCGGAGCGCTTCCGCACCTGGCGGCGCTCGGTGGAGGCCCGCTTCGCCGAGGGCCCGGTGCGGGTGCACAGGCTGAGCGGCTTCTTCGAGGCCTTCTAGCGGGGCCGCCGCGCCTCCAGGCGAGCCGCGGCACGCCCCCTGCGCCCGCCGGTGCCCGCGACCGCCGCGCAGGGCGGCTTATCATCGGCCGGTGACAGGTGCGGAGCTGTGGGAGGCGAAGGCGGCGGCCGTGCGGCTCGCCGCCGAGCTGGGTCGCTGGGCCAAGGAGCGCTCCGACGAGCACTTCGCCGGCGGCGGGAGCCTCGAGGTCTCGTCGAAGTCGAGCCCCGGCGACTTCGTCACGTCGGTGGACCTCGCCGTGCAGGAGAGGCTAGCCACGGCGCTCACCGGCGCGTTCCCCGGCTACGGGCTGCTGGGCGAGGAGGCCGGGCTCTCGCGCGTAGACACCGACGAGCCCGTATGGGTGATCGACCCCATCGATGGCACCCACAACTTCCTGCGCAACTACCCCGGTTTCTGCGTGTCGATAGGCCTGGTGCACCGCGGGAGACCCGTCGTGGGCGCCATCTACGAGTCGTCCTCCGACACCGTGAGCTGGGCCGTGACGGGCGGCGGCGCGTGGCGCGAGCCGGCCGCGTCCGTGGCGGGTCGCGACGGCGCCCGCGGAGGCTCGCCCGGCCCGGACGGGCAGCGCCTGAGGGTCTCCTCGAGCGACCGCCTCGAGCTCTCCCTGCTCACCAGCGGGTTCACCAGCGCCGGCGCCAACGACCCCGGCACGATGGCCGTGTTCGGCGACCTGGTGAGGAGCGCCGCCGGCTGCCGCGTGAGCGGGTCGGCGTGCCGCGACCTGTCGCTGGTGGCGTCCGGGCGCGTGGACGTGTTCTTCCAGCACGGCATCAGCCCCTGGGACGTGGCGGCGGGGGCGGCGCTCGTCGAGGAGGCGGGCGGGCGCGTCCACCTGGAGCTGAGCGGGCCCGACCTCACGCGCTCCGGCCCGCTGAACGTCTTCGCGGGCACTCCGGCGGTGCTGGAGCAGGTGCTGGAGCGCCGCCGCGCGGTGCTGGAAGGCATGGGCGCGGCGCCGCTGGCGCCGACGAGCGACCGCTGACCGACGCCCCGCCCTGGTCCTAGCGCCGGCTCAGGAGCACCGCGGGTACATGGCCATGACCGTCGCCACGTCGCCGGGCGAGAGACCCTCGCGCTGGCCGATCGTGACGTTCGGGTCTATGGGCGTGATCGTGTCCTCGCCGTTCTTGCTGAAGGCCCAGCTCGGGTAGTGCATGATCGAGCCGTAGTCGTAGGGGCCGTAGTCGTCGCCGTCGGTGATGCGCTGGTTGAACTGGGCCTTCATGCCGTCCTGGATGTTCTCCCAGTGGATGCGCACGTAGAGGTCGCGGTCCTCCCGGCTCTGCTCGTGCCACAGGCCCACGGCGTGCCCTATCTCGTGGATCACCGAGCCCACGTCGCACTCGGCGCCCAGCGACACGTCCTGCCTCCCGCCGCGCATGCCCACGTACGACCAGCAGCCCGAGGCGTCGGTGAAGTTCAGGTAGTTCGGGTAGCGGGAGGCGTTGTCGGGCGTGCGCTCCACGAACCTGATGGGCGTGTGCTCGCTCCAGTGCTCGATGGCCGACCTCACGCGGTCGGGCTCGGTGAGCTGCGGGTCGATGACGTACGGGATCAGGCAGTTCGGCCAGCGGAAGGTCTGATGCGGGATACCGATGCCGTAGGCGCGCCTGTCGCCGAAGGCGGCCGCGCTGCGCGCCTGCTCGGTGAGGCGCTGGACGTCGCTGACGGCGCCCAGCGCGATGTCGCCCTCGACGATGGCGATGCCGTCGACGTCGTAGTACGTGACGGCCTTGCGCGTGAACGTCGCGCCCGAGATGACGGCGACGTCCATGCGTGGCGACCCCGCCTGCTCGCAGGCCTTCGAGCGGGCGCGCTCGGCGCCCTCCGGCGGCACCGCGGCGGGCCGCACTCCCCTCGTCGCGTCTTCGCTCACGAGCCCTCACCCCTGAACCCGTACATGCGGTACCTCCCCCGGGACGTCGGCGTCACGCCCCTCTCAGCCAGGCCCCCAGTCGCTGGAAGAACGAGACGTCCTTGAAGTACTCGGTGTGGGCGGCGAGCGGCCCGCGTCCCGTGGTGAAGGTGATGTCGCGGGCACCCTCGAAGATCGGCGCCGCCGCGTAGGCCAGGTAGTCGGACGTGTCTATGACGTTCAGCCACCGCCTTATGCCCGGCGGCATGGGCACCCGCTCCTGCCGGGGGCTGGGCACGCGCGGGTCGCTGGCGAGGAAGAGCTTCATCTCCTCGAACCAGCCCACCTGGTTGCCCACCGTCACGAGCGTGTCCACGCGCACGCCGCGGAGGAACGAGGTCAGCACGTCGAGGACGATGTTCGCGCCCATGCTGTGGCCCACCACGAGCAGCGGGTCGCCCGGCCTGGCGGCGTGCGCCGCCGCCTCGATGGCGCCCGCGACGCGCTCGACGATGGCCCCGGGCCGCGCCGGCGTGCCGCGCCCCTTGAGGTAGACGAGGATGTCCCCGACGAAGTGCGTGAGGTACGGCTGCACCACGCGCCGCAGGCTGCGCCCCGGCTGGCCCCAGCGCCAGTCGGCGATGGCCTCCCGCACGCTGTCCACGGCCCTGGTGAGGGCCTCCCAGACGTCGGTGTGGTCGTAGTCGGCGACGGCCACGGCGTCGTAGGCAGGGGGCGCCACGAGCGCGACGCCTCCCGGTGCCGCGTCGCGCCGGGCCGAAGCTGCGGGCCCGGCGGAGCGCTCCTCCACGCCCCTAACGGCCAGCCTCGTCTCCTGGCGCAGCCGCTCCAGGAAGGCGTGGTCGTGCTCCACCTCGCTGGTCCAGCGCGGCGCCGGGTTGTCCTCGGCGTACTCGTTGAGGCCCGTGGCCACGGCCACCAGCGCGGCGGCGTCCATGTCGCTCTCCTCTATGGCCGTCGAGACGAGGAGGTCGATGGCCTCCTTGAAGTCCTGCCTGGCGACCTCGAGCAGCACGTTGTCGGGGTGCGAGTGCCCGGCCGCCTCCTCGCTTATCAGCACCTGCTCCACGGGCACCGTGGCCTGCGGGCCGAGGGCGTCGAGGACGAGGACCGGCTCGCCCGGCAGCGACGCGTGGTCCCACGCCGCCTTGGCGCCCATGTCGCCCCAGTACGGGTTGAGGATCTCCGTGTCCGCCTTGGCCAGCACGTGCCGCCTGAACGCCGCGTTCCGGAACCTCGTCTGGCGCTCGTACGACGGTCCCGCCCTGACGCTCACGCCGTGCACGAATACGAGTGGCATGCTCCACCTCGCTTGGGGATCAGTTCGTCGAGCCGCCGGGCGTGCGTTCGTGTGGCGTCGCAGCCCCGGCGGCCACGGCGTTTCGGTTGACACGACTATAGGCCACCGCTGCCGCTCATCCGCCTCGAGCTCGCTGAGGACCGGCTTCACGGAACGTTGAGCCGCGCGCTTCCGCCAGTGCTCAAGGTCGTCCTTGGGCCCTCCGGAACCTCCGCGAGCCCCAGGGACCTCCGCGAGCCTTCAGGGACCTCCGCGAGCCGGTCTTGCGGTCTTCTGCGCCCCCTCAAGTCAGTAGCTCGCTTCCGAGATAGTCGCCAGGCGTCCTCGCTAGGTGGGACTAGCGTCGTGGACCGCAGCGGCCGCCCGCACGCCGGTCGTGGCCAGTAGTCCCCGAGCGGTCTACTGACTTGAGCGTCCGCGGGAGAGACCTGGGCGGCCAGCCGCCGGGACCGCCGGGCCAGCGGCCCACGACGCGGCCCGCGCGTGCCGAGAGCCGGTAGGCGACCGCCTAACGGGCAGGCCTCGACAGCTCCCGTTCGCGGCACGATCGAGCTCGACCATGGCCAGGGCCCGAGACATCCTCTACCTCGCCCGCAAGGGGCGCGGCTTCAGCCAGCAGGAGCTCGCGCGGCTGAGCGGCGTGGGTCAGCCGAAGATCAGCGCCTACGAGCGGGGCGAGGTGGAGCCCAGGTTCGACGTCCTCGAGAAGCTCGTCGGTCACTGCGGCATGAGGCTCGCCGTGCGCCTCGAGGACAACTCGTCGCCGCCGCTGCCGAGGCTGGCGTGCGCGTGGCGTTTGAAGCGGCTGCAGTGGGCCATCGCGCGCTGGGGGCGGGGGCGCGGCCTGCTCGACGTGCGCGCGGTGCCGCCCGTCGGCGAGAGGGCCATGACGGTCGTCGTCCGCACCGGGGGCCGGAGGTGGGACACGCCGGGCAGGGTGGCGCGCGGGCTGGCGGCGTACCTGCGCTACGCCTTGGGGACCGTGCCGGTGGTGGACCTCGCTGCGGTGAGCGGGCCCGAGCGGCAGGAGCTGCTCGCGGCCTCGGTGCCGGTGGCCTTCGTCGGGCGCGAGCGGCCCGTCCGCGAGACGCGCTTCGAGCCGCCGACTCCCGACGAGCGGTGGTACGCCACCCGGCTGCTTGACGCGCTGCCGGGGCGTCTCTACGGGCCACGGGCGTGCCCGCCGCACGGCTTCGGGCTGGTCGAGCGGTACCGCTACCGCCGGGCCGTGGAGGCAGAGTCGAAGGCCATCGTGGAGGAGGAGCGGGAACGCTCGGAGGACGACCGCTGGTGGCGCGAACTGGACGAGTGGGCGGTCGTCCGCGTGCCGCGGCCGTGAGCCTCGCCGAGCTGTAAGAGCGCCGTCAGGCGGCCGCAAGAGCGCCGTAATGGCCGGTGCCCGAGACTCTCGGCGAACTACGCGGTACCACGCCGCGAGTCGTGTCTTCGGAAGCGATGAACCCTGTCCCGTACTCGGGCGCTTGGGTCAGGGGGAGCAAGTAGCGCGACCGGCCGAGGATCCGGAGGCACGAGATGGTTCGACGTCTACCCCTTCCTCTCTTGGCGACCCTTGGACTGCTGCTGGCCGCGTGCTCGCAGCCTCAGGCGCCCCTCGCGTCCCTGAAGGTCCTGGAGGTCTCACCCGCCGACCACGCCACCAGCGTGCCCGTCGACACGAAGGTCACGGTGACCTTCGACGCCGACGTGGACGGCGCCTCCCTCGCCGGCTCGCTGGCGCTCGTCGCGAGCTCCGGCTCCGGCGCCGTCGCCGGCACCGTGACGGCCGACGGCAGCTCCCTCGTCTTCACGCCGACCGAGGTCCTCGCGTCCGACACGACCTACGTGGCCACGCTCGAGGACTCCGTCAGCGGCATCGGCAGGGCCGCCCTCGGCGAGACGCGTAGCTGGACCTTCACGACCGCGTCCGCCGCGAACCCGCCCGCGGGCGGCGACGACGACCCGGCCGTGCCCGACGCGGGCGGGTCCGACCCCGGTCCGGCGGACCCGGACCCGGCGGCCCCCGACTCCGACGGCGACGGCCTGCCGGACGCCATCGACCCCGACCCCACGAACCCCGACACCGACGGCGACGGCATCGAGGACGGCGACGACGTCGACCCCACCCAGCCCGACGCCGACGATGACGGCGTGGTGGACGGCGAGGACGAGGACCTGGGCATCGCGGCCTTGGCGACGGTGTCGCCGCGCCCCGGCGAGCACGTTGGCCAGGACGTGGTCATCACGCTCACCTTCGACGTCCCGCTGGACCCGGCGAGCATCGCGTCGGACGCCATACGCGTCTACACGCTGCCGAACGGCAACGGCATCATCAACGGCTCCAAGCTGGACCCTGAGCCCATCGCCGGCTCCCTCGCCTACGACGAGGCCACGAACACACTCACCTTCACCCCGGACGCCCCGCTCGAGCACGCGCCGCCCTTCTACTGGCTGTTCGTGAGCCTCGACGCCGCCGACCTCGACGGCGACCCGGTGTCGGTGCACGCCCACTGGCGCTTCCGCGTCGACTGAGCCCCAGCACCGAGCCCAGCTCCTCCGCCCGGCGTGCGCGCGACAAGCGCTAGCGCGCCGGGCGGAGAACATGGAGACTGTGCATGGAGGCCCACGGATGGACGACAGACCGCACCAGCCCGCGGCGGCGCACAGCGAGGAGGTCCAGCGCGTGCACGTCGAGCCCGAGGACCGGCTCGCGTTCCGCGTGGGCGTGAACATCCTGACCCTGGCGCTGCTCGTGCTCGCCGGGTACCTCGTCTGGCGGAACTTCCTGCAGTGAGCTTCCTGGCCGCGCTCTACCTGGTCGTAGCGCTGCTGCTGCTCGGCACACTGGCGGCCCAGTCGGTGGCCGCGCGCCACCGCCACGTCATCAGCGTCACGCTAGGGTCCACCCTGCGGCTGCTGGCCGGCCTGGGGATCTTCGCCGCCGTGCTCTACGCTACGGCCTACTTCCTCGGCCTGGTGGGCGGTTTCTACGAGTCCTTGACGTGCAAGGTCGTCACCCTGCCGTCCTGCGAGGACCCGCTGGCGCTGCCGGCGTGGCTGGGCCTGCCCGAGTCCAGCGTGGGCGGTGTCATAGGCATCCTGCCCCTGCTGGGCGTGTTCCTCGCGAAGGCGCTCCAGCCGCGCCCCGCTCGCGCCGGGACCGACGACCCCGAGGAGGCCGAGGAGCTCGGCGCCGGCGAGCCGGAGACGCCGCGCAACTACTTCGTGTTCGAGCGCGAGGGCGGCGCCTACAGCGTGCTGGCCACCGAGGACCTGCCCGCGGCGCTGCTGCCGCCCGACCTGCGCCGCGCGCTGGAGGAGCAGAACGCCCCGCGCCCGTGGCGCGAGCGCCTGCTGAGCGGGTTCCTCGCCTGGCTGTCGACGAACGCCGCCCTCATCGCGATACTCCTCGTCGAGCTGTGGCTCGCCTGGCTGCGCGGCGCCGCCGAGGCCGCCGACCGCCAGGTGCGCCTGGCGCTGGGCCTCGACACCGACCTGCCCGCCGCCTACCTCGGCGTGGCTCAGTGGGGCGCCGTCGTGCTGGCGCTGGGCCTCAGCGTGGTCGTGCTGTTCCTCGGCGTGGCCGCGCAGCGCGGCCTGCAGGTGGCGGGGCGAGGGTTCGCCGGGCTGCGCCAGGGCGCCGGGCTCGTCGACCTCGTGGGCTCCACGCTGGCCGTGTTCGCCAGCGGGCTGCGCGTCGCCTGGACCGTCTCCGCCATCGCCATCGGCAGGTTCGCGTTGAAGTCGCAGAGCGCGCTCACCAGGCTGTGGGCGCTCTCCATCACCGCGCTCGGCCGGGGGCTCCTCAAGCTGCAGAGCGGCGCCATGCGCGCCTGGGCCTTCCTCGCCATACTCGTGGGCACCTTCGTGCTGTTCCTCTCGCGCGTGCTCGGGCGCTTCTTCGCCTGGCTCGGCGGCCTCGGACGCGGCCGCGGGCGCGGCGGGGGGTCGACCGTGGTGCCGGACGACGACCTCGACGCCTCCGTGGCGGCGGCGCAGCCCGAGCCCGTGGGCGCGCGCCGTCCGGGCGGCGGGGTGCTGGCCCTGGCCGCGCTGGCGGGCCTCGGCCTGCTGGCGTCGTCCGCCCGCGCCGCCACGACCTACGTCGTGCTGCAGGACGTGTCTGGCGGCGAGGTCTCGCGCCTCCAGGACGCGAACCGCCAGCTCCTGAGCTGGGCCGACCCATCGCCGCAGCGGGCGCTGCTGCACCGCTTCGACAGGCTCGTCGTGATCCCCGTGCGCGCGCCGGGCGAGCTGGACACCGTGTACGCGGCGCTCTTCAACGCCGAGTACCCGGGCAGCCAGCTCGACAGGTTCGCCTTCTACGCCGAGCTGCGCAGCGCCCTGCCCTCCCAGGTGGACGCCGCCTGGGGCACCGGCCTCTCCGAGGCGCTGCGCACGGCCGCCTTCTACCTGCGGGACGTCCCGGACGGCGACGAGAAGGTTCTAGTGGTGTTCGGCAACGGCGAAGACCACTCGCCCCAGCCGGTGACGGCCGAGGAGCTCAGGCCGGCGTTGCAGGGCGCGTTAGTGGTGCGCCTCAACGCCGGGCTGGAGGAGCGCGACCGCTGGACGAGCCTCTACGAGGAGGCCGGCGCCAGGGCGCAGCTCGTCTACGACCAGGCCGCCACCAAGCTGCTGACGATCGAGGAGCTGAGGCGCGACCTGGAGCGCGCGAGCCAGTAGCCTCACGGACGCCCCCTAGACTCCGGGCATGGACGACACCGCCACCCTGACCGGCGCGGGCACGCTGACGCGCGCTCCCGACGGGCGCTACCGCGTGCGGTTCGTGAGGGCCTACGACCGTCCCGCGACGGACCTGTGGGAGGCCATCACCGAGCCGGAGCGCCTCGACGCCTGGTACCCAGCCAAGCTGCGCACCAGCGGCGTGGTCGGGGAGCCCGTGACCGAGGCCTTCGAGAGCGTCGACGGCACGCCCCCGCCCGAGGCGCCGCCCGGCACGCTCACCGCCTTCGAGCCGCCTCACGTCTTCGCCTTCGAGGTCGTGGGCCCCCAGGACGCCCCCTACCCCGGCATGCGCGGCCGGCAGGACATACGCATGGAGGCCGCCGAGGGCGGCAGCGCGGACGAGAGCGTGCTCACGTTCACGCACGACGTGGAGACGCTGGGGGCGGCGCTGAGCGTCCTGCCCGGCTGGCACTACTGCCTGGAGTACCTGGCGCTGGAGATGGGCGCCCAGGGCGAGCCCACCGAGGAGAACCTAGAGCGCTTCAAGCAGTACTACCAGCGGACCTACGGCGCGGGACTGGCCTAGTACACCTGCTCCCTGTGACCGTAGGTGTACGTGTAGGCATCGGAGACCTCGTCCTTCTCGATGAGCGGGAAGTACGGCGGGGTGAGGCCGCGGTCCAGGCGGGGGTCGAAGGTGAACTGGCGCGAGTAGCCTGAGACCTGGTTGCCCGTGTTGCCGTTGAAGGTGCCGAAGGCGCCGTACTCCTGTTCGATGATGCCGCCGAGGAGCTGGACCGCGCCGCGCGGTTCGCCGCGGTCGAAGTGCTCCACGGCCACGATGCCCGAACTGGTCATGATCGACGCCTGGATGCGGACGTTCCTGGGGGCGTTGTAGTTGCTGTCGTTGTTGTCGTTGCCTATGACGACGTCGCCGTCGGGCGAGAAGATGCCCAGCACGTTGAGCGCGTCGAGGTTCTCGCAGGTGGGCCTCACCACCTGGTCGCCCTCGCGGTGGAGGTAGCCCACGCAGGGCTGGTCCTCGTAAACGAGGTCGCTGGTGATGCGCGCGCCCTCCTCCGGCACGATCGTGAGCTGTGCGAACGAGGCGACCGCCGGGCGCGCCGACATGGGGTCGGCGTTGTTAGCGCGGCCGGGACCGCGCAGCCTCTCGATCTCGTCGTCGAAGTACAGCACGCCGTTGAAGCGGTCGGTGATGAGCGTCCAGACGGGCGGGTTGCCGCCGTCGCGCCGCTCCAGTCGCCCGTTGGGTGAGATGCGGTAGAGGTCGGTCACCCAGTTGCCGCCGCTGCGCCTCTCGATCCTCACGAACTGGTAGGTGGAGGCCTCGCCGACGTCGACGGGGTCACCGGCGGCGTCGCCGGCGTAGAGCATGACGTCGCGCACCTCGCTGGTGACGAGGATGCCGTTCTGCTGCGCCAACGCCCGCTGGTCGAAGGCGTTCCTGGGGAGCGCCAGGTAGTCCGAACGCCAGTCGACGCCGCCGGTGAACTGAGGCCGGTTCTCGAACCCATCCACGCACTGGTTGAACCGGTTCCAGTTGGTGCAGACGTCCATGTTGGGGAAGTTGCCGCCCGGCTCCAGCGTGTCGGCGGTCATGAACCTCCCGTTGTCGTCGCCGTCGTAGGCGAAAGCGCCCTGCTGCCCGTGGTTGTTGACACCCGCGCTGCTCACGGGCCCGCCGAACCACGCCCGGCCGTAGAAGTTGAAGTTGCCGTTCGTGTGCACCGGGCCGTCGAAGAGCGTCTCGCCGGTGAACCAGATCGCGCCGCCGGCGCCGGCGGACGAGTGGACATCGGTGAACAGCGCGTAGCGCGCGAACGAGGCCGGGCCCACCACGAACTGGTACTCGCCCTGGGTCACGACGCGCCGGCGGAACACGCCCATCTGACCGTCGGAGACCAGCACGAACGGGAGGGCGTAGACCTGGTTGCCGCCCTGCTCGCGGCGCTTGCCGCTCACGAAGTGGCCGTCGCCGAGCCGCGTGCCGGGAGGTAGTGCCTGGCCGCAGGCGGTGTCGGTGAAGTGCACGCGCACCCGCAGCACCGTGTCGCCTCCCAGGTCCCTGTCGCCGCACACGAGGGCGTCGATGCGCGTCTGCAGCGCTTCGGCCACCTCGCTCATGTCCGCGGCCACGCTCGCGGCCGTGGGCATGATGGCGTCGACGCCCGAGTTCCCGAAGGTCCACGAGCCGACGACGTCGGCCAGCTCGTTCACGACGCTCTTCAGCTCGAACTTGACGTCCTTCTGCAGGAGGGCGACCCCCAGGTTGGCGCCGCCGTGAGCAACTAGGAGCGTCTGCACTATGGCCGTGTCGTCACGGCCGTGCTGGATCTCGTCCATGGTGCGCATGAAGAGCAGCACCATGACCGCGGAGCCGACGGCCAAGAGGGCCAGCGCCGCCACCAGGGCGATGCCGCGCTGCCTCCGTGGGTCAGTCATGGTCACCGTCCTCACCGTCAACAGAAGACGCCCAACTTGCAGCCGCCACCGTCGCCTCCCCCGCCGTTGCCTCCACCGTTGCCCCCGCCGTTCCCGCCGCCGTTGCCTCCACCTTCGCCCCCGCCGTTCCCGCCGCCGTTACCCCCACCGTTGCCGCCGCCAGGGTCCTGGGGCGGTTCGTCGGGGTCGGGGTCCGGGTCGC
>JBIQHQ010000023.1:42856-44272 GCA_044508445.1 Deinococcaceae bacterium
CCGTTGCCGCCGCCAGGGTCCTGGGGCGGTTCGTCGGGGTCGGGGTCCGGGTCGCCACCGCCGCCGCCCCCGGCCCAAGGACCGCCGACGCCACCGCCCTCGTTGTCACAGACGGTGATGCTGCTGATGGGGCGGCTCGCGTCGCCCAGGCCGGTGAGCTCGACGTACGCGACGTAGGTGCGCTCCGCGCTGCCGCCGTCGTCGGCGGTGGTGAGCGTGAGCCTGAGGCGGGAGAGGTCGTACTCCGTGTCGTCGTCCGGTTTGTAGACCGGCAGCGCGTTCCCGTTCTCGTCGCGGAACGGGGCCGACCTGACCACGGTGTCGCCGACGGCGGCGTACTCGTAGGCGATCGAGAAGTCGGCGAGGCCGAAGGCGAAGGGAACTAGCTCGGGCTCGCCCGAGCCGTCGAAGACGAGCTGGTAGAGGACCTGGTCCTCCGGCACGTACTGGAAGGTCAGGGACTGCGCGCCGTAGAGCCTGGTAGCCGGGTCGTAGTCGATGGAGATCTTGCAGTTGTTGTGGTTCACGCGGTCGTTGGAGCCCGGCACGCCGGTGATCTGCGGGATGATCAGCGCCTGGCCGCTGCCGTTGATCATCACGGCCGGCTTGCCCACCAGGTCGTGGAGCATCGCGGGGTCGCTGGCGTAGACGAGCGTGTTGTTCGCGTTGCCCCAGGCCTCGCCGGGGCGCGGCAGCACGGTGACGCCGCCGTCGCCGCCGAGGAGGGCGAAGGAGATCGTGTGGTCGGTCGACTCGATGGGGAAGTTCGTTATGCCACCGAGCACCGCCGAGCGCAGCTCCTGCGTGATGACCTCGGTGACTCGGCGCATCTTCGACTGGGTGTTCGTGACCTCTTCCTGCAGCCGGTTCACCCTGAGCGACTGCACGATGCCGCCGCTCGTGAGCAGGAGCACCACCGCCAGGATGCCGAGGGCCACGAGCATCTCCACGAGGGTCAGCCCCGCGGACCCGCGGTGCCGGAACACTGTGGTTCGGGTGTGGGTCATGGAGCCACCTGCCTAGCGAGCGTGACGCCGGAGACGCAGCGCCGCTGAGAGCCGCCGCCGTAGCAGACCTCCACCCGGTAGCGGGAGAGGACGCTCTCGCCGACGCCGTAGTCGCCCAGGTTCTCGATGGTCACTTCCATGTCGGCCACCTCGGCGTACGGGATCGCCGTCATGTCGGCGATCGTCGTGGGGTCGAGCTGGATGGGCTCGTCCACGGCGGTGAGGAGCGAGAGGTCGTCGCCGCCCGCGATGCGCCGCCCCACGGTGTCGAGCACCTGTGAGGCCTGCACCTTGTAGTTGCCCGCGCGGCTCTCGCGCAGGCTCGAGGAGGCGACGGCCGCCAGCATGCCGAGTACGATCCCGCAGATCGCGATGGCCACGACGGTCTCGAGGAGGGTGAGGCCCTGGT
>JBIQHQ010000024.1:0-42762 GCA_044508445.1 Deinococcaceae bacterium
TGTGCTCCTCGAGCCTGCCCGGCGCCGACTTCCCGTGCTGCGGCGAGGACAGCCGCCGGACGGCGGCCGCGCGCGAGCCGAACCGGGCTCTCCCCATGGTCGCGAGCGGCGGTTGCTGCGGGTAAGGCTCGGGACGCGCCAACGGCCGGGCGCCCGTCCACGGCACGCCACGCCGACGCAACGCACGTGCGACGGCCTTCTCACTAGCGTCTAGCCGGTCGCCTAACGCGCGGCCGGGAGGGACGCGAGATGACGACATCGAACCGAGCATCCGTAGCGGCCGAGGACGTCGCCCGGCTGGCCGGCGGCTTCCGCGGGCCGCTCATCACGCCGGACGACCCGGCCTACGACGAGGCCAGGAGCACCTGGAACGGCCTCGTCGACAGGCGTCCCGCGCTCATCGCCAGGTGCCTCGGCAACAGCGACATCGTGGCGGCGCTGGCGTTCGCCAGGGAGCGCGGGCTGCCCGTGGCCGTGCGCGGTGGCGGCCACAGCGTGGCCGGCTACGGAGTGTGCGACGACGGTGT
Source organism: Deinococcaceae bacterium (assembly GCA_044508445.1). Classification (GTDB taxonomy): domain Bacteria; phylum Deinococcota; class Deinococci; order Deinococcales; family Trueperaceae; genus DASRWD01. Next base: position 528 of record JBIQHQ010000024.1, read on the forward strand.
GGTGATAGACCTGTCGGCGATGCGCGGCGTGCGCGTCGACGCCGCTGCGCGCACCGCCCGCGTCCAGGGCGGCGCGCTGTTGGCCGACCTCGACCGCGAGACGCAGCTCTTCGGCCTGGCCACCCCGTCCGGCAACGTCTCCGCCACCGGGGTCGCCGGGCTCACGCTCTCGGGCGGCCTCGGCCACGTCCGGCGGAGGTACGGCATGGGCGTCGACAACCTGCTCTCGGCCGACGTCGTCACGGCCGACGGCCAGGTCCTCCGGGCCAGCGCCGACGAGAACGAGGGCCTCTTCTGGGCGATCCGGGGCGGTGGTGGCAACTTCGGCGTCGTGTCGTCGCTGGAGTTCCGCCTCCACGAGCTGGGCCCTCTCGTCTCGCTGGCCATGGTCATGTACCCGCTCGAGACGGGTGGGGAGGTCCTCCGCTTCTGGCGCGACTTCACCGGCTCAGCGCCCGACGAGGTCACCAGCGACGTGATCGTCTGGAAGGTCCCTCCCGCTCCGATGTTCCCCGAAGCGATCCACGGCCGACCGATCATCGCCGTCGTGGCCGTGCACTGCGGCGACACGACGGAGGGCGAGAAGGCGCTGGCGCCGCTGCGCGGCATCGGCACCCCGCTCTTCGACATGAGCGGGCCGATCCCGTGGGTGGCCCTCCAGAGCGCCTTCGACGACGCGTTCCCCAAGGGCCTCCGCTACTACTGGAAGTCCCTCTACCTGGAGGACCTGGGCGACGCCACCATCGACGCGTTCCTGGGGCGCGCGGCGGACAGGCCCTCCGACATGACCTTCATCCCGATCCGCCACCTGGGCGGCGCCATAGCCCGCGTGCCCGACGCGGAGACGGCGGTGGCGAACAGGCGCGCGCCCTACCTCCTCAGCCTCGACGACGCCTGGGCGGACCCGCGGGACGACGAGCGGAACATCGCCTGGGTGCGCTCGTTCTGGTCGGCCATGCAGGCTCACTCGCGCGGAGGTGTCTACCTGAACTTCGCCGGCTCGGGCGAGGAGGGCCCCGCCATGGCCAAGGCGGGTCACGGGCCCAACTACGACAGGCTCGCCGCGCTTAAGACAGCCTACGACCCCGACAACGTGTTCCGCTTCAACAACAACGTGCCGCCGGCGGCCTGAGGCGGGCGCCCGGCTGCCGGGGCGGGCCCGCGGCTCGCTGTCTTCGCCCCCGGCTGACAGCCCTGCCTATACTCGCCCATGGCGACGAGGGTCCGGTTGTTCGGACCGCCAGCCATAGAGTCCGGCGGCGAGGTCTTGTGGCCACCGGCCGGGAAGACCAGCGCCCTGCTCCTTCACCTCGCCTACAGGGGCGACTGGGTGGGCCGCTCGGAGCTCGCCGACCTGTTCTGGCGCGACGTGCGCGAGGCCACGGCCCGCTCGAACCTGCGCAGCCTGCTTAGCCGCGCCGCGCCGTCGCGCCCCTACGCCGTCGCTCTCGAGGTCGAGCCGGCGAGGGTCAGGTGGCGGGTGGCCAGCGACGTCGCGGAGTTCCGGGCGGCGTTCGCGTCTGGCCGCCACGCGGAGGCGTTCACGCTGGGCGGCGGCGAGCTGCTGGAGGGGTTCGTCGTGGAGGGCGCCACGGGCTTCGACGAGTGGCTGGCCCGGGAGCGGGAGGCGACGCGGCGGCGCTGGCGGGAGTCCGCGCTGGAGGTGTGTCGGCAGCTCGAGGCGTCCGGCGAGTGGTCGCGGTCCGTGGACGTCCTCGAGAGGCTGAGGGAGACCGACCCCTATGACGAGGACGTCCTGCGGCGGCTCCTCTCGGTCCTGGGAGGCGCCGGCAGGACGCGGCGGGCGCGTGAGGTCTACGAGCGGTTCCGCGCCTGGCTGGCCGACGAGGTGGGCGCGGAGCCGGAGCCCGCCACGTCCGCGGCGGCCGACCGCGCGCACCTGGCGGGCGGCTTCGCCGCCACCGGCGGCCCGAGCGAGGCTCCGGCCCCCGCCGGGGTGGGCACGGCGGAGCGCCGCCGCGCGTCGCCTCTGCCTACACCCGCTACGGAGACGCTGGGCCGGGCCAGGGAGCGGGCGCTGGTGGCGGCCCTGCTGCGCGAGGGGAGGGCGCGGCTGGTCACCTTGACCGGTCCCGGGGGGATAGGCAAGACCCGGTTGGCGCTGGCCGTGGCTCACGACCTGGACGAGGCCTGGCAGCGGCGTGGGCCGGACGCGGGCGAGCACCGCGGCGTCGACTGGGCGCCCGCGGTCGACAGCGCCCGCGGTGCCGCGGAGGGTCTCGCGCACGAGGTCGTGTTCGTGCCGTGCGAGACCGCGCTCGGGCCCGGGGACCTGGTGGCGTTCGTGGCCGACGCCGTCGGGTTGCCGCTCGTCGGCCCAGGGGAGCCGCGCCGCCAGCTCCTCGACCACCTGGCCGCTCGGCGGGTGCTGCTGGTGCTCGACAACCTCGAGCAGCTGAGCGGGCGCCTGGGGTTCCTCGACGAGCTGCTGGCGACGGCGCCGGGCGTCAGCGTCCTGGCGACGTCGCGGGAGCTGCTGGGCTCGCCCTACGAGCACGCCGTGGACGTGGCGGGGCTCGAGCTGCCGGCGGTGGACGACGGCCTCGACCCCGCGTCGGCCGCGCGCGTCCCCGCCGTCGCGCTGTTCGCGAGCTGCGGGAGGCGCGTGAGGTCCGACTTCCGCCTCACGGACGAGAACGTGGCGGCCGTGGCCCGGGTATGCCGCCTCGTCGACGGGATGCCGCTGGCGATCGAGCTGGCGGCGAGCTGGCTGCGCGCCCTGACCACTCGAGAGATCGCGGAGGAGATCGCGCGAGGGCTCGACATCCTCGCGTCGGCGGTGCCGGCCGAGGGCGACAGGCACCGCAGCGTCAGGGCGGCGTTCGACTGCTCCTGGACCGCGCTCGCGCCCGGCGAGCGCGGCGTGCTCGCCCGCCTCTCCGCGTTCGCCGGCTCCTTCTCCCTGGCGGCCGCCGCGTCCGTGGCCGACGCGACGGTCGCCGACATCGCGTCGCTGGTGAACAGGTCGCTCGTCGCCCGGACGCGTGAGGGACGGTACCGCCTGCACCCCCTTGTCCGCGGCTACGCCGCCGAGAGGCTGGCCGGGCGCGCACGGAGCGAGCCCGGCGACGCCGGGTCGCCTGCCGAGAGGGGCGCCGCGGGGCCGGCCGACGTGGACGCCGCAGCTGAGGCGAGGAGGGCGCACTGCGCCTACTACTCGTCGTTCCTCAGCGAGCGCCTCGACCCCCTGGTGGGCGGCGACCAGCGCCGCGCCGTGGACGAGATCGCCGCCGAGGTGGAGGACGTGCGCGCCGCCTGGGCCCGCGCGCTGGAGACGGCTGACCTCGCGGCGCTGGGCGCGATGGCGCCCGCGCTGTCCGTCTTCTTCACGTTCGGGAGCCGCTTCCAGGAGCTGCACGCCGCCTTCTCGGCGGGCGCTCGGCGGTCGCGGGACGTCCCGTCGTCGGGCTCAGGTCCGCTGCTCGCGTTCCTGCTGACGCAGGTCGGTTGGAGCGCCATGAGGCTCGGCCGCTACCAGGAGTCCGAGGCGGCGCTGCTCGAGGCCCTCTCGCTGGTATCCGAGGCGGCGCTCGGGCCCCGCTTCCCCGCCGGGGACCCGCGTCTGCCGCTGAGCCTCATGGCCTCCACCCGCGGCGAGCACGACGTCGCCTCGAGGTACGGGGAGGCGGCCCTCGGGGCGGGCCGGGAGCACGGCAACGCGCTGAACGAGCGTGTCGCCCACTACGCGCTGGCCAGGGCGTCGCTCGGCCGGGACGACCTGGAGGGCGCCGAGGAGCACGTCCTCCGCGCGCTGGCCTCCTGCGAGCGCGCCGGCGACCGCTGGTTCACCGCCGACTGCCTGGTCGAGCTCGGCGACGTGGCCCTGGCCGCGGGCCGGCCGGAGGCCGCCGACCGCCACTACGAGGACGCGCTCCACGTCTGCCGGGAGTTCGGCAACGGTTGCGGCGTGGCCGAGGCCATGAACCGCCGGGCGGCGCTGGCCCTGCGTCGGGGCCAACGCGAGCAGGCGCGCGGGCTGTTCCTGGAGAGCCTGGCGGTCGGCCAGGCCGTGGGCGACGGCCGGGAGATCGCCCGCGCCGAGTGCGGGCTTGGCGAGGTGCTGTCCGCGGAGGGAGAGGCGCGCGACGCGGCGGCCCACTTCCGGCGGGCCCTGCGCCACGCCGCCAAGCTGAGGTCGTGGCCGCTGGTGAGGCGCATAGCCGACGGCGCCGCGGCCGTGACCCCCGAAGGACTCGGGCCCGAGCGCTGGGGTCGTCTCGACCCCGGCCCGCCGCGGCCCACCGAGCTCCCCAGGCTCGTCGACGAGCTCGAGCTGGCCCTGGCCAGGGCCCTACTGTCGTAGCGGAGCCGGTTCGCCGGCCCTGGGCGAGAGAAGGGCGAGATCCGCCGCCGTCTTCCTCGGCGTGGCTCGTGGAACCCGACAGGTCCCCCCTTCCCGCGACGGGCCCCAACCGGCGATACTCCGCGGCAGCCATGTCACCGAACCCACGCAGCCTGCCGCTCTCCGGCCGCTCGGTCCTCGGCCTCCTCGCCGCCATGGCGCTGGCCAACGCCGGCGCCGAGGCTTTCTTCCTGCCCTCGGGCGCCGAGGTCCACAACACGGGCGACCCGCAGGTGCGCGTGGACGCCCGGGGCGGCATCCACCTCGTCTACCCCCTGGTGGCGGCGGCCGGCGCCGTGTACGGCTACTGCCCGGCCGACTGCGCGGGTCCCGACCAGGTGCGCACCGTGACGTTCACGACCGACGAGCTGGGGGCGGTGCACACGGCGCTCCTGGCGCTGGACGCGAACGACGTGCCGCACGTGCTCATCTCCACCGGGGACGCGGTGCTCTACGGCGAGTGCGAGGGGCCCGACTGCGGCGACGGCGCGAGTTGGCGCGTCGCCGTCGTCTACCGGCACGACGGCGACTGGGAGCTCACCGGCGAGGCGTTCGCGATCGACCCACGCGGCGGGCCGACGTTCCTCATGCACGCCTACCAGGCCTACCTCGGCCTCTTCGCGCCCCCGCCCGGCACGCGTATCTTCGCCTGCGCGGGAGGCTGCCTCGACGCCGCGGCCTGGCGCTCGAGCCAGGTGAGCGAGCAGTCGTGGCTCGAGCCGACGCTGCGGTTCGACGCCTCCGGCGCGATGCACGTGGCCGCCGTCGTGCCCGTGGAGGGCGACGAGCTCGTGGGCTACTTCCGCTGCGACTCCGGCTGCCTGGACGGCGACCCCGACGCCTGGCCGGGCGTGGGCGTCGCGTACGCCTTCTCCGACCGCTACGTGGAGGAGGTGTACCCGGCCGTCTCGCTGGCCCTCACCGCCGCCGGCGGGGTGCGGCTCGCCTTCTTCGGTCTCGACGGGGAGAACCGCTACCTCGGCTACTACGAGTGCGACGCGAACTGCACCGCCGGCCCGGACGGCTGGACGCTGACGGCGCTCCTCTACGGCGAGGGGGCCAGCGACCTCGGCGACGGCATCGACCTGGCGCTCGACGCCCAGGGGCGTCCCCGTCTCGCCTACACCGTGCAGGGCAACATCCTCGTGGCCCACTGCGACGTCGACTGCGCCGGGCGCGACGGCATCGCCGACTGGGACCTCGCGGTGGGCGAGCTGAGCGACGCCATCCCCGCCGACCAGGTGATCCTCGAGTACAACTGCACCGTGGCCGCCTGGTTCCTGAGGCAGCCGTCGCTGGCGATCGACGCCGCCGGCCTGCCCGTGCTCGCCTACAGGGCCGAGGACATCAGCGGCGGCGTGAGCAGACCCGACCCGCTGCGCCCCGCCTGCGTCGCCGGCGTCGACATGTCGCTGACGAGGTTCAACCGCCTGGCATCGTACTGACGCTCGGCGCCTCGTCCTCAGGGCGTGTCGCCTCGCTGGCCGGCGCGGTCCAGGTCAGGCGAACATCATCAGCAGACGCTCGAAGTCGCCGGGCGTCATCGCGCCGTCGGGCGAGCCGTCGGTGCCGGCCAGGCACTCCTGCATGGCGGAGGAGACCAGGGCCACCCCGGCGCGGTCGAGGGCCCTCGAGGTGGCGGCGAGCTGGGTGGCGACCTCGGGGCAGGGACGACCCTCCTCGACGGCCTTGATCACGGCGGCGAGCTGGCCCTGCGCGCGGCGCAGGCGGTTCAGGACCCTTCGCCGGTCGTCTACCCTCATGCGCCCTGTGCTCTGGCCGCCTCGCGCTCCCGTTCCTGCTCCTGCTCGGCGACCTTCGCGTGCACCTCGGCCATGTCCAGCCCCCGCACCGCGGCGATGAGCTGGTCGAGCTGCGGCCCGAGCAGGGCGCCGGGCTGGGCGTAGACGAGGACGTTCTCCCTGAACGCCATGATCGTGGGGATCGACCCGATGCCGAACGCCATCGTCAGCTCCTGCTGAGCCTCGGTGTCCACCTTGCCGAACACGATGTCGGGGTGAGCCTCTGACGCCGCCTCGAAGATGGGCCCGAACATGCGGCACGGGCCGCACCAGCTCGCCCAGAAGTCGAGCAGCACGATGTCGTTGGCCGTGATGGTGGCGCCTAGGTTCTCGGCGGTGATCTCTTGGGTTGCCATGTGTTGAGCATACCCCGAGGGGTATGACGGGACGGTCACTCCGGCGCCGCGAGGGCGCGGCGGGACTTCCTGACCCGTTCGCCGCAGGGCGCCCCGCCTAGGCTGCCGGCACCATGGCGGCGCCCGGACCCCAGCTCAGGCCGGTGGAGGAGGTCGCGCGGGAGCTCGGCATCGACCTGGCGAGGCTCGTCCCGTGGGGTCGGCACAGGGCGAACGTGGAGCTGGACGCGGGGTCAGGGCCCGGACAGGGCAGGTCCGGTCCTCGGAGCCGAGGCGGGAGCGCCGGTCCCCTCACCCCACCTGGTAGCGGGCCAGCACGTTCCCCGAACCCGGCCAGGTGCGCGTGCCGAGGAGCTTCAGGGGCACCTGGGGGCGTCGCTCGAAGAGCGGCACCCCCTCGCCGGCCACGAGCGGGAAGTAGGTGATGTGCAGCTCGTCCACCAGCCCGTGGGCGAGGAGGTGGTTCCACAGCCTGCGCCCCATGAGCACCAGCACCTCGCCCTCGCCGACGCGCTTGAGGTCCGCGACCGCCTCAACGGCGTCGGCGACCTCGACGATGCGGGTGGTGTCGCGCCACGGCCCGAGGTCCTCGTCGCGCAGCTTGTCGGAGACGACGACCTTCTCCACGTCGCGTATGAGCTCGGCGAAGCGGCGGCGGATCTCGGTGGTCTTCGGGTCGGTGAGGGCCTTCGTCCAGTAGTCCATGTTGCCGAGGAACGACTCCCGGCCGGCGAGCAGGAGCGTCCCGGCTGCCTCCAGGCGCTCGGTGTTGTAGTGGTCGAAGGCGTCGTCGCGGCCGTAGTCGGGGTGCTCGAACTCGAAGAAGGGCACGATGCTGCGGTCGAGGCTCTCGTAGAAGCCGTCGAGCGTGGCGAAGTTGCTGACGATCAGCTTGCGCATGACGTCCTCCTCCCGCCGCTAGGCGTGCGCCCCCTCGGGGGAGGACGCGTGCGCGGCCCGCGTGAGGACCGCTCTGCGACTGGCCTGGGAGCGCGGGCGCTAGCGAGTGCGGGTGAAGGTTACATCGGCCACGGGCACGACGCCCGCGATGGCCACGGTGCCCACCAGGCTGTCGCCCACGAAGCGCCCGTCGAAGGAGAGAGCGCCCGAGGAGCTGTCGAGCTGGAGGCCGTCGTCGAACCCCAGGGAGCCGCTGAGCTGCACCAGGCTGCCCGTCTGGAGGCGGAAGATGCCGGCGTCGTACTCGAGCGTCGCGTCGGCCGTCACGTCGGTGAGCTGCTGGTGGAAGGTCATGGCCAGCGAGACGGGCAGGAGGAAGGAGCCGCCGCCGGCCTGGACCGTTACGTCGAACCGGGCCGACCAGGTCTGGCCGTCGATGTGCCGCAGCCCGGGGACGCTGACCGGGATGCACGCCGAGAGCGTCACGACGAGGAGCGCCGCCGCGATGGTCAGTGGCCTGGCTCGGTCCATGGCCAGAGGATACAGGCAAGGACCCCGGCCCATGGGCCGGGGTCCTCCGGTCCGGCGACCCTCGGAGGGGTGCGCGTCGCGCGGCCGGGCTCAGGCCGCGGCCGGCAGCTCCACCTCGCCGTTGCGCTCCTTGGCCTCGGACCACACGCGGCGGGCCTCGGCGTCGGTGAGGTCGGCCAGGTCGTCTATCTCCCTGTCGACGACCTCGCTGGCGAAGGCCTCGTGGTGGCGCCTGTCGATGCCGCAGCCCAGCAGGGCCTCGTGCATGCGCGCGGCGCGGCGCGGGCCGATGCCGTCGTCGACTGCCGCGCCCTTCAGCACCGAGGCGCGCTGGAGGCCGAGCTGCTGCTCGAGCGCCTGGAGGGCCATGTCGCGGTCGACGCGCTGCGGCCCCTTGGTGGTGCGGGGCGCGCGCGACTCCTGCGGACGCTCGGACGAGCGCGCCGAGGCGCGCATGGGCGCCGGCGAGCGCGGCGGCTTGGGGTCGAGTACGAGCTGGCGCTTCTCGGCGTCGTAATCGACCCACCTGGCCTCGAGCGAGTAGAGGTAGCGGCCCAGGCCGAACTTGGCGCAGGCGCGTTTGAACGCCTGTGCCTCGGCGGCCGTGCCAGCCACGGCTTCGGGGCCGTCACCGCTCTCGCCCGTGCTGCTGCGGGTGACCCCGTGGATGGTCAGACGGCAGATGATGCGCGTCTCGCCCCATGGCTCGAACTCGACCTCCCACGCGCCGGGGACGAGGGCGTTGAGCCGGTCCTCGTACACGCGCGGGTCTGCGTAAGGAAGCGCCTGGGCCCGCGTCTTGTCGCGGCTTATGGCTCCGGCGCGGTACTTGATGTCGGTCTCGTCGAAGGGCTCTGACAGCGCTCTGGTCAACTCCGTCCAGTCGATCTTCGTTGCGGCCTGTTTCATAACTGTCGCCCCGTTCCGTGCCCCTCCGGGCACCTCAATATTATAGGTAGACAGGTCGGTAAGCGTCGTGCGCGCGGTGACAATTCGGGCGATGCCGGCGGGGCCCGGGCGGGCCCCGGGAGGGGAGGCCGGGGACCGGGTTGTGCGTGTGCGGAGGGGCTCGCGGACGTGCGTGGTCTGCGGTGGACCTGGCTGCGTGGCCGGCGCTGACCCGCGGACTGCCCTCGCCCTACGCGAGAGGACCCCGACATCGTGCCGGGGTCCTCGGGTCCTCCTGGTCCGTCGGCGGGGCCCGGCGTTGCCGTCGGGGCCACGCACTGCCGGCGGGCTGGCTACGCGTTGCCCGGGCTCAGGCCTCCGCGCGCTGGTTCACACGGCTCTCGGCGATGGAGGTGAGCTCCTCGTCGGCCTGACCCTCCTCGTCGAGGGTCGTCTGCAGCGTGCGGGCCACGTCCTGGTGGCCGAGCTCCTTGGCGAAGGCCACGGCGCTGCCGTAGGCGGCGATCTCGTAGTGTTCCACGCGCTGCGCGGCCGAGATCAGCGCCACGTCCAGGGCCTCGCTGGGGTCGTTCTCCTCGAGGAGCCCGTCGGCCTCCTTGATGAGGCCTTTCATGCCCTCGCAGGCGTGGCCGGTGACCTCTGTGCCGAGCGTCTTGCCGACCTCCTCGAGACGCCTCACCTGCTCCTTGGTCACCTCGAGATGCTTCTCCATGGCCCGGCGGAGGCGGTCGTCCTTGGCGGCCCGCGCCATCTTCGGGAGCGCCTCCACGAGCTGCTTCTCGGCGCTGTAGAGGTCCTTGACCTCGTGGGCGAGCACGTCCTGTAGGTCGGTCAGTCGCATGGTTCCCTCCTAATGGGACCTCCCACTCTGCCCGACGGCCGGGCGGTTCTGATTACCCGGGCGTGAGAAGGGTGGCGGAGGGGTCAGTGACAACTAGGGTTGTCATTGACAATGCAAGCTGCAAGGTCTAGCATCGGGTATGAGCGCCGCGCTCTTCGCCCACCGCGAGGGGGCCTGGTCCCTCGACGAGCTCGTCGAGCACGCCAACGGGCTGCTGCCCGACGTGCTGCCGAAGGGGGCCTCCGGCCGGACCGCCGAGGCGGTGAACCAGCGCCTGGTGCGGCACTACGCCACCCAAGGCCTCGTCGACGAGCCCCTCAAGGAGGGCCGCGAGGCGCGCTACCTCTACCGCCACCTGCTCCAGCTCCTCGTGCTGCGCCGCCTGCTCGCCGAGGGCCTCTCGAGCGCACTGGCCGGACGCGTGATGGAGGGCAGGAGCGACGCCGAGCTCGAGGGCCTGCTCGCCGGCGAACTGGCGGTGAGGCTCGTTCCCGACCGCGCGCCGGGAGACGAGAGGACCGAGTTCCTCAGGCGCGTGCGGCTGAGAGCGGGGCTCGGGGCGGGACCCGGCGCCGCGGCGAGCCCGGCCGGACCCGCCGCGCCGGTCCGCCCGCCGTCCGCTGGCGTCACCGCTGGCGCGGCCGGGCCCGCCGCGCAGCCCCCACCCACCGCACCGGCCGCGTCTTTCCCGCCGCCGCCACCCGGCTCGGCGCCGTTCGCGGCGGCCACGACGGGAGCGGCGACGCCCGGCCCGGCGCGGGCGCCCGCCGCGGTCGCGGGCGCGCCGCCGCTTCGCGAGAGCGCCTGGACCAGGCTCGAGGTCACCGAGGGCCTGGAACTGATGGTGAGGGACGACTTCCGCCTCCCCGCCACGCGGCTGGGCGACGACGAGCTCGTCCAGCTCCTGAAGGTCGCGCTCCTCCACCTGGAGCAGAAGCGGCGAGGGACGACATGACCCCTACCTAGGCCACGCACCGCCGACGCGCCGCGGCTCGCGGCGCCCGCCACCCATCCGTCAGCAGTTCCCGGCCCGAGCAGTCCTCGGCGCCGAAGGGAGACCTCATGGCCCAAGAAGCAGCGAGAGCGAGAGCGAGCCTGCCCCTGCCGCGGCTCGCGGTCACGACGGCGAAGCCCGCCTACCCGGCCGACGGCGGGGCCCTCGACCTCCTCGTACGGGTGGGCGTCGACCTGCCCGACTACGGCGTCGACAGGCGGCCGCTGGCGCTGGCGCTGGTGATCGACAGGTCCGGCTCCATGTCCGGTGAGCCCCTCGAGGCCGCCAAGGCCGCCGTGTGCGCCGCCGTGGAGATGCTGCTGCCGGACGACTGGGTGAGCGTCGTGACCTACGACGACCAGGTGAGGGTCGTGGCGCCGCTGGCGCCCGCCGGTACCGACCGGCGGCGCCTGCTGAGGACGGTGCGCGAGATCGTGCCCGGCGGCAGCACCGCGCTCTACGCCGGCTGGGCGGAGGGGCTGAGCCAGGCGATGTCCTGCCCCGTCGCGGAGGTGGGCGCCCGCGTGGTCCTCCTCTCCGACGGCATGGCGAACGTGGGGCCGCGCGACGCCCCGAGCATCGCTGCCGACGTCGCTCAGGCCGCCGCCCATGGGGTCACGACCACGGCCATGGGCTTCGGGAGGTCCTACGACGAGGCGCTCCTCCGCGCGATGGCCGACGCCGGCCAAGGCGAGTACGTGTTCATCGAGGGGGAGGCGCAGGTCGTCGAGGCGTTCCAGCACGAGCTCGCCGGCCTCAGCGCCCTGCGCGGGCGGAACGTGCGGCTGCTGCCCTCGGCCGGGTTCGGCTTGGACGGCGTCGTGCCGGGTCGGCTCCCGTCGCGCGAGGGCGGCGTGCTCCTGCCCGACCTCGTGGGAGGGCTGGAGCGCGAGACGGTGCTCACGGCGACCTTCGCTCCCGGCGCCGCCGAGCCGCGCCTGACCCTGGTATGGGACGACCTCCTCACGGGCGCCGAGGGGCGCCTCGAGGTCCCGCTGGGCGCCCCTGCCGCCGCCCGCGAAGAGTTCGAGCGCCTGCCGGTGGACGAGGCCGTGGCCACGCAGGCCGCCCTGGCGCGCATCGCCGAGGAGAAGCTGCGCCTCGCCGAGGCGTTCCGCAGCGGGCGCGCCGACGAGGCCACGGGGCTCCTGAACCGCCTCGAGCAGGACGTGCGGCGCCTCCCCAACAGCCCCCTCCAGGCCGCGGAGGTCGCCGAGCTGGGCCGCCTGCGCGAGCTGGAGCGCCGGGGCGACATGGCGTTCGGCGCGCGCACGTCGGAGATGCAGGCCCGCGACAGGCTCAGGGGCGTCACGCCGGCGAAGCGGGCTGCGGTGTTCTCGCTGGAGCGTGCGCTGCACGCGCGGAAGGTGGCGGACCGCGGCCGGTCCGGCGCCACCGGTGACGCGGCGGACCGCGGCGCCACCGGGCCGTCGGCGGCCCCGCTCACGCTGGCGCGGCGCGTGCTCACCGGCCCCTCTGGGCCGGTGAGCGTGGCGGTGACGCTCGGCGACATCACCGAGCAGGCCGTGGACGTGCTCGTGAACTCGACGAACCGCCACATGTTCGGCAACGCGGGGGTGGACGGCGCCGTGCACAGGCGCGGCGGACCCCAGCTCACGCGGGCGGCGCGCGGGCTGCGGGGCCTCGGGTACGGCGAGGCGGCGTTCACGCCGGGGTTCGCTCTCCCCGCCAGGTACGTGGTCCACGCCGTGGCCATGCCGTGGAGCGGGGGCGGCCGCGGCGAGCTGGACGTCCTGAGGAGGGCCCACGCTTCGGCCCTCGCTCTCGCGTCACGCCTGGGCGCGCGCACCGTGGCGGTCCCGGCGATCGGCACGGGCAGCTTCGGCTTCCCCCGCGACCTCGCGGCGGGCGCCGCGGTGGCAGCGCTGGACGACGCGCTCGCCGGGGGCGCCGACTTCGACGAGGTGCGTTTCGTGGTCCTCGTGCCCGAGGTGGCAGAGGCGTTCGCGACGGCGCTCCTGGCGCGGGTGGACGACCGGGCCGCCCAACCGAGCTAGCGGGGCGCCGCCGGCCGGCGCGGGGCAGGCGGCGTGCCGACACGCCGGCGCGCCGGGCCAGGAAGGGCGCCCACACGGACCGGGCGCGCACCGGAAGGTGCGAGGCGGCTGGCCGCGCGTGCCGGGTGTGCGGCAACTGGTTGACGCCGCGCGAAATCTGCTCGTACGCGTCGCCAGCGTGATGCCTAAGGTGGGCAAGGCGTCACGCGGTTGCGGTGCAGATGCCGCATCGACCATTGACAACTTGCACGTGCGGGCACTAGCTTGTGCCATCCGCGCCGGCCGGCGCCCGCACGAGTTCGCGAAGCGAGAGAGGTGCGTGCGAAGCGGGGTTCCCTCGCGAGCGTCGGCGGCCACGGCGCGGTCGGAGGTGCCGTTGATGGTGATGGCGAGAGGCGGGGCTGCGGTACTCAGGCGGGCGGGTGCGCTCGCGGCGCTGGCGCTGGTGCACTTCGCGGGCGCCCAGGGGCCTGTCGACACCGGGGACACGGCCTGGATGCTCACGTCCACGGCGTTGGTCCTGCTCATGACCGTGCCGGGCCTGGCGCTCTTCTACGGCGGGCTCGTGCGCAAGAAGAACGTGCTGGCCACCCTCCTGCAGACCTTCGCCGTGGCGTCGCTGGTGACGGTGCTGTGGTTCGCCTTCGGCTACTCGATAGCTTTCAGCGCGAACCACGACGGCGGCATGGACGCCTTCTTCGGCGGGCTGGGCAAGGCGTTCTTCGCCGGCGTGGGCGTCACGTCGGTGGTAGGGACGGTTCCCGAGCTGCTGTTCGCCGTCTTCCAGATGACCTTCGCCATGATCACGCCGGCGCTGATCCTCGGCGCCCTGGTCGAGAGGATCAGGTTCTCCGCCCTGCTGTGGTTCACGGGGCTATGGGTCCTCTTCGTGTACTCGCCACTGGCGCACTGGGTGTGGGGCGGCGGCTTCCTCGCCGGTGCCGGCGTGCTGGACTTCGCCGGCGGCAACGTCGTGCACATCAACGCCGGCGTGTCGGCGCTGGTGGCTGCCCTGGTGCTGGGCAAGCGCAAGGACTTCGGCAAGACCGCCATAGAGCCGCACAACCTCGTGCTCACGCTCACCGGCACGTCGCTGCTGTGGGTGGGCTGGTTCGGGTTCAACGCCGGGTCGGCGGGCGGGGCCAACGCTCTCGCCGCGGCCGCCATGGCCAACACGCAGGTGGCCGCCGCCGTGGCCGCGCTCACCTGGATGTTCATCGAATGGGCCGCGCACGGCCGGCCCACGATCCTCGGCACCACCTCCGGCGCCGTGGCGGGGTTGGTCGCCGTCACGCCCGCCGCGGGTTTCGTAGCGCCAGCGGGCGCCTTCGTCATCGGCGCGCTGGGCGCGGCCTGCGCCTACCTGGCGGCGGTGAGGCTCAAGCGCGCCCTGGGCTACGACGACTCGCTCGACGTCTTCGGCATCCACGGCGTGGCCGGCGTGGTGGGCGCGCTGCTCACCGGCGTCTTCGCGTCGCCCGCCGTGAACCCGGCGGCCGCCGGGGCGAGCCTCGGCGTGCAGGCGTACGGCGTGCTCGTCACCGTCGCCTTCGCGGCCGCGGCCACCGGGCTGCTCACGCAGCTCGTGCGGGTGGCCGGCGGCCTCAGGGTCCCAGAGGAGCACGAGGAGAAGGGGCTCGACCTCGCCCTCCACGGCGAGGCCGTCGCCTGAGCCCCTGCACGGCGCGGAGGCGCGCGCTCAGCCCTGCCTCGGGCGCGCCCTCCTGTACGTCCGGGCGGGCGGGCGCTCCGGCTCCTCGCCGTCCTCCGCGCTCACCAGCTCGAGCCTCAGCTCGGCGTCGACGTCGCACTGGATCACCAGCGCCCTGCCGGCCAGCAGGTCGAGGGACCGCGGCGTGAACCCGTCGCTGTTCAGCACCACCAGGGTCGGCTCGTCGGTGCGCAGCCGCTCCCGCCTGGGGAGCGTGACCCTCACCTCGGTGCGAGCGTTCTGCGCCGCCAGCACGTAGCTGCCGGGGCGCGTCAGCACCACGGCGAAGAAGTCGCCGGCCGGCACTCCCTTCTCGTTGTCGAGCACCACCTTGTGTTCCCCCTCGCCGTGCTCGGTGCTCGTCGTCAGCTCGGTGACCGTCACGCGGTAGCCGCCCACGCCCGTGGACGGGTAGAAGCCCACGACCCCGTTCACGGCCAGGTCGACCTCGCCCTCGTCGTCACAGCAGCACCCCTTCGCGTCGAAGAGGTTCGCCAGGTCGACGTTCGCCTGCAGGCGCGTCGACCTCTCGTCCACGACCACGGTCAGGTCGCGCACCGGCCGGCTGGCGTGCCGCACGTGCACGCGGTAGCGACCGGCCCGCGGGAACCTGTGGAAGAGCGTCGTGAGCACCGTCAACGACCGGCTCTCGAAGCTCGTCTGGGTGAACACCGCCCGGTTCAACACCACCTGCTTGTCGGCTCTCTCCACGGCTCACGCTCCCACGTCCGCCTGCACCACGAGCTCCACGTCGTCCACGCTCACCGACAGGTCGGCGACGGGCACCTTCACGGGCACCAGCGCCACCGGCGCCCCGCTGAGCAGGACGCTGGTGCTCACCTGCGCCGGCAGCACCTCGAGCGGGTCGTCGATCGCGTAGATCGGCACGCAGGCGCCGAACAGCTCCAGGACGATCTGGACCAGGAAGTCGAGCAGCCCGAAGGAGACGTTGAAGAGGTCGGAGAGCCACTCGTCGATCTCGTCGGGGATGTCGAGGACGAAGCGGATGAGGTCGGCGACGCCGCCGATGATCGCCAGGATGAGGTCGCGCACCCAGCCGCCCGGTATGAGCGCCTCGACCGCCGCCGTCAGCGCGTCCTCGACGAGGTCGCCGACGATGTCGGCGAAGTCGAAGAGGTCTATGTCCACGCTCTCCGGGTCGATGAAGACCTGCCACTGGTTCGTCGTGGGCAGCGGGGGCAGCACGCCGGTCCCGCCGAGCACGCCGCGCAGGAAGCCGCAGGGGTCGAAGCCCGGGGGCGGCGGGGCAGAGGCGTCGAAGTAGCGCGCCTCCACGCTGCCTATGAAGCTGATCTCCTGCGCCACGAAGGCCGCGAAGTCGGGCGAGATCGAGACGTCGGGGTCGCCTGAGAAGATGCAGACGCGCGGCAGGCAGATGTCGGGCAGCGGCCACGGCAGGTCGATGCAGCCGCCGCCGACGCAGATCTCCGGGATGTCGAGGCCGAGCGTCACCTGGAGCTTGTCCCACTTGACGTCGAGCTCCTTGACCTCGATCGTGCCGTCGGCCCTGAGGTCCACGTCGCCGCCCTCGAGGTGTCCCTTCACGTGGTAGCCGGCCGAGAAGGCGCCGAAGTCCTTGGTGTCCTGCTTCTCCCACTTGACCGCCTCGACGAGCACCGCCACCGACTCGCGGACGGCGGCCTCGGAGACGGCGACCGTGAGGTGGGACATCACGCGCCCCCGTCCGTGACCGTGAGCTTGGCGAAGGCCTTCACCATGTCCTCCTCGATGGCCGGGTTGTGCGGGACGTCGGCCGGCGCCGCTGAGGGCTCGAGCGTCACCTGCTTGCCGAGCTGCAGCCCCTGCTCCTCGAGCACCTTGGTGATGTCGAGGACGAGCTTCTCCAGCGGCACCATCACCTGCGGCAGGATGCCGAGGCGCAGCACCGTGGCGGCGTAGCACTCGATGGACTCCTCGAGCGGCTTCGGCCCCAGGTCCACGATCTCCAGCCCGTCGAGCTTCGTCTTCAGCCAGGCCTGGTCGGAGCCCGCCACGGTCCCCCACTCGCAATGGGCGACAGCGAAGACGTCGATGCAGAAGCACTCGAGACGGCGCGTGGGCAGCACCACGGTGTCGCGGGGCGGTCGCTGGCCCACCACCACCTGGCCCGTGTCGAGGCCGGGACGCACGTCGCCGAAGCGTCCGACCTTCGACAGGGACGCGCCGGTGGCCGCGCGCTCGTCCCCGACCCTCCCGACCGCGAGCTTCTGCTGGGCGAGGAGCTCGCGCTCCACCCAGGGCAAGAACTCATCGATCACCTCCCGGGGCGGGCAGGAGATGCCGGCGCACGCCGACGCCTCGAAGGCGAGGCTCTGCGGGGGCAGCTCGCCCAGCTCGGGCGGCAGGTCCATGTCCTGAGGCGAGAAGTCGACCCTGGCCTCGGTGAGCTGCAGGCAGAAGTCGATGCCCATGGGGAAAGGCGTGCCGAAGACGGGCAGCGGCTCCTGCTCGGTGAAGAGCGGGTTCTGGGCGTCCTTGACGCTCTTGGCGGCGTCGATGGGCCGGCAGAAGAGGTCGGGGCGCGCGTGGAAGGTGGGCGTGGCGTAGTTGAACAGCGACGGGCGCTGTCGCATCAGGTGGCGCACCACGAGGTTGACGCCGTCCTCGTGGACGCTGCCGAAGAGGTCGGATCGGTCCGTGAAAGCCATGTGGCCCTCCTGACTGTCGCTTCGCTGGGTGATAGCTCGGGCTAGGCGACGTCAGGGACCCGACTCTCGAAGGTTCCGGGCGGTTGCCCCCCACCTTGCGGCCAGCGCCATGGTGGTCCCCTTCCCATCCCCCGGGATGTGGGCGCGGCGCACGGACCGCAGACGTGCCCGTGGTGTCCGTGAGCGCCTCGCCGGGACGACGTGGGGAACGCCAAGGAATATGTGTCCGCTGGGGGCCGCGCGTCGGTGACACCGGCTCTTGACGCGAGAACCCCGTCTGGCGGGACGCTAGTCACCGGCGGGGCGGCGCCGGACGCGATTATCGTCGGCGCACCCGGACGCCCCGGGTCCACGAGGCGCGGCCGGGCGGAGGAGGGCGATGCGGACCGTCAGCGTCGAGGAGGCCGTCGGGGTCGTGCGCTCCGGCCACGGGGTGTGGGTGCACAGCGTGGCGGCCGCTCCGCAGAGGCTCCTCGCCGCGCTGGCCTCCCGCGCGCCGGAGCTCGAGGGCGTGCAGGTCTACCAGCTCCACACCGAGGGCGAGGCACCGTACGCCGCCCCCGGCATGGAGCGGAGCTTCAGCGTCAACGCCCTGTTCGTGGGCCCGAACGTGCGCGAGGCCGTGGCGCGCGGCAACGGCGACTACGTGCCGGTCTTCCTCAGCGAGGTGCCCACGCTGCTGCGCAGCGGGCGCGTGCCCCTCGACGTGGCGCTGATCTCCGTGTCGCCGCCGGACAGGCACGGCTACTGCTCCCTGGGCACGTCAGTGGACGCCACGCGCGCCGCCGTGCAGGCGGCGAGGGTCGTCGTCGCTCAGGTGAACCCGAACATGCCGCGCACGCACGGCGACGGGCTGATCCACGCCTCGCGCATAGACCTGGCCGTGGAGGTGGACGACCCCGTGCCCGAGGTGCCGCCGCCCGCCGTCGGCGACGCCGAGCGCGCCATCGGCCGGCACGTGGCCTCGCTGGTCGAGGACGGCTCCACACTGCAGCTCGGCATAGGCGCGATCCCGGCGGCGGTGCTGGCGTCCCTGGGCGGCCACAGGTCCCTGGGCGTACACACCGAGATGTTCTCCGACGGCGTCATCGACCTCGTGGAGAGCGGCGTCATCACCGGGGAGATGAAGCGGACGCACCCGGGGAAGGTCGTCGCCACCTTCGTGATGGGCACGCGCCGCCTCTACGACTTCGTGGACGACAACCCTGAGGTCGTCCTCCTCGACGTCGCGTACACGAACGACACGGCCGTGATCCGCCGCAACCCGCGCTTCGTGGCCATCAACAGCGCGATCGAGGTGGACCTCACCGGCCAGGTCTGCGCCGACTCGATAGGCACCTACCTCTACTCGGGCGTGGGCGGCCAGATGGACTTCATCCGCGGCGCCTCGCTCTCCGAGGGCGGCAAGCCCATCGTCGCGCTGCCGTCGGTGACGAGCCGCGGCGAGACGCGGATCGTGCCGTACCTGAAGCAGGGCGCCGGGGTGGTCACGACCCGCGCGCACGTGCACTACGTCGTGACGGAGCACGGCATCGCCGACCTCTACGGCAAGAACCTGCGGCAGAGGGCACGGGCGCTGATAGACGTGGCCCACCCAGGCCACCGCGAGGACCTGGAGCGCGCGGCGTTCGAGCGCTTCCGCTGGCTGCCCGGATCGTGACGGCGCGGCGCTAGCCTGGACCGGGAGGCTCTCGCGGCGTCCGCTGGAGGTGCGCATGGCTGCCCTCACCACCAAGACCCAGGTCTCCGCCGGCGGCGTTGTCTTCCGGGGACGCCAGGTGGCGCTCATCGGCCTGCCTGGCGGCCGGTGGCAGCTCCCCAAGGGCCTGGTGGAGCCCGGCGAGGCGCCCGAGGAGGCCGCCGCGCGCGAGGTGCGCGAGGAGACGGGCCTGGTGGCCGAGCTGGTGGCTCCCCTCCCCACGATCGAGTACTGGTACGTGAACAAGGACGAGGGCGTGCGCTACCACAAGTTCGTGCGCTTCTACCTGTTCCGCTACGCCTCCGGCGACGTGTCGGACCACGACAGCGAGGTGGAGGAGGCGCGCTGGGTGGACGTGGACGAGGCGGCCGGGCTGCTCAGCTTCGAGAACGAGCGGAAGGTGCTGGCGCGGGCGGCCGCCCTGATGGAGGGCGCGGCGGGCGCCTCGGCCTGAGGGCCCCTGGCGGACCCACGGGGCGTCCTGGCCGCGCCGCCGGCGGCGGCTCTATGCTCGGCGCGTGGGGCTCCTGGAGCGCGAGGACCAGCTCGCCGCGCTGGCCGCCGCCCGGGACGAGGCCGCGGCCGGGCGGGGGTCCGCCGTCCTGGTGAGCGGTGAGCCCGGCATCGGGAAGACGGCCCTGCTGACTCGCTTCGCCGGCGAGCTGGACGGGGGCACGCGCCTCTCGTGGGGCAACTGCGACGACCTGGCCATCCCGAGGCCCCTCGGCCCCTTCCGCGACATCGCCGGCTTCCCGTCCCTCGAGCGTGCCCTGGTGAGCGACGCGCCGGCCCACGGCGTCCACGCGGCGCTCCTGGAAGACCTGGCAGCGGGTCCGGCGCCCACGGTGCTGGTCATCGAGGACGTGCACTGGGCCGACCAGGCGACGCTCGACGCCATAGCCGTCGTGGGCAGGCGGGTCCGCTCCCTCCCGGTGCTCATGGTCCTGACGTTCCGCTCCGGAGAGCTCGGCCCCTCCCACCCGCTGCCGGCGGCTCTGGACGCGCTGCGCGGCAGCGTCTCCCACTACCTGCAGCTCGCGCCGCTCTCGCGGTCCGCGGTCACGGCCCTGGCCGGCGAGGACGCCGACAGGGTCTACGCCGCCACCGGCGGCAACCCCTTCTTCGTCACCGAGCTCGTCGCGGCCGAGCCGGGCGAGCTGCCGCCGTCGGTGGCGAACGCCGTGCTGGGCCGCGCCTCGCGGCTCGGCGACGCGGCGCGGAGGCTGGTGGAGCTGGTGGCCATGGTGCCCACGCGCGTCCCGGCGCTCGTCCTGGACGTGGTGATGCCCGGCTGGCCCGAGGCGGCCGAGGAGCCGGAGCGCCGGCACATCCTGCAGGTCGCGCCCGGCCACGTCTCGTTCCGGCACGAGCTGGCCAGGACGGCGGTCAGGTCGACGGTGCCCGTGGCGCGCCGCCGGCTGCTCCACGCCGAGCTCATGCGCGCCCTCGAGGCCGTCGGGGCCGACCCGTCCGAGGTCGTGCACCACGCCGAGGAGGCGGGGGACCTCGACGCGGTGGCCGCGTACGCGCCCCTGGCGGCGCGCCGCGCCGCGGCCCTCGAGTCGAACCGCGAGGCGCGCTCGCACTACGCGCGCGCCCTCGACTTCGCCGACCGCCTGCCCCCCGCCGAGCGCGCCAGGCTGCACGAGGAGGCCGCTGTCGCCGCCTACACGGTGGACGAGCTCGAGGAGGCTTTCGCGTCCCTGCGACGCGCCATGGAGCTCTACCGCGAGGTGGGCGACGGCGCCGCCCTCGGTCGCTGCCTGCGCGTGCTCTCGCGCTTCCACTGGTACGTCGGCGACGGGCCGGCCGCGAGGTCGGCCGCCGAGGAGGCCATAGGGGTGCTGGAGCCTCTCGGCGACACCGTCGAGCTGGCGGGCGCCTACAGCGGCCTGTCGCAGCTCGCGATGCTGGCCGGGGACGACGGCGCGGCCGTGTCGTGGGGCGAGAGGGCGGTGGAGCTGGCCCGCCGCCTCGGCGCCGACGCCGTGACAGCCCACGCGCTCGTGAACATGGGCTCGGTGCGGACGCAGCAGGACCCCGACGACCACGAGCTCATCCTCGAGGCCCACGAGCTGGCGGACGCGGCGGGGGAGAGGCACGAGGCGACGCGCGCCCTGGTGAACCTGAGCTTCGCGGCGATCGCCTGGGTGCGGTCGGAGAAGGCGTGGACCTACATCGGGAGGGCGCTGGAGTACGCCGAGGAGCACCAGGTGGAGACGCTGCTCCTCTACGCGCGCGTGATGACGGCCTGGCTGCACGCCAAGCGCGGCGAGTGGGACGAGGCCGAGGGGATCGTGAGGGGCGCGGGGGGCGGCGACAGCGTGCCGAGCCTACTGGCCGACACCGTGCTGGCGGAGCTGGCGGTGCGCCGCGGCGACGACGACGCGGCCGAGAGGCTGGCCTCCCTGGCGGACAGGGCCGAGCGCACCGGGGAGCTGCAGCGGTCGTGGCCGGTGCTCCAGCTCGAGGCCGAGCGCCACCTGACGAGCGGCGGCCCGGCCCCGCTGGCGCGCTTCGCCGCGGCGCGCGACCTGATGAGCCGGACCCCCGGCTGGAGCGAGGCCAACGTGGCGGCGTGGGGCAGGGTGGCCGGCATCGACATGGGCCTGGCGTCGGTGGCCCACGAGCCCTTCGCCGCGATGATCGCCGGCGAGTGGCGCCGCGCCGCCGCGGCCTTCGGCGCCGCCGGCTGGGAGTACGACAGGGCGCTCATGCTCACGCTGACGGACGACGAGGACGCCCTCGTCGGGGCGCTGGAGACCGCCAGGCGCCTCGGCGCCGGTCCGCTGGAGGCGCGCGCGGCGCGGCGGCTCACGGAGCTCGGCCACCGCGTGCCAGCGCGGGCCCGCACGGAGACCCTCGCGAACCCCGCCGGCCTCACGGGCAGGCAGCTCGAGGTGGCGGACCTGCTCGCGCAGGGCCTGACGAACAAGGAGATCGCCGTGCGCCTCGGGCTGTCGGTGCGCACCGTCGAACACCACGTCGAGGCGGTGCTGGCGAAGCTGGGCGCCGGCAGCCGCAGGGCGGCGGCGCGGCGCTACGCGGAGCTCACCGCCGACCCTCTCACGCGGGGCCCCGGCTGACGGGGTCCCGGCGCGCCAGCTCGCGGCAGCACAGCACCGCCTCCACGCACCTGTCCACGTCGTCCTTCGTCGTCCTCCACGACGACACCGAGATGCGCATGGCCGACCTGCCGTGCCAGAAGGTGGGGCCGGCGAACATCGTGCCGTCGGCCTGCAGCTCCCGCACGACGCGGGCCGTGGTCCGCTCGTCGTCGAAGGCCACGAGGACCTGGTTCAGCACGACCTCGTTGAGCACCTCGCAGCCCGCCGCGGCCAGCGCCTCGGCGAAGCGGCGGGCCAGGCGGCAGGTCCTCTCGACGAGCTCGGCGAGGCCGGACCTGCCCAGGGTCCTCAGCACCGCCCAGGTCGGCACGCCGCGGGCGCGGCGCGACAGCTCGAGGCAGTAGAGGATGGGGTCGCGGCCGATCTCGCCCTCCGGCAGGTACGCCGCCGACACGCTCATCGCCCGCTCCAGCGCCGACGGGTCGCGCACCAGCACCACGCCGGCGTCGTAGGGCACGTTGAGGTACTTGTGGGCGTCGGTCGCCCACGAGTCGGCCCTCTCCATGCCGGACGCCAGGTGCGCGAGCCGCGGCGAGACGGCCGCCCAGAACCCGAACGCCCCGTCGACGTGCGCCCAGGCGCCCATCTCGTGCGCGGCCTCGACGACCTCGGCCAGGGGGTCGAATGCGCCCGTGTTCACGTTCCCGGCCTGCAGGCAGACGATGGCCGGACCCTCGAGGCGCGGCAGCAGCTCGGGGCGCATGCGGCCCTGGCCGTCGGCGCCCACGCGCACGACGCGGCGGCGGCCGAGGCCCACGATCCCCAGAGCCTTGATCAGCGACGGGTGCGCCTCCTCGCCCACGACCACGGTCACCGGCGGGGCGCCCAGCAGGCCGTCGGACACCGCGTCCCAGCCGGCGCGGCGCAGCACCTCGGAGGTCGCGGCGGCCAGCGCCGCCACGTTCGCCAGGGTGGTGCCGGTGGTGAAGGCGCCCCAGGTGCCGTCGGGCAGGCCGGCCGCCTCGATCACCCAGCGCAGCGCGGCCGCCTCGAGCGCGACGGTCGCGGGCGTGGCCGCGGCGAAGGCCGTGTTCTGGTCCCAGGCCGAGGCGATCCAGTCGGCGGCCAGGCCCACGGGGTATGAGCCGCCCATGACCCAACCGAAGAACCGTGAGCCCGCGATGGCCATCGTGGCCGGGGCGGCGACGTCGGCGAGCAGGCGCAGCGCCTCCTCCGGGTCGCCTGGCCCCGACGGCAGCGGACCGTCGAGGGGGCTCAGGTCGACGCCCCTGTCGGGCGCCACGGGCCTGTCGTCGATGCCCTCGAGGTAGGCGGCGGCGTGCTCGGCCGCCCGCCTGAGCAGGCTCGCCTGGTCGGAGGCCACGGCCTACGCCGCCCTGCCGACCCGCTCGAGGCGCCTGCCGACGCTCACGAGCGAGCGGCCCAGGCTCGCCGTCGCGCGGCGCCAGGCCGGGACATGGAAGGGGACGACGTAGGCGTCGTCGACCCACCGCCGCGCCCGCCCGCGCGGCGCGGGGGCGCGGCCGGCGCGGGCCGGCGTCGCGCGCGCGATCGGGCGGAGTCCGTCGTGACTCCCGCCGCGCCAGGCCTCGCGTGCCGCGGAGATGAGGCGGGCCTCGGCGTGGAGGTCCCGCCGGCGTTGATCCGAGATCTTCTCCTGGAGGTAGTGGGGAACGTACATGGCTGCTCCCTTCGAGCGCGTCGTTCGTATACGCGTCGAAGGTAGGGCCGTGCCCGCCCCGCCCACCAGGGTAGCGACCGCCTAGGTAGCGTGCGTCGGTTGCCTAGGCAGCCGGCGCCCGGCGCTCGACCTCCTCGAGGATCGCCTCCAGGCGGAACTCCTCCGGCTTCCTGTAGACGACCTCGTCGTCGATGCTGATGACGAACACGCCGCCGTCGCCGGTCTTGAGCTTGACGCCGTCGACGCGTTGGCCGAAGCGCTCGAGGATGCTCCTCTGCACGTCCATGGCCCGCGGCAGGTGCCCGCAGGGGACGCAGTAGTGGATCTGCACCGTCGGCTTGGTGGTGGCGTTGTCGTCGCTCATGGGCCGATTACAACCGCGCGGGGCGCGGCGCGGCAACGGCTCGCGAACGCTGGGCGCCGCGACGGCTCGCGAACGCTGGGTCGGCGCGCGGACCTACACGCCCTCCGGCGGCAGCTCGCGGACGTCCTCGTGGTCCACCTGCCGGGGGATGCCCGTCACCTCGAGGACCTGCTTCTCGTCGAGCGTCTCGTGCTCCATCAGCGCGGCCGCGAGCCTCTCCAGCTCCGTGCGGTGCTCCGTGAGCAGCCGCACGGCCTCCTGGTAGCACTCGTCCACGATGCGGCGCGCGGCCTTGTCTATCGCCTCGGCGGTCGCCTCGCTGTAGGGTCTCTCGCGCGGGATCACGTCGCCGCCGCCCAGGAACTTGCCCTGCTGGCCCGCCAGCGACAGGGGGCCCACGATGTCGCTCATGCCCCAGCGCGTGACCATGCCGTAGGCCAGGCGCGTCACCTGCTGGAGGTCGTTCTCGGACCCCGTGGTGCGGTCCCCGTACACCAGCTCCTCGGCGGCGCGGCCGCCCAGCGCGCCGACGATGCGTCCGCGCAGGTAGCTCTCAGAGAAGTGGTAGCGGTCCTCCTCCGGCCTCTGGTAGGTGACGCCGAGCGACTGTCCCCGCGGCGTGATGGTCACGCGCGTCACGGGGTCGGCGCCGGGCAGGACCAGGCCGAGGATGGCGTGCCCGGCCTCGTGGTAGGCGATGCGCTCGCGGTCCTCGCGCCGCAGCAGGAGCTTGCGTTCCGGGCCGAGGATGATCTTCTCGAGGGCGTCCCGGAAGTCGTCCTGGGTCACGGCGTCGCGGTCGCGGCGCGCGGCCAGCAGCGCGGCCTCGTTGACGAGGTTGCGCAGGTCGGCCCCCACCAGGCCCGGCGTGATGGCTGCGACCTCCCCCAGGTCCACGTCGGGCGCCAGCGGCACCCCGCGCGTGTGCACCTGCAGGATCGCCTCGCGCCCGGCCCTGTCGGGCGGCAGCACCGTCACGCGCCTGTCGAAGCGGCCGGCGCGGAGCAGCGCGGGGTCCAGCACCTCCGGCAGGTTCGTGGCGGCGAGGACTATCACGCCCTCCTTCGTGCTCATGCCGTCCATCTCGGTGAGGATCTGGTTGAGGGTCTGCTCCTGCTCGCTGTTGCCCCCCGAGAGCACGGCCATCCCGCGGCGGCGGCCGATGGCGTCGAGCTCGTCTATGAAGACGATGGCAGGCGCCGCCTTGCGGGCCTGGGCGAACATGTCGCGGACGCGGCTGGCGCCCACGCCCACGATCATCTCCACGAACTCGGAGGCGTTCATGCTGAAGAACGGCACGCCGGCCTCGCCGGCCACGGCCTTGGCGAGCAGCGTCTTGCCGGTGCCGGGCGGGCCGACGAGCAGCACGCCCTTCGGCGCCGTGCCGCCCAGCCGCGTGTACTTCTGCGGGTTCTTGAGGAAGTCGACGATCTCGACGAGCTCGTTCTCGGCCTCGTCGATGCCGGCCACGTCGTCGAAGGTCACCTTGACCTCGCCGGCGTCCACGCGCCTGGCGCGGCTCCGACCGAGGCTCAGGGCCCCGCCCAGGCCTCCAGGACCATCCGGCGACGTCGCCCGGCTCGTGAGCCAGAACAGCACGGCGATCATCAGCAGCGCCGGACCGAAGGAGATCAGGAGCGTGAGCAGGGGGTTGCGGGTGGTCGAGATGGGCTCGGCCTCTATCACCACGCCGTTGTCGAGCAGCAGCTCCTCCAGGCCGGGACCGGCGAACGCGGGCAGCGTGGTGGAGAAGCGCTTGACCTCCACCCGCTCCGTGAACTCGCCGCCCAGCACGTTCCGCCGCTCCCTGGTGACCGTCACGGGCTCGGCGAACTCCCCCTCGATGACGTCGGCGCGAGCGGCCACGACGGTGACGTTGCCCATCGCGACCTGCTCGCGGAAGAGCGTGTAGGGCACGTCCACGGGCGCGCCCTCGGCGGGGAAGAAGAGCGCCACTATCAGGTAGTTGAGGAGCAGCAGCCCCAGCGGCACCAGCCACCACGCGCAGCCCACAGGCGCCAGGGGCGGTCCGGGCCACGAGGCCGGGCCCAGGTCGCCGGTCCGCCGCTGCGGGAGGCCGTCGCCGCGACCCTGCGCCCGGCCCGTGCCAGACGTGCGGCGCTGCCAGGGGCCAGCCGGACCCTGGGCGGCGTCGTCGGCGGACGGTTCCATGCCAGACTCTAGGCCACGCTCGTGAACGCGTTCCCCGCGCCGGGTGCGCCGGGCCGCGTCTCCGCCTCCGGCCCTGCCGCCGCCTCCGCCAGGAAAGCGGCGACCAAAGCCGTCGTCACCTCCTGGTGGCTGCGCCCACCGATGAACGCCTCGTCGTCCAGGTAGCTCCCGCCGCCGTTGTGCCGCATCGGCCCCGGGTCCACGACGCGCAGCCGGCCGCTGCGCCGCAGCCGCGAGAAGTACGAGCGGGGCCAGACGCCCCACAGGCCGGGGAAGGCCAGGCGGCCCATGCGCGGGACGCGGTCGAGGCGCGACTCGACGTGGAGGACGCGCTCGAGCTCGAGCATGCCGGGCTCGTCCGCCATGACCCCGGCCAGGGAGACCAGGCTCAGCGGCGCGCCGAGGCGCCTCTTGAGGTAGGGCGTCGCGACGAGCGCCACCTGGGCGCCGCCGCTGTAGCCGACGAGGGCCACGGGCACGCCGCTGTGAGGCACGTAGCCGGCCGCGGTCAAAGCCTCGACGATCGCGTCGGCGGCGGCGCGCCCGTAGAGCGCCGCGTAGCGGCTGTCGGAAGCCACGAGCACCTGCAGCAGGTTGCGCGCGTTGATCGAGAAGGTGAGCACGGGCCGCCGGCCGCGCAGCTTCAGGTCGAGCATGCGTCGCCAGAAGCGCGACAACGGCCGTCCCTCGGTGAGGCCGCGCCGCGAGGGCGAGTAGGGCAGCACGTCGCCGAGCACCACGGCGCGCGGCAAGGCCCGCTGCAGGCGCGCGAGGAAGCCGCGCACGTCGCGGTAGTTGACGTGCCCGGCCTTGGCGATGCCGTCGAGGTAGACGACGTAGAGCTCCGGCCCCGGCCCGTCGGCACGGCCCGCCGGCGGGGCGCCCCGCCCTCCCGCCCCGCCGGTTCCGCTCGCCGACTCGCCGCCGGCAGCGGCCTGCCGCCGCTCCTCCTCGCCGAACCAGCCGGCCCACCAGCCGAGCGCCTCGAGGGGCGCGAGCAGGAGCGAGACCGTGAGCGCCACGGCCAAGAGCGTGAGCGCGGCGACGATCACGGGCCCGTGTCCTCCTCCTCCAGCAGCCTCTCCACCGCCTCCTGGGGCGTGGCCAGACGCACGCCGGCGGTGAGCCACCGGAGACGGGTCGCCACGTAGACGAAGGGCCTGCCGACCGTCCGCTGCAGCACGGCCAGCAGCAGCGCCCCCAGCGCCACCGCGGCCAGGGCCTGCAGGAGGCTCGCGCCCATCGTGGCGCGCACGCCGGCCAGCAGGGCCAGCACCGACCAGCCGTGGAGCGCGAGCGCCAGCGGTTGCCCGAAGTACGGGAGGAAGGCGAGGAGGCCCAGCATCCGCGGCGCGTAGGCCACGCCCACCATGACAGTCACGGTCAGGAGCGGCACGTGGGGCCCGATGACGAGGTGGGCGACGGCGTACACGCTGCCGGCGAGGAAGAGGTAGGTGAAGGCGAAGATCAGCGCCGACACGAGGAGGCTGAGGACGAAGCGCGGCGGCCGCACGCGGTTCACGAACAGGACCACGCTCTCCCCGGCCGCCTCGGAGAGCCCGGCCAGCAGGACGATGGCCAGGGCGGCGGCCCCGACTCGCGGCAGGCCGGGGACGTCCGCGAGCGCGTTTTCGGACAGCGAGAACGCCGCCAGCGCCGACTCCCGGAACGCCTCAGCTAGCGCCATGCCGCGAGCTTAGGGCTACCATGTGCCATGCCGGCACGAGACGCGACGCACGAAGACGTGGGGGCACACCTCCTGGCCGAGCTGCGCCAGGGCTTCGCTCGCCAGAAGGCGCAGGCCGAGCGGGTCTTCGCCCAGCTCGAGCCCCTCGACTGGCACGCCACGCTCGACCCCAGGGCGAACTCCGTGGCCGTGCTCGTCCGCCACCTGGCGGGCAACCTGCGCTCGCGCTACACGGACTTCCTCACCACGGACGGCGAGAAGCCCGACAGGGACCGCGACGGCGAGTTCACGCCCACGTCGCTGAGCCCCGCCGAGCTGCTGGCCGAGTGGGACGCGGGCTGGGAGGCGCTGCTCTCCGCGACCGCCGACCTCACCCCGAGGGACCTGTTCGCGACGATCACGATCAGGGGGCAGGAGCGCCTGGTCATCGACGCGCTGCTCGCGACCCACGACCACAACGCGCACCACATCGGGCAGATCGTGCTGCTCGGCAAGCACCTGCGCGGCGAGCGCTGGGAGTACCTCTCGATACCGCCGAAGCGTTGAGGTAGGACGGCCGCGACCTACGCGCCGCGGCCGTCCCCGTCGAAGAGGTCCGGGTAGTAGCGGCGCGCCACCTCCAGCGCCAGCGACACGGCCAGGGCGCCCAGTCCGGCGCGCGGGTCGGCGTCCCGCCCGGCGAGTCGCCGGGACACGTCGGCGAACGGCGTGGGGCGGGCGCGTCGCCGGCCGAGGAGCGCCAGCAGCGCCCCGGCGCCTATGGCGCCGCCCACCGACGCCAGCGGCGCCGACCTGATGCCCTGCTTCAGCAGCCGGCTCGGCTCGGCCTTCTCCGCGGCCACCCTCACCTTGAGCTTGGCGACCTCGACGGCTAGCTCCTCCGGCGCATCGCGCTGATCGCGAGCCATGCGGCACCTCCGAACAGGACCCACACCGCGAGGCCGGTGACGGCGAGGGCGGCGGGCATGACCAGGTAGTCCTGCAGCAGGGCGAAGAGCGCCCACACGAGGAGCCCGGTGCCCACGACCAGCATGGCGCCGGCGACCATCGCCACGATGACCATGCCGGCGACGGCCGCCGCCGTCCTCTTCGTCCCCGTGGCCAGGCGCTTGCCCTCGGCCTCGGCCAGCTCGACGAAGGCGATGCCTAGCTCGGCGAGGCTCCTAACCATGGGCGCCCCCCTCCGGCTCGCTCACCGGCTGCTACCGGCGCGACAGGAGCATGCCGACGACGAAGCCCACGCCGAGCGCCGTGAGGACCGAGGTCAGGGGGCGCTCCCTCACCTGGTGCTCGACCTCCTCGAGCGCCGCCGTGCCTGTCTCGCGCGCCCTATGGGCTACCTCCTGGGCGCCTTGACGGACCTTCTCCGTCAGGTGCTCGGCCTCCTGCGTGATCTTCTCGCGGGCCTGTGCTGTGGCTTCCTTGGCTGCGTCCATGATGGCCTGTATCCCTTCTCGCGCCGTGTGGGCGCTGCTCTCCGAGAGCGTGGTGACGTCGCCGCGCAGGGCGGCGAGGTCCTGCTTGAGCGAGTTCAGCTCTCGCCTCAGGTCGGATGTGTCGGACAACCGCCTCACCTCCCGGTCCGCGGCCCGCTGGGCCCGGCTGGCGTCGCGTGAATGGAAGCTAGCACCCACTTCTGAGTCCACGATGCGAGCAGGGTGCGTTCCCCACGGCTGTACATTTCCCGGAGTGAGGAGCCCGCCTCGTACGCCGCCCGCCCCCGTCAACCTGCGGGTGCACCTCCGCGACCTGGCGTCGACGCTGGCGCTGGTCTGGGAGGCCAGCCCCGGTCGCACCGTGGCGATCATCGCCCTCAGCCTCGTGCAGGCGGGCCTGCCGGCGGCGAACATGTGGGTCGCCAAGCTGCTGCTGGACGCCGTGGCCGCCGCCGTCACCGGCGCGGCCGGCGGCGCCGACGAGGCCTACCGCCGTCTCCTCGGCCTCCTCGGCGTGCAGGTGGCGGTGGTGGCCGTGGGCACCGTCGTGAGCATCGTGCAGGGCGCGAACCGCGAGCTCCTCGGCGACACGCTGCAGAACCGCATCAGCCGCCGCATACTGGCCAAGGCCGGTGAGCTTGAGCTGGCGCAGTTCGAGGACCCTACCGTCTACGACTCGCTGCAGAACGCCTACCGCGAGGTGGGCAGCAGGCCGCTCGGCGTGTTCTCCCAGGTGCTGACCCTCGGCCAGTCGCTGGTGACGCTGGGCTCGGTGAGCGCCCTGATGACCCAGCTCGGCTGGGCCGTGGTGCCGCTGGTCCTGCTCGCCTCGGTGCCGGCCGTGTGGGTGCAGTCGCGCTTCGGCACCGAGGGCTACCGGATGATCAGGCGCCAGGCGCACGACGCCAGGCGGCAGAACTACCTGGGCAGCCTGCTCACCAACGACCAGGCCGTCAAGGAGATCAGGCTGTTCGGCTTCGGCGACTACCTCATGGAGCGCTGGCAGTCGTACTACCTGCAGTTCCGCTCGCAGCTCGTCTCGCTCATCCGCCGGCGCAGCGGCTGGGGCCTGGCCGCCTCGCTGGCCTCGACGGGCCTCGTGGGCGGTGCCACCGCCGTAGTGCTGCGGCGCGCCGCGGCCGGCGCGATCACGGTGGGCGACTTCGGCCTGTTCATACAGGGCATCGCGCAGCTCCAGCAGCAGTTCTCGAACCTGCTGTCCGGCATCTCCGGCATCTACCAGAACCTGCTCTACATGCGGAACCTCTACGAGTTCCTCGAGCTGCCCACGGCGAGCCACGACGTCGGGGAGCGGTGGGTGGGCCCCATCGAGTCCATCGAGCTCCAGCACGTCTACTTCCGCTACCCGCTCACCGAGCGCGACGTGCTCGTGGACGTGAACGTGAAGGTCGAGAGGGGCCAGACGCTGGCCCTGGTGGGAGAGAACGGCGCGGGCAAGTCGACGCTCGTCAAGCTCATCACGTTCCTCTACCACCCCACCTCGGGGCGCATCCTCGTCAACGGCCAGGACGCGTCGCGCTTCAGCCCCTCCAGCCTGCGCGCCGAGATGAGCACCGTGTTCCAGGACTTCGGGCAGTACCAGATGACGGTGCGGGAGAACATCGCGCTGGGCGACGTGGCGGCCGCGGCCGACGACGAGGCCGTGGCCGCCGCGGCGGAGCGCGCCGGCGCCGAGGGGTTCGTGGAGGCGCTGCCGGAGCGCTACGACAACATGCTGGGGCGCTGGTTCGAGGGCGGCAGGCAGCTCTCCGGCGGACAGTGGCAGCGCCTGGCCCTGGCCCGGCTCTACTTCCGCGGGGGTTCGGTGCTGATCTTCGACGAGCCCACCGCCGCCCTCGATGCCGACGCCGAGTTCGAGGTCATAGAGACCCTGCGCGCGCACGCCAAGGGGCGCATCACGATCATCGTCTCGCACCGCTTCTCCACCGTGCGCATGGCCGAGCGCATCGTGGTGCTGCAGGGCGGCAGGGTGGTCGAGCAGGGCTCGCACGACGAGCTGCTGGCCATGAACGGCGTGTACGCGCGCATGTTCCTCAGGCAGGCCAGGGGTTACCTGGAGGGGTACGACGAGCTCGAGCCCGAGGTCGGTTAGTCTCGTCCTCGACTAGGAGGTTCGCATGTCCGTCACGACCAAGGCCAGCGCGCGCTGGGAAGGCGACCTCAGGAGCGGCAAGGGCGCCATGCGCCTGCCGAGCGGCACCTACGAGGGCCCCTTCACCTACAGGTCGCGCTTCGAGGCCGGGGCCAGCCCCGAGAACGGCACGAACCCGGAGGAGCTCATCGCCGCGGCCCTCTCCGGCTGTTTCTCCATGTACCTGGCCAGCATCCTGAGCAAGGACGGCCACACGCCCGAGAGCGTCGAGTCGGAGACCACCGTGGTCATGGAGCCGGGCAAGGGCATCGCCAGCGGCAGGATCGCCGTGACCGTGAGGGCGCCGGGCCTCGACGACGCCACGCTGCAGGCCAAGGCGCAGGAGGCCGCGCGCGACTGCCCCGTGTCGAAGGCCCTGGCCGGGTTCGAGAAGACGGTGGAGGCCAGGCTGGGCTGAGCCGCTCGGCGACGGCTAGAGGACGCCCGGCGGTGGAACCGCCGGGCGTTGGCGTGGCGTCCTCTCGCGGCGCGCGGGTCAGGCGTCGCTGGGCCTGGTGGGCAGCCGCAGCACGTAGTAGACGCCGTAGGCCGCCACGGCGGCGGTGAGCGCCACCGCCCACCACTTGCCCTTCATGGCCCAGACGACCATGCTGAACCCCGAGGCCGCGACGATCACGGCGGGTATCACCAGCTTCAGCCGCCGCGGGAGGCCCTTGCCGGCACGGAAGTCGCGCACCCACACGCCGAACACCTTGTGGTTCATCAGCCAGTTGTAGAAGCGGGGGCTCGACTGCGCGAAGAAGAACGCCGCGATCAGTATGAACACCGTGCCCGGCAGGCCGGGCAGCACGTAGCCGGCCGTGCCGAGCGCCAGGAAGAACACGCCCAGCAGGCGGTAGACGAGGCGCAGCGCCGGGTTCTTGGCGATGCGCATCTCGTGCGAGTAGTCGACGAAAGGACGCGCGCCCGCCGCCTGTGCCGCGGCGACGACGCCCGTGTCCTGAGCGGGGTTGCCTCTCACGCGGGCCACTCTAACGCCGGCCGACGACGCGGCGGGGGCGCCGGTTAGCGGTGACGAGGCGCGACCTCTGGCGGCGGGGCGGGCTACGACAGGCGCACCTCGCCGGGCGCCACGCTCACGCGCCTCAGGCCCCTCACCGAGCTGCTGATGAGCACCACGGGAGCGCTCCTCAGGTCAGCCTCGGTGAGCACCGCCTCGCGCACGAGGCCGCGCTCCAGCAGCTCCTCGCGCAGCACGCCGGGCAGGGCGCCGCTCGACAGGGGAGGGGTGAGCAGCTCCTCTGCGGTCCCCACGTAGACCGTCGCGACGGCGGCCTCCACCAGCTCGCCGCGGCCGTTGAGGAAGGCCACGTCGGCGAGGCCGTGCGCGGGGGCGAAGTGGCGACCCAGCTCGTAGAGGGCCCTGTCGGTCGTCTTGTGACGCCGGGCCGGGTCGCTCTCGTCCACGCGCTCCACTGCCACGGCCAGCGGCGGCCACGGACCGGGTCCGGCGAAGGCGACGGCGTCGGCCGGCACGTCGGCGAACCCCTGCGGGTAGGGCGGGGCGAGCGGCTCGGTGAGCACGTCGGGCTCGCCGGAGCGCGCGAGCGACAGCCGGACCCTCAGCGGACCGCCGGCGCCGTCGACGGCCTCCCGCAGCGCGGCCAGCACGTCGCCCACGCGCAGAGGGACGCGCGTGAACGCCGCGGAGCGCTCGAGCCGCGCCCAGTGCCTGTCGAGGCGCGCGAGGCCCGGCACCTCCCCGCCGCCGCCGGCGAGGCGGGGGTCGTAGCGCATGGTCTCGTAGGGGGTGGCGGCTCGATCGCTCACGCCAGAACCTTAACCCGGCAGGGCCCGGCGCTCTTCCGTGTCTCATCCGTCCTTGCAAACCTGACGGTGGGCGCGTAGAGTGACCACGTTCGAGACAACCCGAGGGATGTCCTGGACGGGGCCTCACGGCCCAAATCGAAGTAGCCCACTGCCCGCAGTGGGCAGTTGGGAAACGCTAAATGGCAACAGGTAGGGTCAAGTGGTTCAGCGGCGAGAAGGGCTTCGGCTTCATCGAGCAGGGCGGCGGTCAGCCGGACGTGTTCGTTCACTTCTCCGCCATCTCGGGTACGGGCTTCCGTAACCTCAACGAAGGCGACGAGGTCACCTTCGACGTCGAACAGGGCAAGAAGGGCCTCCAGGCCGCCAACGTGGTCGTCACCACGCCGGCCTCGGGGGGTCGCTACTGACCTGACGCTCTAGCGACATCGCTGTAGCGCAACTGGGGCGCCCGGGAGACCGGGCGCCCCTCTCGTTGCCGTCTCTCCCGGTGCGGGAGCGTGCCCGCGCGCCTCGTCGTCGGCGGGCGTGCCGGCGGAGGCCCCGGGCGCCCGCCCGAGCCCGGCGGCGCTCGCCAGCCCGGACTCCGCCACGACCCTGTCCACCCAGGCCACGACGCGGGGAGCCGTGAGCTCGGGCTCGTTGTCCTCGTCCACCGCCAGGCCGAGCAGCTCGTCGCCGCGCAGCGCCAGCGACGCCGCGAAGGCGTAGCCCGAGGCGGGCCAGCGGCCCACGGGGCGCGCGCCGGTGCGCTCGAGCCGGTCGGCGAGCACGCCCACGGCGTCCAGGAAGGTGTCAGGGTAGCCGAGCTGGTCGCCGACGCCGAAGAGCGCCAGCGCCGTGCCCCGCAGGTCGAGGGCCTCCAGCTCCGGCAGCCGAGCCTCGAGGTCGGGCGGCAGCTCGCCGAAGTTCCACGTGGAGGTGCCGACGACGACCAGCTCGCGGCCCTGCAGGTCCCTGGCGTCGCAGTCGGCGAGGTCGCGCACGGGCACGTCCTCGCCGAGCAGCGCGCTCAGCTCCTCGGCCACCAGGTCGGCTATTCGGGCCGTGGTGCCGAAGAGCGTGGCGTAGACGACCACGGCGCGTCCGGCAGGGATGCCCACGGAGCCGAAGCTAACGCCGGCAGCGGGCCGCGCGCCGCGACCCAGGTCAAGCCGCGCGCCTTAGGATCGCGTGCGTGGCGCGTAGGCAGGACAGCGACGCGGCCGGCCGGAGCGCCCGGGCGCTCGTGGTCATGGGGGTGTCGGGCAGCGGCAAGTCGACGGTGGGGGCGCGGCTGGCCGCCGAGCTCGGCTGGGAGTTCCTCGACGCCGATGGCATGCACCCGCCGCGGAACGTGGCGCTGATGGCGTCGGGGCGGCCCCTCACCGACGCCGACAGGGCGCCGTGGCTCGCCGAGCTGTCGAGCGCGCTGGCGCGCCGGCTGGACGCGGGTCGCGGCGTGGTGCTCGCCTGCAGCGCCCTGCGACGCGCCTTCCGCGACGGCCTCCGATCGGCGAGGCCCGGCGTGGCGTTCCTCTACCTCCGCGCCGACAGGGTGGGTGCGCGCTCGCGCGTGGCCGCGCGCGGCGACCACTTCTTCCCGGCAGCGCTGGTGGACTCCCAGTTCGAGGCGCTCGAGGAGCCCGACCCGGCGCAGGAGCGGGACGTGGTCGTCGTCGACGCCTCCATGCCGCTGGGCGCCTACACGCGCGAGTGGGCGGTGGGCGTGCTCGACCGGCTCGCCGGTCAGTGAGGGCGCGGCCGTTCCGCGACGCGAAGCGGGGCGGGCCGAGCCCGCCCCGCGTTCATGTGGGTGGCCGCTAGCGGCGGGAGGAGACGCGGTCCTTCAGGCTCTTGCCGGCCTTGAAGGCGGGGTAGTTGCTGGCAGGGATGCGGATGCGCTCCTTGGTGCCCGGGCGCACGCCCGAGCGGGCCTTGCGCGAGCGCACCTCGAAGCTGCCGAAGCCGGTGAGGGTGACCTTGTTGCCGCGGGCGATCTCCGACATCATCGTGTCCAGGAGCGCGTCGACTGTCTCCTTGACGGCCTTGCGGGACAGCTTCGTGGCGCTGACGACTTCACCCACGAGGTCCGCCTTGCTGACTGTCTTGGATCTGGCCATGTCCTAACCCTCCCTTTCCTACGGCGAAGTTGGCCGAGTATAGGACATGCACCGCCACGGAGTAGCGTGTGTCACGGAACGTTCCCGGTACCCACCCGGCCGACCACACCGTTCACCGACCGGGTGAGCGGCACATGAGCCGAGGCGGCGCCCTGGGTCCCTCGTGCCCGGCGAGGTTGTGCGGCGGCCTCGCGCCGGCATATACTCTCTGTTCGGCGTCTCGGCCCGCGTGCCGAGACCGTTCCCGGAGGTCGTTGAGATGTTCGCTATCGTGGAATCGGGCGGTAAGCAGTACCGCGTAGCCGAGGGTGACGTGCTCCGGCTCGAGAAGCTTGACGCCGAAGCGGGCACCACGGTGGAACTGCCCGTCCTTTTGCTCGGCAGCGACGAGGTGAAGGTCGGCACGCCCACCGTGGACGGCGCCAAGGTCACGGCCGAGGTCATAGGCCACGGACGCGGCGACAAGCTTCACGTCTACAAGTTCAGGGCGAAGACCAACTACCGGCGCCACATCGGGCACCGGCAGAGCTACACCGAGGTGCGCATCACCAAGGTCGAGGGCTGAGGAGGGCCGGAGATGGCTCACAAGAAGGGCGTAGGCAGCTCCAAGAACGGCCGCGACAGCCACTCGAAGCGTCTGGGGGTCAAGCGTTTCGACGGCCAGGTCGTGGCGGCCGGCAGCATCCTGGTCCGCCAGCGCGGCACGAGGTTCCGGCCCGGCGCGAACGTCGGCCTGGGTCGCGACTTCACGCTGTTCGCGTTGCGGGACGGCACCGTGCGCTTCGCCGACAAGGGCGCCAAGGGCCGCTTCGTCAGCGTCGAGGCCCAGGAGGCGGCGGGCGACTGAGGCGCGCCAGGGCCCGCTGCGGCCCAGGCGCGAGGCTCGATGACCGTGGCGCGGCCCTCGCGAGGGGGCCGCGCCGTTCTTCGGAGGGTGCCGCGATGCCGTTCAGGGACGTTCTCGACATCACAGTGCAGGGCGGCAAGGGCGGGGACGGCGGCCTGTCGTTCCTGCGCCTGAAGTACGTCCCCAAGGGCGGCCCCGACGGCGGCCACGGCGGCGACGGCGGCTCCGTGTACCTGCGCGCCGTCGACGACATCACGTCGCTGGACAAGCTCGTGGGACGCACGACCTTCAGGGCCGGCACCGGCGGCCAGGGCGAGGGCAAGGAGCGGGCCGGCAGGTCGGGCGACGACGTGCACGTGGACGTGCCCGTGGGCACGCGCGCCACCGACCGCGACACGGGCGAGGTGGTGGCGGACCTCACCGCGGTGGGGCAGACCGCCGTGGTGGCCAGGGGCGGCAAGGGCGGCCGCGGCAACGCGTCGTTCGCCACGTCGACGAGGCGCACGCCGCGCTTCGCCGAGCGCGGCACGCCCGGGGAGACGAGGCGGCTGCGGCTCGAGCTCATGGTCATCGCCGACGTCGGCCTCGTCGGCTACCCGAACGCCGGCAAGTCGAGCCTCCTGGCCGCGCTGTCGAGCGCTCGTCCGGCCATCGCCGACTACCCCTTCACGACCCTGTCGCCGAACCTCGGCGTCGTCGAGCGCGGGCACGAGCGCCTCACCGTGGCCGACATCCCGGGGATCATCGAGGACGCCCACCTGGGCAAGGGGCTCGGCCTCGACTTCCTCAGGCACGTCTCGCGCACGCGGCTCCTGGCCTTCGTCCTCGACGCCTCCCAGCGACCGGAGGCGGCGCTGCGGGCGCTCCGCCGCGAGCTGGAGGAGTACGACCCCACTCTCCTCGAGAGGCCGGCCCTGCTGGTCGCGAACAAGGTGGACCTGATCGACGAGGAGGAGCGCGCCGGCGTCGAGCGGGAGCTGACGCGGGCGGGCATCCCCGTGGTCTTCGCCTCCGCGACGGAGGGCACGGGGCTGGACGCCCTCGAGGACGCTCTCTTCGAACTGCTGCCGCCCAAGCCCCAGCCCGTGGCCGCTGCGCGGGCGCCGCGCGAGGCCCCGGAGCCGCCGCGGGTGAGGCGCCACCCCAGCGGCGAGGGCTGGATCGTCGCCGGCACCGAGGTCGAGGCGCTCGTCGCGCGTTTCGACGCCGCGAACCGGGACGCCGTCGCCTACCTGCAGCAGCACTTCCGCTCGCTGGGCATCGACAGGCTCCTCAAGCGGGCGGGCGCCAGGACCGGCGACGAGGTCCACATCGGCGAGGCGACCTTCGACTACCTGGCGGAGGACGAGGCGTCGGGCGGGGCGGAAGAGGCGGAGGCTTCGGGCGGGGCGGAGGACGCGGACGAGCGGGACTAGCGCGCGGCGCGTGCCGCGCCCGCGTCCGCTCCGGCCGCGACGGGGCCGGCGCGTGCCGTGCCGGACG
The DNA here is from genome assembly GCA_044508445.1 of Deinococcaceae bacterium. Classification (GTDB taxonomy): domain Bacteria; phylum Deinococcota; class Deinococci; order Deinococcales; family Trueperaceae; genus DASRWD01. The sequence continues at coordinate 38,121 of JBIQHQ010000024.1, forward strand.
CGTGACGCTCATGCGGGCGTGATAGCTTCTGCCCAGGTCCGCCCAGGGGGCGTGGCGGACGCGCCGAGTTCATGACCGAGCACGCGATAGCCGAGAGCAGCCAGCACGAGTTCGACAGCGCCGAGGCGCGGGCCCTGCTGCCGCGCGTCGAGGAGCTGGTGACGCCGGAGCGCCTGGCGCACGTGCGCCGCGTCGCCCGGCTCGCCGTCCGCATCGGTCGCAGCAACGGTTTCGCGGCCGAGGACCTGCGGCGCGTCGAGCTGGCCGCCCTGCTCCACGACGCCGCGCGCGACATGACCGACGAGCAGCTCCTGGCCCTGGTGAGCCCGCGCAACGCGGTCGAGGCGTCGCACCCGCTGTCCATGCACGGGCGGGCCGCCAGGCGGCTCGCCGAGGAGTGGGGCGTCCGCGACGAGGTGGTCCTCGGCGCCGTCGAGGGGCACGTCTTCGGCGTCGAGGCCGGCGACGCGGTGGGCGCGGCCCTGTACGTGGCCGACGTCTCGGAGCCCGGCCGCGGCGTCAACGAGGACGTCCGCGAGCTCGCGATGACCGACCTGTGGGCCGCCTACGCCAGGGCCGTCGCTTCGAAGGTCGAGTACCTGCGCGGGGCCGGCAAGGAGATCCACCCCGCCACGCTGCGGGCCTACGAGTCGCTGCGGGGGCGCGATGCGCGCCAGGGCTAGGCTCGTCACCCTCCTGGGCGTGCTCGTGGCGTTGGCCGGACTGGCGGGGTACTGGCTCACGCGCGACGTCCGGCACGGCGTCCTCTCGGAGGACCAGCGGCGGCTGCTCGGCCTGGACGAGGACGACTTCCACGCCAGCTTCGTCGTCGCGGGGCGCGACATGCTGATCGCCTACGACCGCTCCGACCCGGTCTACGACTCCGAGGGCAACATCGTCGCCTGGCGTCCCGTGAACCTGCAGACCAGCACGCTCGGCACGAACACCGACACGATCCTCTACGTGAACGTCCACGACGACGACATCACGCTCATCGCCATCCCGCGCGACACCTTCCTCAGCGACCTCGGCTACCGCATCAACGGCGTCTACACGCGCCGCGGGGCCGAGGGCCTGCGCAGCCGCGTCGAGGCGATCCTCGGGGTGCCCGTCGACTACTACGCGATCGTCAGCCTCGACATCTTCCAGAACCTCGTCGACGCGCTGGGAGGTGTCACCGTCGACGTCCCCTACCGCATGTACCACCGCGACAACGCTGCCGGCCTGCTCATCGACTTCCAGCCCGGCCCGCGGCACATGGACGGCAAGGAGGCGAGCCTCTTCATCAGGTACCGCGACACGCTGCGCGGCGACATCGACAGGATCGACAACGTCAAGCGCCTGGCGTACGCGATGCTGCAGCGGCTCAAGGAGATGAACCTCCGCGCCGTGACGCTCGTGCCGAGCCTCGTGGAGACGTTCCTCGACGACGTCGAGACGAACGCCAGCCCCGCGCTCGTGCGTCAGCTCGCGGCCCGCGTGCCGAACCTGCGGCTGGCCACCTCGGCCACGCTGCCCGTCTCCGAGATGGAGGGCTCCACCGCGGTCTACTACGAGCCGGCCGAGGTCCAGGCCTTCATGGCGCAGACCTTCGGCGGCGTGGCGCGCGACTTCAGCGAGCCCCCCGAGCAGGGGCTGCTCGTCACTGACCGCTCCGGGGTCCCGGGGCTGGGCCAGGCGTACGTGGACTCGCTGGTCGCCGCCGGCGTGCCGCAGGAGCTGATCACGCTGCGCGACGGCGACGGCACCGAGCCGGGACCCACGCGGCTGCTGGTAACCCTCGACGCCTGGTCGGACGCCGACTACTACGCCGAGCTGCTGCACGCCAGCAAGCAGCAGGTCGATCGCATGGACCCGTACGGCGGGCGCAGCGTGAGGCTCGAGCTCGTGCTCGGCTCCGACGCCGCCGAGCGGATCGCCCACGACACCGCCGTGATGGCCAGCGTCGCCCGCTAGGCGCGGCGACGGGAGCGGAGGAGCGTTGACAGGGACAACCGAGACCGGGGCCGAGGCAGAGGTCGCCGCCAGGGGAGGCGTCCCGAGCGAGGTACAGACGATCGTGGACGCGCTCGACGACAAGCGCGCCGTGGACATCGCCGTGCTCGACCTCAGGGAGGCCTCGGAGTCGCTCGACTGGTTCGTGATCGCGTCCGGCGAGTCGACGCTCCAGCTCCAAGCGATGGAGGAGAGCGTCCGCGAGCGCATGAAGGCGGCCGGTCACCTGCCGCGCGGCGTGGAGGGACCTTCGAACCGCTGGGTGCTCCTCGACTACGGCACCGTCGTCGTCCACGTCATGAGCCCCGAGGCGCGCGACTTCTACGACCTGGAGGGACTGTGGGCGGACGCGAACCGCGTCGAGGTGGTGCCGAGCTGAGGGCCGGGCTCGCGGCGCCACCGCGGGACGCGCGAGGGACGCGGGCGCAGGCCGGGTCGTCGGAGCGGGGCAGCGCGTCGGACGACGGCGCCGCCGGCGCTCGGAGGCACTGGGCCGAGGAGCTCGCCGAGCGCGCGTTGGTGGCCGAGGGCTACGAGGTGCTGAGCCGCAACTACAGGCTGCGCGGCGGGGAGATCGACCTCGTCTGCCGCGGGCCGGACGGCACCGTCGTGTTCGTCGAGGTGCGACAGCGCCGCTCCCCCTCGCACGGAGGCGCCGGCGAGTCGCTCTCGGCCGCCAAGCTGCGGCGGGTCCGTCGCGCCGCCGCACGCTTCCTGGCCGCCGAGCTGGGCAGACCGGAGGCGCCCGTGCGTTTCGACGCCGTGCTCGTGCTCGGCGACGGCCCGCGACCTGTCGTCCGACACCTCGAGGACGCCTTCTGATGCCCGGGGTGACGGGCCCTGTGAAGGTCAAGGTGTGCGGCCTCACCAGGCCGGAGGACGCCCTGGCGGCGGAGGAGTTGGGCGTGGACGCCATCGGGGTGGTGCTGGCGAGGTCGCGGCGGCACGTGGACGAGGCGGCCGCCCGCGAGGTCCTCTCGGCCGTCGGGCCCTTCGTCGTCAAGGTGGGGGTGTTCCGCGACCAGCCGCTCGACGAGGTCCTGAGGCTCGTGGGACGCCTGCGGCTCGACGCCGTCCAGCTCCACGGCCACGAGGACGCGGCGTTCGCCGCGGCGGTGCGTGAGGCGGCGGCCGTGGTGCGCGCGGTCTCCTCGGAGGACGCCCCGTCGCCCGCCGCGCTGGAGGGCTACCCCGCCGACGCCTACATGCTCGACGCCCGCGAGCCGGGCTCCGGCCAGGCCTTCGACTGGGGGGGCGCCGCCGCCTGGCGGGGCCACCCACGCCTCGTCGTCGCCGGCGGGCTCACGCCGCGCAACGTCGTGGCGGCCATCCGGGCGCTGGCGCCCTACGCGGTGGACGTCAGCTCCGGCGTCGAGTCGTCGCCGGGCGTGAAGGACAGGCGCCTCATGGCCGCCTTCGTGCGCGCGGCCCGCTCGGTGGTAATCCACAGGCCGGTCAAGCGCCCCGCCGCCGGCTGAGCGGGGCGGCGACGCGTTCCCCGCGGCGGCGACGAGCCTCGCTGAGTTATCCACAAACAGGCCCGATTCTCCGCAGGTCTGTGGACAAGCACGGGGTCCGCCGAGAAGGTCGCGGGCAGGACGTGGCGAAACGGAGGATACCGTCCTGGACGGCATCTTCTCGGAACCGGCGGCGCTCGGGCGGCAATAGCAGAACGTGGGCGGCCTGTCAATAGACACACTTATCCACAGCGGCTCGCGGGCCCCGTGGAGGGCCGTCCGGCACGGGCCGGGACGCCTCGCCGATGTACGCTGGCAGCCACACGCCAGCGGCCCGGCCGCGACGCCGGGCGTGACCCACCACCGGCGCTTCCCCCGCCGCTCCGAGGAGGCTGTGAGCGCATGCAGACCGTGAACATCGCGAACGCCCGCCGCTTCTCGCTCGCCGAGGTGCAGGTCGGCCGTCTGCTGCAGGCGGGCGGCCTCACCTGCGAGCTCGTCTGCTTCGAGGCCGGCCAGTCGTGGCCGGGCCGGGAGGGCGAGGCCGTCGTCTACCAGGTGCTGGAGGGCGAGGCGCTGGTCAGGGTCGGCGACGCCACCGAGCGCGTCGGCAAGGGCCGCCTGGTGGCGTTGGAGAGCGGCGAGGAGCACGCGCTCGAGAACGCCGGGGGCGGCCTCCTCGTGGTACTCGCCGTCCGGAGCGCGTGAGCGGCGTATCCCTCTCCGGCTGGGAGGAGGCCGTGAGGCTCCTCGACGAGCAGCGGGCACGGATCGCCATGGGCGGCGGCCCGCGCGCGGTGGAGCGCCAGCACGCCAAGGGCCGGCTCACCGCCAGGGAGCGCATCGCCAAGCTCGTGGACGACGAGCCGGGGGCGTTCCGCGAGCTCATGGCCTTCGCCGGCTGGGAGCTCTACCCGGAGGCCGGCGGCGCGCCCTGCGGCGGCGTGGTCACGGGCCTGGGCCGAGTGCACGGGCGCGACTGGATGATCATCGCGAACGACGCCACCGTGAAGGCGGGCGCCTTCTTCCCGATCACGGCGAAGAAGGTCATCCGCGCGCAGACGATCGCGCTGGAGAACCGGCTGCCGACCGTCTACCTCGTCGACTCCGCGGGCGTGTACCTGCCCATGCAGGACGAGATCTTCCCCGACCAGGACGACTTCGGCCGCGTCTTCTACCTGAACGCGCGC
>JBIQHQ010000049.1:0-5232 GCA_044508445.1 Deinococcaceae bacterium
CCGGCCTGGTGCGCTCGGAGCGGCGCGGCCGTTGGGTCTACTACGAGCTCGACCCCGCGGCGCTGCGCGAGCTCGCGGCCGCTCTCGACGCCCTGGCCACCGCGGCGGAGAAGCGCGCCACGCGCCCCCGGTCGGCACGGGGCGAGCGCGCCGCGAACGCACTCGCCACCTGACCCGCCTCACACGACACGCGCGGAACCCCACCGTGGAGGCGCCGGTGGCGGAGGATGCGTCTACGACCGCCCCTCCGTCCCTTGACGGAGGCGCCCGCGCCGCGTCATGTTTAGACTCTCTGAATCCCTAGTGAGTTACTAGGGATTGCGTCAGCCCCGGTCCGACGCGCCTAGACCCATCACCGAGGAGACCTCGATGCCCGAACCAGCCCCGCTGCGCCGCGCACTGGCGCTTCTCCTGGCCCTGACCCCGCTGCTCGTCGCTTCCCAGGCCGTAGCCCAGTCGGCCTGCGACGGGCGCGTCATAGCGCACGAGCTGGGCATGACCTGCGTGCCCGCGAACCCCCAACGCATCGTGACGCTCGAGTACTCCTTCGCCGACCACCTGGCGCGCCTCGGCGTGACCCCCGTGGGCATCGCGAGGGAGGCGAGCATCCCTGCCTACCTGGAGCCCTACGTGGGCGACGTGCCCGGCGTGGGCACGCGCGCCGAGCCCAACCTCGAGGCCATCGTGGCCCTGCGGCCCGACCTGATCGTCGCCGACCTGCGCCGGCACGAGGCGATCTACGACCAGCTGTCGGCGATCGCGCCCACCCTGGTGTTCGACTCGCTGCGCGGCTCCTACGACGACCAGCTGGAGGCCTTCGAGAAGCTCGGCGAGGCTCTCGGACTGGAGGCGGAGGCCGCGCAGGCGCTCGCGGAGCACCGCGCCGCGTTCGACAGGGTCAAGGGGTCCGTCATCGCCGGAGCCCCCACCACCCTCATCGGCGTGCTGTCACCGGGCCTCTTCACCGCCCACTCCAGCCAGAGCTTCATGGGCTCGTTCCTCACCACCTTGGGCGTGCCGGCGGCGGTGGAGCCGCGGGGCGGCGAGACCCAGTTCAGCCTCAGCCTCGAGGGCATCGCCGCCACCCAGCCGCAGGCGCTGGTGCTGCTGTGCAACCCCGCGGACAGCACGCCGCTCGACGAGTGGTCGGCCAACCCCGTGTGGAACGCGCTCGACGCCGTCGCCAGCGGGCGCGTCTACGTGTTCGACCGCGACCTCTGGAGCAAGGGCAGGGGCCTGATCGCCTTCGACCAGATCCTCGAGGACCTCGAGGGCAGCGGCCTGCTCGCCGGCCAGGCGTCGCGGACACCCCCCAACTGCCACGGCGCCGGCTGAGGGAGCGATGCGAGCGGACGGGCCGGCGCCGAGGCTCTGCAACGTGTTCGCGCAGGAGAGCGGGATCGACCCCATAGGCTACGCCGGCACGCTCGACGCCTTCCTCGCCTGCGAGGTGCCGCTGCCGTGGCCGCGCGGCCTGTTCAGGACCGCCGGGAAGCTGCCTCCGGCGGTGCTGGAGGCGTCCGCGTGGTTCGCGCGCGAGGCGCCCTACCGCCTGCGCCTGATGGCCATCGCTCCCGACCCCGAGCACGCCGTGCCCGGCAGCAGGCGCGTGATCTGGTGGTCCCGCCCGGAGGGCGCCTTCGCCGACTTCGAGCGCCGCGAGTACCTGGTGCCGGAGGAGGGGTTCGGTGAGCTCGTGGCCGAGCTCGTCCACCGCCGCGGCGCGACCTCGCGCCACGCTCCCGTGGAGGCGGCCGGCCCCGTCCGCGACCTGCTGGTCTGCACGCACGGCAGCGAGGACGCCGCCTGTGGGCTAGCCGGGGTGCCGGTCTACCGGCGGCTGCGCGACCTGGCCAAGGACGGCACCAGGGTGTGGCGCGTGAGCCACTTCGGCGGCCACCTCTTCGCCCCCACGGTGCTCGACCTGCCCTCGGGGCGCTCCTGGGCGCACCTGGACCACGGCAGCGCGCGTCTGCTGCTCGAGCGCGACGCGGCGCCCGACGCGCTGCGCGCCCACTACCGCGGCTGGGCCGCGCTGGAGGGGCCGTTCCTCCAGGCGCTAGAGCGCGAGCTGCTGGTGCGCCACGGCTGGTCGTGGCTGGCGGTACCGAAGCGCGGGCGGGTCCTCGAGCGCGACGCCTCAGACGAGCCCCTGTGGGAGCGGGTGCGCATCGACGCGCTCGGGCCCGCCGGCGCCGTCGCGCACGAAGCCGTCGTCGAGCTGCACGGCTGGAAGAGCCTGCGGCCGCGCTCGGACGGCCTCGAGACGCGCTCCTACCCGCAGTACCGCGTGGGGCCCATCAGCACGCACGCGGCGCCGGCGGAGACCGCGTCGGCGTCGGCGGCGCAGCGGCAGGAGGCGGCGCTCTGAGGTCCGCCAGGGCAAAGGCCACTCGCTCCTTGGGGCTCGCGCTGTGCGGGCTGGCCGTCGCCTGCCTGCTCGCCGTCAGCCTGGGCGTGGGCAGCCTGGCGATCCCCGTGCCGGAGGTCGTCTCCGGGCTCGTGGCTCCGTCCGGCGACCTGAGCGACCTCGTGCTGCAGACCGTGCGTCTGCCCCGCACGCTCGCCGGCCTGCTCGTCGGCGCCTCCCTGGCCGTGGCAGGGGCCATCATGCAGGCCCTCACCCGCAACCCGCTGGCCTCACCCGGCATCCTCGGCGTGAACGCCGGCGCGGCGCTAGCCGTCGTCGCCGCGGTCCTGGTGCTCGGCGACCCGCCGCTGGCGACCTACGCCCTCTTCGCGCTCGCCGGGGCCGCCCTGGCCGGGGCCGTGGTCTACGGCCTCGCCACCGCCGCCGGTGCCGGCGGGAACTCCCCGCTGAGGCTGGCCCTGGCCGGTGCCGTCCTCGCCGCCTTCCTCGGCGCGCTCACGACCGCGCTGCTCCTGCTCGACCAGAACACCCTCGACCAGGTCCGTTTCTGGACGGCGGGCTCGCTGGCCGGGCGCGACTGGGACCTGCTGCGCCTCACGGCTCCCTACCTGCTCGCCGGCCTGGCCCTGAGCCTCCCGCTGGCCCGCCAGCTCACCACGCTCTCGCTGGGCGACGACGTCGCCAGGGGCCTCGGGCAGGGCTCCGCCACCGTGAAGCTGTCCGCGGCCGCGGCGGTCGTTCTCCTGGCCGGGGGCTCCGTCGCGCTGGCCGGGCCCATCGGCTTCGTCGGGCTGGTGGCGCCCCACCTGGCCCGCTTCCTCGTGGGCGCGGACTACCGCTGGGTGCTGCCCTACTCGGCGCTGCTGGGCGCGGCGCTCGTCACCGTCGGCGACATCGGCGCCAGGCTGGCGCTGCGGCCGCAGGAGATCCCCGTGGGCGTCCTCATGGCCCTGCTCGGCGCCCCCTTCTTCGTCTACCTGGCCAGGAACCGGGTGCGCCGATGAGCGCGGGCGGGACGCCACGGACGTGGCTGGTGGCGCGGGCCGGCGGCCTCTCGGTCAGGGTGCCGCGCCGGGCGCTGCCCGTGACCGCGGCGCTCCTGGCCCTCATCGCGCTGACCGCGCTGCTGAGCGCGACCCAGGGCGAGTACCGCATCGCCCCGCTCGACGTGGCCAGAGCCGTCCTCGGCCTGGAGACGGGCGACCCCAACCACGCCCTGGTCGTGCGGAGCTTTCGCCTGCCGCGCGTCGCGCTCGCCGGGCTGGTGGGCGCGGCCCTGTCGCTGTCCGGCGCGATCCTCCAGGGGATGACCCGCAACGGCCTGGCCGAACCCGGCGTGCTGGGCGTCAGCCAAGGGGCCGGGCTCGCGGCCGTGGCCCTCATAACGCTCGCCCCTGGTGCCCCCGGCGCGCTCCTGCCTTGGGCGGCGCTCCTGGGCGGCTCGCTCACCGCCGCCGTCGTCTACCTGCTGGCATGGAGGGGCGGCAGCTCGCCCGTGAGGCTGATCCTCGTGGGCATCGGCGTCTCGGCCCTCGCCACCGCCCTCACGACCTACCTGACGGTGCTCGGCGACGTCACCGACGTCCAGAGGGCGCTGCTCTGGCTCACGGGCAGCGTCTACGGGCGCGACTGGGAGCACGTCCGCTCGCTGGGCCTGTGGCTCCTGGTGCTAGCTCCCGCCGCGCTGCTCGGGTCCCGCGCGCTGAACGTGCTGGGCCTGGGCGAGGAGACCGCGAGGTCGCTGGGCCAGCGCGTGAACCTCGTGAGGGCCGCGCTCGTGGCCGTGGCGGTGGCGCTCGCCTGCGGCGCCGTGGCCGTGGCCGGCGCGATCGCGTTCGTGGGCCTGGTGGCGCCGCACGCCGCACGGCGGCTCGTGGGACCCGCGCACGAGGCGCTCCTGCCGGTGAGCGCCCTCCTCGGCGCCCTCCTGTTGGTCGTCGCCGACCTCGTCGGTAGGACCGTCATCGCCCCCGCCCAACTGCCCGTAGGCATCGTGACGGCCGTGGTGGGAGCCCCGTACCTGATATACCTCCTCTTGCGCGAACGGAGACCCTAGGCATGCCCCAGCTCACCGTCGACAACCTGACCCTCGCCTACGACCACGACGAGGTCGTCCGCGACCTGGCCATGGCGATACCGAGCGGGAAGGTCACCGCGCTCATAGGCCCCAACGGCTGCGGCAAGTCGACGCTGCTGCGCGGCATGGCGCGGCTCATGGCCCCCAAGTCCGGCACCGTGCTCCTCGACGGCAAGGCCATCGCGAAGCTGCCCAGCAAGGAGGTGGCGCGCCAGCTGGGCGTGCTGCCGCAGGGCCCCACCGCCCCAGAGGGCATGACGGTGAGGGAGCTCGTCTCGCAGGGGCGCTACCCGCATCAGAGCCTGCTGAAGCAGTGGTCACAGCGCGACGAGGAGGCCGTGGCCCGGGCGCTGGAGACCACCAACCTCGTCGACATGGCGGACAGGCAGCTCGACACGCTCTCGGGCGGCCAGAAGCAGCGGGCCTGGATCGCCATGACGCTGGCCCAGGAGACCCCGGTGCTGCTCCTCGACGAGCCCACCACCTTCCTCGACATGGCCCACCAGGTGGAGATCCTCTCCCTGCTGGACCAGCTCAACGAGCGGGAGGGACGCACCATCGTGATGGTGCTGCACGACATCAACCAGGCCTGCCGCTACGCCCACCACCTCGTGGCCATGAAGGACGGCGCGGTGGTGGCGCAGGGCGACCCCCGCGAGATCGTCGACCACGGCCTGGTCTGCCGGGTCTTCGGCATCGAGTGCAGCGTGGTCAGCGACCCCGTGAGCGGCACGCCGCTGTGCCTGCCGCAGAGCTGCCCGCTGCGGCTCATGCGCGCGGAGGC
>JBIQHQ010000050.1:0-5214 GCA_044508445.1 Deinococcaceae bacterium
CGGGCCATGCCCAACGAGGGGCCGCGGGCGCTCTCCAGGACGCGGGTCGCGCCGCGGTGCAGTGCCGTATATGATCGTGCTCTCGTTCGCTCTTGCCGCCGCCGCGGGACCGGGGAGACGTTCCCTCTCATCGCGCGGGCGGGACGGCTAGAGGGCAAGGAGGGTGTTCGAGTGGCGCAGTCCCCGTCCGTGCGTAGGCTCCCTCTCCCGCGCCAGATGTGGCTGGTCCTCCTCATCGCCATCGGAGCGATGCTGAGCCCCGCCCTGGCGCAGTCGCGTGACCGCCTGGTCATCGCCCTCCCGATCGACATCACGATCCCCGACCTACACAAGGGCAGCGGCCTGCCGGCCTTCGGCGCCGTCGCCCAGATCGCCGACCCGCTGGTGCTGGAGAGGGACGGCGAGATCGTGCCCTGGTTGGCCGAGTCGTGGGAGTACACGGACGGCGGCCGCAACCTGATCTTCAAGATCCGCGAGGGCGTGAAGGCCCACGACGGCACCGACATCACGGCGGAGGACGTCGTGTGGAGCATCAACCGCTTCCGCGACATCTCGATAGGCCGCTCCTCGCTGGCCGTCGTCACCGACGTCGTCGCCCTCGACGACTACCACGTGCAGGTCTCCACCGCCGAGCCCTTCGCCCCGCTGCTGGCCACCTTCTCCTACACCCTCATAGGCGTCTACTCGAAGGACGCCTACGACGCCGCCGGCAGCGACGAGGCGTTCTCGCTCCATCCCGTCGGACCGGGGCCCTACAAGTTCGTGGAGTGGGTGCCCGGACAGCGGCTCGTCCTCGAGGCCTTCGACGACTACTGGGCGGGCGCGCCGAAGATCAAGACCGTGGAGTTCCGGGTGATCCTCGACGAGGCCGCGCGCGTGGCGGCGCTCGAGGCGGGCGAGGTGGACGTCATCCACGCCTTCGCACCCATCGAGGCCGACCGCCTCTCCTCGAACCCCGACGTCAAGGTCATCAACCCGCCCTCCGCGGGGTTCATCCGCCTGAACATGAACACCTCCAGTCCGCCCTTCGACGACCCGCGCGTCCGCCAGGCGATGGCCTACGCCATCGACAGGGAGGCGATAAACGACGCCATCTTCCTGGGCACGGCGCCCGTCTCGCATTCGCTGGTGCCGGCCGGCACCTTCGCCTACACGGACGAGTTCGACGTCTACGACTACGACCCCGAGAAGGCCAAGGAGCTCCTCGCCGAGGCCGGGGTGCCGAACCTCACATTCGAGCTGGCCTACGGCGCCGGTCGCTACCTACTCGACAACGAGGTCGTGGCGATCGTCCAGGCTCAGCTCGCCGAGATAGGCGTGACCGCGAACATCCGGGCGATGGAGTGGGCACAGTTCTCCGAGTACATACGCCAGCCGCCGGACGAGGCGCAGACCCAGATGAACCTCACCTGGTGGCGCTCGGTGAACGGCGACCCGGACAGCGCCATAGGCGTGTTCACCGCGGCAGAGATGCCGCCGGCGGGCAACAACCCCACCTACTACGAGAGCGATGAGTTCGAGCGCCTCTACGCCGCACAGCAGACGGAGCCGGACCCCGACGCCCGCCGCGAGCTGCTCAGGGACCTGCAGCGTGTGCTCATGGAGGACCTGCCGGCGGTGCCCATGTACCAGCAGCCCCAGCTCTGGGCAGCGCGCAGCGACGTGGCGGGGATGGAGGACGTCATCACCCCGCTAAGCACCCTGCGCCCGCTCTACACCGTGTCCATAGACTGATCGGGCACGACAGGCTCGTGACCGCGGCCCGCGGGGCGGACCTCGCCCCCGGGCCGCAGCCCGAGGCCAACTAGCATGTGGCGGTACGCCGTACAGAAGCTTGTCCTGGCCATCCCCACGGTCCTGGCAGTCGTGGCCTTCGTGTTCGTGGCCATCAGGCTCGTGCCCGGGGACCCAGCCGTGATCATGGCGGGCGACTTCGCCGACGCCGCGACGCTGGACCGCCTGCGAAAGGAGTGGGGCCTCGACAGACCCCTGCCCGTGCAGTTCGGCGTCTTCGTGTCCAACCTCCTCAGGGGCGACCTCGGCGACTCGATCCGCTCTCGGCAGCCCGTAGTGCGCGAGCTGGCCTCCCGCCTAGGCGTCACCTTCACGTTGGCCCTGGGCAGCATCGGCGTCACCCTGGTCATCGGCTTGGTGGCCGGCGTCGCCAGCGCCGTACGCCCCTACACGGTCGTCGACTACACCTCGACGGTCGTATCGCTGCTGGGCGTCAGCATGCCCATCTTCTGGTCCGGGCTGATCCTCATAATCGTTTTCGCCCTGAGGCTCGACTGGTTCCCCACCGGAGGCGTGGGTAGCTGGAAGCACTACGCGCTGCCTTGCCTCAGCCTGGGCATCTTCTCCGCCGGCGTGGTGGCACGCCAGACCCGCAGCGCGATGCTCGAGAGCCTGGCCACCGACTTCGTCCGCACCGCGCGCTCCAAGGGCCTGCCGCCGCACAGGGTCGTGCTGAAACACGCGCTCAAGGCCAGCCTCATCCCCATCATCACGATCACGGGGCTGCAGTTCGGCCGCATGCTGGCCGGGGCGATCCTCACGGAGACCGTGTTCAACCTGCCCGGGCTGGGCAGCTACCTGGTCACGGCGATATCCCAGCGCGACTACCCGGTGATCCAGGGCATCGTCATGGTCATGGCGCTCACGTTCACGCTCGTGAACCTCGTCACCGACCTCATCTACCCGCTCGTGAACCCGCAGGTGAGCCAATGAGCGCCAATGCCGCGGTCGCCATGGGCCCCGAGCGGCGCCCGTCGGCCAGGGCCCTGCGGCGCTTCAGGCGGCACCGTGCCGCGCAGGTCGGGCTGGCGTTGCTGCTCCTGCTGCTCCTGGCGGGCCTCCTCGCACCCGTCATAGCGCCGTACGACCCGAACGTCACCGACCTCAGGCTGCGCCTGGCCCCGCCGTCGTGGGAGCACTGGTTCGGCATGGACCACCTGGGGCGCGACCTCTTCTCCCGGGCCATCTACGGTGCCCGCGTCTCGCTGCTCATCGGCCTGATCTCCGTGGGCATAGCGCTGCTCGGAGGCATGCCGCTGGGGATGGTCGCCGGCTACGCCGGGGGCCGCCTCGACCGCGGCCTCTCGGCGGTCATAGACTTCCTGCTCTCGTTCCCACCGCTGCTGCTGGCCATCCTCGTCATCGCGATCTTCGGCCCAGGGCTGCGCAACGCGATGATCGCGATCGGCGTGTCGCTGATCCCCGTGTTCGCGCGCCTCATCAGGGCGGAGGTGCTGCGCGTGCGCGAGGAGGTCTACGTGGAGGCCGTGCGCGCCCTGGGGGCGCCGCACCACCGGGTCCTGGCGATGCACATACTGCCGAACTCGCTACCGCCGATCATCGTCCAGGTCACGCTCAGCATGGCCACGGCGATCCTGTCGGCCTCGTACCTCGGCTTCCTGGGCCTGGGGGCGCAGCCGCCCACGCCGGAGTGGGGCGCCATGCTCAACGAGGGCCGTCGGTACCTCCGCAGCGCCCCGCACGTCTCCATCTTCCCCGGCACCGTGATCATGCTGGCGATCCTCGCCTTCAACCTCTTCGGCGACGGCCTGCGCGACGCGCTCGACCCGCGGGCGAACCGCGGCTGAGGCCGCGAGGAAGGAGACCCATGAGCGAACCACATCCCTCCGAGGCGCGCCTCCTCTCCCGGGTATCCGGGCAGAGGCTGATGGACAGCACGCGGGCCATAGCCGCCTGGGTCCGCCTGTCGGGCGAGCCCGACGAGCTCGCCAGCTTCGAGTGGGTGCAGGACCGCTTGAGGGAGTACGGCTACGAGACCGAGCTCACGCACCATCGCGCCTACATAAGCCTGCCGGGGCCAGCGGTAGTGCGCGTCGCGGGCCAGGAGCGGGCGATCACGGGCATCAGCCACGCCTTCGCCACGAGCACCACGCCCGAGGGCATCACCGCCAGGCTCATCGACTCGCGGCAGGAGGGCTCGGTGGGAGCTGAGGCCTTCGCCGGCGGCATCGTCCTCGTCGACGGCATGGCGAGCGGGGTCTCCTTCCGCCGCTGGGAGGACCGCGGGACGGTCGCGCAGGTCCACGTCCACGACGACCACCTGCACGAGACGAGCGTGTCGCCCGTGTGGGGCAACCCCACGGAGCAGGGCCTGGCGATGATGCCACGCACGCCCGGCCTGGCGATAAGGCGCTCTGACGCTCGGTGGTTGCGGGAGCTGCTCGCCGCGGGTCCCGTCGAGGTCACGGTCCACACCGAGGTGCTGACCGAGTGGCGCCCGATCCCGCTGCTCACGGCGGAGCTGCCCACGGCCACTCGGCGCCCGTACGTGCTCCTGTCGAGCCACATCGACTCCTGGTACTACGGGGCCATGGACAACGGCAGCGCGAACGCGACCACCCTGGAGGTCGCGCGGCTGCTCGCCGAGAACGCCGGGGAGCTGCGCCGCGGCCTGCGCCTCGCGTTCTGGTCCGGCCACTCTCACGGACGCTTCGCCGGGTCGGCCTGGTACGCCGACGACCGTTGGATCGACCTGCACGAGCACTGCGTGGCCCACGTGTTCGTCGACTCCACGGGAGGCGTGGGGGCGACGGTGGTCACGGAGGCGCCCGTCATGCCGCAGACCAAGGACCTCGCGGCGGCAGCCGTGTGGGCGGTCACCGGCGAGGAGTTCGAAGGCAAGCGCATCGGGCGCTTCGCCGATCAGTCCTTCTACGCCATAGGTCTGAACTCCGTTTTCGGCACGCTGTCCGAGCAGGAGGCGTCGGCCTCCGAGGACACGGTCAGCTTCAAGACGGGAGGCAAGCGCGCGGGCGGCCTCGGCTGGTGGTGGCACACGCCGGACGACACCATCGACAAGGTCGACGAGGTCCTGCTGGTCAGGGACACGAGGATCTACCTCTCCGCCCTGCACCGTCTCCTCACGGCGTCGCGGCTTCCCTTCGACTACAGGCCTGCGGTGGACGAGATCGCCGCCACCATCGGCGCCCGCGCCGGCGCGGCCACCAGGCACCTGGACCTGAGCGGGCTCCTCGACGACGTCACCCGGGCCCGCGGCGCCGTCCACGAGCTCCACGAGGCCCTCGACGCTGCCGGCGCCGAAGCCGACGAGACCGCGAACCGCGCCCTCCTGGCGCTGTCGCGCCACCTCGTTCCCATCGCCTTCCACGAGAGCGGCCGCTTCGAGCGCGACCTCGCCGAGCCCCTCGTGCCTGTGCCGGCGCTGCGCGACCTGGAGCG
>JBIQHQ010000051.1:0-5017 GCA_044508445.1 Deinococcaceae bacterium
AGTACGACCCCGAGGGAGCCAAGGCCCTCCTCGCCGAAGCCGGCTACCCGAACCTGAGCTTCAGGTTCCTGCACTCCCTGCGGAGCCCCGACCAGATCTTCGCCGACATCATGGTGGAGCAGTGGCGTGCGATAGGGCTGGACGTGGAGCGCGACGGACGCGACCACGCCGGCTACACGGCGGCGCGGAACGCGGGCGACTACGACGTGACGATCACGGGCCTCGGCCGCCCACTGGAGCCGCTGATCGTGTTCCAGGACGCCTTCCACACGTCGAGCTTCCCGCCCGGGGCGAACATCGGCTACTACACCGAGGTCGACGACCTGATCGCGCAGGCGCGGACGACGTTCGATGACGACGCCAGGCGGCGGATCGTGTACGAGATCCAGGAGCGGATCATGGAGGACCTGCCGGTGCTGCCGCTCACCTACTCGCAGCTCGTCGTGGCCTGGCGGTCGCCGATAGCCAGCATCACGAACGGGGCCACCAACGACTTCTTCGGCTACACGATCGTCACAGACCGGTGAGCTCCGCGTCGCAGGGAGCACCGCCGAGATCGTGAGGGGGAGCGCCTGTCGGCGTCCGGAGACGAGGGGCGACGAGAGCCCGCGCCGTCGCCGGACGCCGGCTCCCGCTCGCCTGCGGGACCGAGGGGGAGGTAGATGACGCTCTACGTCATGCGCCGGCTGACCGTGACGGTTCCCACGGTGCTGGCGATCCTCGTCATGACCTTCGTGCTCATACGCCTGGCGCCGGGCGACCCGGCCCAGGCCTACATCGAGGGCGGAGGCGGCGCCCTGGAGCTGGAGAGGGCGCGAGAACGGTTGGGGCTGAACCAGCCCATACACGTGCAGTTCGTTCGCTACATCTCTCTCGTGGTGCGGGGAGACCTGGGGCGGTCCCTGATCAACCAGCGGTCGGTCATGCGGCTCCTGGTCGAGCGCTACCCGTACACACTCCAGCTCGCCCTCGCCTCGCTCGCCGTGGCGCTCCTCGTGTCGATCCCCGCCGGCGTCGTCTCGGCGCTGCGCCAGAACACCGTCGTCGACCGCCTCATCACGGTGGGGGCGGTCATCGCCTACTCGATGCCTCGGTTCTGGCTCGCGATGCTGCTCGTGCTCCTGTTCAGCCTGACGCTCGGGTGGTTCCCCGTGATCGGTGCCGGTGACGAAGGGAACCTCTGGAGCATCCTCGACCACCTGGCCCTGCCCGCGCTGGCCACGGGCCTCTCGGAGGCTGCCTTCCTCACGCGCATGACACGGAGCGCGGTGATCGAGGAGCTGCGGAAGGACTACGTGCGCACGGCGCGCTCCAAGGGCCAGGCGTTCCACCGCGTGGTGCTCAGGCACGTGCTGAGGAACTCAGCGATACCGGTGGTCACCGTGGTCGGCTTCAGCCTCGCGAACATGCTGAGCGGGTCCATCGTCATCGAAGCCATCTTCGTCAGGCCGGGAGTCGGCCAGCTCCTCCTGGAGGGCATCAACCAGCGCGACTACACGGTCGTCCAGGGCGGGATCGTCTCCTTCGCCTTCGGGATCATCCTGCTCAACCTGCTGGTGGACATCTCGTACGGCGCGCTCGACCCGAGGATCCGCTATGAGTGACCAGGCCGTCGTGCTGGCGGCGCCGACGCGCCGACGCACCGCCGCCACCGTGCTGCGGAGGTCCCCCACCTTCTGGATCGGGGCCGTGATCCTCGCCGGCCTCATCATCGTGAGCGTCCTCGCGCCTCAGCTCAGCCCCGTGGACCCCAACGCCCTGGCGATCACCCGCCGCCTCCGGCCGCCCTCGCTCGACGCGCTCCTAGGCACTGATCACCTGGGTCGCGACCTGCTGAGCCGGCTCACTTTCGGCGCTCGGTACTCGCTGGGGGTGGCCTTCAGCTCGGTGGGCGCGGCGGCGATCGTGGGGGTGGCGCTCGGCTGCATCGCCGCGCTGGCGCGAGGTCTCGTGGAGGCGGTGACGATGCGGATCGTCGACGCCCTGATGACCTTCCCCACGGTCCTGATAGCGCTGTTCGTGGTCGCGACGCTCGGCACCGGGACCGACCGCGTGATCCTGGCCCTCGCCATCGCGACGGTGCCGCAGATCACGCGGATCACGCGCGCCGAGGTCCTGCGCCTCAAGCAGTTCACGTTCGTCGAGGCCGCGCAGGCGCTGGGCGTCGGCCAGTTCGGCATAGCGCGCAAGCACATCATCGTGAACGCGCTCGGCCCGATCATCGTGGCCGTCACGTTCAGCGTCGGGCGCGCGCTGCTGGCCGAGTCGACCCTGGGGTTCCTCGGCCTGGGCGTCGACGTGCCCACCTGGGGCCAGATCGTGGGCGACGGCCGCGAGTACTTCAGGCAAGCCCCGTGGGCCACGGTCTTCGGCGGCACGGCGATCATGCTCGCCGTCCTGGCGGCGAACCTGCTGGGCGATGCCCTCAGGGACGCGATGGACCCGCAGATGAGGCACTGAGCCGCGGCGCTAGCCGCGGACGGCTCTCACGGTTGGTACGGCTGCAGGAACCACTCCGTCGGGATCTCCCTGCCCACGCCCGCTCGCTTGGCCGCCTCCACGAGCTTCGCACCGACGGCAGCGAACTGCATCGCCGCCCCCTTGGTCACGAAGGCCGTGTTCTCGTCCGCCGACGCCCTGCCGATCGCGTTGCCGTTCATCATGTCCCCGAGCGTGACCATGCGGTCCCAATGCGCCTGGTTGTGCCACCAACCGGCACCGAACTCGTCCTCGTGGACGTCCTCGGCGAAGCCGTCGGCGATGGCCGTGTAGGACTGCTTGGGCGTGTAGCGCCGCGACGTGCCGACGCGGTCCGACCGGCTGAGGACCTCCTCGCCGATCTCCTGGACGCTGATCACGCTCACGTGCGTGCCAGGCTCCAGCCAGCCGGCGTCCACCACCGGCGCCCGCGAGTTCGTCCCGCAGTGCACGATCTGGGCCCCACGGACCGCGTCCTCGGCCGACTCCGCGGGCACCACGCGCACGGCGAGCCGCTCGTCCAACCGGGCTGCCAGGTCCTCGCGGTTCTTGCGCGTCGGAGAGAAGATGCGGATCTCCTTCAGGGACGGTCGCACCTCGGCCAGTGTCAACGCCTGCGCCTCGCCCTGGTTGCCGGAGCCAATGACGGCCGCCACCTCGGCGTCCTCCCTGGACATGTACCTGGCGCCGATGGCGGACGTCGCGCCCACCCTCAGCCTCTGGATCAGGCCGTCGGGCATGAGGGCGACGGGGGCTCCCGTGTCGTTGTCGAAGAGGATCACGAAGCCGCAGAAGAGGCCGCCGGGCGCCCCCGGGTACTTCTTGCGCCGGAAGTCACCGTCCACCTCCGGCCAGTAGAGGATGTCCGACTTCACGCGCAGGCAGGCGACGCCGTACCTCGGCACCGAGCCGCTCTGGACCTCGAGGCCGTGGTAGGCGTGCCCCTTGCGAGCGCCCGGCGCCGGCACCTCCTTGTTGGGCAGGCGGGTGAGTATGACCTCGCGGCCGATGGCGGTGGCCGCCTTGCCCTGGCCGTAGTCGCGGAACGCGTCGTCGAGGGCGTCGATGCAGAGCTTGGGCGTCAGCAGGGGTTCGATGTCGGTGCTGTCGAGGAGGAGGGCCATCCAGGTTCTCCCGTTCGAATGGTCGCGTGATCGGCGACCAGGCTCGCGGTTCTCGTGTGGAGGCGGGGGGTCAGCGACCCGCCGTCGCCTCCGCCAGGGCGGGTCGCCAAGCGTCGACGCCGGCGAGGTAGTCGATGACGCGCTCCGCCGAGACGACGTCGGCGTACTTCTGGTGCATGTCGAAGAGGTTGATGGCGTGTGACGCCTCGCCCCGATCGAACGTGCACTCCTCGATCACGGCGACCCTGAAGTTGTACGAGAACGCGTCTATGACGGTCGCCCTGACGCAGCCGCTGGTGGACGCCCCGCAGCACAGGACCTGGTTCGCGCCCAGGGCTACGAGCACCTGGATCAGCGGAGTGCCGAAGAAGGCGCTGGGCTTCTTCTTGTAGATGACCGTCTCCCCGGGCCGCGGCGCGATCATCTCGGGGATCTGGTTGCGCTCGACCGGTACGGAGGAGGGCCTTCCCTCGTTCACGCGGTTGTTCTTGGCGCCCCACGACAGGGCCGTGATGGTCTCGTACCGCGGGTCGCTGGTCGTGTACACGACGGGCACGCCGTTCGAACGCGCGGCCTCCAGGACCGGGACCAGGCTCTCCATGGCGTCCCAGCCGGCATGACCGCAGCTGTTCCGCGTGTGTTCGATGGAGGTGAGGATGTCCTCCCTCTCGTGGCCGACGAAGCCGTAGTTGATGTCGATGACGAGCAGCACCGGGCGATCTCTGAAGCCCGCCTCTTGGCCGTAGCCGGCCTTCTGGTACACCGCTACGTCTCTGTCCGTGAGGAAGTCGTCCCAAACCCTTCTCACCGCACTTGACCTCCATGGGCCGTACAGGCCACGCTCAGGAGCTCGTTGCCGCGGCCGCCTCCGGCGACCCTGCCTACCGACTACCTCTCGAAGCTGAGGGTGTACCCGAGGAAGTCGTTCGTGGCGCTCGTCTGGATGCCCGCGATCGGCTCACGCCAGGCCACGACGAGCTGCGAGTAGGTGAGCGGCAGCACCGGCAGGTCCTCCATGATCCGCTCCTGGATCTCGTACACGATCCGCCGCCTGGCGTCGTCATCGAACGTCGTCCGCGCCTGCGCGATCAGGTCGTCGACCTCGGTGTAGTAGCCGATGTTCGCGCCGGGTGGGAAGTTGGCGGAGTGGAACGCGTCCTGGAACACGATCAAGGGTTCCAAGGGTCGGCCCAGCCCGAGCAGTGTCACCTGGTAGTCGCCGGAGTTGCGCTGGCTCGTGTAGGCAGCCTGCTCGCGGAGGTCGCGTTCGACCTGGACCCCTATGGCCCGCCACTGCTCGACGATGATGTCTCCCAGCAAGGGGAACGGGCTGTCCTGCGAGTAGAGGAAGACGAGGCTGAGGTTCGGGTAGCCGGCTTCGGCGAGGAGGGCCTTGGCTCCCTCGGGGTCGTACT
>JBIQHQ010000025.1:0-32921 GCA_044508445.1 Deinococcaceae bacterium
GGGATCGTCCCGCCGGTGCCGAGGATGATGATCAGCACGCCCTGCCAGGCGAGCAGCCCGGCGAGGGTTACGACGAACGACGGCAGCCTCAGGCGCGTGATCAGGGTCCCGTGCAGGAAGCCGATGGCCGCCGTCACGGCGAGCGCGGCCAGGATCGCCCCCCACCACGGCCAGGCGACCCGGGGCTGGACGAGCTCGGTGACGACCACGCCCGCGATGCCCGCCACGAAGCCCAGCGAGAGGTCGATCTCGCCGAGGAGCAGCACGAACACCTGCCCCATGCCGATGAGCATGAACACCGAGCCCTGCACCAGCAGGTTCACGAGGTTGCCGGTGGTGAGGAAGCGCGGGTTGAGGCTCTGGAAGATCGCTGCGATGGCCACGACGCCGAGCAGCACGGGCAGCACGCTGACCAGGCCGGGCAGGAAGCGGGGCCGCTCTGCGGGCGCGGTGAGGGCGGCCGCTGCGGGTGCGTCGGTCGCGTCGGTCACGCTGCCCTCCGCTTGCCCGTGGTCATGAGCTCGACGACCGTCTGGACGTCCGTCTCGCTCGCGGGTCCCTCGCTCACGACCTCGCCGAGGCGCATCACGGCGATGCGGTCGGCGACCTCGAAGACGTCGACGAGGTTGTGCGAGATCATCATGACGGCCAGGCCCTGCTCGGCCAGCCGCCGCACCAGCTCGAGGACCTGCTTCGTCTGCGCCACGCCGAGGGCGGCCGTGGGCTCGTCGAGGATCACCAGCTTCGAGTTCCACATCACGGCCTTCGCGACGGCGACGGACTGCCGCTGGCCGCCGGACAGCGCGGCCACGGGCAGCCGCACCGACTGCACGGTGGTGACGCGCAGGCCGCCCAGCGTCTGCGCGGCCGCGCGCTCCATCTCGTCCTCGGCGAGGAGGCCGCTCCGCATGAGCTCGCGGCCGAGGAACATGTTCTGGACGACGTCGAGGTTGTCGCACAGCGCGAGGTCCTGGTAGACGACCTCGATGCCCAGCGCCGACGCCTCCTTGGGGCTGCGTATGCGCACCGGCGCGCCCTCCCAGAGGATCACGCCGCCGTCGGGCTGGTAGGTGCCGGCGATGACCTTCACGGTCACCGACTTGCCGGCGCCGTTGTCGCCCACCAGGGCCGTGACGTGGCCGCGCGGCAGCGAGAGGTCCACGCCGCGCAGCGCCCGCACCGCGCCGAAGTCCTTGCGGATGCCCTCCAGGCGCAGCAGCGGCTCGGCGCCGGTGTCGCCACCGGGCCGAGCCGACTGGTACGTCACGCCTCCCCTACTGTTCGATGCCGGCGGCCGCGCACTCGTCCTCGAAGCCCGCGCACAGCTCGGCCGGGTCCACGAAGCCGTCCGCCACGACCGTCTCGGCCATGTTCTCGGGCGTCACCCAGATCGGGTCGAGCAGCACCGAGGGGACCTCGACGTTCGCCTGCGAGTCGGTCGTCGTGCCGTTCACCAGGCCGGCGGGCGGCTCCATGCCGGCGCGGACGAACAGCGCGAGGGCCGCCGTGGCCTGCGCCTCGAGGTTGATGGGCTTGTAGACGGTGCCGCACTGGTAGCCCGCGAGGACGTTCTGCAGGCCCTGCAGGGTGGCGTCCTGACCGGTGGTCGGGAACGTGCGCGGCGGCACGTTGAGGGTCTTGAGGTACGAGATCACGGCGTTGGCGTTGTCGTCGTTGGGGGTCACGACGGCGTTGATGGCCTGGTTGGCCGTGAACTGCCCCTCGAAGGTCGTGCGCGCCTGCGCCGGGTCCCAGGTGCCGGCCGGCGCGCCGGCGTTCGTGTACGTGCCGTCGGCGAAGTGCGGCTCGAGCACCGAGTTGTAGCCCTGGGCGAAGAGCGTGGCGTTGTTGTCGGTGGGGGCGCCGCTCATCACCAGCACGTTCGGGGACTCCACGCCCCAGTCGGCGATGCAGCTCACCAGGCCCTCGCCTATGAGCTCGCCGACGCGGACGTTGTCGAAGCTCACGTAGTAGTCCCTGCTGCCGCCGAGGGTGAGCCTGTCGTAGTCGATGACCGGCACGCCCTGCTCGGCCGCGTACTGCTCGATGGACGCGCCCACGCCGGACGAGATGGGGTCGACGATGAGCACGGTGGCGCCCTGGGTGATCGCGGCCTGCGCCTGGGTGAGCTGCGTGGACTCGCTGCCCTGGGCGTTGGTGATGATGACGTCGCTGTCGGCGACGCCGGCCTCCTGGAACGCCCGGCGGAGGAACGGCTCGTCGAAAGCCACGTACCGCGCCGAGGTCGTCGTCTCGGGGAGCAGCACCGCGATCGCGCCGCTGCCCTGGGCGGCGATGTCCCTGAGCTGTCGCATGACCGAGAAGTCGCTGGTGAACGAGTCCGCCGTGATGTCGGGAGCGTCCTGCGCCAGCACCAGGCCGGTCACGGCCAGCGCCGCGACCAGCAAACGCGCCTTGGACCGGGTGTCACGCCAGAACTCACGCATATCAGCCGTCTCCCCTCCCTGACGGGTGTGACCCTCGCGGGTCGAGGACCGGGGGCGCGGTGGCGCGCCTGGCCTGAGGGGCCCGCTGCGTGGCTGACGGAAGGGAGGACGCGCCTACGGCCCCGCCTACGACCCTGGACAGCGCGGGGCGTCAGGGTCCCCGCCGCTGCTCTCGAGGTTAGGCCAAGGGTAGCGGATGCCCCCGCTTTCCCATGCTCATCGGTACACGGGTCGGGAGATCAGGGGGCCGAGCCCTCCGCCGGCGGCTCCTCGCCCGGAGGCGGAGCGGCGTCGGAAGGCGGCGGCTCGTCGGGCGGCGGACCCGCATCGGGCGGCGGCTCGTCGGGCGGCGGGCCCGCATCGGGGGGCGGTGCGGCGTCGGGGGGCCCGGCCTCGTCGGGGGGTCCCGCCTCAGGGGGCGGTCCCGCGTCCTCGGGCGGGCCGGCGTCCTCGGGCGGGCCGGCGTCCTCGGGCGGAGCGCTCCCGTCGGGCGGACCGGGCTCGTCCGGCGGTCCCGCCCCGTCGGGCGGACCGGCCTCCGGGGGAGGTCCAGCCCCTTCCGGCGGGCCGGCGTGCGGGGGAGGTCCGGCCCCTTCGGGCGGACCGGCGTGCGGCGGCGGGGCGCCTCCATCCGGCGGGCCGGCTTCGGGCGGCGGGCCGGCGTCTCCCGGGGGCCCGACGCCCTCCGGAGGTCCGGCGTCTCCCGGGGGCCCGGCGCCTTCCGGCGGCCTAGCGCCTTCCGGCGGACCCGCGTACGGCGGCGGTGCGCCGGCGGGCGGCGGACCCGCCTCGGGCGGTGGACCGGCCTCGGCGGGGGCCGCGTCCCCGGCGGGCGGCGGCCCGAGGGGCGGCCCGGCGGCCGCGGGGGAGGCGTCGGCCGGCGCGGGTCCTATGGCCACGTCGCCGAAGCCCGCCGCCGCCGCGGCGCTGCGTAGGTCGGTGTCCTCGACGTACACGGTGCCCTCGCGTACCTGGACCTCGACCACGCGTACGTCGCCCTCGGGCGTGGTGAACAGCAGCGTGCCCTCGCCGGCGAAGCCGGGCAGCAGCTCGAGCACGAAGCCTCGGCCGGCCCGCACGCGACCCACGCCCACGATCGTCCCGTCGCGCGAGGTGATCAGCACGTCCGCGTCCGTCGGGATGTCGATGGCCCACGCCCAGGCGCAACCCAGGAGCAGGCTGGCTATCGTGGCGATCCGCCTCACGAGAGCTCCTTCGCCGCGGTGGCAGCTATCCAGGAGCGACGGTGCGACCCGAACCTTACGCGAACCTTACGCGGCCTGAACCTTCGTGCCAGATAGCTGCCGGGGCCCGCCGGGCACGGGGCTTCCGCGGACGCCGTCACGACGCCCCCGCCGGGCCGGGTCCGGCGACAGGCGCGGGCGCGGACCCCGCCGACCGACCCTCCTCGCCCGCAGCCAGGCGGGAAGCCAGGCTCTCCAGGCGCACCTCGAAGCAGGTGCCCTCGCCCACCCGCGAGCGCAGGCGCAGCTCGCCGTCGTGCTGGTCCACCAGCCTCTTGCACACGGTCAGCCCCACGCCGAGACCGCCGCCGCCGCTGAAGCCGTGGTCGAAGGCGCGCCTCACCGTCTCCTCGCTCATGCCTGGGCCCTCGTCGCACACCTCCAGCACCGCGCTGTCGCCCTCCGCGCGCAGGCTCACCGCCACGCCGTCCTGCCGCCCCACGGCCTGCAGCGCGTTCCTCACGAGGTTGCGCACCACCTGCACGAGCCGCTCCGGGTCGCCGACGACCTCGAGCCGCTCGGCCAGGCTGAGCCGCAGGTCCGGGTACTCGTCGGCGATGCGCAGGACCACTTCGCGCAGGTCCACGACGCGAGGCTCGAGCGGCACGTCCAGCTCGCCGCGGGCCAGCACCAGCAGGTCCTGAGACGTGCGCAGCAGCTCGCGCGTGCCGTCCGCGGCGGCGCGCACGCGCGCGTCGTCCGGGTGGTCCCGCCGCACCGCCGCCAGGTGGTAGTTGACGAGCGTGAGCGGAGCGGCGAGCTCGTGCGCCACCTCGAGCAGGAAGCGGCGCTCCTCCTCCTGGCGTCCGGCTATGGCCTCGAGCGCGGAGTTCAACGCGGCCACCAGGTCCCCGATCTCGTCCCTGGCCCCGCTGTACTCCACGCCACCGGGCGCGGCGGGGTCCACCGACCTGGCCTGGCGCGCCACCCTGGCTAGAGGCGAGAGCATGCGCCGCGCTCCCAGCAGCGCCAGACCGGCGGCGACCGCTGTCACCAGCAGGCCCGCGCCGACGAGCACCTCGAGGAGGTCACGCCGCACGGCCAGGGCGGCGGTGATGTCGTGGGCGAGGCGCACGCTGCCCCTGGTGGCGGGCCAGACGCCCGTCGCCACCAGGTAGGTGCGCTCTCCCCTCTCGATCCGAGTGGGTGCCCGCACCACGGGCAGCGTCACGCCGCCCCCGCCCACGTCGAGGGCCAGCTGGCCGGACGGCGTCACGAGCTGCAGGATGAACGTGCCCGTGTCCTCCGGCGCGAAGGAGGCGCCGAGGGCGGGCCTGCCCAGGAGGGTCGTCACGCGCTGCAGGTCCTGTGTCAGCAGGACCGAGAGCTGCTCGTCCTGCTGGCGCGTGAACGCCCTGTAGGCCACGGCGCCGAACGCGGCTATGACGGCGACGGTCATGCCCGCCGCGGCCAGCCCCAGCCGCGCCCTCAGCGTCACCTAGGGCCGCTCCCTCACCACGTAGCCGATGCCGCGCACGGTCTCGATGAGGTCGGTGACGCCGGCGGCGGAGAGCTTGCCGCGCAGGCGCGAGACCAGCGCCTCCACGGCGTTCGAGGTGGGCGGCTCCTCGCGGTACAGGCGGTCCTCGATGGCCGCCTTGGAGAACACCCGCCCCTGGTTGGCGAGCAGGAGGGCCAGGAGGTTGAACTCCTGCGGCGTGAGCTCGAGCGGCTCGTCGTGGACCGTGCACATGTGGTCGGTCAGCGAGATGCTCACCGGCCCGGCGCTGTGGGCCTCGGGCCGCGCGTGCCGGCGGAGCCGGGCGTAGACCCTGGCCAGCAGCTCCTGCATGTCGAAGGGCTTGGCGAGGTAGTCGTCGGCGCCCACGTAGAGCCCGGCGACGCGGCTGCGGAGGTCGGCCCGCGCCGTGAGCATGAGGATCGACGCGGTGCTGTCCCTCAGGGCCGCCGCCACGTCGAGGCCATCGATGTCCGGCAGGCCGAGGTCGAGGAGCACCAGGTCGAAGCGCTCGGTCTCCGCCAGGAGCAGCGCCTCTCCTCCCGTGCGCACGACCTCCACGTCGTACGCCCTGAGCAGCTCAGTCTCGAGGGCGTGGGCCAGGTGGGGGTCGTCCTCGACTATGAGGATGCGCTCGCGGTCCACGTCGGAGCCGCATGGTAGGGCCGCGCAACGTGACTTGGCTGAGTCCGCGCGGCAGCGCCCGCCGTCGTCGGTGCGCGGACCGGCGCGCCGGCCCGCGGACGCACGGCCACGAACCGCCTCACGCGCTCACGAGCCTGACGTACCCTGGGCGCCATCGCGCGCCGCCCGCGCCCGGCAGGGCGGGCCGGCGCGCGCAGGAGACCCGGCCGCGATGGCCTACGCGCGCTCGCCGGGTACCGGAGAGGGGACACATGCGCTTCCCACTGCGACCGCTCGCCGCCGCCGCGCTCGTCGTCGCCGGGACCGCCCTGGCGCAGGGCGACGGCGAGACCATCTTCCAGACGAACTGCGCCGCCTGCCATCAGGCGAGCGGCCAGGGCGTGCCCGGCGCGTTCCCGCCGCTGGCCGGCCACGTACCGGAGCTGCTGGCGGCGGAGCAGGGCCGCACCTACCTCATGCACGTCGTGCTCTTCGGGCTCCAGGGCGAGATCCAGGTCGCCGGTCAGACCTTCAACGGCATGATGCCCTCGTGGTCGCAGTTCTCCGACGAGCAGCTGGCGGCCGTGCTCAACTTCGTCGCCACGGCCTGGGAGAACGAGGGGATGCTGCCGGAGGGCTTCGAGCCCTTCACCGCCGAGGAGGTCGCGGCGGAGCGCGAGCTGGGCCTCACGCCCGAACAGGTGCACGAGCAGCGCGGCGAGGTCGTCCCGCCGGCGGGGCAGTAGGCCCTCAGCCACCGGAGGCGCCGAGGGCGTCGTCCACGCGCCCGTAGCGCCAGGCCGAGCGCGCCCGCGCCTTGGCCGCCTCCACCTCGCGGTCCTTGGGCGGCGCGGTGGTCTCGAGGCTCTGCACGAGGCGCATGGTCGCGGCGGCCACCGCGTCGACCGCGGCCTCGAACGCCGCCTCGTTGGCCTTCGACGGCCTCTGGTACCCGCTCACCTTGCGCACGTACTGCAAGGCAGCGGCGCGGACCTCTGCCTCGGTGGCCGGCGGGTCGAAGTTGAAGAGCGGCTTGATGCTGCGGCACATGGCGTGACCTCCGGGCCCTAGCTTCGGCCGCTCGGCCTCCGCTGGCAACCCCGGCGGCGCCGGAATACCCGCCCGGTTCTCGGCGGCGCCGACTGGGCAGGGGCCCTAGACTCTACTCGTGAGCGAGGCCGCGGACCGCCGCTACTACCAGGGCCTGCTGAGGCGAGACCCCGAGTACGAGGGCGTCTTCTACGTGGGCGTGCGCACGACTGGGGTGTTCTGCCGGCCCACGTGTCCCGCGCGCAAGCCTCGCTTCGAGAACTGCGAGTTCTTCAGCACCGCCAAGGCGGCGCTGCACGCGGGCTTCCGCCCCTGCCTGCGCTGTCGACCCTTGTCGCACCCCAACGAGGTGCCGGAGGTCGTGCGGCGGCTAGTGGCGGCCGTGGAGGCAGAGCCCGAGAGGCGCTGGCGCGACGCCGACTTCCGCGCGCTGGGGGTGGACGTGGGCACCGCGCGCCGGGCGTTCAAGCGCCGCTTCGGCATGACGTTCGTCGAGTACGCGCGCGCCAGGCGCATGGGCCTGGCGCTGAGGTCGCTGAGGGAGGGTGGCAGCGTGATCGAGGCTCAGCTCGAGGCCGGCTACGAGTCGGGGAGCGGGTTCCGCGACGCGTTCAACCGCATCATCGGCAGCTCGCCCAGCGCCGCCGACGGACCCGTGTACACGGCGGCCTGGCTCGACTCCCCGCTCGGGCCCATGCTCGCCGTCGCCGACGACGAGGGGCTCGTGCTGCTCGAGTTCGTCGACCGCCGCGGGCTGGAGACCGAGCTGCGGCGCCTGCGGTCCCGCGCCGCCGTGGTCCCCGGCACGAGCGCGGTGCTGGAGAGCATCGAGCGGGAGCTGTCCGAGTACTTCGCGGGCGAGCGCTGCGCGTTCGCCACGCCGCTCAAGCCCATCGGCAGCGACTTCCAGCGCTCCGTGTGGCGCGAGCTGCTGCGCATCCCCCCGGGCGAGACGCGCACCTACGGCCAGGTGGCCGAGGCGCTGGGCAGGCCGACGGCCTCCCGCGCCGTGGCGCGGGCGAACGGCGCGAACCAGCTCTCGATAGTCATCCCCTGCCACCGCGTCGTGAACGCCGACGGGAGCCTGGGGGGCTACGGCGGCGGGCTGCCGCGCAAGGAGTGGCTGCTGGCGCACGAGCGGCGCTCGTTCGGTGCGGCCAGGCCGCTGTTCGCCGCGGAGGCCTCGGCGGCGGACTAGCCCGGGCGGCTGGAGAGGCGATGCCGGACGGCCCTCCGGCCGCGTGGCGTGGTCACCGCGCCGGACCGTGGGACGCGGAGCGCGGCGGACCGGCCTGGCGAGGGACGGACCTCTCGCCCTGCCCGTGCGCCGCGGCGCGGCGGCGCATGACGCTGCCCGGCAGCGCGCTCACCGCCACCGCCGCCAGCGCGATGAGCGGGCTCAGGACGGCGGGGTCGTACGCCGAGCCCCGCACGGGGAAGAGCTGCCAGGACAGGTTGAAGGAGGCGTGCAGCACGGCCTGGGCGAGGACGCTGCGACCGGTGTTCTCGAACAGCCACACGTGCAGGACGCGCATCGCGACGGTGCCTAGCGCCCACCAGGCGATCCACGACCCCTCGCGGCCGCCGGTGATGAGCGGCACCACGTGCCACGCGGCCCAGAACACGCCCAGGCCCAGGGCGGCCCGCAGCGCCCCCCAACGCTCCTCGAGGGGACCGTAGGCGTAGCCCATCCAGCCGAGCTCCTCGGCGAGGCCGGCCACGAGGAACGCCGCCGCCAGCGCCGGGAGGCTGGCCAGCGGCACCCGCAGCGGCGGCAGCGGGCGGCCCATGGCGTCCATGAGCAGCCACGACAGCGTCCAGAGCAGCGGGTGGAGCAGGGCGGCCACTAGCCACCAGGCCGGGCCCCTCACGCGGCCGCCGTCCACGGCGCGCCGCAGGAAGGCGCCCAGCGTCGCCCGTCCCTCGCGGCGGTAGACGAGCAGCGACGCCGCGACGACGGGCACGACGAACTGCAGCGCGGCCAGGGGCAGGCCGGGCATCAGCTCCCCGCCGAGGAGCGCGCCCAGGGCCCACAGCGGCAGCGCGAGCGCGGTCACGAGGAGGAGGAAAGGGCCCACGGGGCGACGGCGCGTGTCTCCCACGGCCACCACTATCCTCTCCTCGTCCCGGGGCGGTGTTCCCCGGCCTACCAGGGAGGCGCGGTGGGCACACTTGTCGGGCGTTGGGCCGGGGCGTAGAGTACCCACAGTAACCACAGCTCACGACTCCGCGGCGGCCCGAGCCGCGCCGGAGCCGTAACGGTGGTGGGCACGGCGCGGCGCGCCGGTGTGCGCGGCGCCGTGATGGGGAGGTGTTCGCATGGCGACCGCGACCGCCCGCCTGTCGCCGTTCGCGGTGTTCCGGAACCGGCGCTTCAGGGCGCTGTGGATCGCTCAGCTCGTGTCCACGGTGGGCGACTCGCTCGTCGACATCGCCGCGGCCATCCTCGTCTACCGCGTCACGGGTTCGGCCCTCTCCGTCGGCCTCGTGCTCATGGCCACCGCGGCGCCGGCGCTGCTCGTGGGCCTCTTCGCCGGCGTGGTCGTCGACCGCTACGACCGCAAGCGAATCATGGTCGTCTGCGACCTCCTCCGCGGCGTCATGGTGCTGTCGATACCGCTCCTCATCACCCTCGGCGTGGGCTGGCTCTACCTGGCCGTGGCCGTGATCAGCGCCGTGGGCACCTTCTTCCAGCCCGCCCACTCCAGCGTCCTGCCCGAGATCGCCAGCGACGAGGAGCTGGCCGCCGCGAACTCCATGCTGGCGATCAGCGGTTTCGGCTCCACGGCGGTCGGCTTCGCGGCCGGCGGCCTGCTGGCCGCGGCCGCCTCCGTGAACTGGGCCTTCTACTTCGACGCCGCCACGTTCTTGGCGTCGGCCCTCGTGATCTCCACGATCGCGATCCCCAAGCTCCAGCCCGACGACTCCACGAACGCCGAGTCGGTGTTCCGCAACCTCAGCGTCGGCCTGCGGTTCCTGTGGCGCAGCGACGTGCTGCGGTCCTTCCTGATCGTCGCCGCCGGCGTGGCCGTGGCGTTCGGGCTGCACAACGCCCTCTTGCTGCCCTTCGCCGTGCAGGCCCTGGGCGCCAGCGAGTTCGTGTTCGGCCTGCAGGAGGGCCTCACCTCGCTGGCCTTCGTGCTGGGGAGCCTCTACATGGCCGCCAGCGCCGACCGCCTCCGCGAGGGGCAGTGGCTCACGATCGCGTACATAGGCATGGGCGTGGTCGGCGTGTTCTACGCCAGGGCCACCAGCATCCCGGTCGCGATAGCCCTGATCATGGTCTCGGGCTTCTTCAACGCGCCCTCGTCGATCGCAGGACGCCTGATCATCCAGCGCCAGACGACGCGCGAGGTGCGCGGGAGGGTGAGCAGCACCTTCTCGGTCGCGTCCAACGTGTTCTTCCTCCTCGGCATGGTGCTGGTGGGCCTGGCCGACTACTTCGACATACGCACCGTCTACCTGATCACGGCGGCGGCCACCGTGGCGCTGGGCGTGGCCACCGCGGTCCTGCCCGGCCTGGGCCAGCCGGCGGCGGAGTGGCGCCGCGCCGTCACCCTCCTCCGCGGCGCCGCGGCCGCCCCGGGCCTGCGCCACACCCGCGCGGCCGCCCCGGAGGACTTCGCTGCCCTGGCCACGCACCTACCGGCCATGAGCACGCTCACCCCTGCCGAGCTCAGGGAGCTGGCGTCCTCCTCCCTCGTGGCCGAAGCGCCGGCCGGCCACGTCGTGGTCCGCACGGGCGACCCCAGCGACGCCGGCTACTTCATCGTCTCGGGCCGCGCCGCCGCGGGGCGCGACGAGCAGGGCGGCTACAGGGTGCTGGAGGTGCTGAACGCCGGCGACTTCTTCGGCGAGATCGCGGCCCTCACCGGCGTGCCCCGCACGGCCCAGGTGGTGGCCCTGGAGGACTCCAAGCTCATCCAGGTGCCCGCCGCCGCGCTGCGGCGCATGTCCGCCAAGCCCGAGCTGAACCGCCTCTTCCTCTCGAAGATGACGGAGCGCATGCTGCGCATGGACATGGTCGACATGCCGCGCTTCGGCGGCCTCGGCAGCGAGACCATGCGCGAGCTGCGCACGCCCCAGGCGTCCCCGTCCACGGCCGACGACCAGCCCCCGGAGCCGGGCGACGGCGCGGCCTTCGAGCCGGCGCCGTGACCGCCGCCTGCCGGAGGCGCAGGGCTTCGACGCTGGCTTCGGTCAGCCGCGCCGCGCCAGCCAGGCCAGGCGCGCCAGGGCGTTGACGGCGCCGAGGAGCCCCGCCAGCCCCACCCACGTCATCACGCCCACCGCTGAGCGGTACAGCGTGACCAGGCCGAAGTAGCGGCCCGTGGAGGCGACGCCCAGCGCGGGCATCGCCAGGAACACGGCCAGCGGGAAGAACCCGCGGACGGCGCCCAGCAGGCCGCGCCACAGGGGCACCGTGTCGGCCCAACGTGCCCACGCGGGCAGCCGCACGAGGCCGAGGACCCCGAGGACCGCGGCGAGGAGCGCCAGCGCCCCGAACGAGAGGGCCCAGTGCCGCACGCCGAACCCGCCGGAGGCGGGCTCCTCGCCCAGCAGCAGCGACACCAGGCCGTCCTTGAGGTGCGGGAAGCCCACGAGGTCCTGGGCGACGCTGTGGACGTCGTAGAGCAGCACGAGGCCGTCGCCGCGCTCCGGCAACAGCACGGCGTCGCCGGCGAAGGTCGAGAGGATGCCGTTGTGCTGCAGCAGCCTCTCGCCGCCGCGCTCGGCGACGAACCAGCCCATGGCGTAGTCGGTGCCCGCCGCGGGCGTGAGCACGGGGGCCAGCGCCGCGGCAGGGACCACCTGCTCGCCGTCCAGGCGTCCCCCCGCGGCGAGCGTCGCCAGGTACCTGGCCATGTCGGCGGCGGTCGTCACGACCCCGGCGTGGCCGGCGAGGAACCCGGTCTCCTCGCCCGAGGGCACGGGGAGGCCGAAGGCGAGCAGGTGGCCGCGGGCCAACCCGTCCACGCCGCGCCTCAGGTCGTCCGAGCTAGAGATGCTCTCGGTGTCGTCCATGCCGAGCGGACCGAACACGTGCGCCCGCAGGTAGTCGGCGAACGGCTCGCCGCTCACGACCTCCACCAGGCGGGCGAGCACCTCGTAGTTGCCGTTGAAGTAGTGGAACTCGGCCCCCGGCTCGGCGACGGGCCGCGCCGCCGCCATCGCCGCCACGCGCCCCTCGAGGGTCCTGGGGAAGCCCGTGCGCTGGTCGCGGTAGCCGGCGTCGCCCAGGCCGCTCCTGTGGTTCAGGAGCTGGCGGACGGTGATCCTGTCGGCGACGTCAGGGTCGGCCACGGTGAACTCGGGCAGGTAGCGCCGGACGGGGACGTCCAGCTCCAGCTCGCCCCGCGCGGCCAGCTGCAGCACGGCCAACCCCGTGAACGACTTGCTCAGCGACGCCACCAGGAACCGCGTCCGCGCCGTGACCGGCGCGCCGTCGCCCGACCTGCCGTAGCCGGCCACGTAGACGACCTCGCCGCCGCGGACGAGCGCCAGCGCCAGGCCCGGCACGGCCTGCGCTCGCATCTGGGCGGTCACGAACGCGTCCACGGCGGCCGTGTCGAGACCCGCCTGCGCCGCCCCGAGCTGGCCCGCGGCCAGTAGGTTGGCCAGCAGCAGCGGCCATGCTCCGCGCATCCTCCCTACCTCCTCTGCGCCCGGCGTGAGGCCCCGCCCCCGCGAGCGCCGATAGTATGCCGCGTCACAGCCGGCTGAACGTCGTTCAATATACTGAACCGCGTTCAGGAGGCCGGAGGGTGAAGCCATGACAGACGGAGAGCGCGGGCGGGGCGAGGGGCGCGCGCGACGCGACGACCTCACCGCCCGCGCGCGCATACGCGACGCGGCCATCCGCCGCTTCGCCCGCGACGGGTTCGCGG
The DNA here is from genome assembly GCA_044508445.1 of Deinococcaceae bacterium. Classification (GTDB taxonomy): domain Bacteria; phylum Deinococcota; class Deinococci; order Deinococcales; family Trueperaceae; genus DASRWD01. Next base: position 12,713 of record JBIQHQ010000025.1, read on the forward strand.
CCACGAGCGTCAAGGACATCGCGGCCGACGCGGGCGTCTCGGCGCCGCTGGTGATACACCACTTCGGCTCGAAGGAGGGCCTGCGCGCGGCCTGCGACAGGCACGTGAACGAGCTGGTGTGGGAGATGAAGCGGCGGCTGGCGGGCACGGCCGTCGCCGACCCGCTCGGCGCCGTGCGGCGGGCCAGGCCCGGCCTGCCTCTCCTCGAGTACCTGGCGGTGACGCTCGCCGACGGCTCGGGCCACGTGGACGACCTCGTGGACGCCATGGTCGAGGAGAGCCTGCGGACCATGGCGGAGGCCGAGGCCCAGGGCCTCGTGAGGCCCACGGACGACGCCCGCGGCAGGGCGGTGGTGCTCACGCTGTGGCAGCTCGGCGCCCTGGTGCTGCACCGCCACGCCGAGCGGCTCCTCGGGGCCGACCTCACGGGCCCCAGCGAGGTGACGCTGCGCTGGTGGCTGCCCGCCGGGGAGATCCTCGCCAAGGGCGTGATCAGCGAGGGGCTCTACGCCGAGCTGCGCGCCGCGGCCGAGCGGCTGAACGGAGCGGGGGCCGGCGCGGCGGCGAACGCCGCCCCGGGTGACGCCGCCGGTGGCGAAGCGAACCCTGAGGTGGACGCCGCGCCCGCGGGCGCGGCGAGGGAGGAAGGAAGATGACGGAGTCTGCCATCTCGGCGAGGGGGCTCGTTAAGTCGTACGGGCGCGTCCCGGCCCTGACCGGGCTGGACCTCGAGGTGCGCCGCGGTGAGGTGCACGGGTTCCTCGGACCCAACGGGGCCGGCAAGACCACCACGCTGCGCATACTGCTGGGCCTGCTGCGCGCCGACGCCGGCGCGGCCACCGTGCTCGGCATGGACCCGTGGCGGGACGCCGTGGCGCTGCACCGCCGCCTGGCCTACGTGCCCGGCGACGTGGAGCTGTGGCCGAACCTCACGGGCGGCGAGGCGATAGACCTCATCGGCACCCTGCGCGGGGGCCTCGACCCCCACCGCCGCGACGAGCTGTGCCGCCGCTTCGACCTCGACACCACGAAGCGCGGCCGCAGCTACTCGAAGGGGAACCGGCAGAAGGTGGCGCTGGTGGCCGCCCTCGCCGGCGACGCCGAGCTGCTGGTGCTCGACGAGCCCACGAGCGGCCTCGACCCCCTCATGGAGGCCGAGTTCCAGGCGCTCATCAGGGAGGCGAAGGCCGAGGGACGCACCGTACTGCTGTCGAGCCACGTGCTCGCGCAGGTGGAGGCCCTCGCCGACCGCGTCTCGATCATCAGGGGCGGCCGGGTCGTCGAGAGCGGCACGCTGGACGACCTGCGGCACCTCAAGCGCACGACCGTGATGGCCCAGGTGGAGCGGCCCGCCGACGGCCTGGGGTCGCTCCCCGGCGTCCACGGGCTGGAGGCCGACGCCGGACGAGTGAGGTTCGAGGTCGACGCCGAGCACCTGGGCGAGGCCGTCGCCGCCCTGTCCCGGCTGGGCGTGCTGTCGCTCGAGAGCCGCCCGCCCACCCTCGAGCAGATCCTGCTGCGCTACTACGACGGCGCGGCCGCGCGGTCGGCGGGGGGCGCGTCGTCGTGAGGGGGGCCACGCTGGCGGTGCCCGTCGTGACGCGGGCCGCGCCGGCCGGTGCCCTCGCCGGCACGGCGGCACTGCTGCGCTTCGGCCTCAGGCGGGAGCGCCTGGCGATCGTCGCCTGGGCGCTGGGGATCGCGCTCCTCACCGCGGCCGTCCCGCTGAGCTACGTCCGGCTCTACCCCACGGCGGCGGAGCGTGACCTCATCGGTGCCGCGCTGTCCACGCCGGCGGCCGTGGCGCTGATGGGCGCGAACCGGTCGCCGGGCGACTACCACTACGGGGCCATGACGGCCCACGAGGTGCTGTTCGTGACCGCGATCCTAGCGGGCGTGATGAGCGCGCTCATGACGGTAGGGCACACGCGCCAGGAGGAGGCGACGGGCCGCGCCGAGCTGGTGAGGTCCGGGTCGGTGGGCCGGCTCGCGCCCACCGCTGCCGCGCTGCTCACCGTCCTCGTCGCGAACCTCGCCGTGGGGCTGGCCCTCGCCCTGGCGCTCGGCGCCACCGGCGCGGAGGGGATCGACTGGCCCGGCTCCTGGCTCTACGGCGCCGCGCACGTGGCCGTCGGGCTCTCCTTCGCGGGCGTGGCGGCCGTGGCCAGCCAGGTCTTCGAGAGTCCGCGCGGGGCCTCCGGGGCGTCGTTGGCGGCCATAGGCCTCGCCTACCTGATCAGGGCGGCGGGCGACCTCGCGGGCAACGGCCTCTCCTGGCTGTCGCCGCTGGGGTGGGCGCAGGCCGCCGGCGCCTTCGCCTACGACGACTGGGCCGCGCTGCTGCCCGCCCTGGCCTTCGTTCCCGCCACCCTCCTTGTCGCCCACACGCTGGGCGAGCGCCGCGACCTCGGCGCCGGTCTGTGGCGAGCACGCCCCGGCCCCGCCGAGGCGGGCCGGTGGCTCGTCACGCCCATGGGGCTGAGCTGGCGCCTGCTGCGCGGCACCACGCTCGGCTGGTCAGCGGCCGGCTTCGTCATGGGGGCCATGTACGGGGCGTTCCTCGCGGACGTCGAGGACATGCTCGGCAGCACCGGCATCCTCCAGCAGATGCTGCGCCTGGGCGGCGGCGTGGAACCCGTCACCGCCTTCGCCTCCCTCATCGTGGCCGTCATGGCCGCCATACTGGCCGCCTACGCGGTGCTGGCGGCGTCGCGCCTGCGCGGCGAGGAGCTGGCGGGACGCGCCGAGGCGCTGCTGGCCACGGGCCTGTCGCGGGCCCGCTGGCTGGCGAGCCACGTGGCGGTCGTCGCCCTCGGCTCCGCCGCGGTGCTGCTCGCCGCCGGGGTGGGCCTGGGGCTGGCGGGCGCGGCCTCCGTCGGCGACGGCTCCTGGTTCCCGCGGCTGACGGCCGCCGCCGTGACCTACGCCCCCGCCCTATGGGTGGTGGCAGGGCTGGCCGCCCTGCTCTACGGCGCGGCCCCGGCGGCGCTGCGCGCCACTTGGGGGCTCGTGGGACTCTCGTTCGTCGTCATCTACCTGGGAGGGCTGCTCCAGCTCCCCGCCTGGCTGCGCGCCGTCTCGCCGTTCGAGGCCGTGCCCGCCTACCCGCTCGAGCCGTTCTCCGCCTGGCCGCTGGCCGCGCTGACGGCGGTGGCGGCCCTGCTCACGACCGCGGGAGCGCTGGCCCTGCGGCGGCGCGACCTGCCGGGGTGAGCGCGCCGGAGTGCGCGCTCACCCCTTGACGGCGCCGGCGGTGAGGCCGGCTATGAACTGCCGCGACATGAGCACGTAGATCACGAGCAGGGGCAGGCTCGCCAGCAGCATGCCGGAGAAGACGAGGCTCCAGTCGATGAGGTGCTGGCCGAAGAAGATCTGCATCCCCAGCGGGATCGTGCGCCAGGTGGGGCTGGGGAGGAAGAGCAGCGGGAAGAAGAAGTCGTTCCACCACGGCACCACGTTCACGATCACGACGGTGGCCAGGCCGGGGCGCACCAGCGGCAGCATGATCCGCCAGAAGATGCCTTGCTCGCCGGCGCCGTCCATGCGGGCGGCGTCCTCCAGCTCGCGCGGCAGGTTGCGGAAGAACACGCTGAGCAGGAACACCGACATCGGCATGCCGCTGGCCGTGTAGGTGAGGATCAGCGAGAAGGGCGTGTCGATGAGCCCCAGGTCCCGCATCAGCAGGTAGAGAGGCAGGATGCCGAGGCGTATGGGGATCATGATGCCGGCGAGGAAGAAGATGAAGAGCGGCCCGCGCAGCCGGAACGAGTAGCGCGCCAGCGCGTAGGCGGCGGGCGCCGCCGTGAGCAGGAGCAGCGCCGCCGACGAGCCCGTGATCAGCAGGCTGTTGCGCAGGTAGAGCCCGAAGTGCGCGCGGTCCCAGGCGGTGCTGAAGCCGCGCGTCGACCACTCCTCGGGCAGGCCGAACGGGCTCCTGAAGATCTCGGGCGTCGTCTTGAAGGCCGTGAGGACCATCAGCACGATCGGGTAGAGGAAGACGGCGGCGAGGAGCCCGAGGAGGACGTAGACGACGGCCCGACGCCAGGCGCTCTGCCCCGCTCCCGCGCCCAGCATCAGTACTCCGTCTGGCTGCGCGTCATGAAGCGCACGCCGAAGGTGGAGGCGATGCCGATGATCACGAGCATGAACACGCCGATCGCCGCGGCGATGCCGATCTGACCGGGCTCACCGCCCGTGGTCGGGTCGCCGAAGGCAGTGCGGTAGAAGAACGTCGCCAGCAGGTCTGTCGAGTAGGCGGGCGGGCCCGACGCGCCCTGCATGACGAACACGAGCTCGAAGGCGTTGAAGTCCCAGATGAAGGTGAGGATCGAGACCATCGCCAGGCTGGGCAGGATCAGCGGGAACGTGACGTGCCTGAAGAGCTGCCACGCGCCGGCGCCGTCCACGACGGCGGCCTCCTCGAACTCCCTGGGGATCGCCTGGATCGCGGCCACGAACACGAGGATCGGGAAGCCCAGCCAGGCCCAGGAGTTCACGAGGATCACCGTCGTCAGGGCCGTGTCGCTCTGCCCCAGCCAGGGGCGGACCCATTCGGCCAGGCCGAGGCGACGCAGGGCCTGCGGCAGGGCGCCCCAGTTCGGGTTGAGCAGCATGCGCCACAGGAACCCAACGACGACTAGCGACAGCGTGTGAGGCAGGAAGTAGGCGGCCTGGAAGAACGAGAAGCCCCGCAGCTTGCGCGCCAGCAGCGCGGCCACGAACAGGCCGACGGTCGTCTGGATCAGGAACGTCAGCGCGAAGAAGATGGCGTTGTGCTCGAGGGCCCCGAAGAACCGCTCGCTGTAGGGCCAGCGCGTGAGGACGGTGACGAAGTTCTGCAGACCCACGAAGCCGCGGCGCAACAAGCCGTCCCAGTCGAAGACGGAGAAGGAGAGCGAGGAGACGAGCGGGTAGGCCATGAACGCCCCGTAGACGAGGAGCGCGGGCCCCAGGAACACGAGCAGGTGCCCGTTCCTGTTCCACCATCGCCTGGGTCTCGTCACTCGGCCTCCCGCGGGCCCGGGGCGGCGCCAGCCGCCGCCGCTGCCCCTCTGTGGCTCCGGTCATCATGGCAGCGCCCGGCCTGGGAGACCGGGCGCGCCTCGAAGCTCTGGCTAGCTGCCCGCTAGAAGTCGTACCACTCGGCCACGCCGCGCTGGATGTTCGTCACGGCCTCTTCGACGGTCTCGTCGCCGGCCAGGACCGCCTGCATCTCGTTCTGCAGCAGCGTGGAGCCGCTCGGCTGGCCGAAGCGGAACGCCGTGAGCATGAGGTACGGCGTGCCCACGTCGTTCATCAGCCCCACGAGCTCGGAGAGGTCTTCGCTGGTCGGGGTCACGCCCGGCACGGCCGAGATCTGCTGCAGCTCGTCGGAGAACATCTGGCCGTACTCCTGCGAGGCCAGGAACTGGATGAACCTGAGCGCCTCCTCCTGGTGCGGGCTGGCGGCGTTGATGCCGTAGGAGCCGTCCACGTAGTAGGAGATCCGACCCTCGCCCGGGGCGTCGCCCGGCACGGGGAAGGCCCCGATGCGCAGGTCGGGGTTGAGCTGCTTGAGGATGCCGAGCTCGTAGGAGCCGCCTATGAACATGCCGGCCTGCTCGAAGGCGAACATGCTCTGCATGTCGGTGTAGGCGACGCCCATGTAGTTGTCGGCGAGGTAGGGCTCGAGCGCCACCATGCGCTCCAGCGCCGCCGCGAAGCGCGGGTCGGTGAAGTCGGTCTCGCCGCCGGTGATGGCCTGGAAGAACTCGTCGCCGCCGTAGTAGCTGGGCCCCACGCCGCCGAAGAGCGTCTCCACGGTCCACGGCTCCATGGCGCCGTTGGCGAGGGCCTGGTAGCCCGCGCCCTTGAGCGCCTCGGCCACGGCGACGAACTCGTCCCAGGTCTGCGGCTCCTCGAGCCCGAGCTCCTCGAAGATCCGCTCGTTGTAGAGCACCTGGACGGTCTGCAGCGCGAACGGCACGCCGTACACGCCGCCGTCGGCGCGGTTCGTGGCGCCGGCGAGGATGCCCGGGTCGAAGCCCGCCAGGGCCGGGACCTTGTCGTCGAGCCTGACCAGGTAGCCGGCCTGCGCCAGCGGCTCCATGCCGCCGTAGGCGCGCAGGTGGATGATGTCCGGCCCGCCGCCGCCCTGCAGGGCCGTCGCCAGGATCGTGTTGTACTCGGTGTTCAGGTAGGGCGTGAACTCCACGTCGATGTCGGGGTTCTGCTCCCTGAACGCCTCTATGAACTTCTCGTAGGCCGCGACGTCCTCGGTGCGCCAGCTCCAGAAGGTCAGTGTCGTCTGCGCCATCGCCCCGGCGGTGAACGCCAAGGCGAGGATGGCCACGAGCGGTCTCGAACCACGCATGAAGCACCTCCCGCTGCTAGTGCCCGCCCCACCCGGATCGGGGGCGGACGGCTTGACGAAGCGCCACGAGGGTACCAGTCCTGTACCACTTGGTCAACGACGAGCGTCGTGGACCGTGCCCGCGTGGCCGATCCTCCTCCCGGGCCCGGCGCCTCGCGGGTCGGAGCGCCCGGGCGGCAGGTCCTCGGCGGGCACTGTCCCCCTCACGCCCCGCCGCGCCCGGCGGCGTACTCTCCTGCCACGACCGCGAGCAGGCGAGGAGGCAGGGCATGGCGCAACCGGAAGACGACCGCCGCGACGCCCCGGGCGGCGACGAGCTCGAAGCCGGTTTCGACGACCGCGACCCCACCCCGGACGACCCCGTGGACAGGGCCGAGAGGGGCCGCGCCTACAGGGCCGACGGCATCACCGTCTACTTCAACGCCCGCAAGTGCTGGCACACGGGCATCTGCCTCCGCGGCCTGCCGCTCGTCTTCGACGTGCACAGGCGACCGTGGGTGCGCGCCGACCTCGACACGCCCGAGCGGATCGCCGCCCAGATCGACGCGTGCCCGTCGGGAGCGCTCAGCTACGAGCTGAGCGGCGCCGTTGACAAACCCGACGGCGCTCCCTAAGCTTAGTTAGGCAGCCCTAACATCTTGGTCAGTCCGGCCTAAACCGGGATCGCCACCAGGGGTGCCTGCGAGGCAGGGTGCGATGAGACGAACCGACGAACGCCGCCGCGCGATCCTGCGGTCGGGGCTGCTGGGCGGCGGCAGCTTCGTGCTCTCCCAGCTGCTCAGGCCCTTCGTCGCGGCGCGCGAGGACCCGGCTTTCCTCCCGCAGTTCCGGCCCGCGGACGTGAGCGGCGCGCCCGCCGCCGCGTCCGCAGCGGGCGTCCACGCCCACGGCCACGACGAGCACGGCCTGATGACGACGGTCGGCGAGGTGGACCACGAGCGCAACGGCTTCGACCCGCACGAGATGCTCACGGACTGGGACACGGGCGTCGTCTCCACCACGGCGGACGGCAGGACGCTGCGCGAGTACACCCTGGTGGCCGTCGACAAGGAGATCGAGATCGCGCCCGGGGTGTTCTTCCCCGCCTGGACCTACAACGGCCGCGTGCCGGGGCCCACGCTGCGGGCCAAGGAGGGCGACCGCCTGAGGATCAACTTCACGAACGGCGGCAGCCACCCCCACACGGTGCACTTCCACGGCATCCACTCGGCGGCCATGGACGGCGTGGCCGGCATCGGCAGGGGCTCGATCGCCCCGGGCGAGAGCTTCACCTACGAGTTCGACGCCCTGCCCTTCGGCTGCCACCTCTACCACTGCCACGCCGTGCCGCTGAAGCGGCACATCCACAAGGGGCTGTACGGCGCGTTCATCATCGACCCGGACCCCGAACGGCACCCCGAGCAGGCGGAGGCGGCCCGCTCCCGCCTGTTGGGCACGCCGGAGAACGCGCGCTGGCAGGAGCTCGTGATGGTCATGAACGCGTTCGACACCAACTTCGACGACGAGAACGAGGTCTACGCCGTCAACACCGTGGCCCACGCCTACATGAAGCGGCCCATCCGCGTCGAGCGCGACAGGCCCGTGCGCGTCTACCTCGTCAACATCGTCGAGTTCGACCCGGTGAACTCGTTCCACCTGCACGCGAACTTCTTCGACTACTACGACCACGGCACGTCGCTCACGCCCACGCTCCGCACCGTGGACAACGTCATGCAGTGCCAGGGCCAGCGCGGCATCCTCGAGTTCTCGTTCGCCGACCACGAGCCGGGCCTCTACATGTTCCACGCCCACCAGTCCGAGTTCGCCGAGCTGGGCTGGATGAGCGCCTTCGAGGTCGTCGCGTGAACGTCGAGGCCCTCCCCGCCCGTCGCGCGTCGGTAGGACCGCTGCTGGCGCTGGTGCCGCTGGCCCTCCTCGGCGTCCTGGTGTGGCTGTTCCTGGCCACGGACCCGCTGGCCCCGCTCGGCGTGTCCGCGCCGCCGGTCGAGGAGCTCACGGTGGAGCGCACCTCGCTCGACGACGAGGGCATCCACCTGCTCGTGAGGGCCGACGGCAGCGAGCCCTTGCGCATCGCGCAGGTGCAGGTGGACGGCGCCTACTGGACCTTCACGCAGGACCCGCCCGGCCCGCTGGGCCGGCTGGAGGCCGCCGAGGTCAGCCTGCCCTACCCGTGGGTGGAGGGCGAGTCGCACGCGGTCACGTTCGTGACCTCCACAGGACTGACCTTCGCCCACCAGATCGCCGTGGCCGTCCCCACGCCCCCGTTCTCCCTCGGCAGGCTCCTGGCCTACGCCCTGCTCGGCATCTACGTGGGCATCGTCCCCGTGTCGCTGGGGCTGCTGTTCTACCCGGCCCTGAGGTCGCTGGGAGAGAAGGGCATGCGCTTCCTGCTCGCCCTGACGATAGGGCTGCTCGCCTTCCTGCTCGTCGACACGCTGCAGGAGGGCCTCGAGCTGGCCGCCGGCGCCGCCGGCGCGTTCCAGGGCGGCGTGCTCGTGTGGCTGGCGGCCGGCCTCACGTTCCTGGCGCTGCTCGGCGTGGGCAGGCGCCGAGGCCAGCCGGAGGGGCTCGCGCTCGCCGGCTTCCTCGCCCTCGGCATCGGCCTCCACAACCTGGGCGAGGGCCTGGCGATAGGCGCCGCGCTGGCCTCCGGCGCCGTGGCGCTGGGCTCGTTCCTAGTCGTGGGGTTCACGCTACACAACGTCACCGAGGGCATCGGCATCGCCGGCGTCATGTCGCGCCACCGGCCCACGCTGGCGCGCTTCGCCGGCCTCGCCGCCCTGGCCGGCCTGCCGGCGGTGGCGGGCACCTGGTTCGGAGCCTTCGCCTTCGCCCCGCAATGGGCGGCGCTGTTCCTGGGCCTCGGCGCCGGGGCGATCCTCCAGGTGATCGTCGAGGTGGGCGCGCACCTGGCGCGTCAGGCGCGACGCTCCCACGGGACCTGGCTGTCCGGCACCACGCTGGCCGGCTTCGCCGCCGGTCTCGCGGTCATGTACCTGACGGCCATGCTCGTCAGCGTCTGAGGCGCGTCACCGCGAGGGACGAACCTCCCCGCACACAGGGCGTCGCCGCTCTATCGTGGGCGCAGAGGTCCGCGGACCTCGCACCACTACGGGTGCGCCTTCGCTGGAGGGTCTCCTCGCGACCCCGGCGTCCGGGATCCCGGCCGACGGACGTTCCCGCCCCGACCTCCCGACAGTGACCACTCGGGTGGGGAGGTGATGTGGTGACTGACCACCGCAGCTCTGCTCCCACTGGAGACACAGGCCACGGGCCCGGCACAGCCACCGGGCCGAGCGGCGCGGAAGCGCCGCCCGGGAGGGACGTCATGAGGACCCTCGACAGCAACCCCAACCGCTGGGCCTACCTGCTCGTAGCGGGCGGGCTGGTCCTGCTCGCGCTGCAGCTGGGCTGGATGAGCTGGTTCAGCGACTGGCTCTGGGCGCTGCTGTTCCTCGGAGGCGGCGCCGCGTTCTCGTACCGGTACTGGCGGAACAGGCGCGACTGGTGGGCGCTGATACCCGGCGCCGCCCTGACCGCGATTGGCGTGACGATCGTCGCGGGCGAGGCGGGTGGCGCCTACTTCCTGGGGGTGCTGGGGATAGGCTTCGCCCTCGTCTACCTCACCGGGCACGAGCGCTGGTGGGCCATCGTCCCCGCCGGCATCCTCATCACCCTGGCGCTGGTGGCCTGGATCGACGTGCGCGCGCCGCGCCTCGACACCGCCTGGCTCTTCTTCCTCGGCGTCGCCGCCACCTTCGGCCTGCTCTACCTGCTCCCCGCGTCCCAGGGCGGGCAGCGCTGGGCCGTATACCCGGCGCTGGCCGCGCTCGTCGTGCTGGCGATCGTCCTCCTCACCGGCGCGGTGTCCGGCGTGGTCGTGCCCATCGCCCTGATACTCGTCGGCCTCTACCTGCTCACCCGCCGCGGCTCCGCGCCCAAGGGCCCGACCCTGCCGCATGGAGGTGTGTGACATGGCGACCAGCAACGGCCTGTCCGGCCGCCCCGCGTCCAGGCCCGTGCCCCTGTGGCCCATCGTCCTCATCGCGGCCGGCCTGTTCCTGTTCGCCGCGAACATCGGCTGGTTGAGCTGGGACGCGCTCTGGGGCCTCTGGTACCTGTGGCCGCTGGTGATCATCGCCATCGGCGTCGACGTGCTGCTGCGCGGCCAGCACCGCCTGCTCGTGGTCGCGGGCACCATCGTCGCCGGCGCCGCGCTCTACCTGACGGTCACGGGCCCCCTGCTGGCCGGCGGGGCGCCGGTACCGGAGTCCGTCTCGCAGGACCTCGAGGGCGCCAGGAGCGCCGTGGTCAGCATCTCCACCGGCGTGACGCGCCTCGTCGTCGACGGCGACGCGGACTCCGACCTGCTCGTGTACGGCAGCGTGGCGCCGCTGCCGGGAGAGCGCATCGAGCGCTCGTTCGAGGTCGTGGGCGGCGTGGCCCGCTTCTCGCTCGACTCAGAGGGCCGCTTCAGGTCGGTGCCGTTCGGGCGCGGCGGGGTCTGGGAGCTGACGCTCACGGGCGCCGTACCGCTGTCCCTCGACGTGGACACCGGCGTGGGCGAGGCGACCCTCGACCTCGCCGACCTGCGGCTCGAGCGCCTCGAGGTGAGCACCGGCGTCGGCGCGGCCACCGTCACGCTGCCGCGCGGCGGGTACGCGGCCGACATCGACACGGGCGTGGGCGCGGCGACGATACGGATCCCCGAGGGCGTGGAGGCCCGCATAGCGGTGTCCCGCGGCGTCGGGGCGATATCGGCCCCCTCCGACTTCGCGCGCGACGGCGACGTCTACGTCTCGCCCGGCTACGCCGCCGCGAGCGAGCGCCTCGACCTGAGCATCGACAGCGGCGTAGGCGCCGTGGACATCGTCCGTTACAGGTAGAACGTTCCTGTCCCGCCGGGTCCAGGAGCTCCTGGGCCCGGCGGTGATACCGTTCCCCGGCGCGCCGCCTCCGGCCCGGCGGACCCGCACCGGCCGGTCGGGCCGGCGTCGGTCCCGCGTCGAACGACCGGGACCGGGAAGGGAGGCAACGATGCAGGGATTCGCGATCAGGGAGGTGGAGCCCCTCGACGCCGCCGTGGTGCGCGCCGAGGTGCCGGCGAGCGAGCTCGCCGACGTCTTCGACAGGGGCTACCCCGCGGTCATGACGGCCGCCCAGGCCGCCGGCGCCAGGGTCGTCGGGCCACCCTTCGCCTACTACCCGCGCCCGCCCAGCGACACCATCGAGGTGATCCTGGGCTTCCCCGTGGACCGGCGAGTCTCGCCCGCCGGCGAGGTGGAGCCATTCACGCTGCCGGGCGGCAGGGTGGCCTCCGCGGTGCACGTCGGCCACTACTGGAGCCTGGGCGAGACCTACCACCGCCTGCGGGAGTGGGCCAAGGGCCAGGGGCTCCGGCTCTCGACGGCCATGTGGGAGTCGTACCTCAACGACCCGTCCAGCGCCCCTCCCTCGGAGTGGCGCACCGAGATCAGCTGGCCCGTCGCCTGAGGTCCCGGCGCCCCACCCCGTTGGGAGGCGACCCAACCGCCTGACCCTCCTCGTACGCCGGCACCGACGTCCGCCAGGAACGAGGGTCCGCGGGCTGGCGGAGCCTAGCCGCCCTTCCTCCTGTCCATGACGCGCACGACGTTCCCGCTGGGGTCGAGGAAGGCGGCGTAGCGGCCGGGCGAGATGTCCTTGGGCGCGACGACGAACCGCAAGGCGTCGCGGTTCGCGGCGTGGAAGGCGTCGACGCTGTCGACGACGAAGAACGGACCCGCGCCGGGAGGGTCGCCCTCGACCTCCTGGTCGATGATGAGCCGGACGTCCGTGCCCGGCAGCTCGAGGGCCACGGTCAGCTCGCCCTCCCGCCAGGCCTCGGCGAAGCCCAGGTGGTCGCGGTAGAGCGCCAAGGCCGCCCCGACGTCCTCGACCGGCAAGTACAGGAACTCGAGCCTCATGCTGCCTCCTGGCGGCAACACTACCCGCCCGGGGAGGGCGGGGTGGCGGCCCACGGAGCGCCGGTCGCGGAGGCGCGGCGCGGGCTGGCCCGGTCCGTGGGGCGGAGGGGCTACCGGCCCCGCCGCCACGGCCCTACACTCGGCCATGCCACGGGGGGTGCGGCTGCTCGGGGCGCCTCGGGTCTGGCACGCGGACGAATGGCGTGACCTGCCCCTCGACAAGCGCCTCGGGCTCCTGACCTACCTGGCCTGCGCCGCGACCTGGGTCCCACGCGAACGCCTCTCCTACCTGTTCTGGCCCGACGTGCCGACGGCGCGGGCCCGCATGAACTTGCGCCAGCTCCTGGCCCGCACGCGCTCCCTGCCCCTCGGCGACGCGCTCGAGGGCGACGAGGCGCGCCTGCGCTGGGGCGTGGAGAGCGACGTGGGCGAGCTGAGGCGAGCGCTCGCGTCCGAGGACTGGCGCGCGGCCACCTACGCCTACACCGGCGACCTGGCGGAGGGACTCGAGGTGAGCGACGCCGTCGAGTTCGCAGGCTGGCTCGGGCTCGAGCGCTCGCAGCTCCGCGAGTCCTTCCGCCGCGCCGCCCTGCGCCACGCCGCCTCCGCCGTCGACGCCGGGCGCCCCGAGGAGGCCGAGGCGACCTACGCGCGGCTGCTCGCGCTGGACCCCCTGGACGAGGCCGTGGTGAGGGCGAGCATGCGCCTCCACGCGACCTACGGCGACCCCGAGGAGGCCCACCGCCTCTACCTCCGCTTCGCCGAACGCCTGGCCGACGAGCTGGACCTGGAGCCGGCGGCCTCCACCCGCGCCGTGCTCGACGAGGTCACGCGCGAGGCGACCGGCCCCGCCGGGGCGACGCGGCAGGGGCCCTGGCCCGGCGCGGCCGAGCCGGCGCCCAGGGCCGGACCGCGCGAGCCCATCACCTCGTTCGTGGGGCGGGAGGCCGAGCTGCGCGTCGTCGAGGAGAGGCTCACCGGCGACGAGTGCAGGCTGCTCACGGTGCTGGGCCCTGGGGGCGTGGGCAAGACGCGCCTGGCGCTGCGGGCCGCCGCGAGCCTGAGGCCGCGCTTCGAGGACGGCGTCGTGACCGTGGCGCTGGCCGGCGTCGCGTCCACGGACGAGCTCCCGATCGCCGTGGCGGGCGCCGCCGGCGTGAGCCTGCGGGGCGGCCGGCCTCCCCTCGACCAGGTGGTGACGGCCCTGAGGGACAGGCACGCTCTCCTGCTCCTCGACGAGTTCGACCGCCTCGTGAGCGGCGCTCTCGTGGTGGCCGAGCTGCTGGCCGAGTGCCCGCGCCTGCGCTGCCTGGTGACGTCGCGCGAGCGCCTGCGCCTGCAGGTGGAGTGGCTGCTGCCGCTCGACGGCCTGCCCGTGCCGGCCTCCGCGGTGGCCGACGCCGACGAGGCGCTCACGTACGGCGCCCTGCGCCTGCTGGCCGACAGGGCCAGGCAGGTGGCCCCCGCCTTCGAGCTGCGGGGCGACGACCTGGACGCGGGCGTAGCGCTCTGCCGCCTGCTGGGCGGGCTGCCGCTGGGCGTAGAGCTGGCCGCCGGCTCGCTGAGGACCCTGAGCCCGCGGCAGGTACTCGAGGCCATCGAGGGCGACGTCCTGTCGCTCACGAGCGACGCCCTCGACCTGCCCAGTCGCCACCGCAGCCTGCGCGCCGCCTTCGAGCACTCCTGGAGCCTGCTCTCCGCGAGCGAGCGCGCCGCCTACCGACGGCTGGCGGCCTTCGCCGGCGAGTTCGGCGCGGCGGCGGCGGAGACGGTGGCCGGCGCCTCGCCGGACCTGCTGGCAGCGCTGGCCGAGAAGTCGCTGCTGCGCGCTGCCGGCGCCGGACGCTACGTGATGCACGCCCTGCTCAGGGAGCTGGCGCGCGGCAAGCTCGAGGAGGACCCGGGGGGGCCGAGAGCGTCAGAGACGCTCACGCTCGGCACCACCTGCGGGTGCTGGCGGGCTGGGTCGAGCGTCTGCACGGGCGGGAGCAGGCCCTCATGCTCGAGGAGCTGGCGCCCGACTACCAGGACCTCGTCGTCGCCTGGCTGCACGGCGTGGCGCGCGGCTGGGACGCGGAGTGTCGCGGGTCGGCCGATCCGCTCATGTTCTTCCACGGCATCCAAGGGCGCTTCCACGAGGGCGAGTCGCTGTTCAGGAGGGCGCTGGACCTGCTGGAGGCGGACGCGGAGCGCGAGAGGCGGACGCTGCTCGCCTACGTCCTCGTTCATCTCGGCTGGTTCCTGGCGGCCCTCGGCCGCTTCGACGAGGCCGTGGCCGCGGCGCAGCGGGCGGCCCCGCTCGCGGCGGGCACCGACCCTCTCACGGAGGTGCTCTGCTGGCAGGTCCTCGGCACGGTGGCGGCACGCCGCGGCGCCGACGACGACGCGCTGCGGTGGCTCGGACGCGGCCTCGCGCTCGCCGAGGCGGTCGGCCACGCCTGGAGCATCTCGCTCCTGAGCGGGAACCTCGGCCTGGCCGAGCTGCGGGCCGGCCGCCACGCGGAGGCCGAGAGGCACTTCGAGCAGTCGCTGGAGCACAACACGTCCCTGGGCAACGCGGCCGGGATCGTGAACGACCTCGACTACCTGGGGCGCCTCAGCCTCAGCCGCGGCGACATCGGTGGGGCGGCGCGGCGCTTCGAGCAGGGGCTGGAGCTCGCCGAGCGCGCGCGCTTCAGGCAGCGCCTGCCTTACCTAGAGCTGCAGCTCGCCGCGGCGGCGCGTGCCGCCGGAGACGCGGCCGCCGCCGAGAGGCACGCCGCTCGGGCCCTCGGCGTCGCCACCGAGCTGGGCCAGCGCCCTCTGGAGGTGGAGGCCCGGCTCGCCCTCGGCCAGGTGGCCGCCGCTGCCGCCGTCGAGGGCGGCGGGCCCGATGCCGTCGGCGCCCAGGCGGCACGTGAGCTGCTGGAGGAGGCGCTGAGGCAGGCTCGGGAGCTGGCCGAGACGCCGCTGGTGCTCGCCGCCGTCCTCGAGCTGGCCGGGCTCGCGTCCCTCGCGGGAGGCCGCGAGGGGGTCGCCGACCTGCTCGCCTTGGTGGCGGCCCACCCGGCGGCGCGGCCAGAGCACCGCGAGCGGGCGCGCGAGCTGCTCGGTGTCGAGGCTCCGTGGGCCGGTCCGCTGCCCGGCCTCGACGAGGCCGTCGCCCGCCTGTTGGAGCGCGGCAGCGTGCCCTCCCCCGAGCACGCTGCCGCCGTGGATGGTCCCGACCGCCGCGCCTAGCGCGCGCGCGGCGGGCAGATGGACGCGTCGTCCCAGGGGTAGCCCTCGAAGGAGCCCCCCTCGCCGCAGACGTTCCCGACGCTCGGCGACGACCCCCGGTTCGAGGCACCTGTAAACGCCGTGGCGGGGTAGAGCGCGGCGTCGTCCCAGGGGTAGCCCGAGGCGAAGTCGTCCGTCGCGGGAGGGTCGGCCGCCAGGGCCGCGAGGCTGATCGTCCCCTCGAAGCGCGAGGTCGTGGCGTCGACGAGGTGTCCTGCCTCCTGGACGCGTGCGCCCGCCTGGTAGCCCTCGCTCACGGAGCCGCTCATCGCGACCTCGCCGGACCCGCTGTCGAGCGTCCCCTTCAGCCGGGCGACGAACGACCGGCCGGGGTCGTCCGCCAGGACGATCCAGTAGAAGTCGACGTCCCAGACGGGTCGCGAGGTGTCGGCCGCGACCATCAGGGTGACCAGCCGTCCGGTGACGTCGCCGCCGACGGTGCCCATCCACACGCCGTCGGCCACGGACGCCTTCTGGAACGTCAGGTCGAGCTGTGCCGCCGCCTGGGAGAGACCGGAGACGACGACCACGAGGAGCAGGGCGCAGAACATCTTCTTCATCGCTACCTCCTTGGCGTCGGCCTTCGGCCAACGCGGGAGGAGGCTAGGGAAGCGACCGTGACGCCATCGTGATGCCGGCCTGGCGCCGGCCCGCCGGCTCCACGTCGCGCTGCAGGGCCCCCGGTCCCGGCGCCCCCGGGGCCCTCAGCAGAGGCGATCGCCCCTCTCGCCGAAGCCGACGAGCTCCAGGTACTCGGGGTGACGGCGTATGTAGGAGCGCACGAACGGGCACATGGGCACGGCGATGAGCCCCGCCCGCCCCACGTAGTCGAGCGCGGCGCGAGCCAGCGCGCCGCCGATGCCGCGCCCCTCCAGCTCGGGCGGCACGCCGGTGTGGACCATCAGCAGGGAGCGGCCGACCCGCACGTACTCGAGGACGGCCACGTGCCCGTCCTCCACGACCTCGAAGCGGCTCTCCGCGCGGTTGCGCACCACCTGGGGCTGGCTCTCGGGCATGCCTCCAGTCGAACACGCCGCGGCGCCCGCGCGCGAGCCCAGGGTGACGTCCTCGCCGTGCTCGACCTCGAGAGCACCTCGGAAGCCCGTGCCCTCGGGCGTCGCCCGGACCGCGTCGCGCCCGCGCGGTGCCTAGTCGGCCGCGCTGCCGGTCCTCGCCCACAACCGTCCGAAGGGGCCCAGCCGCACGGTGCCGCCGCCGAGCTCCCCGTCGCCGAAGACCGGGTCGGCGCCCTGCGACAGCAGCGCGGGCGCGGGGACCTCCACGGGCTCGCCCGCGAGGTTGTGGAGCGCGACGCTGGTGCAGGGGCCCACCGTACAGGAGTGGACGAGCACGCGTGGGTCGCCGGCGTCGAGCACCGCGGCGCCGCCCGCGCGGCCGAACTCCGGGAAGCGGCGCCTGACCCGCAGGGCCGCCCGGAACCAGTCGAGCAGCGAGCCTCGTTCCGCGGCCTGCGCGGCCACGTTCACGCGCCGGTACGCGAAGGGGCCGGTGGAGACCACGGGGGCGGCGAGCTCCTCTCCCTCGGCGGCCGAGAAGCCGCCGTTGGGGCCGTCGTCCCACTGCATGGTCGTGCGCACGGACCCGCGTCCGTCCACGCTCAGGTCGTCGCCCATGCCGATCTCGTCGCCGTAGTAGACGACGGGCGTGCCTGGCAGTGTGAGCAGCAGGCTGTAGGCGAGCTTCAGGCGCCCGACGTCGCCGCCCAGCAGCGGGGCGAGGCGCCGGCGCAGGCCCGTGTGGAACATGCGCCCCTCGCCGTCGGGGTCGAGGGCGGCGAACACCTCCTCGCGCTCGGCGTCGCTCACCTGGCGGAACGACCACTCGTCGTGGCTGCGGATGAAGTTCGCGTAGCAGCAGCCGCGCGGCGGGCGCGGCAGGCCGCGCAGCGCCCGCTCCAGCGCGCGGGCGCGGCCCTGGACCAGCGCCAGGCCGATGTGGGCGCTCATGTAGAAGCTCAGCACGGCCTGCACCCGGCGGCCCGCGCCGAAGTACCTCGCGTCCTCGCCAGGAGCGACGTCGCCCTCGGCCAGCATCACGGCCCCCGGCCAGCGCGCGTCGAGGTGGCGCCTGAAGTAGGCGAGCAGGTCGAAGCCCTCCTCGTCCGTCTCGTCGAGCATGAGCGGCACGGCGTCGAGCCTGAAGCCCGAGACGCCGAAGCCCAGCCAGTGGTCCACGACCTTCACCAGCTCCTCGCGCACCCGGGGGTTGGCGAGGTTCAGGTCGGGCTGGAAGTCGAAGAACGCGTGGTAGTAGTACTGCCCCGCCGCCTCGTCGTAGGTCCAGGCGCTCGCCTCGCCCACGACGTTCTCGTCGGCCAGCGGCTCGTCCGACCACTCGTAGAAGTCGCGGTAGGGCGACGCGCGGTCGCGGCGCGCCGCCTGGAACCAGTGGTGCTCCACCGACGTGTGGTTGAAGGGCATGTCGAGGATCACCCGCATGCCTAGCGACTCGGCGCGGTGCATGAGCCTCTCGAACTGGGCCTGGGTGCCGAGGCCGGGGTCGATCGCGTAGTAGTCGCGCACGTCGTAGCCGTCGTCCCGGCGCGGTGAGTCGAAGAACGGCCCCAGCCACAGGCAGGTGACGCCCAGGTCGGCGAGGTAGTCGAGCTTCGAGGTGAGCCCCACCAGGTCCCCGACGCCGTCGCCATCACCGTCCTTGAAGCGCGGGACCAGGACCTCGTACAAGACGGCGTCGCGGAACCAGTCCATGGGCCCATGAGGCGCCTTCCCCACATGAGAAGGCGCCTTCGTCGGTTAGCCGCGGCCGCCGCTCGGGCCACGCGCGCCTCCGCTCCTCCCCTACGAACCTAGTCGCCTTCCTCGACCGCCGCCGCCACCAGCGGCGACCGGACCCGCCAAGCCGCCACGCACGCCAGCGCGCCGAGGGCGAGCGCGAAGGCCATGGCCAGGGCGATGGCGTCCTGCTCTGTCCACGCCAGCCTGGCCCCCAGGGCCAGCAGCGCGCCGCCCACGCCGGCGCCGACTGCCGACGTCCACTGGTCGGCGATCGTCAGGGCGGCGGACACGCGGCCCTCCTCGCCGGCGGGCGACAGCGAGAAGGCCACGACCGACGCGGTGGAGTGCGCGGTGCCGATGCCGACCCCGGCCATGACCCAGCCCACCAGGACGATCGCGAGGGGCGCCGCGGGAGCGTAGAGCGCCACGACCTGCAGCGCCAACCCCGCGAGCAGGGCCACGGCACCGCCGCGCAGGCGCGGAGCGCGCGTGGCGGCGGAGCGGGCGTCGAGGCGCGATTGCAGCCAGGAGCCCACGGCCCAGCTCACGGAGCCCGTGGCGATGACGGCGCCGGTGACCGTCGCCGAGTAGCCGTGGACGGAGGCCAGCATCAGCGCCAGGAAGGCCTCGACGGCGACCATCGACGCGAACGCCAGGCCGCGCGCCGCCACGGCCGACGGCAGGCCATGGCCGAGCGCGATCACGCCGGTCGGCAGCAGCTCGCGCAGGCCGAGGACCGCCGCGGCCGCGCCGGGCAGCGCGAGGGCCGCCGCGAGCCAGGGCGACCGGGTGCCCACGCCCACCAAGAACAGGCCCGTGCCCAGCGCCAGCAGCGCCGCCGGCCCCAGGGTGCGGTGGGGACCGGGCGCCGCTGCGGGAGGGCCGAGGGCGCGGAAACGCGGGACGGTCATGGCCGCCACCGCGACGAGCAGGGGCACGATGCCCCAGAACACGACTCGCCAGTGCAGCGCCTCGGCCACGAGGCCGGCCACCGTCGGGCCCAGCAGTGCCGGCACGACCCAGGCGCTCGACGTCAGCGCCAGCATCCCGGCCCTGCGGCCGTCGGGGTAGGCGCGCGTGATGGCCGTGAGCATCACCGTGCTCAGGCCCCCTCCGCCCAGCCCTTGGAGGACGCGGCCCACGATGACGAACGGCATCGATGGTGCCGACCCGCTCACCGCGAGCCCCAGGCCGAAGGCCCCCAGCCCGAGGGCGAGGGGCCGCGCCAGCGAGCCGCTGTCGGCGAGGCGTCCGGCGACGACGGTGCCGAGCAGCGACGCGAGGAGGAAGCCGCTGAACATCCAGCCGTAGAGCCGGACGCCGCCCAGCTCCTCCACCAGGCGCGGCGCCACCGTCACGACGGCCAGGGACTCGAAGGCCGCCAGCGTGACGCCGAGCAGGATCCCGATCGTGAGGGACCGCTGGCCGGTCCCGGCGCCGTCGGCGGTGGGGGGAGAGGGCGGCGCGCCAGGCATCGGGCGCCAATGTAACGTCCCGCCCCGAGCGGGCCGCGGCGAGCCTAGCTGAGGGGTCCTTCGGCGGCAGCGCGCTCGGCCTTGCCCCGCTCGACCTCGGCGGCGAGGTCCTCCAGGGCGTCTCGCCAGAAGGCGCGGTAGTGCGCCAGCCACTCGTCGATCGTGCGCAGCGGTCCGGGGTCGAGGGCGTAGACGCGCCGCCGGCCCTCGGCCCGCACCTTCGCGAAGCCGGCGTCCCGCAGGACCTTCAGGTGCTGCGAGACGGCCGACTGCGTGATCCCGAACTCGCCCCCGACGGCGTCGACGACCTCGCCGGAGGTGTGCTCGCCCTGGGCGAGCAGCTCCACGATGCGCCGCCTCACGGGGTCGCCGAGGACCGCGAAGGGGTGCATGGCCCGCCTACTCTCCTCCGTCGCCCCCGCC
>JBIQHQ010000025.1:33021-38966 GCA_044508445.1 Deinococcaceae bacterium
GCCGAGGACCGCGAAGGGGTGCATGGCCCGCCTACTCTCCTCCGTCGCCCCCGCCGAAGGGCTCGGCCTCGTCCCCGCCCCCGCCGGAGGGCTCGGCCTCGTCCCCGCCCCCGCCGGAGGGCTCGGCCTCGTTCCCGCCCCCGCCGGAGGGCTCGGCCTCGTTCCCGCCCATGCCGCCGGGCTGCAGCTCTCCGGAGTAGAAGGCGCGGGTCGTCTCGGCGGCGGCCATCGCGGCCTCCTCCGGCGTGCCGGCGGCGGCGTCGGCCCGTCCCCACGCCTGGGCCGACAGCCGGTAGAGGCCCAGCGCCTCCGGCGAGAGAGCCCACGACTCCTGGGCCTCGAGCAGCCGCTCGACGCCCGGGTCCTGCAGGTGCAGGGCCAGGCCGAGGAACCCGAGGTCCCAGCCCACGCCCACGGCCCCGGGCCCGAACCTGTCGGTGAAGCCGGGCATCAGGGGCGACTCGTGCTCCAGCTCCAGCCTCGTGCCGGCGGCGTCGGGCAGGAAGCGCACGGTCAGCCAGCTCACGCCGCCACCGAACTCCCAGGTGACACGGATCAGCTCCGGCTCGACGCACTGCTCGATGGTCCCGCCGGCGTTGCCCTGGAGCTGGTACCGGCCGCCCACGCGCAGGTCGCCGGTGATGGGCATGAACCAGCGACGCAGGCGGTCCGGGTTCGTGACGGCGTCCCACAGGTCGAGGGCGTGGGTGGGGTAGGTGCGACCGGCGTGGACGACCACCGTCTCCTGCCCGTCGCGCGAGCCGTGGGACACCCTGCGGTCCATCGCCGCCAGGTGCCTCTCTAGGCCGTCGGCCATGGCGTTCCTCCTACGCGGCCTCTGGCCTGCCGGCCGCTCCTCGGCATCGTATTAGTAATAACTAATAGGTTGCAAGTGGGAGCGTCTAGCCGGTCCCGCCTCGGCGCTCCCCGAGGAGCTCGAGCCACGGCTCCGTCTCGTGAGGCCACCGCAGCCTCACGACCCACAGGTGCGTGCCGGAGGCTAGGAGCCTGCGCGCGTCGTCCCCCACGCGGTGACGAGTGTGCCACGCCCACCCGACGATGTGCTCCTCCCTCGTGATGAACGTCCACGGCCGAGGCTCCACGTTGCCGGCCCACAGCTCCTGGCGCGTCAGCGAGCGCCGGATCGTGCGCGTCACGACGCGGTACGTGTTCAGCCAGGCGGGGTCGTCGAGCCAGACGAGCGTGTCGGCGACCGACGCTAGGTGCTCGCGCAGGCCCTGCCACTCGACGCGGGGCGCCTGGCGGGGGGTCAGCGGGCCCGACCAGCGGCACGGCGCGGAGCGTACACGCTGCTCGGCCGGCCCGCTGCTGGACGCCGGTGCGGTACGGGAGAGGCGGGCCCGAGGGAGCCTCGTACCACGGAAGCGCCGGACCCGCCCTCGACTTCACGCTAGGCCCCCATGCCTCACTCCGCCAGGTAGGAACGGCCCGACGACGGCCTCACGTGGTGTCGCCGCCCGCCCGCGGACCCGCCGGATGTCACCTGGTGTCGCCGCCCGCCGGCAGCCTCACCAGGTGTCGCCGCCGCCGGGCGGCGGCCAGGCCCCGAGCATGCGGCGCAGCAGGATCACCTGGCCCAGGTGGTGCGCGTCGTGCAGGTAGTAGGACGCCAGCGAGGCGCCCACGGAGCGGTCGCGGCCCTCGACCAGCGGCCGGCGCAGCTCGTCCTCGTCCCCGGCGATGTCCCTGAACCGCCCCAGGCCGGCGAGGTACCGCCTCACCAGGCCGGGCCACTCCTCGGCGGTGACGGCCGGCCAGCCGTCGGCGGCGTGCTTCACGGGCGCCGGCGCCTCACCGTCCACGATGCGCAGGAAGCGCTCCTGCCAGAAGACCATGTGGGCCACCACCTCGGCCACGCTGTGGGGGCTGCCGTCGGGCCGCCGCACGGCGTCCTCGTCGGAGAGGCCGTCCAGGGCGCGAGCGAAGGGCGTGAAGCCGCCGGTGCTCTCGGCCAGCAGGAACCGCATGAACTCGGCGCTGGGCGCCACGAGGGGTTCGCTCATGCCCAGATCATGCGCGGCCGGGCCGCGGTACCGGAAGCCGCCGCACACGTCGGCGAGGGGCCGCCAAACGGGCCGGCGGGCGTGGGTCGCGCCCGCGCGACACCGCTACCGGCGCTCCGACGCGCACGCCCTATCCTGCGCGGCGAAGGGGTGGAGCATGTACGGAGCCCGGACGCGCGGCGCGCTGGCCGCGTTGGCCCTCGCCCTCCTGGCCGCCGCGGCGGCGCAGGGTTACCCGAACGCTGAGCTGCTCGTGGAGCCCTCGTGGCTGGCCTCTCACCTGGGCGACGAGGGCCTTCTCGTCGTGGACGCGCGGGCGCCCGCCGCCTACGGCGACGCCCACGTGCCCGGGGCCGTGAACGTGCCCGTACAGGCGGTCGTGACCTCGGTCGACGGGGTCCCGTTCGAGCTCGACCTGGAGGGCGCCACGGCGACGCTCCGCGGCGTGGGCCTCGAAAGTGACCACACTGTGGTCATATACGACGACCTGGGGATGATGGACGCCGCCAGGCTCTTCTGGACGCTGGAGTACCTGGGCGTCGGAGACGTGCGGGTGATGAACGGCGGCTGGAACGCCTGGCAGGAGTCCGGCGAGCCCGTGGAGGCGGGGCCCGTGGCGCGGGGACCTTCCGACTTCCAGCCGACCCCGAACGCCTCCCTGCTCATCACCGCGGACGAGCTGGCCGCGCGGCTGGGCGACCCTGGCCTGGCCATCGCCGACGCCCGCTCGCGCGAGGAGTTCACGGGCGAGGTGGCGTACGGCCCGCGGGGCGGCCGCATACCCGGCGCCGTGCACCTCCCCTGGTTCGACGCCCTGGTGGGCGGCGACGTCGTGCCCACCACGCAGCCCGGGTGGCAGGAGGAGCTGAGGGACCCCGACGTGGAGCGCCTCGCGCCCGCCGCGGACCTGCGCGTCTGGCTGGAGGCCGCTGGGGTCACGCCGGACCGGGAGGTCGTCACCTACTGCCAGACGTTCTGGCGGGGCGCGCACCTCTACTTCGTCCTGCGCCTCATGGGCTACGACCGCGTGCGCGGCTACGACGGCTCGTGGGCCGAGTGGAGCCGCCGCGCCGACCTGCCGATAGAGACCGGCGGGCCCCGCTAGGCGGGGCCCGTCCCCGCGCGTCGGGAGCGCCCTGGGGCCGCAGCGGCGTTCTGCCGGGACGACCGCCCCTCGCCGGGAGACTCACGGCTGCTACGCTCGCCTCGACGACGGGCGGGAGGGATGCGTGACGCGTTCGTCCCCAGTTGGAGCGCACGAGGCGCGGGGCCCGGAAGCCCCGGACCCCCGCGACGAGGGCGTGGTGACCGCGGTGCGCGGCTCGGTCGTCGACGCCCGCTTCCCCGCTCGGCTGCCCGCCCTGCGCGAGCTGCTCGTCGCCGCCCGGGACGAGGCTCTCAGGCTCGAGGTCGCCGCCCACCTGAACGACGACACGGTCCGCTGCCTGGCGTTCGGCGGCACCGACGGCGTGGCGCGCGGCGACCGCCTCGTCGCCACGGGCGGTCCGCTGGAGGTGCCGATAGGCCGGGAGCTGCTGGGCCGCGTCGTCGACGTCTTCGGCCGACCCATCGACGGGGCCGGGCCGCTGGCCGCCGCCGCGCACAGGCCCGCGTACGGCCCCCCGCCGCCCCTGAGGCGGCGCTCGACGGCGACGTCGGTGCTCCTCACTGGCATCAAGGCCATCGACCTCCTCTCGCCCCTCGAGCAAGGCGGCAAGGCCGGGCTCTTCGGCGGCGCGGGCGTGGGCAAGACCGTGCTGATCTCGGAGCTGATCCACGACATGGCCGTCAGGCACGCCGGAGTGAGCGTCTTCTGCGGCGTCGGCGAGCGTTCCCGCGAGGCCGAGGAGCTGATCCGCGACGTCACCGAGGCAGGGGTCCTCGACAAGACCGTGCTGGTCTTCGGCCAGATGAACGAGCCGCCCGGGGCCCGCTTCCGCGTCCCGCACACGGCCCTAGCCGTCGCCGAGCACTTCAGGGACGGCGAGGGCGCCGACGTCCTCCTGCTCATGGACAACGTCTTCAGGTTCATCCAGGCGGGCATGGAGGTGTCGGGGCTCCTCGGCAACCTCGCCTCGCAGATGGGCTACCAGCCGACGCTGGCCACCGAGCTCGCCGAGCTCCAGGAGCGGATCGCCAGCTCCGAGGCGGCGGCCATCACCTCGGTGCAGGCCGTCTACGTGCCGGCCGACGACTTCACCGACCCGGCGGTCGTGCACGTCTTCGGCCACCTGTCGGCCTCCGTGGTGTTGTCGCGCGAGAGGGCGGCGCAGGGCCTCTACCCCGCTGTCGACCCGCTCCAGTCCACGTCCTCGCTGCTCTCCCCCGCCGTCGTCGGGGAGCGCCACGCCCGGGTGGCGCGCGAGGTGAGGGCGACGCTGGCCGCCTACGAGGACCTCAAGGACATCATCGCGATGCTGGGCCTCGACGAGCTCAGCGAGGAGGACAAGCGCGTCGTGTCCCGCGCCAGGCGGCTCGAGCGCTACCTCACGCAGCCCTTCCACGTGACGCAGGAGTTCACGGGGATGCCCGGCGTGTCCGTGGCGCTCGACGACCTGCTCGACGACTGCGAGGCGATCCTCGGCGACGAGCTGGAGGGCGTCCCCGAGTCGTCGCTCTACATGATCGGCGCGCTCGCCGAGCTGGAGGCGGCGGCGTGAGGCTCCTGCTGTCGGTGCCCACGGGCGTACTGGTGGACACCCGCGTGCTGCGCGTGAGCGCCGAGTCGGGCGGCGGGTCGTTCACCCTGCTGCCCAAGCACGCCGACGGCGCGCTGGACCTCGTCCCCGGGCTGCTGTCCTACGTGACCGAGGACGGCGAGGAGGTGTTCGTGGCCGTCGACGAGGGCGTGATCGTGAAGGCGGAGGACGAGGTGCGCGCGGCGTGCCGGCGGGCCGTCGTCGCCGGCGCGCTGGAGCGGGCCGTGGCGGCGCTGGCCGAGCACATGCGCTCGCAGAGCGAGCACGAGCGGCGCGCCCGGACCGCGTTGCTGCGCCTCGAGGCCGAGGTCATGCGGCGCCTGGGGGAGCTGTGAGCGCGGGCGTCGACGAGCGGGCGGACGGACCCGTGGCTCCCGCAGGCGTGGCAGGGGCGAGCCCCCGGCGGTCGACCGACGTTCCCGAGGGCGGAAGCGCCCCAGCGCCGGCCGAGACGCCGGCTCCCCGCGACGAGATGCTCGAGGCCGTGGCGCGCCGGCAGGCCAGGAAGGCGCGCTCGCGGCGCGAGGGGCGGCCAGGGCTGGCCCGTGGGCTCGGCACCAGCGGCATGATCGGCTGGTCCATCGCGGTCCCCACGCTCGTCGGCGTGGCGCTGGGCGCGTGGCTCGACGGGCGCTCGGACGCCGGCCCCTCCTGGACCCTGACCCTCATGGCCGTCGGCCTCCTCGTGGGCTGCGCGAACGCCTGGTACTGGGCGAGGAGGGAGTCGGAGCGTGACTGACGCGGTCCTCGGACTGGTGACGGGCGCCCTCGCCGGCACCGCCACCGGCGCCGCCTTCTACGCCGGCCTGTGGGCGGCGGTGAAGCGCACCGTGCCGCGCGGGCGGGCGGGCTGGCTCCTCGCCGCGAGCCTCGCCCTGCGCCTGGCGGTGGCCGGCGCGGTGCTCACGCTCCTCGCCAGGCAGGGCGCGCCGTACCTCCTCGGCGGCCTCCTCGGGTTCGTGGCGGCGCGTCCGCTGACGACGCGAGCGGTGACGGGGCGGCGGCGGCCGTGGGCGGAGGCGGCCCTCGCCCGGCCCACGGCGCCGGATGCGGTCCCGACGCGGCCCACGGCGCCGGCGCGACGGCCGGCGCGGGGCGTCAGGGAGGACGGCACGGCATGACGCTCTCGCCGGACGAGGTCGTCGTCTTCACGGTCGGGCCCGTGGCGGTGAACGCGACGCTCCTCTTCACGTGGCTGGTCATGGCCCTGCTCGTCGTCGCG
>JBIQHQ010000025.1:39066-40716 GCA_044508445.1 Deinococcaceae bacterium
GGTGAACGCGACGCTCCTCTTCACGTGGCTGGTCATGGCCCTGCTCGTCGTCGCGTCGGCCCTGCTGACCAGGGGGCTGCGCGCGGAGCCGCCCTTCGGCCGCGTCCAGCTCGTCCTCGAGGCGCTCGTCGCCTTCGTGCTCGACCAGGTCCGCGAGGTCACGAGGCAGGAGCCGCGGCGCTACCTCCCCTTCGCCGGCACGCTCTTCCTCTTCATACTCGCGTCGAACGTGCTCGCCGTCGTGCCGGGGTTCCAGCCGCCCACGGGCTCGCTCTCGACGACGGGAGCCCTGGCCGTGGCCGTGTTCCTGGCCGTGCCCGTCTTCGGCGTCTCGCGGCTGGGCCTGCACCGCTACCTGCGCAGCTACCTCGAGCCCACGCCGCTGATGCTGCCGTTCACGGTCCTCGGCGAGGTGTCGCGCACGATCGCGCTGGCGATGCGCCTGTTCGGCAACGTCATGAGCAGCTCGATGATCGCGGCGGTCCTGCTGGCCGTGGCGCCCCTGGTGTTCCCGGCGCTGATGCAGGCCTTCGGCCTGTTCTTCGGCGTGCTGCACGGCTACATCTTCACGGTGCTCGCGCTCGTCTACGTCGCGTCGGGCGCGGCCGAGACCGAGAGGAGAGCGACGCGGGTGGGAGGAGGAGACGGATGACCGAGCTCACGTGGGTGGCGGTCGCGTCGATCGTCGCGGCGGGCCTCACGGCCGCGATCGGGGCCGGCATGGCGGCGCTGGGCGAGGGCCGCGCCGCCGCGCAGGCGCTGCAGAGCATCGCGCAGCAGCCCGACGAGGCGAACACGATCTCGCGCACCATGTTCATCGGCCTCGCGATGATCGAGACCAGCGCGATCTACTGCTTCGTCATCGCCCTGATCCTGATCTTCGCGAACCCGTTCTGGAGAGCCGTCTCGTGAGGTAGCGAGGCCCGCCGTGACGTTCGACCCGCTCACGTTCCTGGCGCAGCTCCTCAACTTCGCGGTGCTGCTGGTGCTCCTGCGCGCGTTCCTCTACCGGCCGGTGCTGGCGGTGATGAGGCGCCGCGAGGAGATCACCGCCGCCGCGCTCGAGGAGGCGCGCCGGCGGCAGGCTGAGGCCGAGGAGGAGCGTCGGGCGCTCGCCGCCGAGCGCGAGGCCGAGGCGCGCGAGCGCGCCGCTCGCCTGGCGACGCTGGAGGAAGAGGTCGAGCGCCTGCGGCGCGAGAGGCTGGAGGCCGTCGACAGGGAGGCGCGGGAGGCCCGCGCGGCCCGCAGCGAGGCGCTGGCGCGAGAGGTGGAGCGGGCCGTGGCGCGGTTGGCGCCCGAGCTGGCCAGGCTCGTCGTCGACGAGGTGTCCGAGACCATCGACTGGCTCTCCGGCGCCGACGCCGACGGGCTCGCCGTCGCCAGGTTCCTCGAGCGCCTGCGGGGCCTCCCGCCGGGGCGGCGCGAGGAGCTGCGCTCCGCCGCCGGCGCGGGACCCGTGAGGCTCGTGACGGCCAGGGCGTTGGAGGGCCCGGCGGCGGACGAGGCCCGCCGCGCCGTCGCGGACGCACTGGGCGTGGACCGCGTGGAGCTGGCCACCGACCCCGGTCTCCTCGCCGGCGCCGCGCTCGAGGCGGGCGGGCTGCGGCTCGACGGGTCGGCGGCGGCGCGGCTGGCGGCGCTCCAGGAGAG
>JBIQHQ010000026.1:0-18420 GCA_044508445.1 Deinococcaceae bacterium
TCACCCCTTGAGCCTCTTGCCTGCGCGGATCATCTCGGCGGCCTTGGCCACGCGCCGCTGCCGCGTCTCCGGGCGCTTCGCCTCCTCGACCCATTCGACGTAGGCCTTGCGGTGGCTGTTGGCCAGCCTGGCGAAGGCCTCGGCCGTCCCGGGCTGGCCCTCCAGCGCCTCCCGCAGGTCGGGCGGCGCCTCCACGGTGCGCGGCTCGGGGTCCGGCTCCAGCGCCACCACCACGACATCGCCGGGACCCACGCCGGCGGCGTCCCGCAGCTCGCGCGGGACGACGAGGTAGCGCGACCCGCCGGGACCCGCCATCAGGGTCGAGCGGAACGGCCTACCGGCCACCGTGCCGCGCACGGGCAGGCGCGACGGTCCGCCCAGCCGAGCGCTCACCTCGGCGGGCAGGTCGACGTAGGTCCAGGTGCCGGTGCCCACCGGCCGCACCAGCACGCCCTCGAAGGCTTCCATGGGCCTCCCTCCGCCTCGCACCAGCGCGCCCGCGAAACGCCTAGCGGCCCGTCTCCACCTCGCCGCCCACGCGCTCGTAGTCGACGGTCATGGGCACGCCGCCCACGAGGGTCTGGTAGACGACGCAGAAGCGCTCCGTCAGCTCGACGAGCTTGGCGAGCTTCTCGTCGGAGGCGGGTGAGTCGATGTGGAAGCGCAGGGCGATGTCCACGAAGCCCACCGGCGCCTGCCTGTCCACGGCGAGCGTGCCGCGGAAGTCGAGGCGTCCCTCGGCGGTCACGGTGCCCGACACGACCTCCACGTCGATGGCGGTGGCCACCGACTTCATGGTCACGCCGGCGCAGGCGACGAGCGCCTCCAGCAACATGTCGCCGGAGCAGGCGAGCACGCCGTCGCCGCCGGTGGCGGGGTGCAGGCCCGCCTCCACCAGCGCGCGGCCGGTCTGCACGCTGCAGGCGATGCCCTCGGAGAGGCTGCCCTCGGCGCGGAGCGTGACGAGGGCGGTCTCCGGTGCCTCGCGGTACCTCTGCTTGAGGGGCGCCTGCAGCTCTCGCAGCGCCGCGGAGTCCATCTTCACGGCGCCAGACTGTAGCACGGGACCGCCCGGGGACGGCGCCCGGAGCGGAGGGCCTCACCGGAGGTCCACAGGGCGGCGCCCGGAGTCGGGGGCCTCACCCGGGGCGACTGGGCGGCGTCACGCCGCCCGCCTCACCGCTCCTGCAGGCTCACGTACACGCGTCCCTCGCGCTCGAACGCCTGGAAGAGCTGGATCTTCCTCACGGCCGGCAGGGTGGGCCTGCCCGTGTGCAGGTCGAAGGTGGCGCCGTGGTGGACGCACCTGATCTTGCCGGGGATCAGCTCGCCGTCGTGCAGCGGGTAGCGCTGGTGCGTGCACTCGTCCGGCAGGGCGAAGAGCTCGCCCTCGTGGCGGATCAGCACCAGCTCCCGGCCGGCCACGACGACACGCGTGATGCTCTCCTCGGGGAACGACGCGGCGGGACCGAGGTCGAACAGGTCCTCGCCCGCGGCGCGGCCCTCGACGGCGGCGCCGGGCGCCTGGTCCGTGTCGGTCACGGCCGCCTCGCGGGCCCGGCTGGACCGCCCGCCGGGCGCCGCGGGCGGGCGGGCGCTTGCGTCCGGCTCACAGCTTCTCTCTGACCCCCGGCACGCCCAGCTTCGCCTGCACGACGCGCTCGACGTACTCGGCGACCTTGGGCAGCGTCACGCGGCTCATGACCTCGTGGAGGAAGCCCGTGACCAGCACGTGCTCGGCCACCTCCGGCCGCAGGCCGCGGCTCATGAGGTAGAAGCGCTGGTCGTCGGGCACGGGACCCGTGGTCGAGCCGTGGGAGCACTTGACGTCGTTGGCCGCGATCTCGAGCTGCGGTATGGACACGGCCTGCGAGTCGCGGTCGAGGAGCAGGTTGCGGTTCGTCTGGTAGGCGTCGGTCTTCTGCGCGCCCGGGTCGACGACGATGATGCCGGAGTAGACGGCCGTGCTGGCGTCGCGCACGGCGCCCTTGAACAGCACGTCGGAGAACGCGCGCGGCGCCGAGTGGTGCTGGACCGTGTACTGGTTGAAGTGCTGGCCCTCGTCGGCGAAGTAGAGGCCGAGCATCTCGCTCTCGGCGCCCGGTCCGCCCAGCTCCGACTCGATCTCCACGCGCGCGGCGTCGCCGCCCAGGCTCACCGTGAGGGACTCGAGGCGAGCGTCGCGGCCCACGAAGGCGCGCTGCTTGTGCACGTGCGCCACCTCGCGGCTCCAGTTCTGGAGGCTCACGTACCTGAGCTTCGCGCCGTCCTTGAGGACGATCTCGGTGGCGTGGTCGTGGAACAGCCGGCCGGGGAGGGGGTCGGAGGTGAACTCGTCGATGAACGTGGCCTTGGCGTTCACGTCCACCACGATCAGCGTGCGGCCGGCGCCGAGCCCGCCCCTGCCCGCGGTCGTGAACGTGCCCAGCGGCAGCTCCACCTCGACGTCCTTCGGCACGTAGACGAAGGTGCCGCCGGACCACAACGCCGAGTTCAGCGCGGTGAACTTCGTCATCGGCGCGTTCACGGCGGTGTAGAGGTGTCGCCGCACGAGGTCCTCGTGCTCGCGCAGGGCCGTGGCCAGGTCGGTGAAGACGACCCCGGCCTCCTTGATGCGCGCCTCGCGCCGCACGCTGCGGCCGTCCTTCACGACCATCACGCCCTCGGCGTCGGAGTCCCTGATGCGCATCTCGATGCGGTCGGAGACGGCGTCGTCGGCTGGCCCCGCCACCAGGTCGAGGCCCGCCACAGAGAAGCGCTCTAGCTGCGAGTAGCGCCACAGCTCGTCGCGCGGTCCCGGCCACCTGGTGGACTCGAAGGTGCGCAGGGCGGCGCGGCGCTCGTCGCCCAGCCAGGCGGGCTCGGCCAGGCGCGCCACCAGCTCGTCGACCGCCGCGGCCGAGACGGCCGGGTTGTCGGTCAGCTCGGCCACGTCAGCCGACGCTCCCTTCCATCTCGAGCTCTATGAGGCGGTTCAGCTCCACGGCGTACTCGAGCGGCAGCTCCTTGGCCACCGGGTCGAGGAAGCCGCGGACGATGAGCGCCATGGCCTCGTCCTCCTTGAGGCCGCGGGTCTGGAGGTAGAAGATCTGCTCCTCGTCGAGCTTCGAGACCGTCGCCTCGTGGCCGACGTGCGCCGTCTTCTCGTTGATCTCGATGTAGGGGTAGGTGTCGGTGCGGGCCTGCTCGTCGAGGAGCAGCGCGTCGCACTCCACGTTCGAGCGCGCGTACTCGGCGCCCTCGTGGATCTGCACGAGGCCGCGGTAGCTGGCCCTGCCCGTGCCCTTCGAGATGGACTTGCTCACGACCGAGGAGGTCGTGTGCGGCGCGGCGTGGATCATCTTCGAGCCCGCGTCCTGGTGCTGGCCGTCGGTGGCGAAGGCGATGGAGAGCACCTCGCCGTGCGCGCCGTCCTCGATGAGGAAGCAGCTCGGGTACTTCATCGTCGTCTTCGAGCCGAGGTTGCCGTCGAGCCAGCCCATCGAGGCGTCCTTGTGGACGAGCGCGCGCTGCGTGACGAGGTTGTAGACGTTGTGCGACCAGTTCTGGATCGTCGAGTAGCGGACGCTCGAGCCCTCCTGGCAGACGATCTCGATGACGCCGGAGTGGAACGAGTGCGAGGTGTAGGCGGGCGCCGTGCAGCCCTCGATGTAGTGGAACTTGGAGCCGGGCGCGCCGATGATCAGCGTCCTCTCGAACTGGCCTATGTTCTGGGCGTTGAGGAGGAAGTAGGCCTGCAGGGGCACGGCCACCTCCACGCCCTCGGGCACGTACACGAACGAGCCGCCCGACCACACGGCCGAGTTGACGGCCGCGAAGTAGTTGTCCTCGGGCGGGACGACGGTGGAGAAGTACTCCTTGAACAGCTCGGGGTGCTTCTTCAGGCCGGTGTCGGTGTCGAGGAAGATGACGCCGAGCCTCTCCCACTCCTCCTTGAGCTTGTGGTAGACCATCTCGGACTCGTACTGGGCGCCCACGCCGGCCAGCGCGCGCTGCTCGGCCTCGGGCACGCCGAGCCGCTGGTAGGTCTTCCTGACCTCCTCGGGGATCTCTTCCCACGAGTCCACGGTCCCCTGCTTCTCGTTGGGGCGCACGTAGAAGTAGATGTCGTCGAAGTTCAGGCCGCCGAGATCGGGACCCCACTTCGGGCGGCCCTTCTTCTCGGCGATCTCGAGGGCGCGCAGGCGGAACTTGAGCATCCAGTCCGGTTCGCCCTTCAGGTAGCTGATCTTCTCGACGACCTCCTTGGTGAGGCCCTTGCCGGACTTGTAGTAGTAGTCCTCCGGCAGGCGGAAGTCGTACTGCTTGGTGTGCTCCATCCCCTCGAGCTTGGCCGCGTCGGGGTGCACGGAGTTCAGCTCAGTCATGGTGCCCTCCAGGGCTCGCGCGCGCGGGGCGCGGTGGTGGCTTCTGTCACTGGGCGGCCGCCGGCTGGAACGTCTCGCGCACCCAGTCGTAGCCCTTCTGGTCGAGCTCCATGGCCAGCTCCTTGGGGCCCGTGGTGATCACGCGCCCGGCGACCATCACGTGCACCTTGTCCGGCACTATGTAGTTCAGCAGCCGCTGGTAGTGGGTGATGACCAGGCAGCCGAAGTCGGGCCCGCGCGCGGCGTTCACGCCCTGCGACACGACCTTGAGCGCGTCGACGTCGAGGCCGGAGTCGGTCTCGTCGAGGATCGCGTAACGCGGCTCCAGCACCAGGAGCTGGAGGATCTCGGAGCGCTTCTTCTCGCCGCCGGAGAAGCCCTCGTGGAGGTTGCGCTCGAGGATCGACTCGTCCCAGTTCAGCGTCCTCACGGCCTTCTGCAGCTTGCCGTAGAACTCCATGACGCCTATCTCGTCGCCCTCCTCGCGCCGGGCGTTGAGCGCCAGCCGCAGGAAGTTCGCGATCGAGACCCCCGGGACCTCGACCGGGTACTGGAAGGCGAGGTAGAGGCCGGCGCGGGCCCTCTCGTCCGGCTCGAGCTCGAGGATCGACCGGCCCTCGAGGAGGATGTCGCCCCCGGTCACCTCGTACTGGGGGTCGCCGGCGATGATCTTCGCCAACGTCGACTTGCCCGAGCCGTTCGGGCCCATGAGGGCGTGCACCTCGCCGCGCGGGACCTCGAGGTCGACGCCCCTCAGGATCTCCTCGCCGCCCGCGATGCGGGCGCGGAGGTCACGTATCTCCAGCGTCTTGTCGTTCACAGCAGCACCTCGCCAGGGGTATTCGCAGGTCCACGGCCGCGAGCGGCCGAAACTAGGACTCGTTCCGATTTGAGTATAGCCCGACCGCAATCCTGAGTGGCGCACTCGGGTAGCCCCGGGTCGCCGGCAGCCTAGCGCGGCCGGCCGTCAGTCGCGGTTGCGGCGCAGCCAGCCGAGGAGACCGCCGCGGCGCGCAGCGCGCCCATCGCCGGGGTCCCGGTCCGCCCCGCGGGCCGCGTGACCCTCGTCCCGCGCCGGACCGGCGTCACGTTCGGGTCCGGTGGCGTCGGGCTCGCGCCGCTGGCGGCTGGCCCGCCCCGTCACCGGCGCCTGGACCGTCTCGCGCGTCTCGACCTCGAGGCCCACCACGCCGGCCCACGCCTGCACGAACTCGCGCGCCGACGCGTAGCGCTTGTCGGGGTCGCGCGACATGGCCTTGGCGACGATGCGCTTGATGCGCGGGTCGAGGTCGTGCCGGTACGACATGAGGTCCTTGGGCACGCCCGTGTGGTGCGCGACCATGAGGGCCTCGTAGCTGTCGGCGACGAAGGGCCTGGTGCCGGCCACGACCTCGTAGGCCAGCACGCCCAGGGAGTAGATGTCGGAGCGCACGCCGGCCGCCTTGCCCTCGAAGACCTCGGGCGCCATGTAGAAGGCCGTCCCCACGCGCTCGTCGCTCTCCTCGCCCATGAAGATGCCGGTGCCGAAGTCGCCCAGCTTCGCCCGGCCCTCGGCCGTGAGGAACACGTTGGCCGGCTTCACGTCGCGGTGCAGCACCGACCGCTCGTGCGTGTGGGCGAGCCCTTGCGCCACGTCGAGCACCAGCCTGTAGGCCTGCTTCAGCGGCAGCTTGCCCTTCTCCAGCAGCAGGAGGTCGAGGGTGCCGCCCGCGCAGTACTCGAGCGCCAGGAAGGCGCCCTCGCCCGTCGGGTAGCCGTCGTAGGCCGCCACGATCATGGGGTGGGCCAGCTTGACCGTGATCGCGACCTCGTTCTCGAACATCCGCCTCAGCACGGGCTCGTTGTGGAGCTCGGCGCGCGGCAGCTTGAGAGCCACCTCGCCGAAGACGCGATGCTTGGCCAGGTAGACGTGGGAGGTCTGGCCAGAACCGAGCTTGTGCAAGGTGGTGTAGCCCGCCGGCACCGGCGCCGGAGCCTCAGAACCTGATCGCAATGGCCCTCCCGCCGACCGCCCACGCCGCCCCCATCCCGGCGGCGCCGGCGGCGCACCCTCTTGGACGCTGCGGCTAGTCTATTACGGCCCCGCCGACCTCACCGACCCCTGGCTCCCCGACGCGCCCGAGCCGGCGGGCGGGCGACGCGGCCCTGACCGCGCCGACGGCGCCTCATGGCGCCACCTCGATGCTCTCGCCGGGCGCCAGCACCAGGCAGGTGGAGCCGGTTCCCTCGCACACGGCTTCGCTGAAGCTGGAGGGGTCCTGCAGCAGGACCGGGAACGTGCCGTAGTGGATGGGCACGACGACCTTGGGGGCTATGGCCCTCACGGCGTCGACCGCGTCCTCCGGGCCCATCGTGTAGTTGTCGCCGATCGGCAGCAGCGCAACGTCGATGCCCAGCGCGCCGATGCGAGCCATGTCCGAGAAGTAGGCGGTGTCGCCCGCGTGGTACACCCTCACGCCGTCGGCCTCCACCACCACGCCCATGGGCATGCCGGCGTAGGTGCCGTCGGGCAGGGAGTTCGAGTGCAGGGCCGGGGTGAAGCGCACCGTGCCCTGCGGGAAGTCGTGCTTGCCGCCGGTGTTCATGCCGTGCGCCCTCAGGCCGAGCCGCCTGGCGTAGGTGGCCAGCTCGGCGCTGCCCACCACCGTGGCGCCGGTGCGCTTAGCGATGTCCTCGGTGTCGCCCCAATGGTCGCCGTGGGCGTGGGTGAGGACCACGAGGTCGGCGGCGACGTCCTCCGGCCGGGCCGCGGCGCGCGGGTTGCCCGACAGGAAGGGGTCGATGAGTACGTCGCCCCCGGAGGTCTGTATGTGGACGGCGGAGTGACCCAGGTAGGTGAGCCGCACCTCAGCGCAGCGCGACCAGCGCCAGGTAGTAGAGGACCGCGCCGGCCACGGGTAGGGCCGCCACGGCGGCGGCCTCCTTGTAGCGCCGCAGGCCCCAGTAGAGGACGGCGGCGAGGGCGAAGCAGCCGAGCATGACGAACACGTAGGAGTTGAAGAGGTGCAGCCACGGGCCCTGGAGGCCCAGCTCGTTGACGATCCCGCCGTTGCGCGTGTGCAGCTGCACGCGGCCGATGGTCCAGAAGAAGAAGACCGCGCCGCCGCCGAGTACGCCGAAGATCAGGCCGAAGAGGCCGAGCGTGCGCTCGTTGTCAACCGTCTCGGCGGCGGGGTCGTGGTCGATCGTCGCTGTGTACATACGGCCCTCCGCTCCGCTCAGGCCGGCCGCGCGGCCGGCGACCGGGACCAGCCCGGGGTACGGGACAATGTACCAGTGCCCCGCGCCGCTCTGTTAGACTGTCACGTTGCCTCGGTAGCGTCGGTAGCTTCCGACGAGACCGGCGCGACGGTGGCGCTCGGGCGCCGCTGGCCCTGCCTCGGACGCCACAGCCCTTCTTCCGAACTGCTCGACCCGGTCCCCAGGGGCCGCTAGGAGGAGCGTTGCAAGACCTCACCGTTCGCGGGGCGCGCGAGCACAACCTCAAGGACGTCACGATCACGCTCCCCCGCAACAAGTTCATCGTGTTCACGGGCGTCTCGGGCTCGGGGAAGTCCACGCTCGCCTTCGACACCATCTACGCCGAGGGGCAGAGGCGTTACGTCGAGAGCCTCTCGGCCTACGCCCGCCAGTTCCTCGGCATCATGGACAAGCCCGACGTCGATGCGATCGAGGGCCTGTCCCCCGCCATCTCCATCGACCAGAAGACCACGAGCCACAACCCGCGGTCCACCGTGGGCACCGTCACCGAGGTCCACGACTACCTGCGCCTGCTCTTCGCCCGCGTGGGCGTGCCGCACTGCCCCGTGTGCGGCCGCGAGATCACGCGCCAGTCGGCCTCCGAGATCGTCGAGCGGCTGGTGAAGCGCTTCGACGGCCAGCGCGCCTACGTGCTGGCGCCCGTCGTGCGCGGCCGCAAGGGCGAGTACAGGAAGCTCTTCGCCGAGCTCAAGAAGGAGGGCTACACCCGCGTACGCGTCGA
The DNA here is from genome assembly GCA_044508445.1 of Deinococcaceae bacterium. Lineage (GTDB taxonomy): Bacteria > Deinococcota > Deinococci > Deinococcales > Trueperaceae > DASRWD01. Next base: position 8,350 of record JBIQHQ010000026.1, read on the forward strand.
CGGCGAGGTGCAGACCCTCGACCAGGCCATGGACGCCGACCTCGAGCGCTTCGAGAAGCACGACATCGAGGTCGTCATAGACCGCGTGAAGGTGTCCGAGGAGGACAGGTCGCGCCTGGCCGAGTCGGTGGAGCTGGCGCTAGGCAAGGGCGAGGGGCTGCTGCGCGTGCTCTTCCCCGACTCCGGCGCCGACGAGCTCTTCAGCGAGAAGTTCGCCTGCCCCGAGCACGGCACGTTCCTCGAGGAGCTCGAGCCGCGCACGTTCTCCTTCAACTCGCCGTACGGGGCCTGCACGAACTGCTCCGGCCTCGGCTTCCTGCAGCAGTTCGACCCCGACCTCGTGGTGCCGGACGACACGCTCTCGATCTCGCGGGGCGCCATAGCCCCCTGGACCGGCAGCCGCTCCGAGGGCGGCAAGGTCTTCTACTGGGACCGCCTGCGGGCCCTCGCCGACCACATGGGCTTCGACCTGCAGACGCCCTGGAAGGACCTGCCGGAGGAGGCCAGGCGCACCGTCCTCTACGGCTCGGACAAGCCCATCGAGGTCGTCTACACGCGCGGGGGGCGCGAGACCATGCGCTTCAAGGCCGACTTCGAGGGCGTGATCCCGAACCTCGAGCGGCGCCTCAAGGAGGCGAACAGCGACTTCGCGCGCGAGCGCCTCGAGGAGTTCATGTCGCTGGTCCCCTGCCCCGCCTGCCAGGGCACCCGCTACAAGCCCGAGGTGCTGGCCGTGACGGTCGCCGACCGCAACATCGCCGAGCTCTCGGCGCTCACCGTGCTCGAGGGCCGCACCTTCTTCTCGACGCTGCGCCTCGAGGGCGCCGCCGGGCAGGTCGCGCAGCCGATCCTGCGCGAGATCACCTCGCGCCTCGGCTTCCTCGAGGACGTGGGCCTCGACTACCTCTCGCTCGACCGCAGCGCCAACACGCTCTCCGGCGGCGAGGCGCAGCGCATCCGCCTGGCCACCCAGGTGGGCAGCGGCCTGACGGGCGTCCTGTACGTGCTGGACGAGCCGTCCATCGGCCTGCACCCCCGCGACAACGAGCGCCTGCTGCGCACGCTCCTCTCGCTGCGCGACCTCGGCAACACCCTCATCGTCGTCGAGCACGACGAGGTGACGATGCGCGCCGCCGACTACCTCGTCGACCTGGGGCCCGGCGCCGGCGTCCACGGCGGGCGCGTCGTGGCGCAGGGCACCCCCGACGAGCTGATGCGCCACGACTCCTCGCTCACCGCGGCCTACCTCCGCGGCGACAAGAAGATCGCCGTGCCCGACCGTCGCCGCGAGGGCAACGGCAAGCGGCTCGTGATCGAGGGGGCGCGCGAGCACAACCTCAAGGACATCGACGTGGCCATCCCGCTCGGCACGCTCACCTGCGTGACTGGCGCCTCCGGCTCCGGCAAGTCCACGCTCGTGCACTCGATACTCAGGGCCTCGCTGGCCAAGACCCTGCACCGCGCCAAGGCCACGCCGGGGGCGCACCGGCGCATCACCGGCGTCGAGCACGTCGACAAGGTCATCGAGATCGACCAGAGCCCCATCGGCCGCACGCCGCGCTCGAACCCCGCCACCTACACGGGCATCTTCACCGAGATCCGCGACCTCTTCACGCGCGCTCCCGAGGCCCGCAAGCGCGGTTACAAGGCGGGCCGCTTCTCGTTCAACGTCAAGGGCGGCCGCTGCGAGGCCTGCAAGGGCGACGGCACCGTCAAGGTCGAGATGTACTTCCTGCCCGACATCTACGTCCCCTGCGAGGTGTGCAAGGGCGCCAGGTACAACCGCGAGACCCTCGAGGTGAAGATCCGCGGGAAGTCCATAGCCGACGTCCTCAACATGACCGTCGACGAGGGCCTGGAGTTCTTCGAGAACATCCCGGCCATCGCGCGCAAGCTCAAGCTCATGAAGGACGTGGGCCTGGGCTACATACGCATCGGCCAGCCGTCGCCGACGCTGTCGGGCGGCGAGGCGCAGCGGGTGAAGCTCGCCTCGGAGCTGGGCCGGCGCAGCACCGGGCAGACCGTCTACATCCTCGACGAGCCCACCACTGGCCTGCACTTCGAGGACACGCGCAAGCTCCTCGACGTCCTGCACCGGCTCGTCGACGGCGGCAACACGCTCGTCGTCATCGAGCACAACATCGACGTCATCAAGACCGCCGACTGGATCATCGACCTGGGGCCGGACGGCGGCGCGCGCGGCGGCTCGATAGTCGCCGAGGGCACGCCGGAGGAGGTGGCCGCGAACGAGGCCAGCGCCACGGGCAGGTTCCTGCTGAAGGTGCCGGAGATCAGGGCGCGCGTCGAGGCGGCGGGCCGCGAGCGCAAGAACGGCCGCGCGGCGCGGGTCGCGTAGGTACGATGACGCCATGAGCCGGCGCCAGACAGCGGGAGCCGCGGCGTGATACGCGCCGCCCCCATGCCCCAGCGCCTCTTCATCGGGCTGTTCCTGTTCCTCGCCGCGGTGGTCATCGCCGTGGCGCCCGCTCCCATCGTCTACCGCAGCGCCGGCGTGGCGCTGTGCGCCTACCTGGCCTTCGCCGGCGCCGGCATGCCCGCCGCCTACCTCACGGCCCTGATAGCCCCGCCGCTGGGCCTGGTGCAGGGGGCGGGCGACTGGCTGGTGATGCTCCCCATAGTGCTGGCGGGCAACCTGTTGGCCATGCTGGGCCTCGAGTTCTCCTGGCGCCTGCCCGCGCTGGCCGTATCGCCGCTGCTGCTCGCGGCGCCGGCGTTCGTGGCCTGGCAGCTCTCCTCCCAGGAGCTCTTCGAGGTGGTCCTCCCGTGGTCGGTCCCCGAGCGCTCCTGGGTGCTGCTGCACCTGCTCGTCGGCGTGGCGGGGGTGCTGGTGGCTCTGCTGGTCGACCGGCGCAGGGCGTCGAGAAGCTGAGTCCGTGAGCCGCCCCGGCGCGTGGCGCGAGGGGTGGCTGCGCAACGCTTGGGGCTTCGTGCGGCGCGTCTACGCCCGCTACGAGGAGTCGCGGCTGCAGATGCTCGCCGCCTCGCTCGCCTACTACGGCGCCTTCTCGCTGGGCCCCCTCCTCCTGCTCCTGGCCGGCTGGCTGGCCCTGTTCCTCGCCCGTCGACCCGAGCTGCTGGCCCAGTACCGCGAGGCCCTGGTGCACCTGCTCGGCGAGGCGCTGCCCATCCAAGTGGACGCCGAGGCCCTGGTGGCGAACAGCTTCGACATCGTCGTCGGCGACCTCGGACGGGGCGCCCTGGTGGGCTCCGCGGTGTCGATAGTCGTGCTCGTCTGGGCCAGCTCGAACTTCTTCATGTCGCTGCAGCACGCTCTGGAGGTCGTTTTCGAGGTGGACGAGCGGCGCGGCTTCTGGCGCAAGCGCCTGGTGTCCTTCCTGCTCGTGGCCTGCGTGGCCCTGGTGGTCGTCGTCGAGATCGTGGGCGGCGTCGTGCTGGGGGCGGTGAGGGAGCTCGTGGGTCGACTGGGCGGCTGGCTGGGGTCGGGACCGTCGGCGGGGCCGCTGCTGGCGCTCCTCGACCTCGGCCTCCTGCGCTTCGTGACCACGACCGGCGGCCTCGCTCTGGCCTTCCGCTTCCTGCCGCGCCGCGGCAGCACGTGGCTGGGCGCCCTGGCCGGCGCCGTCGTGGCGGCGGTGGGCATACAGGTCGTGCGCTCCGCGCTGCACCTCACCTTCAGCCCCGAGCGCTTCAACCTCGTCTACGGCGTCATCACCGGCTTGCTGGCCGTGCTGCTGTGGCTCTACCTGGCGCTGCTGATCCTGCTGGTGGGGGCGGCCGTCGCCGCCGAGGTCACGTCCACCGCGCGCCGGCGCCAGGCGGGCGCGGCGCCCGCCGCCGAGCCCGGCTGACGACCGCCGCCGGCCCTCTGGCGACCGGTACGATGACCCACGTGACGTTGCTGGAGCGCATCTTCTCGCCCCGCTACTTCCAGCGGCTCGCCTACCTGGTCTTCGGGGCCTACGCCCGCCTCTTCCGCGGGCTGCGCGTCACGGGCGCCGAGCTCGTGCCGCACGAGGGACCCCTGGTCGTGGCCTGCAACCACTTCAGCTCCTGGGACCCGCCGATAGTGGGCGTGGCGAGCTCCCGGCCCCTCGACTTCATGGCCAAGGTCGAGCTCTTCTCCACGCCGCTGGCCGCGGCGTTCATGCGCGGTCTCGGCGCCTTCCCCGTCGACCGCAGCCGCAGCGACGTGGGCGCGGTCAAGGAGGCGCTGCGGCGGCTGCGCGCCGGACGGGCGATAGGCGTGTTCATCCAGGGCACGCGCAACGCCGGCGACGCCGAGGCGCTGGACGGCGCCGCCTACCTGGCGGTGTCGGCGGGCGCGCCCCTCACGCCCGCGGCGGTGTGGCGCGAGGGACGGTCGTTCAGGGTCGCCTTCGGCGAGCCGATCGTCCCGGCGGGCAAGGGACGCGAGGTCGCGAGGGCCCTGACGGCCGAGACGGAGCGGCGCATCGCCTCGCTCCTGCCCCGGAACGGGCAGAACCCCGTCTGAGACTGCGATTCTTCACTTGCGGGCCATACCGGCCTCTGCTAGAGTGCGCCTAGCTGATCTACGAAATCGAGGAGGATGCCGATGGCGAAGGCGAAGACCGTCTCGAAGGCCGACCTTGTCAGCAAGGTCGCCGAGTCCAAGGGCCTCAAGAAGAAGGACGTCAAGGACATCATGGACGCCATGCTCGACCAGATCAGCAAGTCCCTAGACTCAGGGTCGAAGGTCCAGCTCACTGGTTTCGGCACGTTCGAGGTCCGTCAGCGCAAGTCGCGCACCGGCGTCCGGCCCGGCACGACCGAGAAGATCAAGATCCCGGCCAGCAAGTACCCGGCCTTCAAGCCCGGCAAGGGCCTCAAGGACCGCGTCCGCCGCTGACGCGCGGAGCAGCACGAGCCGGCGGCCCGCTCGCGCGAGCGGGCCGCTTCTCCTTGGCGGGCGCGGCGGTCGCCCCGGCGTGCGGCGCGGACGGGCGCGTCGACGCGCCGGCGCTAGACTCTTGACGTGGCGCTCCTGGACCAGATAGGCCCCGTGATGGTCGGGCCGTCGAGCTCGCACACCGCCGGCGCCTGCCGCATCGCGCTCCTCGCCCGCCACTGCCTGCTCTCCAGGCCGCGCCGGGCGCGCTTCGTGCTGCACGGCTCGTTCGCGAAGACGGCCCGCGGGCACGGCACCGAGCTGGCGCTGGTGGCGGGCCTGTGCGGCGCCTTCCCCGACGACCCGCGCATCCGCGACGCCTTCGACCTGGCGCGCGACGAGGGCCTCGCCTACGAGTTCGCCACGGCCGACCTCGGCGACGTCCACCCCAACACGGTCCTCGTCGAGGCCGAGGCGGAGGGCGAGAGCGTCTCGCTGCTCGGCTCGAGCCTCGGCGGGGGCCTGGTGCAGGTCTCGCGCGTCAACGGCTTCGACGCCAGGTTCTCCGGCTCCTACTACACGCTGCTGGTGCTCCACAAGGACCGGCCGGGCGTCATCGCCCGCGTGGCGAGCGTCGTGGCCGACGACGAGGGCAACATAGGCACGATCTTCTCGGCGCGCGAGCGCCGCGGCGGCATGGCGCTCATGTCCGTCGAGATCGACAAGCGCCTCGACCAGTACGCGCTCGACTACCTCAGCGCGCTGCCCTACGTCGCCTGGCTGCGGGCCCTGCCGGAGGTCATGCAGGGGCCCTTCGCCGCGGAGGCGCCGTCGTGAGGCTCCAGGACATCGCCGAGGCGCAGGGGCGCGCCTCCGAGTTCGTGCTGCGCGAGGAGGTGGGCGACGACGTCGCCGCCGCCGAGCGGCTGAAGGACGCGATGCTCGCGCGGCTGGGCGAGATGCGGGCCGCCATAAGGCGCGGCCTGGCCTCGCGCGAGCCGAGCCGCACGGGCATGGTGGGCTGGAACGCCAACCAGCTCGACAGCGCTCCCGACGTGCTCGCCTCTCCGCTCCTCAAGCGGGTGCAGGCCTACGCCATGGCCGTGAACGAGGAGAACGCGCGCATGGGCCGCATCGTGGCGGCGCCCACGGCGGGCAGCGCCGGCACAGTGCCCGGGGCGCTCATCGGCGTGGCCGACCACCTGGGCCGCGGCGACGACGAGCTCGTGATGCCCCTCGTGCTCGCCGCGGGCATCGCCGAGGTCATAGGCAAGCACATGTTCATCGCCGGCTCCACCGGGGGGTGCCAGGCCGAGATCGGCTCGAGCGCCGCGATGGCGGCCGCGGCCGTCACGGAGCTGCTCGGCGGCGGGGCACGCGCCTGCGTGCACGCCGCCGCCATGGCCCTCATGAACACGATAGGCCTGGTCTGCGACCCCGTGGGCGGCTACGTCGAGGTGCCCTGCGTGTCGCGCAACGCCTTCTACGCCGTGCACGCCGTGGCCTCGGCGCAGCTCGCCCTGGCCGGCATCGAGTCCGTGATCCCGCCCGACGAGGTCGTGCTGGCCATGGCGTCGGTGGGCAGGCTGCTGCCGCCGGAGCTGCGCGAGACGGGCGAGGGCGGCATCGCCGACACGCCCACGGGACGCCGCATCGCGCTGGAGATGGCGCGCTAGCGAGGCGGCTCCGCCCACGTAGCCCGGCCTCGCCCAGGCCGCCTGCGAGCTTGTACTATCTTTCACGAGGGACAAAGGTCCCGCCGTCCGCGGGTCGTGGCGCCGCCCGCGAGACGGGGTGAGGAGCGCTCATGCAGGCACAGGCCAGGCCACGGGTGATCATCGTCGGCGCGGGGTTCGCCGGGCTGTACGCCGCCAAGGCCCTCAGGCACGCTCCCGTCGACGTGCTGCTCGTCGACGCGCACAACTACCACACGTTCCAGCCGCTGCTCTACCAGGTAGCGACGGCCGCGCTCGACGCGGGCGACATCGCGCACCAGGTGCGCAGCGTCTTCAAGGGCCAGCCCAACCTGCGGTTCCGCATGGGGCTCGTCACCGGCGTCGACGAGGACGCCAAGGAGGTCGAGCTCGACGGCGGCGAGAGGCTGGCGTACGACTACCTGGTCCTCGCGAACGGCGCCGTGTACAACGACTTCGGCACACCGGGCGTGCGCGAGCACGCCTTCGCGCTCAAGGACCTCGACAAGGCCGTGAAGCTGCGCGGCCACATCCTCTCGCGCTTCGAGAGGGCGGCCGTCGACCCCCGCCAGGAGGACGCCGGCGCGCTCACCTTCGTGATCGTGGGCGCCGGACCGACCGGCGTGGAGATGGCGGGCGCGCTCGTCGAGCTGTTCCAGCGCGTGCTGCCGGCCGAGTACCCAGAGCTCGACCTGCGCGTGGCCCGCGTGGTCCTCATCGAGATGGGACCGGAGGTGCTGCCCACGTTCGGTCCGGCCAGCCGCCGCTACGCCGAGCGCGTGCTCAGGCGCCGCGGGGTCGACGTGCGCCTGCGCTCGGCCGTCGTGGACGTCAGCGCCGACGGGGTCACGCTGAAGTCCGGCGAGTTCATACCCTGCCAGACGGTGATCTGGGCGGCGGGCGTGCGCGGCGACCCGCTCGGCGAGGGGTTGGGCGCCGAGCTGGAGCGCGGCTTCCGCGTCGCCGTCGAGCCCGACCTGAGCCTGCCCGGCCACCCCGAGGTGTTCGTGGTCGGCGACCTGGCGGGCGCCAAGGACGCCGAGGGCAAGCTGCTGCCGCAGGTGGCTCAGGTGGCGATACAGGGCGGCAAGCACGCCGCCCGCTCGATCGTCAGGCGCCTGCAGGGGCGCCAGGCCGAGCCCTTCGTCTACCGCGACCTGGGCAACATGGCGATCATCGGCCGCAGCGCCGGCATCGCCGAGCTGTCGCGCCTGTTCCTGGGCCTGCGCCTGCGCGGCTTCCTCGGCTGGCTCGGCTGGCTCTTCCTCCACCTCGTCTACCTGCCCGGCTTCCGCAACCGCCTCTCGGCCGTCGTGAGCTGGGCCTACAACTTCTTCACCTACGACCGCCACGCCCGCCTGATCCTGCGCATGGGCCCGGGGCGCGGCTTCGACGCGCCGGGCGCCGCGACGTCGCCCGGCGAGGCCAGGCGCACGGAGGGCTCGCGCCCCGGCGGGGCGCCCTCGGCGCCCGAGCGCGCGCCCGACGAAGGCGAGGGCGAGCCCGTGGAGGCCGGACGCGCGCCGGTCGGGCCCCCGCCCGTGGAGACGGAGCGGGTGCCCGTGGGAGCCGGGCGTGTCGCCGGACGCTGAGGCCTACCTGCGCACGGCCGTCCGGGCCGCGCGGGAGGCGGCAGCGATACAGCTCGCCGAGCGCGGCACCGACCTGGGCGTGGCGACGAAGTCGTCCGACATCGACCTCGTCACCCGCGTCGACAGGCTGTGCGAGGAGCGCATCAGGGAGGTCATCGCCGAGGAGCACCCCGACCACGTCGTGGTGGGCGAGGAACTGGGTCAGGAGGCCGGCGGCAGCATGCGCTGGATCGTCGACCCGCTCGACGGCACCGTCAACTACGCCCACGGCTTCCCCTTCTACAGCGTCTCCATCGCTCTCGAGGACCACGGTGAGCTCGTCGCCGGCGTCGTCTACGACCCCGAGCGCGACGAGCTCTTCGCGGCCACCAAGGGCGGAGGGGCGACCCTCAACGGCCGGCCGCTCGCGGTCACCGTCAACGCCGAGCTCAGGCGGGCGCTGCTGGCGACGGGCTTCGCCTACGTGGAGGACCGCATCAACCTCAACCTCGAGGTGTTCGCCCGCGTCCTGCCGCGCGTGAGGTCGGTGCGCCGGCCGGGCTCCGCGGCGCTGGACATCTGCTACGTGGCGTGCGGGCGCCTCGACGGCTTCTGGGAGCTGGGGCTGAACCCCTGGGACGTCGCCGCCGGCGTGCTCATCGTGCGCGAGGCCGGCGGCACGGTCACCGGCGACGGCGGCGCGCCGTACCGCCTCGGCGACAAGGTGCTGGTGGCCAGCAACGGGCGCGTCCACGGCGTCCTCCTCGACCTCCTCGCGCTGGACACGGTGCTGGCGCGCCTCTGAGGCGCGTCCCCCTCAGAGCTCGAGGGACCTCAGGGTCTTGCGCTCGAGCAGGTCGCGGCGCAGCGTCACGCCCAGGCCGGGCCCACTGGCCGGCACGGTCTGCATGCCCTCCACGGCGTCGAGGCGCTCCTCGACGATGTCCTCGTCCCCCCAGTAGCGCGAGGCGCTGGCCGTGTCGCCGGGCAGCGTGAAGTTCGGCAGCGTGCTCATGTGCAGGTTCAGCGCGCGCCCGATGCCCAGCTCGAGCATGCCGCCGCACCACACGGGCGCGCCGAAGGCCATGGCCACGTCGTGCAGCCGCCGCGCCTCCAGGAGGCCGCGCACGCGGCCGACCTTGACGTTGATGACCCGGCAGGAGCCCAGCGCCAGCGCCTTGCGCGCGTCGGCCGCCGAGTGCACCGACTCGTCGAGGCAGATCGCCGTCTGGAGGCGCGACTGCAGCGCGGCGTGGTCGACGAGGTCGTCGTGCGACAGCGGCTGCTCGATGTAGTCGAGGCGCAGCTCGTCGAGGGCCGCGAACACGCGGGCGTCCGTGAGCGAGTAGGCGCTGTTGGCGTCGACGGTCATGGGCATGTCGGGCAGCGCCTCGCGCACGGCCCGCAGGGGCTCGACGTCCCAGCCGGGCTTGATCTTGAACTTCAGGCGCCGGTAGCCCTCCGCGGCGTGGCGCCGCGCCACCTCGACCGTCTCCTCCACCGTCGGCTGGATGCCGAGGGAAGCGCCGACCGCGATGCTCGTCCTGACGCCGCCCAGGAGCTGCCACAGCGGCAGGCCGGCCGCCTTGGCCTGCAGGTCCCAGAAGGCGCACTCCAGCGCCGCCACGGCCATGTTGTGCCCCCGCACGCGCCTCACGGCGGCGAGGAGCTGCTCCGGGGTGACGAAGTCGCGGCCCACGACCTGCGGCAGCAGGTAGTCGGACAGGGCCACCCAGGCTGTCGCGCTGGTCTCGTAGCTGTAGCCTGGCACGTTGCCCGCGGTGACCTCGCCGTAGCCCTCGAGGCCGCCGGAACGCAGCGCTAGGACGACCTTGGTGAGGCCCTGCTCGACCCCGAAGCTGGTCTCGAACCTGAACCTGAGGTCGGCACGTACCTCGCGCAGCTCGACGCTCTCGATCTTCATCGCGGCCTCCGGGCACCGAGCATAACCACGGCGCGCCCGGGCCACGGCCCGCCG
>JBIQHQ010000026.1:18520-40609 GCA_044508445.1 Deinococcaceae bacterium
CCCGCCGCGCGGGTCAGGCTAGAACTCGTCGGGGAACTCGAGGCGCGGGCGCTCGCGCTCCTCGGCCTTCTCCTCGGCGCGCGGCTCGCCCACCGTCACGGCCTCGGGAGCGCGCGAGTCGCCCGGCTCCGGCCCCTCGTCCTCGTGGTGCAGCGGCCGCTGAGGCTCCGCCTGCGAACGGTGACGGCTGGGCGGCAGCGGCACGGCGAAGGGACCCGTGGGCTCGCCCTCCGCCGACCGGCGCTCCGCCTCCTCGCGCGCGGCCCTCATGGCCTCGCTGCGGGCCCGCGCCGCCTCGCGGCGACGCTCCGCCAGCGCGCCCAGCGACTCGCCCACCCAGCGGCTCACGCCGCGCGCGGCCGCGTCGAGGCGGGCCCGGACTGCGCTGCGGCGGGCCGCGGCGCGCTGCATGCGCGTGACCTGCTCGGAGGCGGTGCCCCGCGACGCGTCGACGCGCTGCCGCGTCGCCCTCACCCTGTAGCGCAGGTTCCACGGCTCCCACTCCAGCGGCACCGTCACGCGCAGGTTCTGCGGGCGGGCCTTCGTGGCGAAGACGAACACCTGCAGCGTGCCGCGCTCTCCCGGCAGGTCGCTCACGTCGGCCACGACGTCAACGGCGCCGTTGGGCGGCACCACGGCCGAGGCGTCGGCGACCACGGGCAGCCGCCCGCCGCCCGTGGTGAGGGCGACCTCGAGGAGCTGCACGGGGTACGGGTTGAGGTTGTTGAAGGTCACGCGGAGCTGCATGTCGACGCCCGGCGGCGCCACGAGGTGGGCCGGGCGCCGCGGACCGCCGTCCGCCGGGGCGCCGGGGTCGCGGGCGCCGAGCAGCACGACGACGCCGTTCGTGAGCAGGAACTGCGGGCCGGTGGCGCGACGCCGCCCGCGCCATCGCCAGGAGAGGAGCAGGACGAGGAGGAGGGCGACGCCTGCCAGCACCAGGTAGGCGTCGCGACCCCAGGTGGAGGGGTCGAGGCTGACGCGCGACGCCGCCCCGACGATCACCTCGTAGAAGCGCCGCAGCGCCTGCACTGACTGGTCCCAGACCTCGGCCATGCCGCCTCGCCCGTCGCCTTCCTAGGTCGCGACAGGCCAGCATACCGGGGGCGACCTTAGAGTGACATGGTGGCACCCCTAACGACCCTAGACGGCTCTCTCACGTTGGCGAGCGAGCGCTACGGCGAGACCTACCGGTCGCGACGCGGCGCCGTCACGGAGGCACGTCACGTCTTCCTCGGCGCCTCTGGGGTGGAGGACCTGCTGCGCGAGAGGGGCAGCGCCGCCGTGCTGGAGGTGGGCTTCGGCACGGGCCTGAGCTTCCTCGTCACCGCCTGCGCCGCCGCGAGGTCGGGGGCGTCCCTGCGCTACCTGGCCCTGGAGCGCGACCCGCTGCCCCACGCCCTGCTGGCCGAGCTCCGCTACGACGAGCTGCTCGCGCCCTGCGCGCTGCCCGGGGCCCTCCAGGCCTGGCTCGCCGGCCTGGGCGAGCGCCCGCCCGCAGGCGCTCACGACCTCGCCCGCGGCGGCGTGGCGCTGGAGCTGGCGGTCGCCGACGCCCGGGAGGCCGCGCCGGGCCTGCCGAGCGGGGCCTTCGACGCCGTCTACCTCGACCCCTTCAGCCCCAGGGCGAACCCGGACGCGTGGGAGGAGGGCCTGCTCGCGCACCTCGTGCGCGCCCTGCGGCCCGGCGGGCGGCTCGTGAGCTACAGCGTGAGCGGCGACGTGCGCCGGCGCCTGGCCGCTGCCGGCGCGCGGGTGAGCAAGGCGCCGGGACCGCCTGGCGGCAAGAGGGAGTCGCTGGTGGCCGAGAGGCCGTGCTGAGCCGCGCCCGCCGCGACGTCGTGGTCGTCGGGGGCGGCGTCGCCGGCCTCACCCTGGCCTACGAGCTGGCGCGGCGCGGCGCCGACGTGGCCCTGGTGGACGCTGGCGCGTCGCCGGGCGGCGCCTCGGCGGTGCCGGCCGCCCTGCTCAACCCCCACCGCGGGCGCACGGCGCGGGCGCGTCAGGGTGACCTGGCGGGCCTGGCGGCGTTCTGGCGCCTGGCGCGGCGCCTCGAGGAGGAAGGCCTGGACCCGGGGGCCCACGCGACGGGCGTGCTGCGCGTGGCGCCGAGCCCCAGGCAGGCCGCCCTGTGGCGCGAGGCGGCGGCCGGGACGGGGGACGGGCCGCGCTGGCTGGCCCCCGCCCAGGCGCCCGCCGGCGTGAACGCGCCGCACGGCGCCCTGCTCGTGCCGAGCGGCGGCTGGGCGGAGCCGGCGCGGCTCCTCTCGGCGCTGGCGACGGCCGCAGCGAGGCGCGGCGCCGAGCTGCTCCGCGGCGTCGCGGCCACGGCGGTGTCCACGGACGGCGGCAGCGCCCTGGTGACCACCTCGGGCGGCGCGCTGCGCGCGCGACACGTCGTGCTGTGTCCCGGCGCGGCCCCCGCCCCGCCGGGCTGTCGCCTGCCCCGGCTGGCGGCCGAGGGCGGCGTGGCCGCCGTGCTGCGGCTTCCCGCCGGCGCCGCGGCCCCTCGAGGTCTCCTGCCGCTGGCGGGGGCGGTGAACGTCGTCGTGGCCGAAGGGCGAGCCGTCGTGACGGGCGGCTCCCTGCCGCCCGAGCGTCCCGCCCCCGCGGAGCTGCGCTCCGCGGCCCTCGGCCTGCGCGACGCCGCCTCCTGGGCTCTGCCCGCCCTGGAGGGCGCCGAGCTCGAAGCGGTCTGGTTCGGGGTGAGGTCGCGCCGTCCTTCCGGGCGGCCCGTGGTGCGGCGCCTCGCGCCGGCGGTCACGCTCTACGGTGCCCTGGCGGGACGAGGCTTCCTCTGCGCCGCCGACCTGTCCTCGCGCCTGGCCGAGCGTTCGCTGGGCGGCTGAGGTCAGGCGGCGTCCGGCGCCGCGTCGGGCCGCGGAACGCCGCGGCGTCCCTGGGCGACCCGCCTCAGGAGGCGACGGGCTTGCGGAAGCCGAAGAGGTCGTCGGCGAGCTCGTGGAGCATCTCGCGGGTGAACCTGCGGCGCCCCTCCGCCAGGCCGGACCCGTCCTGCGCCAGCGTCAGCTTCCTGTAGGCGTGGCTGTCGTAGGGGTGGAGCACGACCTCCTTGAACACGGCGTGGCGCGGGCTGGCGTTCGCCATCAGCACCGGGAGGCCCGTGGCCGGGTCGGAGAGGCTCGCCACCATGATCGTCGTGGGCAGGTCGTAGGGCCTGTGCATCCTGTAGATGTAGTCGGGGAAGTCGGACTCCTTGGTGAAGTCCACGCCGTCGCGGGCGGCGGCGTACTCCCTCATCCACTCGAGCATCTCGGCCCAGGCGCGGTAGAAGGCGGCCTGCCTCTCGTCCATGGCGCGAGTCTAGCGCAGGGGCCGTCGCCCACCCCGGCGCCGGGCCCGCCGGCCGTAGAACCGCCGCCCGTCCGCCCCGGACGCGACCGGGACCCGCGGCAGGTCGCTCACAGGCCGTAGCGCGACCGGAGCAGGGCCGCCAGCGGCTCCATCCCGCCCACGGCCGGCACCCCCAGCTCCCTGCCGTCGCGGTCGGCGCCCACGAGCACGGCCTGCATGCCGTGGTCGAGCGCGCCCCTCACGTCCGCGGCGGGGTCGTCGCCCACCATCAGGGTCTCCTCCGGGCGCGTCTCGAGGCCCGTGCACGCCAGGTCGAAGACCCGACGCGCCGGCTTGCGGGCGGCCACGTCCCTGTCGCCGGAGATGATGACGACGCGGAAGTGCCTCTCGAACCCTAGCGCCGACAACGCGGCGCGCTGCATGTCCACGGGGCCGTTCGTCACCAGTCCGAGCCTCACCCCGGCGCCGTCAAGGTGCTCGAGCAGCTTCGCGGCGCCGGGAGCCGGGCGCACCTCGGTGGCGTAGCGGGCCGTGATCGCCGCCGCCACGTCCGCGAGGCCGGGCGGCGCGCGCTGCTCGAGCCGCTCGAGCGTGCGCGCGAGCGCCGCGGCGAGGTCGAGCGGCCCGTCGCGCGTCAGCTCCTGCTGGACGATCGAGGCGAACCTGTTCATGTCGCAGCGCTCCAGCCCCAGCTCGGTGCGCGCCATGGCCATGAGGCCGCCGAAGTCGCCGCCGTAGCCGCCGAGCGTGCCGTCGAGGTCGAAGCAGACCGCCCTGATCACCGTGCACCAGCCTAACGTCTGGGCGCCGCGGGCCCGCGGTATGCTGGGCCGCCGTGCCCGTCGACGAGCTGCTGGACCCCCTGAACGAGGAACAACGCGCCGCCGTGACCCACTTCCAGGGGCCGGCCCTGGTGCTCGCCGGAGCCGGGTCGGGCAAGACCCGCACGGTGGTGCACCGCATCGCCTACCTGCTCGCCGAGCACGACGTGCTGCCCCAGCAGGTGCTGGCCGTGACCTTCACGAACAAGGCCGCCGGCGAGCTGAAGGAGCGCGTGGCCGGCCTCATCGGCGAGCCGGCCAGGGACCTGTGGGTCTCTACCTTCCACTCCGCCTGCCTGCGGGTGCTGCGCGCCTACGGGGAGCGCATCGGGCTGAGGCCGGGCTTCGCGATCTACGACGACGGCGACCAGCTCGACCTCCTCAAGGACGTGCTGAGCGGGCTCCCGGGCATGGCCGACGCCAACCCCCGCACGTTCAGGTCGCTCATAGACAGGGCGAAGTCGAACCTGTGGAGCCCCGCGAGGCTGCGCGAGGAGGGCGAGGGCGCGTGGGGCCGCATCGTCGCCGGCCTGCCGCTCGAGGCCGTGGCCGACGTCTACGCCCGCTACCAGGAGCGCCTCACCGCCGCCAACGCCGTGGACTTCAACGACATCCTGGGCCGCACGGTGCAGCTCTTCGACGAGCACCCGGACGTCCTGCAGCGCGTGCAGCAGCGCGCCGTGTTCATCCACGTGGACGAGTACCAGGACACGAACGCGGCGCAGTACCGCCTCACCCAGCAGCTCGCCGACACCTACGGCAACCTCATGGTCGTCGGCGACCCGGACCAGAGCATCTACGCCTTCCGCGGCGCGGACGTGCGCAACATCCTCGACTTCCGGCGCGACCACCCCGACGCCAAGGTCTACCGGCTGGAGCTGAACTACCGCTCGGTGGGCAGCGTGCTGGCCGTGGCGAACGCCGTGATCAGGCAGAACCAGGGACGCCTCGAGAAGGAGCTGCGGCCCGTGAAGGACGGCGGCGAGAAGGTCAGGCTCTACCGCGCCGCCGACCACCGCGCCGAGGCCGACTTCGTGGCGCGCACGATCGAGCGTCGCCGGGCCGAGCGGGGCGTCCCCTACCAGGCCTTCGCCGTCCTGTACCGGACGAACTCGCAGTCGCGCGTGATCGAGGAGTCGCTGCGGCGGTCCGGCATACCGGCGCGCATCGTGGGCGGCGTCGGCTTCTACGACAGGCGCGAGGTCAAGGACGTCCTGTCCTACGCGCGGGCCGCCCTGAACCCCGCCGACGACGTCTCCTGGCGCCGCGTGCTGGGCCGGCCCAAGCGCGGCATCGGGGGCACGACGGAGCAGCGGCTCGCCGCCTGGGCGGAGCGCCGCGGAGCCCCCTTCTCGGAGGCGCTGCGACGCGCGGCCGAGGTGGTGCCGGGGACGCCGGCGGTGAGGCGCGCCGCCGAGTTCGTCGCGCTCATGGACGACCTCTCCAGGCAGGCGGACGAGCTGCCGGCCGCCACGTTCCTGGCCGCGGTGATCGACCAGACGGGGTACGCCGAGGCCCTGCGCCGCGAGGGCACGCACGAGGCCGAGGGCCGCCTGGAGAACCTCGACGAGCTCGTCTCCGCCGTCACCGAGTGGCAGGAGGAGAACCAGGGCAGCATCGCCGACTTCCTCGACGAGGCGGCCCTGCTGGCGAGCGTGGACGACAGGGCCGTGAAGGCCGTCAACGGCGAGGTGGAGGACGACGCGGTCACGCTCATGACCCTCCACAACGCCAAGGGCCTGGAGTTCCCCGTCGTCTTCCTCATCGGCCTGGAGGAGAACCTGATCCCGCACCGCAGCGCCACCGGCAGCCTCCAGGAGCTCGAGGAGGAGAGACGGCTCCTCTACGTGGGCATCACCCGCGCCCAGGACGAGCTCTACCTGGTGCACGCCGAGTCGCGCCTGGCGTTCGGGCGCACGGAACCGACGCGGCCGAGCCGCTTCCTCGAGGACATACCGCACGATCACGTCGTCGAGACCGACGTCTTCGGGCAGGAGCTCGCGTCGTCGGGGGCGCGGTCGAAGTTCGGGCGGGACGTCTGGCGCCCGCCGGTGCTGCCGCAGACGAGCCTGCGGGCCTCGTCGGACGCGAGCGCGCTGCCCTCCTTCCGCGGGGGCGAGAGGGTGAGGCACCCGAAGTTCGGCACCGGCACCGTGGTGGGGCTCTCCGGGGAGGGCGCCCGCACCGAGATCACGGTGGTGTTCGAGTCGGCCGGCGCCAAGCGGCTGCTGCTGAAGTACGCCAGCCTGGCCAGGGCCTGACGCGCCGTGCCGACCGGCGGCGAGCGCCGGGGCCCCGCCGGGGCAGTGGCGCGGCGCCCTCGCGGCCGCGCCGTCGGGCTCGGGCGCGCGGCCGGGGCGGCGCCGGGTTCGGCCGCTCCTGGATGGTATAGTCCCGCGAACCCTGTCCCTTGGGAGGCCGAGGGCGGCGTCGAGAGCCTGGCGCCGGTTCCTGGAGGAGGGACCACGGAGTGAACGCCAAAGCCATCGTGGTGACGTCGGGCAAGGGGGGCGTCGGCAAGACGACGACCACGGCCAACGTCGGGGCCGCACTGGCGCGCCTCGGTGAGAAGGTCTGCGTCATCGACACCGACGTCGGCCTGCGCAACCTCGACGTCGTCATGGGGCTCGAGGGTCGTGTCGTCTACGACCTGATCGACGTGTTCGAGGGGCGCTGCAAGCTGAAGCAGGCACTGATCCGCGACAAGCGCGTCGAGACCCTCTACCTGCTGGCGGCCTCGCAGACGCGCGACAAGAGCGCGCTGTCGGAGGCGCGCATGAAAGAGACGGTGCGGGCGCTGCTCGAGGACGAGGGCTTCGACCGCGTCCTCATCGACAGCCCGGCCGGCATCGAGTCGGGCTTCCAGACCGCCGCCAGCGCCGCCGAGGGCGCGCTCGTGGTCGTGAACCCCGAGGTCTCCAGCGTCCGCGACGCCGACCGCATCATCGGCCTCCTGGAGGCGCGCGAGATCCCCGAGGTGCGGCTCGTCATCAACAGGCTCCGTCCCGAGATGGTCAAGCGCGGCGACATGCTCGAGGTCGAGGACGTCCTCGAGATCCTCGGGGTGAAGCTCATAGGCATAGTGCCGGAGGACGAGAGGATCATCGTCTCCACGAACGTGGGCAACCCCGCCTCGCTGGAGGACGGCGGCGGCAAGCTCGGCGCCGGCACGGCCTTCCGGGACATCGCCAGGCGGCTCAGGGGCGAGGACGTGCCCTACCCCAGCTTCGAGCCGCAGGGCGGCTTCCTGGCGGGCCTGAGGCGCCTGTTCGGGGGCGCTTGATGTTCGGTCTGTTCCGGCGCCGCCGCTCGAAGGACGAGCTCAAGGAGCGGCTCAAGCTGGTCCTCACCTACGACAGGGCGAAGCTCTCGCCCGGCAGCATGGAGGACCTCAAGCGCGAGCTGCTCTCGGTGATCAAGAAGCACTTCCCCGCCGCCGACGCCGACTACGACGTGCGCGTCGAGCAGCAGGGGGAGCGCATGGTGCTCATAGCGAACCTCCCCGTGAAGGGGGCCTGAAGGCGTCCGCGTCGGGCACGCGGAAGGCGTCGGTGCGCACGCGCCGTGACGCTCTAGGACGGCCTCGGCGGCACGTCTGCTACCCTCGGGCCCGATGAGCTCTCGGCAGTACCTCATCGCCGACGCCGACCCGGGTCAGCGGCAGCTCCTCGACCTCCTCCTGTCGGACGGAGAGAGCACGATCGCCCAGGTCGAGACCGCCCGGCAGGCGCTGGAGTTCCTCAGGACGAACACGCCCGCCCTCGTCGTGCTGGCCTATGAGCTCCCCGGCATGCCCGGCACCGAGGTGTGCAAGCGCCTGAAGCTCGTGGCGCGTCTCCAGCACGTGCCCGTGATCGTGACCGTGGACCCCGGCGAGGCCTTCGGCGTGCCGGAGGAGGTGAGGGTCGCGGCGGAGGACGCGGGCGTCGACCTGCTGGTGCCCAAGCCGCTGGGCGACAAGGCGCTGCGCGAGCGCGCCACACGCCTGATACTCGCGGCCGAGATGCGACAGGCGCGGTCGCCCGCCCGCGCGAGGCACGACACGGGTGTCATCGAGCAGTCGCTGAAGGAGCTCGACGCCCGGCAGTCGGGCGGCGAGCCGGCCACGCCCGCCGGCTCGCCGGACGGCCAGGCGGAGGCGGCGCGAGGCGCCCGCGGCGCGTCGCGCCACGCCGGCGCCGACGAGGCGGAGGTCGAGCGCCTGCGCACCGAGAACGCCAAGCTCAAGCAGCGGCTGCTGGCCCTGCAGGACCAGAACGAGAGGCTGCGCTCCGAGGTGGAGGAGCTCAAGCGCTCCTCCCGGCGCGGGCTCTTCGGCCGACGGCGCTAGGCGCCGGCCGCGTCACGGCGCCGCGCTCGCGCATCCAGGCGCCGCCTGGGGCCGTGCCTCAGACGTCTCTGACCTGTGAACCGTTCCTCAGGTGCGCGGCGGCCCAGCTCCTGATCGCGGCGATGACGCGCTCGAGGCCCAGGCCGGCCTCGGTGAGCGAGTAGCTGCAGCGTCCGCCGGCCTGGCCGGGCTCCCTGTGCAGCACGCCCAGCTCCTCGAGCCTGGAGAGCCGCTGGGTCAGCGTGGTGGGGTTGCAGCCGCCCACGATGCGGCCGAGCTCGTTGAAGCCCTTGGGGCCGTCCAGCAGGGCGTGGACGATGTGCAGCACCCACTTCTCCTGGAGGACCTCGATGCCCTCCCCGGCCGCGCAGCGCCTGAGGTCGCGCTCCGCCGCCGACCTGCCGTTGCGGCCCTGACGCTCGCCGACCGGCTCGGGCCCGGACACGACGCGACCGTCGCCGGCCGCGTGCGAGGGGCCGTTAGCCGTCCTGCTGCGCTCTCTCTGGGCCACCGGGAAGACTGTACCACCGTCGCCAGGAACGCCGTCTAGCACAGCCGACAACCGCTCCGCCAGGGAGCGACGACCCTGGGGCGCCCGCCGGGCCGGTGGTAGACTCGTTTCCCGAGGGCGCGGCAGCCCTCGGGAGCGACCGAAGGGAGCGCCATGAACATCTACAAGCTTGTCGGCCGCAACCTCGAGGTCACCGACGCCATGCGCCGCTACGCCGAGGAGAAGCTCGCCAAGCTGGACAGGTTCTCCGACCAGATCGTCGACGCCAGCGTCGTCATGTCCTTCGACACGAAGCAGGACGCGGCGAACCCGGCGACCGTGGAGGTGCAGGTGAACCTGCCCAACGGGATCATCCGCGCCGAGGAGCGAGCGCAGGACACCTACGCGGCCATCGACCTCGTCGTCGACAAGCTCGACAGGCAGCTCAAGCGCTTCAAGGGACGGCTCCTGGCCAAGCGCCAGGAGGCCGCCCCACCGCCCCCGGACGCCGGGACGGGAGCCTCCGGCGGCGCCGCGGAGGACGGTGAGGACCTCGATGAGAGCCCCCGCATCGTCAGGGTCAAGAGGCACGTACTGCGGCCCATGGCTCCGGAGGACGCCGCCCTGCAGATGGAGGCGCTGGGCCACACCTTCTTCGTGTTCCACAACGTGGACACGGACCTGATCAGCGTCATCTACCGCCGCCGCGACGGCGACTACGGCCTCATCGAGCCGGCCCAGGGCTGAACCCGCGGGCCCGTACCTCTCCGGCCGGTCCCGCGCGGGACCGGCCGGCGCCGTCAGCGCCGGCGTCCGCGGGCGAACACGTTCGTCCACAGGAGGCCGAAGGCGAAGCCGCCCACGTGGGCCCACCACGCCACGCCGCCCTCGGCGGCGGGCAGGCGGAGGGAGGCGCCGGCCTCCAGTAGCTGCAGCAGGGCCCAGTAGCCTATGAACACCCACGCCGGCAGCCAGAACATGAAGAACCGCGGCACGCGCACCAGGAGCGACAGCGCCAGCCACGGCAGGAACAGCGGCGGCACGAAGGTGAGCACCTGCTGTCGCGGGAAGAAGGCGATGTAGGCGCCCAGCACCGCGCTGATCGCGCCGGAGGCCCCCACGAGCGGCACGGGCGAGGGCCCGGCGAACAGCGTGTGGGTGAGCGTGGCGACGGCGCCGCCCAGCAGGTAGAACGCCAGGAACCCCGGCCGGCCGAAGCGGTCCTCGACGTTGTCGCCGAAGACCACGAGGAACACCATGTTCGACAGCAGGTGCGCCCAGCTCCCGTGGAGGAAGAGGCTGGTGAAGAGGCTGGGCAGCGCGTCGCCCGGGTCGCTGACGAACCGCGCCGGCACGAAGCCGTAGTCCGCGACGAAGCCGAAGAACCGGAAGACGTCGCCGATGCTCCCCATGTAGAGGAACACCAGCACGTTGACGCCGACGATCGCCCACGTCGCGTACGGCCTGGCGTGGGCGGGGTTCGCGTCCCGCAGGGGGATCATGCGTCCGCTTCAGCCCTGGAAGGGTGCCGTCTCGTGCTGTTGCCTCAGCTTGACGACGGTGTCCGCGGGCACCTCGCCGCGCACCGTGGCGCCGTGGTAGATCACGCAGCGCCGGCCCACCAGGGTGCCCGGCGCGAGGACCGCGTTGCACCCGATCGAGGCGCCGTCGCCGATGGCGGCGCCGAACTTGCGCAGGCCCGTGCGCACGCCGCCCGCGCTCACCTCGCCGCCGAAGGCCTTGAAGTTCGCGACCTTCACGCCGGCGCCCAGGTTCACGTCGTGGCCGACGACGCTGTCGCCCACGTAGTTGAAGTGCGGGGCCTTGGCGCCGCCGAGGAGCAGCGACCGCTTGACCTCGCTGGCGTGGCCGACGCTGGCGCCGGGGCCGAGCACCACGGGGCCGCGCAGGCGGGCGCCGTGCCCGACCTCGGCGCCGTCGGCCAGGTAGACGGGGCCCGTGAGGTAGGCGTGCGGACCCACCCGCGCTCCGCGTCCCATGTACAGCGGGCCATCGACGACCGCGGTGGGGTGCACGTCGCCGTACGAGGCGACGAGCGCGGCGCCGAACTCGTCGAGCCGCGCCAGCACCCGCCACGGCAGCTCCTCGCCCAGCAGGTCCCGCAGCTCACCAGGCACGCGTCGGAGGTCGAAGAGGTCCGCTGTGTTGAGCATGGCGCCAGTGTAGCGGCAGGCGCCGGGCCGGGCCGGGCGGTAGGGCGCGTCCCGTCCGGCGGTAGAATCCGCCGTGCACCACGTGGTTCTCAACCCCGTGGCGGGGCGCGGCACGGCCCGCGCCGCCCGCGACGACCTGCTGCGCCGGCTGCGCGCCGCCGGGGTGGAGCACGTCCTACACGTCACCGACGGCCCGGGCCACGCCACGGCGCTGGCCGCGGCGGTCGCGCCCGGCGACACCGTGGTGGCCGTGGGCGGCGACGGCACCGTGCACGAGGTCGTGGCGGGGCTGTTGCGCGCCGAGGGCGGCCGCCGCGTGACGCGCCGCGCACTCGGCGTGGTGCCGCTGGGGTCCGGCGACGACTTCGCCCACGCCCTGGGACTGGTGCGCGGCGACGTGGCCGCGTCCGTGGCGCGCCTGGCCGGCGGGGCCCGGCGCCGGGTGGACCTCGCCTTCGTGAACGGCGCGCCCCTCGTGAACGCCTTCGGCACGGGCTTCGACGCCCACGTCGCCCGCCGCCTCTCCGACGCTCCCGCCCTCCTCAAGGGACCGGCGGCCTACCTCTACGCCGTCCTGTCGAGCCTGGGCGGCGCCAGGCCCGCCGAGGCCGAGGTGCGCGTGGACGGGGAGGTCGTCTTCGGCGGGCGCGCGCTGCTGGTGGCGGCGCAGAACGGGCCGCGCACCGGCGGGAGCTTCCGCTTCGCCCCGGACGCCAGCATCGACGACGGGCTCCTCGACGTGGTCGTCGCCGGCGACCTGAGCGCCCTAGGCACCTTGGCGCTGCTGCCGCGCGTCGTGCGCGGCACGCACCTCTCGCATCCCCGCGTCGACCTCCACCGCGGTCGCGCGCTGCGCGTGGACTGGTCCGTGCCGCGGTACGGCCACGCCGACGGCGAGTCGGTCGGCAGGGAGCTCTCCTACGAGGTCGTGCTGGAGCCGGGCGGTCTCACCGTGGCGGGCTGAGCGGCGCCGCCGACCGCGCCTGGGCCCACCCCGAGTGCAAAACGAGACCCCGCCCGGTTGGGCGGGGTCTCGCGCTTGCCGCGGCGCTAGGCCGCTGCCGACTCAGTCGAGGTCGACCGTGTAGGCGATCGAGAAGGCCTGGGCGGACGAGAGCGCACCGTTGTTGTTGTTCTCGTACACGCCGTAGGCGAACTCGAGGTCGAAGTAGTTCCAGATCACCTCGTAGCCCGTGGTGCTCTGGGTGCCCGTGCCGTTCACGTCGCCGCCGCTGATGTCGGTGGCGAAGTCGCCAGCGCCACGCGTGTTGGTGGCGTTCTCGACGTTCGTGCCGGTCCACGAGCCGTACTTGGCCGTCAGGGTGCTGTGGTCGAACAGGAACTGGTTCAGGACCAGGCCCACGCTCCACTGCAGCTCGCTGGCCGTGAAGACCTGGGCGTCGCTGTAGCTGGCGGAGCGGTAGTTGACCGCGCCCATCAGGCTGGGCTGCGTGTAGACGTTGAGCGGCTCGGTCGTGAGACCGGCGCCCACGCGCAGCTCGGTGTAGTCGTCGGAGCCGACGTCGCTGTCGTTGTCCATCGTGTAGCCGACGTACGGGGTGACCGTCACGATCGAGACCGTGAGGTCCATGTCGGCGTTCACTTCGAGCAGCGTGCGGCTGAAGTCGGCGTCGAGCTGCGAGTAGCTGGCCTCGAGGTTCAGGCCGTGGACCAGCGCGTTGGCGGCGTCGCCGTCGTGCGTCAGCGAGACACCGAAGCCGGTGTTGTAGTTGCTGTCGCGTTCGACGTCGGCGCCCGCGAGCGCCACGGGGGCCTCGTTGCCGTCGATGAACGTGCGCACGTCGTCCACGACCGTGCCGTTCACCGAGGCCTGGTGGAAGAAGCCACCGAGGCTGAAGCCGGCGAACAGGTCGGCGCTGGCGTCGACGCCGAAGGCCATCACGCTGTCACCAGCGGTCGTGCCGTAGGAGTCGAAGTAGGCGTCGAGGTCGAGGATGAAGAGCGCCAGGCTGGCGTTGACGCCGAAGCCCGTCTGGTCCTCGGCGAAGGGGAAGCCGTTGGCCGAGGCGCCGAGGTTGTAGCCGTTGGCGGTCCACTGGTCGCCGATGCTGCGGTAGTTCGCACCGAGCGACGAGAGGATCGGGATGCCGGCGCCGGCGACGTCGACGTCGAGCGTGGCGTAGAGCACGCTCTCGTCGCTGATGGCGCCGCCCGTGCCGTTGGCCCATTCGAAGCCGAGGTCGAAGACGCTGAGGCTGACGTTGCCGTCGATGCCCCAGACCGTCGTGGTGACGTTGTCAGCCAGGACGTCGTCCTTGTCCGCGGCGTTCTCGGCCTGCTGCGCGAAGCTGCCGCCCAGCGTCACGCCCTCGAAGGGCGAGAGCGTCAGGCGCAGAGCGCGCAGGTAGGTGTCGGCGGCCGGCGTCGTGTAGACGACCGTGAGCGTCGGGTCGATGAAGGAGAGGAAGTCGACGTCCGCCACGGTGGCGACGAAGCCGGGGTCGTCGGTGTCCACGACGTAAGGCGTGAAGCTCGTCTCGACGTTCGTGCCGAACTGGAAGGTGAGAGGAGCGGCGCCGATCGGCGAGAACGTGGTCGTGAACTCCTTGATGCGGAAGAGCGCCAGGTTCTGGCCGAAGTTGCCGCCGTTCGGGTCGAAGTCCTGCGACTCGATGTCGATGACCAGGACGGCCGAGAACGAGTTGAGCGCGTTCGGGCTGCCAGCGCCGTCGAACGTGGAGCCAGCGCCGAAGCTGAGGCTCAACGTCGCGGAGACGGCACCCGAGGTCTGCTCGATGTCGTGGCGGTCCTGAGCGACCTCACCGACCTCGGTCTTGTAGCGCGACGAGCTGCTGGAGTCGCCGTCGAGCTCGGCCGCGCCGGACGAGAACACCGAGGCGCCCATGTCGCGCTCGTTGTTCAGGCCGTAGACGCGGTCGACGTCGAACGGGTTGCCCAGCACGCGGCCGACGAAGTAGCTGACCGAGATGCTGCCGGTGATGCCGAGCGGGTTCTGCTCGAGCGCGGTGACGCGGTCCTCGAGGGCCGCGATGGCGGCGCTCTGCTCGGCGTCGCTGGCCTCCAGCGCCGCGACGCGGTCGCGCAGGGCGACCTGGTTGCGGTTCAGGAGGATGACGAACTCGCGCAGGTTGGCGATGTCGCTGCGGTTGCGCTCGATGGCGTCCGACAGCGCGGCGTTGTCGCCCGGCTGGGCCGGGCCACCGCCGCCGACGCGAGACAGCGCCGACTCGAGGTCGTCGATGCGCTCGCTGAGGACCTGCGCCAGACGGTTCAGCGCGGCGACTTCCTCGGCGTTCTGCCGGGCCTGGCTGTTCGCCTGGTTGGCGAGGCTGTAGGCCTCGTCCGCGCGGGCTGCCGCGGCATCGGCCTGGGCCTGCGCCGTGTCGATCGCGACGCGCTGCGACGCGATCTGGTTCTGGAGGTCGCGGAGGACCGCCGGGTCGACGCCGCCCGCTTCGCTCAGGCGCGCTTCGAGCTCGTCGAGGCGGGCCGAGTTGGCTGCGACCTCGTCGGACAGGCCCGCGATGGCGGACTCAGCCGAGGAGAGGCGCGAGCCCTGGGCGGAGACCTCGTCGGACACGCCCGCGATGGCGGACTCGGCCGAGGAGAGGCGCACGCCCTGGGCGGCGAGGTCGGACGAGAGCTCCTGGACCGCGTTGCGCAGCGACTCGATGTCGGCCCGCGACAGAGCCATGGCAGCGTCCAGGTTCTCGCTCAACACGTCGAGGAGCCGGCTGACCACGAGGGCGGCCTGGTAACGGGTGAAGGCCTCGTTACCACGGAACGTGCCGTCGGGGAAGCCGATGACGATGCCTAGGTCAGCGATGCGGTCGACGGCGTCGCCGGCCCAGTGGTTCGCCGGGATGTCCGGGAACGACGACTGGGCGAATGCGCCGCTCGCCAGCACGGCTGCCAAGAGCGTTACTGCGAGCTTCTTCATGTGGTTTACCCCTTGAACTGATGACTTTGCAGAAGTCCCGATGCTCTTCTCACGTCAAGGGGGCCCGGGAGTTTCCGTGTTTCCTCGCCGCGCCCTCATCGTCGGTTCGAAGTGTCATCGGTGACCCTCGCGCTCCGGGGCCGGTTCAAGTAGGTGCACCTCCTTCCGCTGCGGCCCAGGACCCGAGAGAGTCCGAACAAGAGTAGACCACACGGTACCCCCCATGTCAACGCCGTGAAGGTCCGATGAGAGCCCAAGAAACCCATGAGCAAGGGACTGAAGTCCCCGTGTGAAGCGGGCTACTCATGTGTTTCTCATCTTAGCCGGACGGGGGCGCCGGGATGGGCCGGACGACCCATCGTCCCGGGGCGCCGAGCCCGGCCGTCCGCCCCGCCGACCGACCGGTGCGGGACTGCTACAGTCCCCGCATGGCGAGAGTCGTCGTGCCCGCCGCGGAGGAGCTCCTCGACAAGCCCATCGCCGTGCTAGACCACGGTTTCGTGCGCCTCGTCGACTACCTGGGCGGCGACGACAGGATCGTGCAGGCGGCCCGCGTGTCGTACGGGCAGGGCACGAAGTCGGTGCGCGAGGACGCCGCCCTCATCGACTACCTCCTGCGGCACCAGCACACCAGCCCGTTCGAGCAGGTGATCTTCACCTTCCACGTCAAGATGCCCATCTTCGTGGCCCGCCAGTGGATCCGCCACCGCACCGCCCGCCTCAACGAGATCAGCGGACGCTACAGCGTGATGCGGGACGAGTTCTACGTGCCGCGGCGCCACGAGGTGAGGCTGCAGAGCCGCGCGAACAAGCAGGGCGGCGACGCTCGAGAGGTGCCACCCGAGCTGCGGGAGCGCGTGCTGGAGGTGCTGGCCGGCGGCCAGGCTCGGGCCTACGAGGAGTACGAGGGCCTGCTCGAGCACGACGTGGCCCGCGAGCTGGCCCGCATCAACCTGCCCCTCTCCCTCTACACGGAGATGTACTGGCAGATCGACCTCAACAACCTCTTCCACTTCCTCAGGCTGCGCATGGACTGGCACGCGCAGTACGAGATCCGCGCCTACGGGGACGCCGTGGCGTCGGTGGTGAGGGCCGTCTGCCCCCTCGCCTACGGGGCGTTCGAGGAGCACGTGCTGCACGGGCGGTCCTTCTCGCGCACCGAGGTCGCCGCCGTCCTGGATGCCCTCGACAGGCAGGCCCTGGCGGCGGCGCTGGCCCGCTCCGGCATGCGGCGCTCGCGCCGCGCCGAGTTCCTCGCCAAGCTGGGCCTCACCGAGGACGACCTGCCGGCGGTCGCGGAGCCCGGCCCGGTCCCCACCGAAGCCGGGTAGTGCGCTACAGGCTCGTCGCCGTCGGGTCGCTCAAGAGGGGGCCGCTGGCGGAGGCGGCCGAGCGCTACGCGCGGCTGCTGCGCCCCCTGGCGCAGCTCGAGGTCGTGGAGGTCAAGGACCGCTCCGGCCTGGGGCCGGCGGAGGCGGCGTCGCGCCACGCCGCCGCTTCGCTGCGCCACGCCGACGGGCGCCTGCTGCTGCTCGACGAGCGCGGCGAGCAGCTCACGACGGCGGAGCTGGCGGCGCTCGTGTCGGACCTCGAGCGCGAGGGCGTGGGCCGCGTGACGCTGTTCCTGGGCGGGCCCGACGGCCACGGTCCGGAGCTCCGCGCCGCCGCTCACGGCGCGCTCGCGCTCTCGCGCCTGACGCTGCCGCACGACCTCGCGCGCGTGGTCCTGTTGGAGCAGCTCTACAGGGTCGAGGCCCTCAGGGCCGGGCACCCGTACCACCGGGGCTAGCGGCGGAGAGCGCGGCGTAGAGGCCGAGCATGTCCGCGGCCGCCGCGGCCAGGCGGTCGAAGCCCACGGGCTCCGGCTCCTCGAGGGTGAGCAGCACGTTCCTGCCCCCGATGACGACGACGGGGGCGACGCGGCCGCGCCCCGGCGGCAGCTCCGCCGCCGGCGGACCGAAGCACAGCAGCCGCCTCAGCAGGTCCCGCACGGGCGCCGTCAGCAGCGCCCTGGCGCCCGCGGCGTCGCGCGCGTACACGGCCAAGCGGCCGTCGAAGTCCGGGTCCACGCCGGTCTCGACGCGCTCGCCGCCGGTGCGGCCCGCCTCGATGAGCTCCATCGCGCGGCCCAGCCTCTCGGTCACGCGCATCGAGACGAGGGCGACCTCGGGCTCGGCGCGCACGAGCACGCAGCTCCGCAGGCCGGCCACGCGCCCGGCGGGGCCTATGCGCTCGCGCGCCTGGTCGAAGAGGACGAGCCGAGGCTGCCCCGGGCGCGACAGCGCGTACACCGGGGCGACCTCCCCCGGGCCCAGCCCGAGCTGGTCGTACAGCCGCCCGGCGAGGTCGTCCCACGGCGCCAGCTCCAGCTCTGCGGCCAGGGCCAGCCAGCCCTCGGCGCGCGCGTCGGTGCGCCGGCGCTTCTGGAAGAACATGGCTAGCAAGATATCGGGTCGGGCCCGCCGCCGCGCGGCGGTCCGCCCGGTCAGACGTTGAAGCCGAACATGCGCATCTGCCGCTTGCCGTCCTCGGTCATCTTCTGGGGGCTCCACGGCGGCGACCACACGAAGTCCACGGTCACGGAGTTCACGCCGTCCACCTTCATGACCGCGAGCTCCGCGTCGGCCTGGATGAGGTCCTGCACGGGGCAGCCCATGCTGGTCAGCGTCATCTCGATGCCGACGTTGCCGGCGTCGTCGATGTCGACGGTGTAGACGAGGCCGAGGTCGACGACGTTCACGGGGATCTCGGGGTCGCGCACGACCTTGAGTGCCTCGAGGACCTGCTCGCGCAGCGCCTCCTTGCCGCCCGGCGTGGCCGGGTCGGGCGCCGCGACGGGGGCGGGCTGCGGCTCGTCGCTCATGGCCACGACGTTATCAGAGCCCCCGGCCGCGCGTCGTAGCGGTGGACCGGTGCGAGGCACGCCGGTCGCCCCGCGGTCGTCGGGCGGGTCCAGGTGCGCCGGGGCGCCTCGCTCGGCTCACCACTCGGCGTAGCGGTCGCGGTGCACGGTGAACGCTATGGCCAGCGCCAGCAGCGTCGAGAGCAGGCTGGTGCCGCCGTAGGAGACGAGCGGCAGCGTGATGCCCGTGACGGGCGCCAGGCCCAGGGCCACGCCTATGTTCACCAGCACCTGGAAGCCGATGAGCACCACGACCCCCACGATGATGAGCTGGTCCCGCTCGAAGGGACACTCCGAGGCCATCGACACCAGGCGCCAGAACAGCAGCCCGTAGAGGATCAGCAGCGTCACCGACGCGACGAAGCCGCCCTCCTCGGCCAGGACCGGGAAGATGAAGTCGGTGTGCTGCTCGGGGATGAAGCCGAGCTGTCCCTGCGTGCCCTGCTTGTAGCCCTTGCCGAAGAGGCCGCCCGAGCCCACGGCGATCGTCGCCTGGATGATCTGGTAGCCGCTGCCCTTGGCGTCCGCTTCCGGGTCGAGGAACGACAGCAGGCGTGCGCGCTGGTGCTCGGCCAGGTTCGGGAGGACGACGGTGGGCGTGGCCACGACCACGGCCAGCACGATGAGCACCAGCTGCCGCCACGGCACGCCGCGCACCAGCACCATGCCGGCGGCGATCATCGCGATCACCAGGGCCGAGCCGAGGTCGGGCTCCACCAGCACCAGGGCCACGGGCGGACCGGCCAGAGCTCCGATGCGCAGGTAGTCGAGGACCCCGCGTATGGGCCGCTCGTGAAGGGCCGAGGCCAGGGCCAGGATGAGCGCGATCTTCGCCAGCTCGCTCGGCTGGAAGCCCGGCAGCGGCCCCACGTAGAGCCACGACTTGGCGCCGTTCACCTCGCGCCCTATGACCTGCACGAGGACGAGGAGGCCGACGCTGAGGACGTAGAGGTGCGGCGTGAAGCGGACGATGCGCACCTTGCCGATCCAGACGACGGCGGCGCAGAGCAGCACGCCGCCGCCGAGGAAGGCGAGCTGGCGCTCGAACTGCCCCCCGCCCGACGCCGCGCTGTTCAGCGTGGCCAGCCCCATGGCCAGGACGAAGGCGGTGACTAGCGGCAGCCCCAGGTCGGCACGGGTCACGCGGGCAGTCTAACCAGGGCGCCGGCGGCGGCGGCGGCGTGGCGCCGCTCCCGTGGGGCGGCCGTCAGCTCGCGGCGCCGCTTTCGTGCGGCGGCCGTCAGCTCGCGGCGAAGCGCGTGCGGCGCAGCACCCACTCGGCGAAGAGCGCGAGGAGCGCCAGGGCCGACAACGCCACGGCGAGCGGCGTGGGCGCCGCTCCGGCGGGCGGAGCCGATCCGGCGCGCCGCGGGACGCTCGCGGGCGCCGCGGGCTCCCCGGCGGAGGCCTCCTCCGCCCCGGCCTCCTCCGGCGCGCCCTGCCCCGGCTCCGCGCTCGCCTCGACCCCGCCGTCGCGCGGCAGGCGCGACTCGCCGGCCGACAGCAGGGAGGCGATGACGACGCGGCCGTCCTCCTGCTCGTACACGCCGGGCTCCAGCCACGGGCCGGCGTCGCCCGCGGCCTGGCCGAGCCGCACGCTCGCCGTCGTGCCCAGCGCGGCCACGACGTTCGCGAACAGGGCCGGGAAGGCCGGCCTCAGCGTGAGGTCGGTCTGGCTGGGGTGGAAGGCGAACTCGAGCGCCAGCGGGCCCTCCTCCCTCACCCTGATCACGGGCGTGAGGTCGGCGGTGCGCGCGAGCACGCGCCAGCCCTCCGCCTCCTGCGGCCACGGCTCCCTGGCCGGGTCGAGCCCGACGACGACCTCGGACAGGTCGGCGAAGCGCAGCAGCGGGTCGGCGCGGTCGAAGTCGCGGATCACGGCGTAGACGGGCTCCTCGGCGGGGGCGGCGAAGGACACGTAGGGCCCCGGCGCCGCCGGCGGCAGGCCGGAGGTCAGCACGCGCAGGTCGGCGGCCAGGAACGCGGCGCCGCGGCTGTAGGTGACATCGGCCGACGGCACGGCCTGGAGTGCGCGCGTGGCGGCGCCGTGCGTGTCGTCGGTGACCACGGCGACGGGCCTGTTGCCGGCGTACGCGACGTCGTCGAGGGGCAGCGCGTCGGGCGGTCCGCCCAGGCGCGCGGCGATCACGCCCGAGAGGTCGGGCAGGGGGAACGTCACGGTGCCGACGCCGCCGGCGGGCACCAGCACGTTCGAAGCGGCCAGCTCCTCGCCGTCCCTCTCGAGGACCACGCGCGTCTCGACAGGTCGCGGGTCGCTGGCCACCACGGCCACGAACACCTGCCCGACGCCCACGGTGAAGGCGCTGATCCCGACGTTCGCCGCCTCCTCGCCCACCACGTGCACCGTGGACGCCCCGAGCGACAGCCGCTGGTCGGTGATCACGTGGACGTCGGCGCCCGGCAGCAGGTCGGCCGCCAGGTCCAGCGCGCCGTCGACGTCGGCCGAGGCGTCGCCCGCCACCAGGTCCGCCAGCGCCTCCTCCCGCTCGGCGGCGCTCGCCCCCAGGGGCGCGATGAGCGTGGGCTCGACGCCGGCGCGCACGAGGGCGAGGCGCCCCGCGCCGTGCGAGAGCTCGCGGGCCAGGTCGCGGGCGAGGTCGAGGCGCGTCCCCGCGCCCGACGACGCCCGCATGGACGCCGAGGCGTCGATGACGATCGCGCGGTCCGGCGCCTGACGCGCCACCAGCGCGGGACGCGCCAGGGCGACGGCCGCCAGCGCGGTGAAGAGCAGCTGGACGAGGAGCAGCCACGACGGCCTGATGCGCCGCCGACGCGACGCCGCCTGCGTGGCCCGCTCCCACAGGAACAGCGCCGACACCTCGTGGCGCAGCCGGCGGGCGCGCAGGAAGTGAAGGAGCACGACCACGGGCAGGGCCGCGAGCAGCCACAGGAAGGCGGGGCTGCCGAACGTGAGCGACATCAGACCTGGAACACCCCGAGCGGGAACTGCCCCTCCACGGGAGCGTAGGCGCAGGCCTCGAGGGCGCGCACCAGCGCGCCGCGCAGCTCGCGTGGGGTCACGACCTCGTCGACCCAGAGGCGGGCCGCGGCGTAGCGGATGTCGAGCGCCGCGTCGTAGCGGGACGCGACCTCGCGCCGCAGCTCCTCGAGCGCGGCGCCGTCGACCTCCATGCCCTGGCGCCTGAGCTGCGCGGCCTGGACGTCGAGGAGCGTGCTGGCGGCCTGCTGCCCGCCCATGACCGCGTAGCGGGCGCTGGGCAGGGCGAAGATGAAGCGGGGCGCGAACGCCTTGCCGCTCATCGCGTAGTGGCCGGCGCCGTAGGAGCCGCCCAGGATGGCGCTGATGCGCGGCACGACGCTGTTCGAGACGGCGTTCACCAGCTTGGCGCCGCGGCGGATGATGCCCTCCCTCTCGCTGTCCCGGCCCACCATGAAGCCGTTCACGTCGTGCAGGAACAGCAGCGGCACGCCCGCCTGGTTGCAGTTCAGCACGAAGCGGGCGGCCTTGTCGGCCGCGTCGGCGTAGATCACCCCGCCTATCTCGATGCGCCCTTGCTTCCTGATCACGCGCTTCTGGTTCGCGACCACGCCCACGGGGAAGCCGCCGAGGCGGCCGGTGCCGCACACGATGGTCTCGCCGTAGTCGGCCTTGTACTCGTCGAAGGGTCCGGCGTCGAGCAGGCGCGCCAGCACCTCCCTGACCTCGTAGGGCCGGGAGCCGCCCTCGGGCGGCAGCAGCTCCTCCAGCTCGTCAGGCTCCGCGGCCGGCGGCAGCGGCTCGCGCCTGTCACGCGCCCACGGCGCCGGGTAGGGCGTGGCGTAGCCGGCGGCCAGGCTGCGCAGGCGCGCCAGCGCCGCCTCGTCGTCGGGCTCGCGGTAGTCGACGGTGCCGGACACCTCGGCGTGCATGGCGGCGCCGCCCAGCTCCTCGGAGCTCACGTCCTGGCCTATCGCCGCCTTCACCAGCGCCGGACCCGCCAGGTAGAGGCCCGAGCCGTCCGTCATGACGAGCTTGT
This sequence comes from Deinococcaceae bacterium, assembly GCA_044508445.1. Lineage (GTDB taxonomy): Bacteria > Deinococcota > Deinococci > Deinococcales > Trueperaceae > DASRWD01. The sequence goes on from JBIQHQ010000026.1 coordinate 40,473, forward strand.
CGCACATCACCGGCAGGTAGGCGCCGCCGGCCACGCAGTTGCCCATGATCGCCGCGAGCTGCGGCACGCCCAGGGCGCTGAGGCGCGCGTTCAGGTAGAAGACGCGGCCGAAGTCGTCCTGGTCGGGGAAGATCTCG
>JBIQHQ010000027.1:0-40471 GCA_044508445.1 Deinococcaceae bacterium
GGTGGAGCTGCTCGCCACCAGACCCGACCTCACAGAAGAGATAAGGCGGGGAGTGATGGAGGCCATCGCGTCCGGCAAGCCCGCGGCGAACCCGAGCTGGGCCGCCTCCGCGGACGAGGACGCCCTGGCGGGAGAGCCGTCGTGACGGTCCTCGTCGGGGTCCTGCTCCTCGTCGTCGGGCTGGCCGTGGGCGGGGGGGTCGCCTGGACGCTGCGCCGCCGCCAGGAGGTCGACGCCAGGGCCGAGGCCGAGCGCCTCTACCGCGACCGCGTCGCGGAGGCGGAGCGCGAGGCCAAGCGCACCGTCGAGCAGGCGCAGGGCGCCGCGCAGGCCGAGCTCGAGCAGGCGCGGCGCCGCTGGGCGGAGGACGAGCAGCGCCAGCGCCAGCGGCTCGCCGAGGACCTGGAGCGCGAGCGCGAGAGCGTGAGGGCCGAGCTGCAGCGCGCCCGCCAGGAGGGCGAGCGCGAGCGGGCACAGCTCCGCGACATGCGCGAGGAGCTCAGGCGCGAGCGCGAGAAGCTCGACCAGCAGGAGGACCGCCTCAACCGCCGCGGCGAGCAGCAGGACGCCCGCGCCCTCAGGCTCGACGAGGTGGAGGAGCGGCTGAACCAGCGCGCCGCCGAGCTGCAGTCCCGCGAGGAGGAGCTAGAGGGCCGGGAGGCCCAGCTCACGGCCCAGCTCCACGAGATCGCCCAGCTCTCGCGCGAGCAGGCGTCGGCGCTGGTGCTCGAGCGCGTGGAGCGAGAGCTGGAGCGCGAGAAGGCGGTGCGCGTGCGCGCGGCCCTCGACAAGGCCGACGCCGAGGCCAAGCGCCGTGCCACCGACATCCTCGCCCAGGCCATCCAGCGCAGCGCCTCGGAGGTCTCCGCCGCCATCAGCGTCTCGGTGGTGCCCATCCCCAACGACGCCATGAAGGGCCGCATCATCGGCCGCGAGGGACGCAACATCAGGGCCTTCGAGGCGCTCACGGGCGTGGACCTGATCATCGACGACACGCCGGAGGCCGTCCTGCTCTCCAGCTTCAACCCCATCAGGCGCGAGGTCGCCAAGCTGGCGCTCTCGGAGCTCGTCACCGACGGACGCATCCACCCGGCGCGCATCGAGGAGGTCGTGCAGAAGGCCCAGCAGGACATGCAGAACTACATCAGGGAGCGCGGCGACGAGGCCGCGCTCGAGGCCAACGTCGTCGGCCTCAAGGCCGGCCTCGTGCAGCTCCTCGGCCGCATGCAGTTCCGCACCAGCTACGGGCAGAACATCCTCAAGCACTCGGTGCAGGTAGCGCACCTCTCCGGCATCATCGCGGCCGAGCTCGGCCTCGACGAGGCGATGGCGCGCCGCGCCGGCCTGCTGCACGACATCGGCAAGTCGATAGACAGGGAGATCGAGGGCACCCACACCGAGATCGGCGCGAACCTCGGGCGCCGCTTCGGCGAGCCCCCTGAGGTCATAGACGCGATCCTCAACCACCACGACCTGGACCGCGCCGAGACCCTCTACCCCGTCATCGTCAACGCCGCCGACGCGATCTCCGCCGCCCGGCCCGGCGCGCGCCGCGAGTCGCTCGAGAGCTACATCAAGCGCCTCGAGGGTCTCGAGAACATCGCCACGAGCTTCCCGGGCGTCGAGAACGCCTTCGCCATACAGGCCGGGCGCGAGATACGCATCATCGTCCAGCCCGACAAGGTAGACGACGCCTCGGCGGTGCTGCTGGCGCGCGACATCGCGAACCGCATCGAGCAGGACATGGAGTACCCGGGCCAGGTCCAAGTGACCGTGGTGCGGGAGTCGCGGGCGGTAGAGTACGCCCGGTGAGAATAGGGGACGACCTCAAGCTCTTCCGCGGCACCTCGACCCCCGAACTGGCCTCCAGCGTGGCGCGCCACCTGGGCGTGCCGCTGGCGAGCGGCACGGTCTCGCAGTTCCCCGACGGCGAGACCAGGATCATGATCGAGGAGTCGGTGCGCGGCGCCGACTGCTACATAGTGCAGTCGACCTGCGCGCCGGTGAACCACAACCTCATGGAGCTGCTGGTGCTCATCGACGCGCTGAGGCGCGCGTCGGCCTGGCGCATCAACGCCGTGGTGCCGTACTTCGGTTACGCGCGCCAGGACAAGAAGGTGCAGGCTCGGGAGCCGATCACGGCCAAGCTGGTGGCGAACCTGCTCGAGAAGGCCGGCGCCGACCGCGTGATCTCGATCGACCTGCACGCCGGCCAGATCCAGGGCTTCTTCGACGTGCCGCTCGACCACCTCACGGCCCTGCCCATACTCGGCGACCACCTGAGGAAGACGGACCTGACCGACTCGATCGTCGTGTCCCCCGACATCGGGCGCGCCACCGAGGCGCGCAGGCTGGCGAACTACCTGAACCTGCCGCTGGCGATGCTGTACAAGCGCCGCAACAGCCCCACGGAGACCGAGGTCACGCACGTGATCGGCGACGTCGAGGGCCACCGGCCCATCATCATCGACGACATGATCAGCACCGCCGGCACCATGCGCCAGGGCATCGAGGCGCTGCTGCGGCTGGGCGCGAAGCCGGACATCAGGGTGGCCGCCACCCACGCGGTCTTCACGCCGCCCGCCGCCGAGAGGCTCTCGCACCCCGCCGTGACCGGCATCTTCGTCACCGACACGGTCCCCTTGCGCCAGGACGTGCCGCGGACGACGGTGCTGTCCGTCGCCCCGCTGCTGGCGAAGGCGATCCAGAACGTGCACCAGCACGCCTCCGTGAGCTCGCTGTTCACGACCTGAGGGCCGCTGCGCGGCGCCGGACCCGCCTCACCGGCTCGCCGGGCCCCTCCTCGCTCCGCTCGGGGTCCCCGGCGACGGAGGGCCGGCTCGGCGGGCCCCTCCTCGCTCCGCCGGGGGCCCTCGGCCCTCCCGGGCGGGGGACGCGGCAGCTCTCACCGCCACGCCTCCCTCACACGCCTGATCCGGGCCACGACCAGGGGCAGCCTGTAGTCGCCGCTGGTCAGCCTGGCGCGCGCCGACTCCCACAGCTCGAGGTCGTCGCCCACGGCGGTGGCTAGCTGGATGAGCAGGTCGGGGTCGCCGGACCTCAGGACGGCGCGCCGCAGGCACTCCTCGATGTGCAGCCGCAGCTCCACGACCGCGGGGGCCCCGGAGCCGGGCAGCAGCGGGCCCGAGTAGTGCTGGACGGCCTGGTGCACGCGGCCGGAGGCGAGCAGGCCGAGAACGAGCCTGAAGTCGCACTCGTAGGGCACGGTGATGCGGTACGGGGACGGTGAGATCGGCACGAGCTGGCGCAGGCGTGACACCGTGGACTTCACAGTGCCCTCGGCCACGTCGTCGCCGAACACCAGTCGGCGCAGCTCCCCGGTGGTGACCCCCTCCCCGCGCTCGCACAGGACGGCCATGACCTCGCACTGGCGCAGCGTGAGGTCGAGCTCGCGCGCCCTGTACTCCAGTCGCGGCGCACCCAACAGCCTCACCTTCAGCGCCTCGCCGCCGCCGTTGGCGACGGCGTGGAGCTCGGCGTGGACCGGGTCGCAGGCCATCAGCAGCCGCCAACCCGGCTCGGCCAGCTCGCGCGTGCCCTCGGCGGCCTCGGCCAGAGCCCGGGCGGCGTCGTCGAGCCTGCCCGCCCCGAGGCGACAGCGCGCCAGCCACAGCAGGGCCTGCGTCTGCAGCAGCTGGAGGTTCGTCTGCTCCAGCTGCCGCGCGGCCGTCTCCAGCAGCTCGGCGGCGCGCTCGCCGTCGAGGTAGGAGAGCGCCATGCCCATACCCAGCGCGCCGATGCCGGCCTGTGCCCGCGACGCCCCGCGCGACAGCGAGTAGGCGTACTCGGCCGACTCCTGGGCGGCCAACAGGTCTCCCCTGGCGATGTGGGCCTTGGTGACGTCGAGCGACGCGGAGGCCACCTGGGTGAGCGGCGAGCGGCGCTTCACGGCCGTGAAGAGCGCCAGCGCCTCCTCGAGGCGCCCGTCGAGGAGGTGCATGTCGGCGACGGTCGAGACGACCGCCTCGTAGGTGGGCATGCCGACCTTCGCGGGGTCGACGGGCACCGTCCTCAGCACGTCGCGCGCCGCGTCCAGCTCGCCGAGGAGCATCTGCCCGAACGCCAGCGTGGCGGCGGCCAGCTCGCGCCGGTGCTCCTCCCTCACGCCGCGGCGGGCGTACTCGTCGAGCGCCCACCTGGCCCAGTCGCGTCCGCTCCTGTAGCGTCCCAAGGCCAGCTCGTGGTTCGCCACGTCCACCGCGCAAGCCACGACGAGGTGCCCGGCGTCGGCGTTCTCGGCCAGGGCCAGGGCGCGCCGGAACAGCACGATGGGCGAGCGCCTGTCGCCCTCGAGCGCCAGCGCGAACGCCCGCGCCCTGATCGTCGCTGCCGACTCGTGCGCCTCGAGCGCCCGCTGGGTCTCGGCGGCCATCTCCGCCCCCGGCTGGGTGACGGCGACGGCCGCCCGCAGCTCCGGCGCGGACGAGCGCCTCAGCACGTCCGTCACCAGGGGCATGACCTCGGCCTGGCGGTTGACCGCCGTGGCCGTGACGAAGAGCCAGTAGGCGACGGCCGGGTGCGCCTGCACGGCGCTCGGCAGGCCCGTGAGCGCCTGCCACAGCGCCTCGAACTCCCCGGCGTCGAAAGCGCGGTTGCCGACCTGGTCCACGACCTCGGGGACGAGCCCGACGTCGGCCTCCAGGCAGGCGGCGACGGCCTCGCGCCAGCGGCCGCGCCGCAGGCGGTCGCCGACGCGCTCCCTGGCGCGCTCGAGTGCCGAGACAGGCGCCTCCGGCGCCGTGGGGAGCCCCTCCTCGCCCCCTCGGCCGTCGTGCCCCGACGCACGCACAGCACCGCCCACGCTCGCCCCCTAGGCCCGAGTAGCAGTAGAGGTGGCAAGCATAGCGCCTCGGCGGCGCCCGGCCGCCGCGGGCTAGGCACGTGCCGAGGGACCGCCGGTTAAGCGGCGCGGCCGGGAGCGGCGCAGCTGCGCCCGTCCGGATGCGTGCTCGCGCCCTGCCCGTGGGCTGATACACGCCCCGAGTAAGAATCTTGTAAGGGCCCGCGGGTAGCCTGGTCGTCGAGGACCGAGGTAACCCTCCCATTACCTCTTCCCATCCTCTTCCGAGAAGACCCCGCGCCTCCCACGCGGGGTCGCCCTTTTGAGCGCGTCCGCCTCTACCCTTCAGCCGAAGCGGCCCGACACGTAACGCTCGGTGAGCTCGTGCTTGGGGTTCGTGAAGATCAGGTCGGTGGGTCCCTCCTCCACCAGGCGGCCGAGGTGCATGAAGGCGGTGCGGTCGCTCACGCGTCCCGCCTGCTGCATGTTGTGGGTGACGATCAGCACCGTGTAGTCGCGCTTGAGGTCGTTGATGAGCCTCTCGATCTTGTCCGTGGCGATGGGGTCGAGGGCGCTCGTCGGCTCGTCCATGAGGATCACGCTCGGGTCCGAGGCCAGGGCCCTGGCGATGCACAGGCGCTGCTGCTGCCCGCCGGACAGGCCCAGTCCCGACTGCCTGAGCTTGTCCGCAACCTCGTCCCACAGCGCCGCGCTCCGCAGCGCCCGCTCCACCAGCGCGTCCATGTCGCCCCTGAACCCCGTGAGCCGCGGACCGAACGCGACGTTCTCGTAGATCGACTTCGGGAACGGGTTCGGCTTCTGGAACACCATGCCGATGCGCCGCCTCACCTCGACGGGATCCACGTCAGGCCCGTAGAGCTCGACGCCGTCGTACCTCACGCTGCCCTCGACCCTGACACCGTCGACGAGGTCGTTCATGCGGTTGATCGAGCGCAGCAGGGTGCTCTTGCCGCTGCCCGACGCGCCTATCAGCGCCGTGACCTGGTTGCGCGGCACCGTGAGCGAGACGTGGTGCACGGCCTGGAAGCTGCCGTACCACAGGCTGAGGTCGCTGATGACGAGCGCCGCCTCCTCCGGGGGGACGGGCGCGCTGCGGACGGTCTCGGCCGGCATGCCGGCGGCGTCGGTCAAGCCCTCACCTCTCACCAGCGGCGCGCGAACCGGCGCCTCAGGTACGACGCCAGCGAGTAGAGCACGCCGAGGACCACGAGCAGCACGACCATGGCCGCCGAGGCGACGTGCGAGAACTCGACGTCGTTCTCGGAGACCCAGGTGTAGACCTGTATGGGCACGGCCGTGAAGAGCGACAGCGGGCCCCGCGGCGCCCGCGGCACGAAGGCGGCTGCGCCTATCACGAGCAGCGGCGCCGTCTCGCCGATCGCCCGCGCGACGGCCAGGACCACGCCCGTCGTGATGCCGGCCACGGCGTTGGGCAGCACGACGAGGGCGACGACCTGCGAGCGCGTCGCGCCCAGCCCGTACGCCGCCTGGCGGAGGCTGTCGGGCACGGCGCGGATGGCCTCGCGCGCCGCCACGACCACGACCGGCACGACCAGCAGCGACAGCGTGAGCGCACCGGCGAGCACGACCGGCCCCAGGCGCAGCAGCCTGACGAAGACCGTGAGCCCGAGGATGCCGTACACGACGCTCGGCACGCCCGCCAGGTTCGCCAGGTTCAGCTCCACGAAGCGGGCGAAGCGCGTGTCGGCCGCGTACTCCTCGAGGTAGACGGCCGTGCCCACGCCGACGGGCACGGCGATCACGATCACCAGCGCGATGACGAGCAGGCTCCCGGCCAGCGCGGGCAGCAGCCCGGCCACCGCCGGCGACCGCGAGGCGTTCCGGCGCAGGAAGGAGGCGTCGAGCCAGGCGTTGAGCAACACCACCTGGCCCGGCTCCGCCCGGTCCAACAGCTCGCGCCGCTGGCCCCACCCCGCCAACAGGGGCACGTCGGCGACGTGGACGTCGCGGCCGGAGGTCACAAGCCACCGCAGCGGCCGGCCGTCCACCCACGGCATCAGCTCCACCCGGTTGCGCGCCGCGAAGGTACGGCGCGCCTCGGGGTCGCCGAGCAGCGAGTCGACCTCGTCCTCGGTCCACCCCTGGGCCAGCAGCTCGAGCCTCACGACGTTGTCCCAGGTGCGCAGGCCGGCGAAGCCCTCGAGGAACGAGAAGCTGCGGCCCGAGCCGTGGGGTTCGATGACCTGCCACGAGAAGCTGTCCGTGACCAGGTCGAGGAGCAGCGTCGCGAGCAGGGCCAGGGCCAGCAGCACGGGCACCGCGACCGCGGCACCGAAGGCGCGCGCGCTGGCGCGGCGGCGCCGCGCCTGGACGCCTCCGAGGTCGAGCATGTCGGGGCGCTCCGGCCGGTCGGCGCCACGACCCTCCCCGCCGGGCGTCGCGGCGCCCGCGCCGGCCCGGCGGACCGGTCTCCGGCGGCCCCCGGCGCTCACTCGTAGCGCTCCCTGTAGCGCCTCACCACCAGCTGCGAGACGAGGTTCAGGAGCAGCGTGATCACGAAGAGCGTGGCCGCCACGGCGTAGAGCGAGCGCGCTGCCAGCGAGCCTGCCGGCTGGTCACCCGTAGCGGCCTGGACGATGAAGGAGGTCATCGTCGCGATCGTCTCGCGCGGGTCGAGCGTGAAGAGGGGCCGCTGGCCCGCGGCCAGCGACACGATCATCGTCTCCCCCACCGCCCGCGACATCGCCAGCACCACCGAGGCGACGACCCCTGACAGGGACGCGGGCAGCACGACGCGGAAGATCAGCTGCACCTGGGTAGCGCCCAGGCCGTAGGCGGCCTGCCGCAGCGAGGCCGGCACCGCCTGCATCGCGTCGGTGGAGATGCTCGACACCGTGGGCAGGACCATGAAGCCCATGACGAGCCCGGCCGAGAGCGGGTTGAAGAGGTTCAGACCGGGCACGACGCGCTGCAGGAGCGGGGTGACGAAGAGCAGGGCGAAGTAGCCGAGCACCACGGTCGGCACGCCGGCCAGCAGCTCGAGCAGCGCCGTGACGCGGCGCCGGCGGGCCGGCGGCGCGAACTCCGAGAGGTAGACGGCGCTCAGCAGCCCCAGCGGCACGCCCACCGCGAGCGCTATGACGGTCACGAGGAACGTGCCGGTGAGGAGCGGCAGGACCCCGAAGCTGCGGTCGGCGAAGAGAGGCGTCCAGCGCGTGGACGTGAAGAACTCCCGGAACGTGACGACAGGGTCGGCGAAGAAGGCGGTGGTCTCGCCCACCAGCGCCGCCACCACGCCGAGCGTCGTCAGCAGCGAGAGGGCCGCGCAGAGCAGCAGCAGCCCCCGGACCAGCCGCTCCCGCAGCCGGGTCCCGCGGCCGAGCCGCAGCGGCGGCGCGCCCTCACCGCCAGCGACCGTCACCGTCGGCCTCCCTCCGCTTCCCACGGCAACCGCCGAGCCGCGGCGTCACCGGGCCCGCACGGCGTCGAGCACGGAGTCCCCGGGCTCGAAGTCCAGGAAGGCCGAGCCGGTGACGCGGTCCTCGAAGCGCCGGAGGCTGGCGGAGTAGACCTCATCCGCGTAGGTAGCGTACCCGGTGTCGGCGATGAGCCAGCGGTTGGCCCTGTCGAGGTAGAAGCGCACGAACGCCTGCACCTCGGGCCGCTCGGCAGACCTGGCGCTGACGTAGACGAAGAGCGGCCGCGACAGCGGCGCGTAGTCGTTCGACTCGATGGTCTCGGCGCCGGGGGCCACGCAGCCGGCGCCGCCGTCGACCGCCACGGCCCTGACGCGATCCGCGTTCTCGACGTAGTAGGCGAAGCCGAGGTAGCCGAGCGCGTAGGGGTCTCCCTGCACGCCCGTCACGAGCACGTTGTCGTCCTCGCTGGGGAAGAAGTCGGTGCGGACGGCGCCCGGCTCGCCGTTCACGGCCTCGGTGAAGTAGTCGAAGGTGCCGGAGTCGGTGCCGGGCCCGTAGAGGACGACCTCCTCGGCGGGCCACCCGGGACGGACGTCGCTCCAGAGCCGCACCGACGAGCCCGGCCGCCAGATGGACCGCAGCTCCTCCACGGTGAGGCAGGTCACGAAGTCGTTCGCGGCCGCGACCACCACCGTGATCGCGTCGGCGGCCACGGGCAGCTCGATGAGCCCGATCCCGTTCGCCGCGCAGGCGGCGAGCTCCTCCCGCCTCACCGCGCGGGAGGCGTCGGCGACGTCGACCTCGCCGGCGCACAGCTTGGAGAGGCCCCCGCCCGTCCCGGAGAAGCCCACGGCGAGCGCCACGCGCGGGTGCTCTATCGAGAACTCCTCGGCCATGGCCAGGGAGATCGGGTAGACCGTCGAGGAGCCGTCGACACGGATCGCCTGCGCCGCGGCGACGCCGAGGAGCGCCAGGGCGGGCGCCAGAGCCAGGTGTGCGGGCCTCATCACCACCTCCGCCCACGAAGCTAACCCCTCGCCGGACCCCTCGCGCGACGCCAGGGCGCCGCGCCGGTCCCGGCGCCGCGGCGGCCCGCGGTATCGTCGACGGCGTCGTGGACGCGAGCCTGGGCCCCTGCCTCGTCACCGGCGTCTCCGAGCTCTACACGCCGGAGGAGCGCGTCGAGGACGCGGCCTTCGTCGTCGAGGGCGGGCGCTTCGCGTGGGTCGGGAGGTCGGCGGAGGCGCCGCCCGCGGCGGCGGCGCTGTCGCGCGTCGACCTCGGCGGTCGCGGCGTGCTGCCCGGCCTCGTCGACAGCCACACGCACCTCGTGTGGGACGGCAGCCGCGTGGACGAGTACGCGCGGAGGTCCCGCGGCGCCTCCTACGAGGAGCTGCTCGCCGCCGGCGGCGGCATCCACGCCACCGTGCGGGCCACCCGGGCGGCGGACGACGACAGGCTCCTGGAGCTGGCGCGGCGCCGCGCGTCGGCGTTCTTGAGGGGCGGCGTCACCACGCTCGAGGTCAAGTCGGGCTACGGCCTCACCACCGAGGAGGAGCTGCGCCAGCTCGCCGTGGCGCGGCGCCTCGGCGCGGAGGGTAAGCAGCGCGTCACGACGACGCTGCTGGCGCACGTGCCCGACCCCGACCTCGACCGCGCCCGCCACCTCGACAGGTTCGTCTCCGAGACGGTGCCGGAGGCCGCGCGGCGCGGCCTCGCCGACGCGGTGGACGTCTTCGTCGACAGGGGCGCGTTCACGCTGGCGGAGGCCCGGCGGGTGCTGGAGGCGGGCCAGGCGGCGGGCCTGCAGGTGAAGGCCCACGCCGAGCAGCTCACGCGCACCGGTGCGGCGCGCCTCGTGGCCGCGCTGGGCGGCGTCTCCGCCGACCACCTGGAGCGCGCCACGGACGGGGACCTGGCGGCGCTGGCCGCGGCCGGCGTCGTCGCCACGGTGCTGCCGGGCGCCGCCGCGCTGCTGCGCGCCGGCCTGCCCGCCCCGGAGCGCTTCCGCGCCGCCGGCGTGAGGGTCGCGGTCGCCAGCGACCACAACCCGGGCTCGAGCCCGCTGTTCGGCCTGCTGCCGGCGCTGCAGCTCGCCGTCGCCGTGTACGGCTTCACGGTGGACGAGGCGCTGCGGGGCGCCACCGTGAACGCCGCCCACGCCCTGCGCCTGTCCGCGGTGGGGCGCATCGCGCCCGGCGCGCACGCCGACTTCGTCGTCGCCGACGGACCGGAGGCGCTGCTGCCGCTCTACGCCTGGGGCGAGCCGGCCGTGCACGAGGTCGTGATCGGCGGCGTCACGGCGTGGCGTCGCGCCTACAGCTCCCCGTAGGTGAACACGCCGCCCTTGACGGTGGCCACGACCTCGAGGGCGTCGAGGCTGACGAGCGGGTCGTGAGACAGGACCACGAGGTCGGCGTCGTAGCCCACCGCCAGGCGGCCGGAGCGACCCTCCCAGCCGATCGCGTACGCGGCGCCGGCGGTGTAGGCCAGCAGCGCCTGGTCCGGTGAGACGGCCTCGGCGGGGTTCAGCCTCTCGCCGTCCTGCCCCACGCGCCGGCAGGCGGCCCGCAGCCCCGTGGGCACGTCGGGCGACGCCACAGGCGTGTCGGAGCCGAAGGCGAGGTGGGCGCCCGACCGCGCCAGCGAGCGCAGCGGGTAGGCGCGCTCGACGCGGTCGCCCAGCAGGGTCCTGACCGCGGCGGCGTCGAAGGTGAGGTGTATGGGCTGCACCGAGGCCACCACGCCCAGGCGCCCGAAGCGCGGGAGGTCCTCCGGGTGCACGTGCTGGGCGTGCTCGAGGCGCGGGCGCAGTCCCGCGGCGGCCAGCTCCTCGCCGGCGGCCTCGAAGGCGTCGAGCACGGCGCGCACGGCGGCGTCGCCGATGGCGTGCACGACCGGCGTCAGCCCGGAGCGCACCGCCAGGGGCACGCGCTCCGCCAGAACCTCGGGCCCGTCGACCGCCATGCCCACTCCCGCGGTGCCGGCGTAGGGCTCGAGCATCCAGGCGGTCCTGCTGCCCAGGGCGCCGTCGGCGAAGAACTTGGCGCCGCCCACCTGGAAGTTGCGCCCTCCCTGGCCCGTGGCCAGCCCGACCTCGCGCGCGGCCTCGAGCTGCTCCTGCGGCACGCAGGCCCACACCCTGAGCGGGTAGGCGTCGTCGCTGGCGGCGAGCGCCAGCTCCCTGAAGTAGTCGGCGGGTTCGGCGGCCATGTGGTGGACCGTCGTGACGCCGTGCGCGGCGAGCGACTCCCCGGCAGCGGCGAGAGCCCGGCGCAGCTCGTCGCGGCCCGGCTCGGGCACCGCGTCGCCCAGGAGGTCCCTGGCGGCCTCGAGCAGCAGGCCCGTGGGCCTGCCGTCCTCGTCCCTCACGATCACGCCGTCGGCCGGGTCGGGCGTGCCCTCCCCCACCCCGGCCCGTGACAACAGCGCGGCGCTGGCCCAGGCCGAGTGGTGGTCCTGGCTGGCGATCAGCGCCGGCCTGCCGCCCACCGCCTCCTCCAGCGCCGCGGCCTCGCGCCTGCCTATGGTCCCGAGGCCCCAGGTGTTCAGGGCCATGCCGGCGGCGCGGAGCAGCTCCCCGGCGCCGAGGGCGGAGGCGTGGGCCCGCAGGAGGTCGAGGGCGCCCTCGAACGTGCGGGCGGGGGCGAGGTCGAGGCGTGCCAGCTCGAGCCCGTGCCAGGTGAGGTGGACGTGGGCGTCGTGGAAGCCGGGCATCAGGCAGGCGCCGCCCAGCTCGTACACGTCGGTCTCGGGTCCCGCCAGCTCGTGCAGCTCGGCGGCAGAGCCGATGGCCAGGACGCTGCCGGCGCGCACGGCCACGCCCCCGGCCCGCGGACGTGTCGGGTCCATGGTCAGCACGGAGCCGAGGAAGATGGCGTCGGCGTGGGCCGTCACGCTCACGCCCCCGTGAAGGTGGGCGCGCGCTTGGCGCGGAACGCGTCGACGCCCTCGCGGGCGTCGCGGCTCGAGGCGGCGCGCGCCTGCGCCGCGGCCTCGAGGGCGAGCTGGTCCTCGAGGTCGTTGCCGAGGGTGGCGCGCAGCTGGCGCTTGACCAGGGCGTAGCTGAGCGTCGGACCGGCCGCCAGGCCCTGCACGAGGTCCCAGACGGCGTCGGCGAAGCCCTCTGCCGGCAGCACGCGCTCCACGAGCCCCACGGCCTTGGCCTCGTCGGCGCTCAGCCGCGCGTTGCCCAGCGCCAGGTCCATGGTCCTGCCCACCCCGATGAGCCGCGGCAGATGGTAGCTGCAGCCGGCGTCCATGACCAGGCCGATCGCCGTGAAGCCGAGGGCGAAGAGCGCCGCGCTCGAGGCCACGCGCAGGTCGCAGGCGGCGGCGAGGCTGAGCCCCGCGCCGGCCGCGACCCCGTTGACGCCGGCGACCACCGGCTTGTCGAGGTCGACGAGGGCGCGCACCACCGGGTGGTAGGAGCGCTCGAGGAAGGCGCCTATGTCGCCGTCAACGGGGGTCGCGGAGAGGTCGGCGCCGGCGCAGAAGCCGCGCCCCTCGCCGGTGAGCAGCACCGCCCGCACGGCCGGGTCGGCCGCCTCGCCGGTGAGCACGTCCGCCAGCTCCTCGAGCGTGCGCGGGGTGAGCGCGTTGAGCACCGCGGGTCGGTCGATGACGATGCGGAGCGCGCCGCCCGCGCGGTCCAGCCGCAGGTCCTCGTAGGCCATGCCGCGAGTCTACATCCGGTCGGGGACGGCCCCGGCGGCCACCCTGGCCAGCGCGGCGAGGTCGTCGGGCTGGCGCGGGTCGTCCAGCGCGGCCCTGTTGCGTCGCACCTCGCCGCAGCGGCGGCAGCGGTGGACGATCACCCAGCCCTTGTGACCCGTCAGCTCGGCGGCCACCGGCTCCATCACGCCGCCGCACCCGCTCGCCCTGTCGCCGGGGTTCACGTCCACGTGCAGCGAGCAGAGGCATGCCGGGCAGTGGTTGCGGTAGCCGCCGGCGGCGAGCGGCAGCACCTCGGCGCCGCACTCCACGCAGGTGAAGGGCTGGTTCGCGCCCCGGCCCACGAAGCGCTTCACGACCAGGCAGCATACGGTGGTGGGAGTGGAGCCGAGGGACCCAGGCCTACCCAGGGAGGCGCCGTGGAGCTGCTGGCACTGCGCGCCGTGACGCTGGCCAGGCCCGGCGCGGGCGAGGCGCCACCGCTGCTGGCCGCCGTGGACCTGGCCGTGGACGAGGGCGCGCGGGTGGGCGTCGTGGGTCCCAGCGGCGCCGGTAAGAGCTCGCTGCTGGCCCTGCTGGCCGCCCGCCTCAGGCCCACGGCGGGTCTGGTGGTGAGGGCGCCGGGCGTGCGCGTCGCGCTGCTCGAGCAGGCGCCGCCCGCCTCGCACGGGGGCACGGTGTGGGACGCCGCGGCCGCCGGCCTCGCGGACCTCAGGTCCGTCGAGGCCGCCCTGCGCGCCGCGGAGCTCGACCTGGCCGCCGGCGCACCGGGAGCGGAGCGGCGCCTGGCGTCCCTGGCCGCCGAGCATGAGCGCCTGGGCGGCTACGGCGCCGAGGCGCGCCTGCGCGAGGTGCTGCACGCCTTGGGGTTCCCCGCGCCCCGGCACGGCGAGGAGACGGCGGGCCTCTCGGCCGGCGAGCGACGCCGCCTGGCGCTGGCGGCCGCCCTGGCGTCACCGAGCGACGTGCTGCTCCTCGACGAGCCGACGAACCACCTCGACGTGGCCGCACGCGTCTGGCTCGAGCGCCACCTGGCCGGCCGGAGCGGCGCTGTCGTCGTCGTCAGCCACGACAGGGCGCTGCTGTCGGCGGCCACGGACCGCACCGTCTTCCTGGTCGGCGGCAGGCTGCGCGCCTACCCGGGCGGCTACGACAGGGCGGCGCGGCGGGCGGCGGCGGACGACGCGTCCTCCGAGCGCCGGTCACGCGAGCTGCGGCGCGAGGCGCGGCGGCTCGAGCGGGTGGCCGCGGAGCTCGCCCGCCACGGGCGCCGCTCCCGGGCCCGGGAGCGGCGCGCGCACGAGCTGGCGCGGGCCGCCGCGGAGGCCGGGACGTCGCCGGCGGGAGACGCCGGACCGCGCCTCCCCTTCGCCGGGGCGGGGAGGCGCCCGCGCGGCACGCTGCTGGACGCCGAGCGCCTCACGGTGCCCGGCCTGCTGGAGGGCGTGAGCGCGCGTCTGTCGGCGGGCGAGAGCGTCGCGCTCATGGGGCCCAACGGCAGCGGCAAGAGCACCCTCCTCCGCCTCCTGGCCGGCGAGGCGTCCTCCGCCGACCCCGCGGCGCGCCTCGTGTACGCCCCCGGGCTGAGGCTCGCGCACGTCGGGCAGGAGGACAGGGGCCTGACGGCAGGCGAGCCGGTCCTCGACCAGCTCGCCCGCGCGCTGGGCACCGACGCGGCGCGTTCTCGGCTGGCCGCCGCGGGTCTGCCCCACGCGAGCTGGTCGCTGCCGCCCGAGCGCCTCTCCGGAGGCGAGAGGGCGCGCGCCGGTCTGTCGCTGGCCCTGGCCTCGTCCCCCGACGTGCTGCTCCTCGACGAGCCGGACAACGACCTCGACCTGCCGGCGATCGCGGCGCTGGAGGAGGCGCTCGTCGAGCTCGTGGCCGCCGGCAGCGCGCTGGTCGTCGCCACGCACGACAGGCGCCTGGCGGCGACGGTCTGCCGCCGCGCCTGGTCCGTCGAGGGCGGCCGCCTCGCCGCGTACGCGAGCGTCCGCGCCTACCTCCGCG
The DNA here is from genome assembly GCA_044508445.1 of Deinococcaceae bacterium. Classification (GTDB taxonomy): domain Bacteria; phylum Deinococcota; class Deinococci; order Deinococcales; family Trueperaceae; genus DASRWD01. Next base: position 14,884 of record JBIQHQ010000027.1, read on the forward strand.
GCGAGGCGCCGGTGCCCGCCGAGACCTTCTTCGCGACGGCCGAGGCGGAGGGACCGGGGCCACGTGAAGAGACGCCGGCGGCGGCGGACCCCTTGGCAGGGCTCGAGGCGGAGCGCGCCGAGCTCCTCGAGGTCCTCTCCGACCCAGTGGGCGCCTCCCACAGGGACCTCGCCAGGGCCCGGGCCCGCCTGCGGGAGGTGGAGGGCGAGATCGTGCGGCTCCTCGACGAGAGCCTGCCGCCGCCGGCGCCGCGCTACGCCCTCAGGGAGCGCGGGCTGGCGCTGGTCGCGGACGCGGTCCCCGGCTCGGCCGAGCCGCTCTGGGTTGTCGCGCCGGCCGGCGCCGCCGCTCCCGCCGACGCCGTCGCGGAGCGCCTGGGCGAGCGCGCGGCGGGGCTCGCCGACGGGGGCGCGCGCCACCTGCCTCGGCTCGAGGTGCGGCTGCTCGGCCACGTCGCGCACCTCGCGCTCGTCGCACCGGCGGGCGCGTGCCCGCTGCCCCACGTGGCCGCGGCGCTGCTCGACGCGGGCGCGCGCCTCGCCTTCACCGTCGCCGGGGCCGCCACGGCCCAGGCCTGGGTGGAGGAGCGCGTGCCCCCCACCCTGCTGGAGCGGGGCCAGGGCGGCTGGCGGTTCCTGGACCTCGACGGCTTCCTCGCGGCGGAGGGCTGGACGCGGGCCCGCGGCGGGCAGGCGAGCGCCCACCGAACCGGAGGCGGGCGGCCGCGCCGGGCCGGGGACGCCGAACCGGAGCGGGAGGCGCGGGCCGAGGGGCGGGGGCCGGGCGAGCAGGCCCGCGCCGGCCGGCGGCGCGGACCGCGGCGGAGGGGGAGGGCATGAGGCTGCTATCGCGCTGGTGGGCCTGGGCCCTGGTCGGCGCCGCCCTGCAGCTCGTCCCCTGGCCGGCGCCGGCGGCCGACGCCGTCTACCTCGGCGTCACGCTGCCGGCCTGGTCGCGCGTGACGTCGTGGCTCGTGGACGCGGTGCCGCTCTCGCTCACGGCGGGCGCGGCGCTCCTGGGCGCCGCCGCGCTGCTCGCCACGCTGGCCTGGCCGGGCGGCGGGCGGCGCGCCGGGCGCGCCCTGGGCTGGTCGCTGGCCGCGCTGCTCCTCACCTTCCCCTTCGCCTTCGGCCTCGGCTACCGCACCACGCCGGTGGCGCCCGTGGGCGAACCGGCCTCGGCCGAGGCGTACGCGGACGCCCGGGAGGCGGTCCTGGACCGCCTGGTCGAGACCGCCGGGCCCGGCCGCGCCGCGCTGGCCTCCGGCCGCGCGGACACGCGTACGCTGGCCGCCTGCCTGGAGGACGCCGCGGCGCGCGTGCGCGACAGGCCGGCGCCGGCCGTGCCGCGGACCGTGAAGCTCCTGCCGGCCGGCTCGCTGCTGGCGCTGGGCTTCTCCGGCGTCGTGTCGCCGTGGCTGCTAGAGCCTCACGTCGACGCCGGCTTCCCTCCGACAGCCGCCACCGTGGTGGCCCTGCACGAGCTGGCGCACACGGCCGGCTTCGCCCGCGAGGCCGAGGCCGAGGCCGTGGCGCTGCTGGCGGGGCTCGACTGCGCCGACCCGGCGACCGCCTACGCGGCCTCCTTGCGCGCCGCCGCCCGGCTGGCCTCGCGCCTGCCCGACGAGGCGCGGGAGTCCTACGTGGCCTCGTGGCCTATGGGCGCGGCGGAGGACCTGCGGGCCGCGGCGGAGGCCGCCGAGCGCTACCAGAGGCCCGGGCTGGCCGACGCGGCGGCGCGGGCCTACGACGCCTACCTGGTCAGCCAGGGCACCGCCGGCGGCCTGGCCGACTACGACAGGTCGGTGGACGCGCTGGTGAGGCTGCTGGAGGCGGGGCTCAGCCCGTGACGGCGCTGCCCGACCGCGGGGCGCCCTCCGGCTCCGGCCCCAGGTTGCGGCGTATGAGCGCGGAGAGGTCGGGGTCGCGGCCCATGAAGCGCCTGAACAGCACCTCGGCGTCCTCGCTGTCGCCCGCCTCCAGCACGGCGCGGGCGAAGTCGCGCCCCGTGTCGGGGTTGAAGATCCCCTCGGCCTGGAAGCGGCTGAAGGCGTCGGCGTCGAGGACCTCGGCCCACTTGTACGAGTAGTAGCCGGCAGCGTAGCCGCCGGCGAACACGTGGGTGAACGCCGGCATGCGCCGGGCCTGCGTGAAGTCGGGGCCCATGGCCAGCGGCTCCATCACGCGCTGCGCCAGCGCCACGGGGTCCTCGTCCGAGGCGGGGTCGTAGCTGACGTGCAGGGCCAGGTCGGCGGTGCCGAAGGCGAGCTGGCGCATCTGCGCCGAGGCCTCGAGGAAGGTGCGGCTGGCCTTCAGCCGCCGGAAGAGCTCGTCCGGGATGGGCTCGCCGGTCTGGTGGTGCCTGGCGAAGAGGTCCAGCGCCTCCTTCTCCCAGCACCAGTTCTCCATGATCTGGCTCGGCAGCTCGATGAAGTCCCAGGCCACGGCCATGCCGCTGCGCGACCTGAGCGGCACGCGCGACATGACGTGGTGCAGCAGGTGGCCGAACTCGTGGAAGACCGTGGTGACCTCGTCGTGGGTGAGGAGCGGCTCGCCGGTGCCGTCGGGCGGCGTGAAGTTCGCGCCGATGACGCCGACGTGCGGCTCGAAACCGCCGTCGGCGGCGGGGCCGCCGGTGATGAGCGGGTTCATCCAGCCGCCGGCGCGCTTCGAGGCGCGGGGGAACCAGTCGGCGTAGAGCGAGCCGAGGTAGGTGCCGTCCTCGTGGTGGAGGTCGTAGGCGCGCACGTCGGGGTGCCAGGTGGGGGCGTCGGGCGCCTCCGCCACGGTGACGCCGAAGAGGCGCTCCAGGAGCCGGAACAGACCCTCTAGCACCGCGCCCAGCGGGAAGTAGGGGCGGAGGGCCTCGTCGTCGAAGTCGAACCTCGCGACCCTCATGCGCTCGGCGACGAAGCTCACGTCCCAGGGGCGGAGCTCCGTCAGGCCCAGCTCTTCGCGCGCGAAGCGCCGCAACTCGCGGCACTCCACCTCGAAGTACGGCCGCGTGCGCGCCGCCAGCTCCTCCTCGAAGGCGTAGGCCTTGGCGCCCGTCTTGACCATGCGGTCCTCGAGCGTGAGGTCGGCGAAGTCCGCGTAGCCGAGGAGGTTGGCCAGCTCGCGCCGCCTGGCCAGTATCTCGCGCAGGACCGGCCCGTTGTCGTGCTCGCCGCCGGCGGCTATCGAGTAGTAGGCCTCGTAGAGCTGCTGCCTGAGCGCGCGGTCCTCGGCGTGCTTCATGAACGGCACGTAGGACGGGGCCTGCAGGCAGAAGCGGTAGGCGCCCTCGCCGAGGCCGTGGGCCTCGGCGTCGGCGGCGGCGCGCCGCCGCACGCCCTCGGGCAAGCCGGCGAGCCGCGACTCGTCGCGGACCACGAGCTGGTAGGCGTTGGTGGCGTCCAGCACGTTCTCGGCGAAGCGCGTGCTGAGCTGGGCCAGCTCGACCTTGACGGCCTCGGCCCGCTTGCGCCGCTCCTCGGGCAGGTCGGCGCCCGCGCGCTTGAACTCCTCGACGGTCTTGCGCAGGTCGCGCGCCCGCAGGGGGTCGAGTCGCCCGGCGTCGTCCGAGGCCGCGTAGCGCTTGACGACGCCCCACAGGTCGAGGTCGGTGGTCAGGCCCTCCACGAACGCCGTGTACTCGGGCAGCACCGCGTTGAAGGCGGCGCGCGACGCGGGCGAGTTCATCGTGTCGTTGAGGTGCCTGACGAGCCCGAACACCCGGCTGGGCCACTCTATGAGGCGCCAGAGGCGACCGATCACGGCGTCGTAGGTCATGGGCGTGGGACCGCTCTTGAGCTCCTCGAGCTCGTCGGCGGCCCAGGCCAGGGCGGCGCGGACCGCGGGCGCGTAGTGCGCGACCTCGATGCGGTCGAAGGGCACGCGGTGTCCGCGGCTCAGGAGCGGGTTCGAGGAGGCGTCTGCCTCCGCTTGGCGTCTCACTGTCATGGCTCTCCTAGGCGCGCCCGCCACGGGCGCGGCGACCGGCCGATCATAGCCGGGCCGGCGCCCTCCGCCTGAAGCGCGGCACGCACGGGCCCGACCCCGCGCCCCGCTCAGGCGACGGCGGGCACGTACTCGGCGGGCACGGGCTGGCTGAAGAGGTAGCCCTGGCCCTCGTCGCACCTCAGGCTGCGCAGCAGCGCGTTCTGGGCGCGCGTCTCGATGCCCTCGGCCGTGACGCGGAGCCTGAGGCTCTTGCCGATGCCGATGATCGCGCGCAGCAGGTCCACGTCCTCGCCCGGGGCCTGCTCGCCGAGCTTGGCGACGAAGCTGCGGTCGATCTTGAGGCCGTCGAGCGGCAGCTCGCGGAGGTGCTGCAGCGACGCCTGGGCCACGCCGAAGTCGTCGAGCGCCACGCGCACGCCCATGGCGCGCAGCTCGCCGAGGCGCTCCACGTTGGCCTCGAGCGTGGCCAGCGCCGTCCTCTCGCTGACCTCGATCTCGAGCAGCCCCGGGTGCAGGTCGTGCCGCTGCAGCGCCGCCTTCACCGTGGCGGCGAGGTCGTGCCGCTCCAGCGCCTGCGGGCTGATGTTCACGGCCACGCGGCGCGGCACGCGCTCGTCCTGCCAGCGCTTCGCCTGCCGGCAGGCGCGCTCTAGCACCCACTCGAACAGCGCCTGGCCGAGCTGGACCTCCTCGACGAGCGGCAGGAAGTCCGCGGGCTTGAGCAGCCCGCGCTCCGGGTGCAGCCAGCGCACCAGCGCCTCGACGCTGTCGATCGCCCCCGTCGCCAGGTCTATGCGCGGCTGGTAGTGGAGCACGAGCTGGTCGGCGGTCAGCGCCTCCCGCAGCTCGCCCTCGGTGCGCACCCTGTCGCGCATGAGCAGGTCAACGTCGTCGTCGGAGAACCTGTAGGAGCCGCGCCTCGTCTCCTTGGCCCGGCGCAGCGCCTCCGTGGCCCTCTCGATCATCGCCGCAGCCGACCGGGCCCGCCCCTCGGCGTGGCGACCGGCGCCGGGCTCTGGGTAGACGTCGACGCCGACGCTGGCGGCCAGGCGCAGGCTGAGCGAGCCGTCCTGGAACGGCTCCTCTACGGCCGCCATGGCCTTCTGCAGCGCCGGCAGCACGGCGAAGGGCTGCGGCAGGTCGGAGAGGAGCAGCGCGAAGCTGTCGCCGCCCCAGCGGGCCAGCGTGTCGGTGCGGCGCAGGCTGCGGCGCAGCCGGCGCGACAGCTCCAGGAGCAGGCGGTCGCCGCGGCGCCGGCTGAACGTCTGGTTCACGAAGCGGAAGTGGTCGAGGTCGAGTATCGCCAGGGCCAGGTACTGGCCGTTGCGGCGCGCCAGGAGCTGTCCCTGCTGGACCCTGTCCTCCAGCAGGTAGCTGTTGGGCAGGCCAGTGAGCGGGTCGACGTGGGCCAGGCGCCACATCTCGCCGGAGCCGCGCTTGGCCTGGGTGACGTCCTGCGCCACGCCGTAGACGGCCGTGAGGCCGGCCTCCTCGCTGCGCCACCGCCTGACCGCGAAGTCCTCGACCCACACGACGGCGCCGCCGCGGGTCACCAGGCGGTACTGGTCGATGCGCCGCTCCTGCCGCCTGAACGACGCCAGGCGCTCGGCGAACCGCGGCCTGTCCTCCTCGTGCACGAAGCGCACGAAGCCCGAGGCCACGAGGTCGGCGACGTCGTAGCCGCTGACGATGCCGAAGCTGTCGGAGGCCCAGGGCACCTCGACGGTGCCGTCGTCGCGCACCAGCAGCGCGTAGTGGAAGAAGCGCCCGTCGCCCTCGAGCGTGGCGTTCAGCTCGCGCCCCACCTCCTGCGCCGCCGCGGCGTGCATCCTGTCCGTCACGTCGCTCACCAGCGTCACGACGAAGGCCACGGCGCCGGCGGCGTCCTTGATCGGGTAGAGGCGCTCCTCGGCGTAGAAGAGGGCGCCGTCGGCGCGGTAGGCCCGCACGACCGCGGTCGCCGCCCTGCCGCCGAGCGCGGCCGAGCGCGCCTCGGCGGCCGCCGGCTGGTCGGTGTCGTCGCGCATGAGGAAGCCCACGTCCCTGCCCAGGAGGTCCGGCGCGGCGTAGCGCGTCAGCGCCTCGAACTCGGGGCTGGCGTGGACGATGGGGTTGCCCACCTGCCGCACGTCGGAGACGACGAAGCTCTCCCCGGCGAAGAGCCGGCGCGCCGCGGCCTGCAGGTCGTCCCGCGCCTCCGCTAGGCCCTCCAGCGCGGCGTTCTCGCTTCTCTCGTCCCCCACGGGGTGCATCGGGTCCCTCCCGTCCTCTTCCTGAGGAGGGAAGCTAACACGGCGCTCACGAGACTCATATGACATATGCCAATCCCGCGGCGCGTCCGGGCCGAGTCCCGGGGCCTCGCGGCGGCGCGCCCGACGCGGAGCGCCGTCCCGGAAGGGCCTCCTCGTGCGCGTCCGCCGTGCCGCCGCGGGGCGGCACGGAGCGCGGCGGCACGGAGCGGGGCGGCACGGAGCGCGGCGGCACGGAGCGGGGCGGCGCCAGCGCAGGCGGCTCCGGCGGCTCCGGCGGCACGCCCGCCTTGTTTTCGTGTCGCCTAACTCTTCGGGTGGTCGCCCTGCCGCGGCCGCCCTGGAGCTAGCCCTGGTCCTGGGCCGGCGCGACGACGCCCAGCACCAGGGCCGCCAGGGCGCTGGAGAGGCCCACCTCGGCGTCGCCGCCGCGCCGCTCCAGGCGCAGCTTGACCAGATGGCCGCCCGGCTCGCGCCCCACGACGGTGAGGCGCCTCCCGGGCTCGATGCCGAGCCCGAAGAGGTAGGCCAGCACGTCGCCGTCCTGGGTCAGCACGCGGTGGGCCACGAAGCGGTCGCCCACCTGGGCCTCCGACAAGGGGGTGTCCGGCCCCTCCGGCAGGCTGCCGTCGGCGCGCGGGATCGGGTCGCCGTGCGGGTCGAAGGCGGGGTCGCCGATGTGCTGGGCCAGGCGCTCGGTGAACTCGTCCGAGACGACGTGCTCGAGGCGCTCCGCCTCGTCGTGCACCTCGTCCCAGCCGAAGCCCAGCTCGCCGATCATGAAGGTCTCCAGCAGGCGGTGGCGACGCAGCAGGCGCATGGCCTCGCGCCGACCGTGCTCGGTGAGCTCGGCTCCCTGGTAGGGCTGGTACTGCACCAGGCCCTGCGACCGCAACCGGGCCAGCATGCCCGTGACGGAGGGGGCGGTCACGCCCAGGGCGCGGGCGATGTCGCCGGTCGTGGCGGCGCCGTCGCCGGCGAGCTGCCAGATCGCCTTGAGGTAGTCGCCCACGGCGCTCGACAGGCCGGCCTCGGCGTCGGCGTGCGCGGCCGCGTCGTCCGCGCCCCTGTTAGCCATGCCTAAAACGATACAGCCGGGTCGGGAACCCCACAAGCGCTGGCGCCCGACGCGCGGACACCGGGCGGAGCGCCTCCTCGCCCCGGCGTCCGCCGCCGTCGCGACCCGCTCGGTCCGGCGCCACCGTCGGCGCGCCTCGCGCGGTCCGCGTGCCCGGCTCGGGGCGCCGCGGCGAGGCGCGAGTGCCCGGGCCGACCAGGACGCGTGTCGGCCCGGCGCTATCATGACGGGGACATGAGCGACCGCACCCGCAGACCCGAGAAGCGCTACGACGTCGTGATCGTGGGCGGCGGCCCGGCCGGCCTCACGGCCGGGATCTACGCCGGGCGCGCGCAGCTCGCCACGGCCATCGTCGAGCGCGCCGTGCCCGGCGGGCAGATCGCTCAGACCGAGGAGGTCGAGAACTACCCCGGCTTCCCCGACGGCATCTCCGGCCCGGAGCTCTCCCAGCGCTTCCTGCAGCAGGCCCAGCGTTTCGGGGCCGAGCTGGTGGCCGACGAGGTCACGGCCGTCGAGCCCGTCGCCGGCGGCGGTTTCTGGGTGCGCGGCCTGGCCGCCGACTACCACGCCGGCGCCGTGATCGTGGCGGCCGGGGCGAACCCGCGCCTGCTCGGCGTGCCGGGCGAGGCCGAGCACTACGGGCGCGGCGTCTCCACCTGCGCCACCTGCGACGGCTTCTTCTACCGCGGCAAGGACGTCGTGGTGGTGGGCGGCGGCGACGCCGCGGTCGAGGAGGGCCTGTTCCTCACGCGCTTCGCCGACAGCGTGACGATCGTCCACCGCCGCGACGAGCTCCGCGCCCACAGGTCGGCGCAGGAGCGCGCCTTCGCGAACCCCAAGGTGCGCTTCGTGTGGAACACCGTCGTCACCGAGGTGTTGGGCGAGGACGGCGTGGTCACGGGCGTGAGGACGAGGCACGTGGAGACGGGCGAGGAGGGCGTGATCCCCGCCGACGGCCTCTTCGTCTACATCGGCCACGAGCCGAACACCGAGTACCTGCGCGGCACCGTCAAGCTGCGCGACAGCGGCTACGTGGACGTGCGCGACGAGGTGTACACCGACGTGCCGGGGATCTTCGCCGCCGGCGACGTCGCCGACGAGGTCTACCGCCAGCTCGGCACCTCGGTGGGCGCGGGCACCCGCGCCGCCATGGCAGCCGAGCGCTACCTGGCCGAGACCGGCTGGCAGACGCTGGGCCCCGCGCGAACCGCCGAGGGCGACGCCGAGGCCGCCGAGACGCCGGCCATGCCGCTCTACCTCTGAGGCCGCGGCCGGCAGGCACCGCCCACGCGGCGCCCGGCCCCGCTCAGCGCGGCACGAACGCGTAGACCAACAGCTCGTCCCCGGCCGCCGCGAGCAGGTGCTCGCCGTCACTCCACAGCGGGGTGCCCAGTACGGCGCGCCAGCGCGAGCCGGAGGCCTCCAGGAGGCTGTAGGCGTCGTCGGCGACGGCCACGAAGCCCTCGCCCTCCACGTCCTCGGGCGGAGCCGAGACCAGGTCTCCCACCCGCACGGCGTCCTCCGGCCGACCCGGCAGGTCCTCGGGCGCCAGACCCAGGTAATCGACGGGGCCGAACTCGCCCATACCGGCGGCGGGCAGACCCAACCCCAGCAGCCGGACGCCGTCGGGCTCCTCCGGCGCCTCCTGCTCTACGACCACGAGCCTGGGCGCAGCCTCCGGCGAGGGGCGGAACTGCGCCGCCTCCACCGCCGACACCTCGACCCCGAGCCGCTCCGCCAGCAGCCTGACGAGCGAGGCGCGGAAGCCCTCGTTCACCGCCTCGGTCTCGTCGCGCCAGGTCGGCGGGTAGAGGAGCGTCTCCCGCACCCACAGCCGCGCGCCGTCCCGCTCACCCAGCAGGTAGGCGGTCTGGCGCTCCACGCTCGTGCCGGTGATCAGCACGTACTCCGCCGGGCCCTCCGCCGCGGGCAGGCGCAGCGCCATGCCGCCCTGCCACGGGTAGACCACGGCGTCGCCGTCCGCCTTCACGCGCAGCAGCAACGACGGCGCCAGGGGCGTGATGCCCGGCGGTATGCCCTCGGCCAGCGCCGGCACCGGCTGGCCGCCCGCCACCGGTGGCATCGCCCCGGCGTAGAGGAGCGCGGCGTCGCGGTTCGCGAAGGCGCCTACCCTCACCCGGAACACGTCGCCCTGGGCGCTGGTCGAGCGCACCACGTAGGCCGGGTAGCCCTGTCTGAGGAGGTCGGTCTGCACCGACAGGGCCGCCTCGCGGTCCGAGAGCGCCACGACCTGCACGGTGTAGGCGATGCTCTGGGCGCAGGCCCAAGGCAGGCCCCCGGCCGAGGCCGCCGCGAGCAGCGTGAGCGCGAGCCTGTGGGCCCGCTGGCGCACCTAGAAGTCCTTGCGTTCGAACAGCACGACCGCCACCGCCGCGAACAGCGCGGCGTAGACGAGTATCAGCGCCATGACCCACGTCACGTCGGAGAGCGGCGTGGCGTAGGCGTTGAGCTGGGTGGTGAGCAGGTACGGCTCCACGCGGGGGAACACTACCAAGAGTTGCATGAAGATCAGCGTCGAGAGCGTAGCCAGGGCGCCTCCGGCCGCGTTCATGAACAGCACCGTGAACAGCACGGCCAGCATGCCTATGGGAACGAGCGCGAGGGCGGCGACGGCGTAGCCCCTGGCCAGCTCGGCCAGCGCCGCCCCGGCGCTCATCGTGCCGGTGCCGGCCAGGCCCGCGGCGCCCAGGCCGGTGCCGCCGACGAAGCTCCCGAAGCCGTACGGGATGCCGAAGAGCAGCGACGCCGCCAGGAACACCGCCATGACGAGGAACGGGTAGAGGGCGACCACGATGAGCTTCGCCGCCAGCCACTGCGGGCGGGTGACGGGCCTGAGCAGCACCGTGGGCAGCGTGCCGTGCGCCAGCTCCACGCCCAGCAGCTCGGCGGCCGTGATGGCCACCAGCAGCGGCAGCAGGAACTGCATGCTCGACAGCAGCGAGAGGGCCGGCACCTGGTAGCCGGACACGAGGAAGAAGCCGTAGACCTCGAAGATGCCGGGAGCGTAGGCCCACAGCAGCGGGAAGACCACGAGCAGCGCCAGGCCGAACCTCACGCTGGCCAGACGGGACAGCTTGGCCAGCTCCATGCGCAGGAGGGTGCTCACCGCTCACCCCCGCCCTGCGTTGGTCGCCTGGTGCCGGGCAGCGTGCCGTCCGGCCCGGGGGCGTGGAAGGTGCCGGTGCGCCGCGTCCGCTCGCCGGAGACGCGGTCGCGGTAGTAAGCGCGCAGGTCGAAGATGTCCCGGCTCATCTCGAGGACGCCGATGTCGGCGCCGGCCAACGCCACGGAGACGCGACCGACGGCGTCCGGCGAGGTGGGGATGAACACGACCTCGTCGCCGCGCACGGCCACGTGCCGGACGAAGGGAGCCGTCTCCAGCAGCGCCTTCGCCTGCGCAGGCTCCGTCACGCGGGCCCTGTAGCGCTCGCGCCTGTCGAAGAGGTTCACCTCGTCGATCAGCGCGCCCTCCTCGAGGATCGCCACGCGGGTGCAGTAGGCCACGACCTCGTCGAGGTGGTGCGTCGAGAGGAGCACGGCGGTGCCGTCCTGCGCCGCCTCCTGCAGCACCGAGTGGACCAGGTGCAGCGACAGCGGGTCCATGCCGCTGGCGGGCTCGTCGAGGATCAGGACCTCGGGCCTGGTGAGGAGGGCGGCGGCCACGCCCAGGCGCTGGCGCATGCCGAGGCTGTAGACGCCGACCTTCCTGTCGGCGGCGTGCGTCAGCTCCATGAGCGCCAGCACCTCGTCGATGCGGTCCGGCTCGACCCCGCCGGCCAGCTCGGCGTGGAGCCTGAGGTTCGCGCGGCCCGTCAGGAACGGGTAGAAGGCGGCGGGGGCCTCCACCACGGCGCCCAGCGACCGGCGCACCTCGGGGTGCTGGTGCGGGTCCCGTCCCAGCAGGCGCACCTCGCCCGACGTTGGGAACGCCAGGCCGGAGACGAGGCGGATCACCGTCGTCTTGCCGGCGCCGTTGGGGCCCACGAGCGCGTAGACCTCGCCGGCGTTCACCTGGAAGGTCAGGTCCCTGACTATCGGCCTGCCGCCGTAGGACTTCGTTAGGTGGGTCGACTCGATCGCTGGCGTTGACACGGGGAGCTCCTAGGCGCAGTCTACGGAGCCCGCGGCGGGGCGGGCGATAACATTCTCCACCCGCCGCGCCCGGCGGCTCAGTCGACGGCCTTGGCGGGCATCAGCTCGTGGCGCTGGAGCTCGAGCAGGGCGTCGAGGACGTGGTCCACGCAGCGTTCCACGGCGCTCTCGAAGTCGGTGGCGTCGATGACGAGCACGCCCTCGGCCTCGCTCCGCTCCAGCAGGTAGTCGTGCAGGAGCCTTATCTCCTCGAAGTGGTCGAGGTAGGGCCCGGCCAGGCGGCTGCCCGTGCGCACCTCGCGCACGGCGAAGTGCTTGCGGTGGTCCTCCACGTCGTCGACGAACAGCATCGCGCGCAGGATCGTGGCCCCCACCACGTGCTTCTCGGCCACGGTGCCGGGCACGAGGTGCACGCCCTCGATGACCAGCGAGGTGTCCTCCGCGACCGAGCGCTCGACGATCGCGGTGATGGCGGGGTCGAGCTGGCGCACCTGGGCGAGGAACCCGCGCAGGACGGCGCTCCGCTCCGGCTGGGCGCTGGCCTGCTCCTCGGGTAGGAGCTCGGCGCGCCACGCCGTGAAGCTGGAGGCGTGCAGCGTGGGGCTGAGCTCCGGGCCTATCAGCGACCGCAGGGCCTGCCTGACGATGTCGGTGGAGACGACGCGCGGGATGCTGAGGCGGTAGGCCACCTCGGCGGCGATCGCCGACTTGCCCACGCCCGGGGCGCCGCCTATGAGCAGCATCACCGGACGCTCGCGCTCGTGCATCTGCCGCATGATCAGGTAGCGCCTGGCGTACTCCTCGCCCGCCTCCAGGCGCAGGAGCTGCGCCACCTGCTCGAGCACGTCGGCGGTGCCCACGACGTCGTCGCCGCGGCCGTAGAGCTCGTGCTCCACCCGCTTGGCGAGGTTGTGCGAGAAGTCGGGTCCCAGGCCTATGCCCATCAGAGAGCGCGCCAGGATGCCGCGGCTGAACGGGAACTGGATGCCGTCCTTGGCCCTGACGCGGATCTCGAAGGGCCTGTGCGTCTGCGCCTCGTAGCGCAGGCGGGCCGCGCGCCCGTGGCGCGCCTCGACCGTGGACGCCACGCGCCTGGCAAGGTCCACGCGCGAGAGACGCTCGATGCCCTCGGTCCTGATGCCCTGCTCCACCTGCCGCGTGACGGCGTGGGCGTCCTTGAAGGACAGACCGAGCTTCTCGAGGGAGGCCATCAGCGTGCGGCGCGAGAAGCGCATGGGCTCGTCGCCGTCGGTGGTTACGAGGAGCGGCACGAAGGGCGGGGTCTGGCGGAGCAGCCTCTCGGCGGCGCCCGCGCCGGCGCGCTCGCCAGCGGCGTCGGCGAGCAGCCTGAGCATCTCCGTCAGCTCGATGCGCCTGACCCGCGACTCCCTGATGCCCTTCTCGAACTCCTGCACGATGGCGACGGCGTCGTCGGTGGGCACGCCGGCGCTCTGCAGGGCCTCGATGCAGGTGCCGCCGCTGTAGGGGTAGGTGTCGCCGCCGCGCACCACCTTCAGGTCGCGGGCCGTGAGGCCGGCCATCAGGCGGCGAACGGGTCCTCGTCGTGGCGCCCGTCGAGCACGTCGAAGAGGTTCCTTATCACGTTGCCCGTGAAGCCCCAGATCACCCTGTCGCGCCAGTCGTAGAAGAAGATCCGCCGCCTGGCGCCCTCCTTGAGCCGGCGCACCTCGCTGCGCGGGGTGAGCGCGCGGAGCTCGTCGAGGGGCACGAGGAACGCCTCCGCGACCTCCCTGGGGTCGGGCCGCAGGGGCTGAGCCCGCGGGACGCGGGCCACCACGGGCCTGGCGACGTAGCCGGCCGGGGAGGGGTGGTCGGAGAGCTCGCCGAGCACGGCGTCGCGCGGCACGTCGAGGCCCACCTCCTCGCGCGTCTCGCGCAAGGCGGCGTCGACGCTGTCCTCGCCCGGCTCCAGCCGGCCGCCGGGCAGCGCCACCTGGCCGGCATGGCTGCGCAGCGTGGGGGCGCGCACGGTGAGCAGCAGGCTCAGGGCGCCCCCGTCCTCGACGAGGGGCACCAGCACGGCCGCGCGGCGGAAGCCCGGGATGTCCAGCGTCCTGGGGACGGAGGCGGCGAGCGCGCGCGCCACGGCCTCGAGCGTCACACCGGGACGCGTCACCTGCGGCATGCCGACCATGCTAGCCCTCCCGGGCTGCGTCGCTCGTACGAAGGCGCGCCCGGCATGCCGGCGGCGACGCTCACGGCGGGCCGGGGGTCGGCCTCACGAAGCCCCACATGCGCCCGGTGCGACCGCGGTCGCGCCGGTGGGAGAAGAACTCGTCGGGCTCGCAGTGCGTGCAGCGCCCCAACGACGCGACGTGCTCCTCTCGCACCCCGGCCTCGGCCAGGGCGTGGAGGACCGCGCCGTGGACGTCGAGTAGGACCCTCTCGCCGCCGGGCGCCAGGTCCGCCAGGTCGGGAGGCGGCTCGCCCTCCGACACCACGGCGTCGGGGAAACCCGCCGCCAGGAAGGACTCCCCTACCGACCTGTCGACCTGGTAGCAACGCCCGCTCACTCCCTGGCCGATCGCGACGCGCAGCTCGCCGGGGTCCGCGCCGTACTCGCGCGCCATGGCCTCCACGACCAGGGCGGGCAGGCGCTGCAGGGCGCCGCGCCAGCCGCAGTGGGCGGCGCCCGCCGCGCCGGTAACGGGGTCGTGGAACAGCACTGGGTAGCAGTCGGCGGCGCTGACCACGAGCAGGTGCTCGGGGTCGTCGCTCACCGAGGCGTCGGCCTTCTCCTCGAACCAGCCGTTGCGTCCCACCATCACCCGCGCGCCGTGCACCTGGTGGTAGCCGCACACCTGCTCGCGGCGCACGCCCAGCGCGGCGAGCAGCCGGTCGCGGTTCGCCTCCACGCGGTCGCGGGCGTCGCCGGACGAGAGGCCCAGGTTCAGGGACGCGTAGGGCCCCTCGCTGACCCCGCCGGCGCGCGTGGTGAAGCCGTGCGGGGCGGTGAAGCCGGGCAGCGTGAGCACGGGGACGCCGGCGGCCATCAGTAGTCGCGCTCCGTGACCTCCAGGCCGGCCGCGCGCGCGAGCCACTCGGTGACCTCGTGCACGGCGCCGCGCACCGCCGGCGTCACGACCGGTTCCCCGAAGGTCTCCAGCCTCACTATCACCTCGTCCTCGCGCCGCTGCTGCACGAGCACCAGGAGCTGCTGCCTGATGTCGGGCTCGTCGACCGTGGCGCGCACGAGCCAGCGGCGCCCGCGTCCTTCCCCGCCCGGCATCACCGCGGCGGCCTCGTGCAGGATCACGTGCCCACCGGCGTGCTCGGCGACGGTCTTGCTGAGCTCCGCGGACGCCGGCAGCGTCCCCTTCAGCAGTGCGTGTGGCATGTCCTCGGGCCTCTCCAGGTGGGGGAAGGCGGGCGCGGGTGCGTCGTTCCGCCTGAACACCACGTAGTGCAGCGGCTTGCCCTGCGCGCGCCACTTGAGCGCGTACTTCGTCTCGAAAACCTCGGGCGGCGGGTCGGGCCGCAGCTCCTCGTAGAGGCCCGTCGCCGCCGCGCTCTCCCGCGCGAACTCCAGGTAGTCCACGTGGTCGGTGGCGAGGCGCACCTCGCCTCGCGGGGCCAGCCTGGCGGCGGCCAGCTCGAGGAACGCCGGCCTGAGCAGCCTGTTCTTCTCGTGGCGGGCCTTGGGCCAGGGGTCTGGGAAGTTCACGACCAGGGAGGCCACGGAGCCGCTGTCGAAGAGCTGCCTGACCGCGAACTCGGCCCCGACCTTGGCGATCCTCACGTTCCGGACGCCGTGGCGCCTGACGTTGCGCAGCGCCCGCTGCACGCTGCCGCTCGACACCTCGAGCCCCACGAAGCGCGCGCGTGGCTCGGCGAGGGCCCGCCTCACCGTGAAGCGCCCGTCGCCGAAGCCCACCTCCACGTGGAGCGGTCCGTCCACGGAGAACACGGCGTCCCAGTCCACGGGGAACGGGGCGGAGCGCCACGGCATCAGCACGCGGTGGGCGGCCTCGCCTGGAGCGGGGGACCCGCCGCGCCCGGGAGCCACGGCGCCCGCGCTCACGGGCCTACCGCCGTCGCCGCCGGAATCACGCGCCGCCGTCCGCCACGTACGGCCTCACCAGCAGGGCCTCGTTCGCCACGATGTCGGCGCGGAGGAAGGCGTCGCGCGACAGCTCGAGGAAGGGCCCCGCGCCCTCGAGGAGCTGGAGGTCGAAGACCAGCACCGTGCCGTCCTCGCGGCGGCAGGCGACCTGTCTCACGGGCCGTTCCAGCGCCCGCTCCCAGGCGGCGACGATGTTCACGTCCACGCCCGCCGCGCCCGGCGCGATGGGGAGCTGCGTCAGCCGCGCCACGAGCCGCGCCGTGCGCGGGCGCTTGTTCTGCAGCTTCAGCACGCCCGTCTTCACGAGGCGCTGCGCGACGACGAGCGCGCGTTCCTCGTCGAGCCCCGCCTGGGAGGCGATGCGCGTGAGCGTGCGGGTGCCGTCGGCGTGGTCGACGAGCGCCCTCTCCTCGGCGTTCAGGGCCACGCCGCCCGTGCGCAGCAGCTCCTCGGTCATCGTGGCGCGCATGGGCACGGCGTCCCGGCTCACGCGCGGCTCGCCGCCCTCCTCGGCCGCGGACTCGCGCCTGGCCTCGTCGAGCCGGCGCATCGCCTCGAGCACGAGGTTCTCGGTGCTGGTCGTGATCGTCTGCTCCGTAGCCGGCATGCCGATACGGAACTCGAACGTCCCCCGCTCGTCCGCGAAGAGCGCGTAGACGGCGTCCTCCCCCGCCAGGCCGGCGAAGTCGGCGTGGACCGCCGCGCCCTTGTCGAAGTACACGCGCGCCCGCCCCCGCGGGTGGTCGATGGTCAGCCTGCCAGAGCGACGCGCCGACGCGAGGAGCTGGAAGAGGTCGACGAGGGAGAACAGGCCCAGGGTCCCCGTCACGCCCCGAATCGTATCGCGGCGTCCCCCCTCGGCGCGGCGGTCCGCGTCGGGAGCGCGAGAGGCCGCCGGTATACTGCCTCGGTGCCCAGGCGCCTGGCCCGATCGCTGCTGCGTGAGACCGCGGGCCTCTACCTCTTGGGCGTGGCGGCGATCTGCCTGCTGCAGAGCGTGGACATGCTCTCCGTGCTGGCGCGCTTCCTGGTGCAGAACCAGGCCACCATCGCCGACACGGGCCGCCTGCTCCTCTACAAGCTGCCCTGGTTCCTCCACCTCGGCCTGCCCGTGGCCGTGGTCTTCGCCGTGCTGCTCGCCTGCGGGCGGATGGCGAAGGACTCCGAGCTGAAGGCCGCCTACGCCTCCGGCATCGCGCCGGCGACGCTGTTCCGGCCGCTGGTGGCGTTCGGGCTGGCCGTGGGGCTCGTCAGCCTCGTGAACAACGGCTTCGTGGAGGCGCGCGCCGAGGCCGCGTACCAGGCGAAGGTCGACAAGTACCTCTACGTACGCCCGCCTTCCGAGCTGCAGGTGAACGTGGCCTACGCCTACGATGGCGGCGTCTACTACGCGTCGCGCATGCGCTCGACCCCGGAGGACCCCACGGTGGCCCGGCTCTCCGGGGTGCTGGTCGTGCGCCCCGACGGCACCGTGCTCACGGCCCTGGACGGCGAGTGGGACTCCGGGGCGAGGGTCTGGCGCCTCTTCGCCGCCCAGCGGACGCCCCCGGGAGGCAGACCGGAGGGCGCCGGGTCCGTCGCGGTGCCCTTCGCGCTCGAGGCCACGCCGGCGCAGACGCTGGCCAGGCCGGAGGAGCTGCCGCTCGACGAGCTCGCGGCGCGCCTGCGGGTCGTGGCCGCGGCGGGCGGCGACACGCGCGAGCTGCGCTACGACCTGCACCGGCGCCTGGCCGACGCCCTCAGCGCGCCCATCTTCGCTGCCTTCGCCGCGGCGATCGCGCTGCGCGTCCGGGGGCGCGAGGCCGGTTTCGCCTGGACGATCGTGCTGATGGTCCTGTTCTGGGCCACCTGGGTGCTGTCGGGCGACCTCTTCACCTCGGGCGCGCTGGGGCCCGTGGTGGCGGCCTGGCTGACGCCGACGGCGGCGGGCGCCGGCGCCGCCCTCGTGGCGGCGAGGACGCTGCCGCGATGAACCGCTTCTCCCGCTACCTGCTGCGCGAGGTCATGCCGCTCTTCGTGGCCGCGCTCGTGGCCCTGCTGCTGCTCCTGATGCTGGCGGCCCTCCTCGGCGTGCTCGCCGACGCCCTGGCCCGCGGCGTGCCGCCGGGACTCGTGGCGCGCTACATGCTCTACAAGCTGCCCGCCGCCGTCGGTCCGGGCCTGCCGCTCGCGCTGCTGTTCGCCGCGCTGGTGGCGCTCACGCGCCTGGGCCAGGACGGGGAGGTGAAGGCGGCCCTCCTCCTGGGCATCGGACCGCGCCGGTTCGCGCTCCCCGTGCTGGCGCTGGGCCTGGCCGTGAGCGCGCTGGCCTTCCTCAACGACGAGCTGGTGGTGCCGCGCAGCGAGCGCCTCGCGAGCGACGTGGAACGCGACATCCTGCTCCTCTCCCCCGAGACCGTGCTCGTCGAGGGCACGTTCTTCACAGACGCGCTGGGGCGCAGCATCTTCATCGGCGACATCGAGCCGGGCGGGAGCTTCGCCGACGTCACCGTCATCACGCCGGGCACGAGCCGCGGACCGCGCGAGCTGATCAGGGCCGACGTCGGCCGCGCGCGCCCCGACGAGGGCGTCTGGGAGCTGGAGGGCATAAGGTTCCAGGCCATGAGGGACTCCGACCTCACCCTCGACATCGCCGCCGCCGAGGCGGTCCTGCCGGTGCGGGGGTTGACGGCGCGGAGCAGCTCGGTGGGCGACCTCGTCTACCTGCCGGTGGGTGAGCTCCTCGCGCGGATCCGCGCGGCCGGCGCCGCCGAGGCGCCGGCGGAGCGCACCGCGCTGCAGCGCAAGTTCGCGGAGCCCCTGGCGGCCACGGCCTTCGCCCTCTTCGCCGTGGCGCTCGGCCTCTACACGTTCCGGAGCGGCACGAACGTGGGCTTCGTGGCGGCCATGCTCCTGACCTTCGTCTACTACGCCACCTGGAGCGTTACCAAGCTGCTGGGGGCGCAGGGGACGGTCCCGCCGTGGCTGGCGGCCTGGACGCCCGTCGCGCTCTACGCCGGCGGCGGCCTCCTGCTACTCGCGCTCGCCAGGAGACGCTGATGCGCGCCCTGGCCGCGCTGCTGCTGGCGCTGTGCGCCGGCTGGTGCGCGGCCGCCCGCATCGTGATCGACGCCGCCCACGACCCGGAGAGCCGGCTCGAGATCCGCACGGTGACGCTGCCGGGCGGCGAGGAGGTGCAGGTCTACGTCCTCACCGGCCACGGGCTCACCGTACGCATCGACGACGACGTCCTCGTCGCCGACCACGTGGAGCTGGACCTGACGCGGCGTATCGTGCGCGTCGTCGGCCGTGGCTCCTTCACGCGTGGCAGCGAGACCGTGGAGGGCGACGACCTCGTCATAGACCTCAGCCGCGAGAGCCTGGAGGGGAGCGACGTCCTCATCGTCACGCCCGCGATCGACGTCAATGGCGACAGCGCCAGCCGCGTGCCCGGCATGATCGCCATCGCGCTGGGCGAGTTCTCGCCCTGCGGGCGCTGCGGCCAGGAGGTCGAGGACTACGGCTTCAGGGCCGAGCGCATCGAGCTCTACCCCGGAGACAGGCTGGTGGCCCACGGCGTCACCGTGCTGATCAGGGAGCGTCCCGCGTTCTCCCTGCCGCTGCTCGTCCTGCCCCTCGGACCGGAGGACAGGCGGCCGCGGCTGCTCTACGAGACCGGCACGGCGACGAGCCGCGCCCGCATCGAGCTGACCTGGCCCTACGTCGCCGGCCCCGACGCCCGCGGCGCAGTGACCCTGCGCTACCACGCCGACGTCGAGCCCGGCGCCTCGCGCGTCGGCGACGCGCTGCTGGGCGGCGCCGTGCGGCGCTCCTACTTCGGCGTCAGGCTCGACCACGCCTTCTACACGGAGCGCGGCGCCGGAGACCTGGTCGTCGACCTGACGCCCGGCTACGTGGAGTCGGCCGGCTGGCGTCCGCCGCGCTGGACCGTGGCGTTCTCCTACGCCGACGACCCCCAGCTCGGACCGCCCACGAACGAGGTGTTGCTGCGGCGCGACGACGAGGAGCGGCCGTTCCTGTGGGAGGCGACGCTGCGGGCGCGACGCGTCTCCTACGGCGTGGACGCGCTGTTCTCGAGCCAGGTCTTCTGGGACCTGGAGCCGGGGGACGACGTGAACGCGCCGTCGTACGCCGGCGGGCGCACGCCTCTGCTCACGCCGGCGCGCCTGGAGCTGCGACCCGAGACGAGCCCCTTGGACCTCGGCGCGCTCACCGTGGACGACCTCCTCCTCGACCTCGGCGTCTTCGAGGACCGCAGCAACCCGACGAACCGCTCGGCGGCGCTCACCCCCACGGTCTCCACGGGCCGCGTACTCGAGTCGCACGCGTTCACCGTCGGCCCCCTCGACCTGTGGGGCGGCGCGCGGTTGACCGCCCGCACCGACTTCGCCGGCTACTACTACGGCACGGGCGAGAGGCAGGTGGACTGGCTGACGCGCGCGACGGCCGAGCAGTCGTTCGGCGGCGCCGGCTCGCTCTCCGTCACCTTCACCCGCGACGTCACCGAGGGCGAGACGCCCTTCCGGTTCGACGCCCTGGCGTACCGCTCCCGCACCGACCTGCTGGCCGCCCTGCTGCTAGACCCGGCGCCGTGGCTGCGCGTCGAGCAGCGCGGCGGCTACGTCTTCCTCGACGACCGCAACCCGGACGCCGAGGGCTGGGCGCCCCTGGAGACGACGCTGACGCTGCTCAGGAACGTCGACTGGGTCACCCTCACCGCCCGCAACGCCTACGACCTGCAGGACGGCGACCCCGGCGTCATCGACGTCGACCTGAGCCTGCGCTCGCGCGGCACCTTCGGCGTCGGCCTCGAGGTCTCGCACGTGGAGGACCTGAAGGTCACCGAGGACCGCATCACGGGCCTGCCGACCGACGACTCGCAGACGTCCGTGAGGCTCACCGCCGGCGTCCGCGGCGCCTTCGACCTGGAGGTCTCGACCGCGTACCGCTACGCCCCGCCGCCGCCCGCGCCCGGCGAGCCCGCGGACCGCTTCGACGACCTCTCCCTGCGCCTCACCCTCGGCACGCTGGGCCAGGAGGACCTCGTGCCCGGCCTGTCGCTGGACTACGCCCGCGACCTCGACCGCGGCGAGGTGAGCGCCTTCGGCGTCGAGCTCACGGGCCGGGCGGGACCCGTGAACCTCTACGCGCTCGAGCGCCTCTCCCTGCCCGCCGGACGCGTGGCCCAGAGCCGGCTGCGCGCCGAGTGGCGGGGGGCGGTCGCCGCCGAGGCGCGAGGGCTGGAGTGGCTGCCGCCCTCCGCCATCGGCCTGCCCACGCCGGACCCCTACTCCCGCGACCTGGAGTTCGCCCTGGAGGACGCGCCCGCCGCGGGGGCGCCCACCTGGCGCGTGGCGTTCTCGACGCGCTTCGACCCGACGCTGGGGGGCGGCGAGGGCGGCTACCGCGGCTCGGTGCTGACGGCGCGTGCGCTGCTCGACTCGCGCGCTCTGGGCCCCGCTCGCGTCAGCGTCGACGGGTTCGCCGAGGCGGCCTGGCAGGACTCACTGCAGCCCGTGACCTACCTGAGGCGCGCGAACCTGGAGTTCGGCGTCGACCTCTACGGGCGCGTGGGGATCCAGGGCACGCTGGGGTACGCCGCCAGCTTCTCCCAAGCCACGCGTGAGGTGACGAGCGCCCAGCTGTCGCTCACCGACGTCGCGCTGGTCGTGAGGCCCCTCGACGAGCTCTACCTGGGCGTGGTGCTCGACGACGTCTGGGACCTCACCGGCAACGACCCGTCTCGCCGCTTCGAGCTGAGGCCCACGTTCACCGTGGTGTGGAACAGGTGCTGCTGGGCGCTCTACGGCTCCTGGGACAGCGCCACGGGGCAGGTCAGCATCACGCTCACCACGCCCGGCGCCGAGCAGGGCCTGCAGCAGGTGTTCGGCACCGGCCTCCTGCTCCCGGGGAGGGAGCCGTGAGGCGTACGGCCGCGGCGGTCGCGGCCCTGCTGCTCCTCGTCTCCTGCACGGGCACCAAGGAGCCGCGCCCGGCCACGCTGCTGCTGGTGGGCGCCGCGCCGGGCGGCACGCCGCGGCTGCTGCTCGTGCAGGACGTCACCGAGTCGGCGCCGCCGGGCGACCCGCGCCTCGTCGTCGTCCCGGGCAGCGCCCGCGACCTGCCGGCCCCGGCGGTGGCGCTCGACTTCGAGGACCGCGGGCTCGACAGGCCGGCCGCCTGGGTCCTCACGCGCGCCGTGGCGGACGTCGGCGGCGTGCCGGCCGTGACCGCCTACCTGCAGCGCTTCGCCGTGGCCGAGGTGGACCCCGCCGATCCCGCCGCCTTCGCGGAGGACGTCGCGGCCCGCGTGACCCTCACGGAGCCGGGCGGCTCAGGCGTGCTCGACGGGCTCTCGCCCACGTCGCCCGAGACCTGCCCCACCGACCTGCAGGTGGACTCCGCGGGGTCCTTCGCCGTCGTCCTCGACGACCCACCGCGCTGCGGGGGCGGCGGCCACCCGGAGCTGTGGCTGGTGCCGCTCGAGCCCGGCATGGGCGCGCCGCGCTCGCTGCTAGGCACGCAGGACCTGGCGCCACTGGCCCCGTACCTCGACCAGCGGTCGCTCGACCAGGTCGTCTACTTCCTGGTGGGCGCCATCGACCGTACCCACGTCTACGCGCTGAGGGGGCCGGGCGACGACCCTGAGAGGCTGGAGGGCGCGACCCTGCCGGAGCCGGCGTCGGAGCTCTCTGCCGCGACGGGGGCGGGCGACGTGCTGCTGGCGCTGGCGGACGGCGACCTCCTCGCCGTCGACCTGGAGGACCCCGGTCCGGCGGTGCGCACGAAGACGGCGCCCACGGCCACGGGGCTGGCCGCGGACCCCACGGGCCTCACGCCAGAGGTGCTGGCGCTGGGCGACCTCGTCGTGGCGTTCCACGAGGACCCCGAGGACGGCGAGCCCGACACCGCGTCCCGGCCGGCGGTGGCCGCGACGGTAGACCCGCTGACCCGCTTCGCCTACGCGGTCGGGGAGGGGCGGCTGACGGTCCTGGACCTGCTCACCGGCGGCGACACCGACAGGTCGTTCCAGGCCTACACGGAGCCGCTGCCCGAGCTCGAGCTGCCGCGCGGCGCGCCGCCCTCGCTCGTGGGGGCGGACCCGCGGCCCGTCACCGTCATCGGCTGGGTGAGGGCGATGACGCCCCCGGCGCCGTGAGCCGGGCCAGCGCCTCCTTCGTGCGCTCGAGCGCCCCGGACCCGACGGCCCTGGAGGCCGTGCGGAGTGCGCTGGCCACGGACCTGGCGTCCGAGCTGCCGTGGCCTATGAAGGCGTAGCCGTCCACGCCCAGCAGGGGCTGGGCGCCGTACTCGGCGGGGTCGAGGCGCCGGGCGACGCCGCGCAGCGCGCGCCGCGCCAGCAGGCCGCCCAGGCGGGCCAGCGGGCCGCTGGAGAGGGCCTGTTTGACCCAGGCGAAGAGCTCGCGCGCCTCGCCCTCGGCGAGCTTGAGCATGACGTTGCCCGTGAAGCCGTCGGTGACGAAGACGTCGGTGGTGCCCCTCAGCAGGTCGCGCCCCTCGACGTTGCCGTGGAACGTTATGCCCGGGGTGGCGGCCAGCAGCTCGTGCGCGGCCCGCGTCAGCTCGTTGCCCTTGTGCGGCTCCTCGCCGATCGAGACGAGCCCCACGGTCGGTTCGGGCACGCCCCAGACGCTGCTCACGTAGGCGCTGCCCAGCACCGCGAACTGCTGCAGGTACCCCGGCCTGGCGTCGGCGTTCGCGCCCACGTCGAGGAGGGCCGAGAAGCCGGCGCGCGTGGGCACGTTCGCGAGGATCGCCGGCCTGTCGACGCCGGGCAGCCGCCCGAGCAGCAGCAGCGCCGCCGCCATCGTCGCCCCCGAGTGGCCCATCGAGACCGCGGCGTCGGCGGCCCCCTCCTTCACCAGCCTCATCGCGACCATCACGCTCGAGTCGCGCCGGCGCCTGACGTCGGCCGCGTGGTCGTCCATCGAGATCGCGTCGGGCGCGTGCACGACCTCGATGCCGCCCGCCCCTGCAGCCAGCGCCGGTCGCAGCGCGGCCTCGTCGCCCACCAGGACCACCCTCGCGCCCTCCGCCGCCGCGGCCAGCGCGCCCTCCAGCGCCGCCGCCGGCATGTGGTCCCCGCCCATGGCGTCGAGGGCGATCCGCGGTGTCCCGGCTGCCATCAGGCGCGCAGTATAGCCGCGCCCGACGGGGCCGCTCGCGGACCGGGGCTAGACTGCCCGGCATGGAGGTGAGGACGTTCGATGCGCCCAGCGGGGAGCGTCTCGACGTGGCGATCGCTCAGGCGCTCGCCGTCTCGCGGACCTTCGCCAAGGAGCTGGTGAGCGAGGGCTACGTGACCCTCGACGGCAAGCCCGTGGGCAAGCCGGCCACGAAGCTCACCGGCAGCGAGGTCGTCTCCGTGCTCCTCCCGCCGCCGGAGCCCATGGACGTGGAGCCGGAGGACATCGACATCCCCATCCTGTTCGAGGACGAGTACCTCGCGGCCATCGACAAGCCGCCGGGGATCGTCGCGCACCCCACCGCCACCGTGCGCACGGGGACGGTGGTCAACGCCCTCCTCGGTCGCATGCCGCTGTCGAAGGAGCGCTACCAGGACCCCGCCGACCTGCTGTACCGGCCGGGCATCGTGCACAGGCTCGACAAGGACACCTCGGGCGTGATGGTCGTCGCCAAGACCGACGAGGCGCACAGGCACCTGGCGAACTCGTTCAAGCGCCGCTTCACGGAGAAGGAGTACGTGGCGATAGCCGTGGGCGACGTCGAGGACGGCGCCATGGTCGACGCGCCCATAGGCAGGCACCCGGTCGAGCGCCAGCGCATGACCGTGGGCGGCGAGGCGCCGCGGGGCGCCTCCACGCACTTCTGGGCCCTGGCGCGGGCCCCGGGCCACACGCTCGTGCGCGCCAAGCCGCACACGGGCAGGACCCACCAGATCCGCGTCCACCTCTGGCACCTGGGGGCGCCCGTGTTGGGCGACGAGGTCTACGGCCGCCGCAGCGGCCACATAGGTCGTCAGGCCCTGCACGCCCGCAGCCTCACGCTGCCCCACCCGCGCGACAACGCGCCCGTCACCTTCGTCGCGCCGGTGCACGAGGACATGGTCGAGGCGTGGCTGGCCCTCGGCGGCTCGTGGCCCGCCGAGCTCGAGCCGCCGGTGCCGGTCCCGCCGGACGTGCCGCCGCCCGGCGTGGAGCCGCCGCCCGGCCGCGGTTAGAATCCCCGCGTTCCGCTTCCGCGAGCGGGGGAAGGCGCCCACCTTGGAAGACGCAGCCACGGTCACGCTGCCGCGCTGGCAGCTCGACTCCATCTACCCCGGCCTCGACAGCCCCGAGTTCCTGGCGGACGAGGGCGCGTTCCTGGAGGCGCTCGCCGACCTGGAGGGCTTCCTCGACGCCCACGGCATAGGCGACGCGCCCGCGGGCGGGGACCTCGAGGCACGGGCGGCGGCCGACGCGGACGAGGCGGCGACGCTGGCCGGCGCCCTAGAGCTGGCACTGCGCCTGAGCGAGCTCCAGGCCGTGACGGGCGTCTACCTGTCCCTGCGTGTGTCCACCGACGCCTACGACGAGGCGGCGCAGGCCGCGTTGTCGGCCCGCCGCGCCGTGGGCGCCCGCACCGGGGCGGCTTGGGCACGCTTCAAGGCCTGGCTGAGGACCGTCGACCTCGACGCCGCCGCGGCGCGCTTCGACCTGGTCGCCGCACACCGCTACCCGCTCGAGCGCTTCCGCCAGGAGGCGGAGCGCATGCTCGGCTACGAGGCCGAGGCGTTGGCGGCGGCCCTGGACTCCAGCGGCGGGTCGGCGTGGGCGCGCCTCTACAACGACCTGACGTCGCGCGAGAGGATCCGCGCCGCCGTGCTGCCCGAGGAGGTGTCCGGCGCGTCACCCGAGCGGGAGTACGGCGTCCCGGAGCTGCACAACCTCCAGGCGGACCCGCGCGAGGACGTGCGGCGCAGGGCCTACCGGGCCGAGCTGGAGCTGCTGGGACGCAACCAGCTCGCCTTCGCCGCCGCGATGAACGGCATCAAGGGCCAGGTGGGGACCCTGGCCGCCCGGCGCGGCTGGGGCGGGCCCCTCGAGTACAGCCTCTTCCAGCACGGCATCACGAGGGCGAGCCTGGACGCGATGCACGAGGC
>JBIQHQ010000004.1:0-13884 GCA_044508445.1 Deinococcaceae bacterium
CGATCGTCCCCACGTTCACATGCGGCTTCGTACGCTCGAAAACACCCTTAGCCATCTTCAGTACTCCCTAGTACCTAGAAGTCGCCGGCCTACGCTCAGCGCTTGACGAGCTCTTCCTGGATGTTGCGCGGGACCGGCTCGTAGTGGTCCAGCATCATCGTGAACACGGCACGGCCCTGGGTCAGCGACCGCAGGTCCGTGGCGTAACCGAACATCTCGGCCAGTGGCACGTTGGCGGCCACCACCTGGGCGTTGCCGCGCTGCTCCATGCCCTGGATCTGCCCGCGGCGCGAGTTAAGGCTGCCTATGACGTCGCCCATGTACTGGTCGGGCGTGACGACCTCGACGCGCATGATCGGCTCGAGGACGGTGGCGTCGCCCTTCGCCATGGCCTCGCGGATCGCCATGGACGCGGCGATCTTGAAGGCCATCTCGGACGAGTCCACCTCGTGGTAGGACCCGTCGTAGAGCACGACCTTGAGGTCGACGATCGGGAAGCCGAGGAGCGGGCCCGACTGCAGGGCCTCCTCCACGCCCTTCTGCACGGCGGGGATGAAGTCCTTCGGCACGGTGCCGCCCACGACGGCGTTCTCGAACACGAAGCCGCTGCCGCGCGGGAGGGGCTCGGCCTTGATCTTCACGTGGCCGTACTGGCCGCGCCCGCCGGTCTGGCGGACGAACTTGCCCTCGACGTCGACGGGCTTCATGATCGTCTCGCGGTAGGCGACCTGCGGCGCGCCCACGTTCGCGTTCACGTGGAACTCGCGGCGGAGGCGGTCGACGATGATGTCGAGGTGCAGCTCGCCCATGCCGGAGATCTTCGTCTGGCCGGTCTCCGGGTCGGTCTCGACGCGGAACGTCGGGTCCTCCTCTGAGAGCTTCGCGAGGCCGTTGGAGAGCTTGTCCTGGTCGGCCTTGGACGCCGGCTCGATGGCCACGGTGATGACCGGCTCCGGCACCTCTATCGACTCGAGGAGGATGGGGTGGTCCGGGTCGGTGAGCGAGTCGCCGGTGCTCGTGTCCTTGAGCCCGATGACGGCGCCCAGCTCGCCGGCCTCGATGCGCTCGATCTCCTCGCGGTGGTTCGCGTGCATCCGCAGCAGGCGGCCGATGCGCTCGCGCTTGCCCCTGGTGGCGTTGTAGACGTACGAGCCCGAGACGAGCGCGCCCGAGTAGACGCGCACGAACACGAGGCGGCCGACGTAGGGGTCGGTGGCCACCTTGAAGGCCAGCGCCGAGGTGGGCGCGTCGACGTCGGCAGGGCGCTCCTCGGGCTCGCCGTCGGGCGACACGCCGCGCACCGGCGGGATGTCCAGCGGGCTCGGCAGGTAGTAGGTGACGCCGTCGAGGAGGCGCTGCACGCCCTTGTTCTTGAGGGCCGATCCGCAGAAGACGGGGAACAGCCTCATCGCGATCGTCGCGCGGCGTATGGCGGCGCGCAGGACGTCGACGCCGATCTCCTCGCCCTCGAGGTAGAGCATGGCGACGTCGTCGTCGACGTCGGCCAGCGTCTCGACGAGGGCCGCGCGCTTCTCCTGCGCCACGTCGACGAGGTCGGCAGGGACCTCGACGACGTCGATGTCCTTGCCGATGTCGTCCTTGTAGTAGTAGGCCTTCATCTCGACGAGGTCGACGAGGCCCTTGAACTGGTCCTCCACCCCTATGGGCCACTGGACCGCCAGAGGCGTGGCGCCCAGGCGCTCCTTCATGGACCGCAGGACGAGCTCGAAGCTCGCGCCGGTCTTGTCCATCTTGTTGGCGAAGGCGATGCGGGGGACGCGGTACTTGTCGGCCTGACGCCACACGGTCTCGCTCTGCGGCTCGACGCCCTGGCTGGAGTCGAAGACCGCTATGGCGCCGTCGAGCACGCGCATGCTGCGCTCGACCTCCATGGTGAAGTCGACGTGCCCGGGCGTGTCGATGATGTTGATGCGCGTGTCGTGCCAGAAGCACTGCGTGACGGCCGAGGTGATCGTGATGCCGCGCTCGCGCTCCTGCTCCATCCAGTCCATCTGGGCGGCGCCCTCGTGGGTCTCGCCGACCTTGTGGATGCGCCCGGTGAAGAACAGGATGCGCTCCGTCAGCGTCGTCTTGCCCGCGTCGATGTGGGCCGCGATGCCGATGTTGCGCGTCTTGCCTAGGTCTGTCTTGGTGGCGATAGTCATAGCTTTCCCGTCGCTACTGGCGGCCGGAGGTCACCAGCGGTAGTGGGCGTAGGCGCGGTTCGCCTCCGCCATCCGCTCGACGTCCTCCTTCTTCTTGACGGCGCCGCCACGTCCGGCGGCGGCGTCGATGAGCTCGCCGGCGACGCGCTCCACGGCCGTCCGCTCGGGGCGGGCGTCGCAGGCGGCGACCAGCCACCGCAGCGCCAGCGACTGGGCGCGGCGCGGGATGACCTCCACCGGCACCTGGTACGTGGACCCGCCGACGCGGCGGCTGCGCACCTCGATGCGCGGCCGGATGTTGTCGAGGGCCTGGCGCACCACCTTCAGCGGCTCCTGGCCCGTGCGCTCCTGGATGAGGCGGCAGGCGCCGTAGAAGATGCGGCTGGCGAGGTTCTTCTTGCCGTCGCGCATCAGCTTGTTGATGAGCGCGGTGACCGTGGTGTCGGAGTAGACGAGGTCGGGCTGGAGCCTGCGGACCTCGGCGCGTCTGCGGCGTCCCACGGTTACCTGGCCCCTTCCTTGGGCTTCTTCGTGCCGTACTTCGAGCGGCCCTTGTTGCGCTGCACGTAGCGGCCGATGCCGACGCCCTGGGCGTCGAGAGCGCCGCGCACGATGTGGTAGCGCACGCCGGGGAGGTCCTTCACGCGGCCGCCACGGATGAGGACGACGGAGTGCTCCTGGAGGTTGTGCTTCTCGCCGGGGATGTAGGCGGTGACCTCCTGGCCACCGGAGAGGCGCACGCGGGCGATCTTCCGCAGGGCGGAGTTCGGCTTCTTCGGCGTCTGGGTCTTGACGGCCGTGCACACGCCACGGCGCTGCGGCGAGCCCTTGAGCGCGGGCGTCTTGCTCTTCTTCTCGATCTTCCTGCGCCCCTTGCGCAGCAGCTGGTTAACCGTAGGCAGAACGATCACTCCCTCTTTCTTCCCCACGCGGCCCGCGCGGAGCTCGTCGGCTCGAGGCCTCGCGCCTCGCGATCTACGCGTTGCAACTCGCCGCTGCGGCGGCCTGATTGCACTCACGACGAACCGTCCCCCGGACCCAGCGCTGCGGGCCAGGGGGCGACCAAACCGAGCAAGTATAGATGCCCGTCCCTGCCGCACGCAAGCCCCGTGCTACAGAGGGCGGCGACGGTGAGGCGCCCGCCGCCGTGCCTCTCATGCGCGCGGCCTAGCGTGGACCGAGGCAGCGCGCGCCGGGACGCCGCAGCTGCGCGTGCGAGGAGGCCGCATGGCTCGAGCGCAGGGACGCCGGAGCGACGGGTCCGTGGAGGTCGCCGGCGTGCGGCTCACGAGCCCGGACCGCGTCGTGTTCCCCGAGCCGGGCGTGACGAAGCGCGAGCTGGCCGAGTACTACGAGGCCGTGGGCGAGGTCCTCCTGAGGCGCGCCGCGGGGCGCCCGCTGGCCCTGGTCCGCTGCCCGGAGGGCATGGCGGGCGACTGCTTCTACCAGAAGCATCCCGGCGACTCCTTCGGCGTCGACGTGCCGCGCGTGGAGGTCGTTGAGAAGGAGGGGCCAGACGTCTACGTCTACGCCACCCAGGTCGCCCACCTCGTCTCCCTCGTGCAGGTGGGCGTGGTCGAGGTGAACACCTGGGGCAGCACCGTGGAGAGGCTGGAGCAGCCGGACCGGCTCGTCTTCGACCTCGACCCGTCGCCGGGCGTGCCCTTCGGGTTCACGAAACAGACGGCGGGCGGCCTGCGCGAGCTCCTCGCGCGCCTCGGGCTCACGCCGTTCCTGAGGGCCACCGGCGGCAAGGGGCTGCACGTCGTGGCCCCGCTGACGCCGGAGGCCGGTTGGGACGAGGTGAGCTCGTTCGCCGAGACGGTAGCCGCGGCGCTCGTCGCCGCCGACCCCGCCCGCCTCACCACCGACCTGCCCAAGGAGCGCCGTCAGGGGAAGGTGTTCGTGGACTACCTGCGCAACGGGCGCGGAGCCACCGCCATAGCCGACTACTCGGCGCGGGCGCGGCCCGGCGCCCCCGTGGCCGTGCCGCTGCGCTGGGAGGAGCTCCCCGCGCTGGAGACCTCGGCCGCCTACGACGTGAGGCGGACGCGTCGACGTCTGGCCGCGCTGGGCGGCGACCCCTGGGAGGGCTACGAGGGCGCGGCGGTGCCCCTGGGCCGCGCCGTGGCCGCGCTGGCCACGGAGCTCGAGGCGGCGGCGGAGGAGGCGTGAGCGCCAGGGCGCTGTGGCGGGGCGTGGTGCGCTGGGGCGGCGCCGAGGTGCCCGTGCGCCTCTACGCGGCCGTGGAGGACAGGCGCTTGCCGTTCCGCCTCCTGCACCGCGACGACGGTGTGCCCGTCCGCAGCGCGCTGGTGAACCCCGTGACGGGCGAGGTGGTCGCCTACCACGAGGCCGGCCGCGGCTACGTCACGCCGGAGGGCACGATCGTCGCGTTGGAGGCCGGCGAGCTCGGGTCCCTCGAGCCGGAGCCGTCCCGGGACGTCGAGGTGTCCCGCTTCGTGCCCGTCGGGGCGATCGAGCACCGCTGGTTCCGCCGGCCCTACTTCCTCGGGCCGGACGGCGACGAGGGGGCTCACGCTGCGCTGGTCGCGCTCCTGGCGCGCACCGGCCGCGAGGGCGTGGCCCACTGGGTGATGCGCGACCGCGTGCACCACGGCGCCCTGCGCCTGCACCGCGGCTACCCGATGCTGGTGACGCTCCGCTACGCGGGCCAGGTCGTGCCGCTGGGCCGGTACGAGCCGCCGGCGTCGGGCGAGCTGGACGAGGAGCAGCTCGCGCTGGCGAGGCGCCTCATCGCGGTGCTGGCAGGGGACCTCGACCACGACGCCTACCGCGACGCGTACCGGGAGGCCGTGAGGGACCTCGCGGAAGCGAAGCGCGCGGGCAAGGAGGTGGCGGCGAGTCGCCGGCCCGAGCCGCCGGCCACGACCGACATCACTTCGGCGCTGGAGCGCAGCCTGGCGCGCGCAGCGGGTGGGTCCGCGCGTGGCTGACGACCGCCGGCCACGCGCTGCCGACGAGCCCGGCGGCCCGGCTCCTGACGTGGGGCGCGGGGAACGCCCCGTGTGGCGCGGCACGCTGGCCTTCGGGCTCGTCACGCTGCCGGTCGGCCTCTACCCCAGCGTCCGGCGCGGCGGGGCGCCCCTGCGGATGCTGGCACCGGACGGCACCCCGCTGAGCCGCCGCTACTTCTGCCCCTACGACGGCAGGTTCCTCGACCCGGATGAGATCGTCCGTGGCTACCCCGTGGGCGACGACGAGTACGTGACGATCGAGGACGAGGAGCTCGAGGCGCTCGACCCCGAGAGGTCGCGGGTCGTGTCACTCGACGTCTTCGTTCCCGTGGAGCAGGTGGACCCCGCCTACGTCGTGAGCGGCTACGTGCTGGTGCCGGAGCCGGAGGCGGTGACGGCCTACCGCCTGCTGGCGACGGCCATGGCCGCGGCCGGCCGCGCCGGCATCGCGACCTTCGTGATGCGCGGACGCTCCTACCTGGCGGCGATCATGTCCCGCGAGGGGACGCTGAGGGCCCTCACGCTCCGCTACGCCGACGAGCTGCGGCGGCCCGAGGACCTGGGACTGCCGGAGCCTGTCGCCGCCGACCCGGCTGCGGTCGAGCGGCTGGCGGCAGCGGCCGAGCCGATCTTCGCCGACGCCCTCGACCCGCGCGACCTGGAGGACACCGCGGCTCGCGGCGTGGCGGCGCTGGCCGCGGGCAAGCTGAGCCGCGGCGAGGACGTGCTCGAGGCGCCGCCCGCTGGCGAGGCGGACGAGCTCGACGAGGAGCTGGAGGCGGCCCTGGTGGACGTCGTGGAGCTGCTGCGCGAGAGGCTGGGCCGGCCCGCCGGCACGTGACGTACGCCCTCCTCGGTCCGCCGGCACGACGGGTAGGTCCTGGCCGGGCATCGTGGCTCGCGGGGTCAGGTCTCCCTTCGGAGCGTGGACCGTTCTCGGGCCACATGCACCTTCCTCGGGCCACATGGACAGTTCTCGGGACGGTCGCGGGAGGGCGTAGCGCGGCTCGACCGTGGAGGGGCGTAGCGCCTCTCGACGGGCCGGTGAGGTGCGTGCCGGGCGTCCTCTATATTCAGGCGTGTCCTGCTACAGGGAGGGGCCATGCGCCTGAAGCTGGGCCGGTCCGTGGACGCGGCAACCGGGGCTGGGGCCGGCGGCCTGCGGGGCGACCTGCCCGGGACGCCTGCACGAAGCTGGGTCGACGCGCTGCAGGAGCGAGTGGCGGCGCTGCCGTGGCCCACCTGGCTCACCTACCTGGGTGCCTGGGCTCTCCTGGTCGGGATCGAGGCGCTCGGTAGGGGCGCTGCCGGTACGGGCCAGGTGGGCACCTGGCCGTTCGTGCTGATGGCGCTCGCCTTCGCCCCGTTCACCCTCGCGTTCATGGACCACCTGGACGCCGCGGCAGCGAGGGCCGCCGGACGGCTGCGGCTGGTCGACGGTCAGGACCCGACGTGGCTGGAGCAGCGGATCCGTGAGCTGACGACGATGCCGGCGCTGGGCTGCGCGGTCGCCACGCTCCTGGCCGTGGGCTTCGGCCTCTTCCAGCGCTTCGTCTTCACCGACCCCCACTTGGGGTCGCTGGGTCTGGCGCGCTCCGGCTGGCTCTACTACTTCGAGCTGGCGCTCATGCCCGTGCTCGGCTGGGCGGGGATCGGCGCGTTCGTCTACCACGCCGTCAGGCAGGTGGTGCTGGTCGACCGGCTCTACCGGTCACCCGAGGTGGCGGTGGAGGTGTTCGGGGCGAACCTGTTCCACGCGTTCGCCGGGTTCTCGGCGCGCCTGTCCGTGGGCATCATGCTGTTCTCCTACCTGTGGCTGCTCGCCTACCCCAAGGTGGCGTCGCCGGCCGTCGCGGGCTTGAACATCGGGATCATCCTGGTCATAGCGACGGTCGGGGACGCGCTGTTCTTCCTGCCGCTGTGGGGCGCGCACCACAGGCTGGCCGCGGCGAAGGCGGAACGACTGGCCTACTGCACGGGGCTGCTGGAGTCGGTCCTGGCCCTGCAGCACGAGACCGTGGAGGCGAGGCGCTTCGACCAGGTGAAGGCTCTCAACGAGACCGCGACCGCGCTGGCGAGCGAGGTGGCCCTGGTGGAGCGCACGTCGACCTGGCCATGGTCGCCGAACCTGTTCCGCGGCTTCGTCACGGCGGTGCTGCTGCCCATGCTGCTGTTCCTGGCACAGCAGATCGTCGTGCGCGTCTTGCTGCCCTGACCCGTCTGCGGCGTGGCCGCTCTACCCGGCCCTGCGGGCTCGGCGGGAGCGGGACGACGTCACGGAGCCGCCGCGGGAGAGGCCGCGCCGGGACCGCGGCGCGTGAGGGCGGCGCGGGCCCTCAGCACCAGCGCCTCGGCCTCGTCCGGGTCGTCGGCGACGGCCGTCAGGTGCCCCATCTTCCGACCCGGGCGCGCCTCGGCCTTGCCGTAGAGGTGCAGGGCCACGCCGGGCGTGGCCAGGGCCGCGGCGAAGTCCGGCTCGCCGCCCGTCCAGAGGTCGCCGAGCAGGTTCGCCATCGCCGCGGGTCGCGCGAGCTCGACCTCCCCCAGCGGCAGGCCGCACACGGCGCGCAGCTGCTGCTCGAACTGGCTCGCCGGCGCCGCCTCGATCGTCAGGTGCCCCGAGTTGTGCGGGCGCGGGGCGACCTCGTTCACGAGGAGATCGCCGGCGCGCGTCAGGAAGAACTCGACGCAGCAGACGCCCACCAGGTCGAGGCGCTCGGCGACGGTCACGGCCAGCGCGCGGGCCCGCTCGACGACGGACGCCCCCACGCCGCGCCACTCGCGCCGGCCCGCCGCGAACGGCGCCACGGTCACGTCCAGCACGTGCCGCTCGTGGCGGTTGACGAAGGGGGCGTAGGCCGCCGTCTCGCCGCTCGCGCCACGCGCCACGACCACCGACAGCTCGGCGGCGAGATCGACTAGCTCCTCGACTACGACGGGCCCCGAGCCGACGAGGGACTCGGCAGCGGCCCGGGAGGCCGCTGCCGTCACGACCGCCTGGCCCTTGCCGTCGTACCCGTAGCCGGCCGTCTTGACCACGCAGGGCGTGCCCACCTCCGCCACGGCGCGGGCCAGCTCGGCCGTGTCGGCGGCCGCGGCGTGTCGCGGCACCGGCAGGCCGGCCGCCACGAGGAAGGCCTTCTCCCGTACGCGGTGCTGGGTCGCGTGCAGCACCGCCGGCGCGGGACGCACGAGCCCCGCCGTCGCCGCCGCCTCCAGCGCCGCTGAGGAGACGTTCTCGAACTCGAAGGTGACGACGTCGACCCGCGCCGCGAGCTCGCTCAGCGCGGCCGGGTCGTCGAGCGGCGCCCGCACGTGGAGGTCGGCGAGCGCTGCGGCCGGCGGGCGCTCCTCGGGAGAGAGGACGACGAAGCGGTAGCCCATGCGCCGGCAGGCGGCGCCGAGCATGAGGCCGAGCTGTCCGCCGCCCACGACGCCGACGGTGGCGCCAGGCAGTACCGCGTCGCGCCGCTCCATCAGGGCTCGAAGCTGGGGGTCGGCAGCACCGTGGCCGCCGCCGCGGCGGTCTGCTCGCGGCGGTAGGCCACGAGCCGCGCGCGCAGCTCGGGCCGGGCCAGGGCGAGCACCGCCACGGCCAGCAGGGCGGCGTTCTCGGCGCCGGCCTCCCCTATCGCGAGCGTGCCGACGGGCACGCCGCGCGGCATCTGGACTATCGACAGCAGCGAGTCGAGGCCGGAGAGGGCCGCGCTCCTGACCGGCACGCCGAACACGGGCAGGTGGGTGTGGGCGGCGATCATCCCGGGCAGGTGCGCCGCCCCGCCGGCCCCGGCGACGATGACCTGGTAGCCGGCGTCGGCGGCGCCGCGCGCGAAGTCGGCGAGCCGCTCGGGAGTCCTGTGGGCAGAGACGACCGAGCAGGTGTGGGGCACGCCGAACGAGGTCAGCACCTCGTCGGCGCGCCTCATCGTCTCCCAGTCGCTGGCGCTGCCCATCACCACGGCCACCAGCGGGCGCTCGCCGCGGCGCTGGTCCGTCTCGCCGTCCGCCGGGACCTCGCCGGACCGGGGCGGCCCCTCGCCGCGCGCGCTGGCCCGGCTCAGCCTGTCCCTCACGGCCAGCCAGCCCTCGCCGGCCGGGGGCTCCTCGACCAGGACCTCCTCGAGTCCCAGGGCGTCCAGGTGCCTGACGGCGGCGAACAGCTCGCGCGCGAAGCCGGCGGGGTCGGCCGGCAGGACGAGCCAGCGCGCGCCCTCGGGCGGCCGCGCTTCCGCGGAGGAGAACCTGGCCGCGCCCACCGCGGCGTGCGGCTCGCGGCGGGCGATGACCCCGCGCGTCCCCACCAGCTCGCGCTCCAGGTGGTCGGCAGCGACCGTCCGCAGCGGCGTGGCGGGCGCGTAGTGCCGCGCCAGCGTGCCGGGGGCCCGCGGTCCGCCGCGCGCCGCCGCCTCCACGGGCAGGACCTCGCGCAGCGCCTCCAGCGGCAGGGCGCCGGGGCGCAGCAGGCGCGCCTGGGGCCCGCTGAGGTCGAGGATCGTGGACTCGAGCCCGTGCTCCGTGGGTCCGCCGTCCACGACCAGGACGTCGTCGTCCTCGAACTCGGCCAGCACGTGGTCGGCGCGGGTGGGGCTCACGCGGCCGAAGCGGTTGGCCGAGGGGGCCACGAGCGGCGCGCCGAACGCCGCCAGCAGGTCGAGGGCCACCGGGTTCGCCGGCACGCGCAGCGCCACGGTGTCCTGACCGCCCGTCACTCCCCTGTCCACCGAGGGCAGCGCGCACAGCACCAGGGTGAGCGGACCGGGCCAGAAGCGCTCGGCCAGGGCCTCCACGACCTCGGGTGCGACACCGCGCTCGGCCTGGAAGGCGCGGTCGGCCCACGACCACAGGGCGTCGGCGCCGGGCAGGTGCACGATCAGCGGGTGGTCGCGCGGACGGCCCTTGGCGGCGTAGACGCGCGCCACCGCCTGCGGGTCGGCGGCGTCGGCGCCCAGGCCGTAGACGGTCTCGGTGGGGAAGGCCACGAGGCCGCCGGCGCGCAGCCGCGCGGCGGCCGCGGCGATGCCGCTCGCGTCGGCGTCTAGGAGGCGTGCCATGGACGAAGCGGAGCATAGCAGCGCTACACTGCTCTCATGTTCGGCCTGTTCCGGCGCCAGGACCCGCGGTTCCGCGACGACGGCAACTTCCTCCTGTGCCAGGTGCGGACCGACGCGCACGGCGAGGTGATCAAGGTCCGCCTCTCGAAGACCTCGGAGATGAGCGTCACCGGCGGCGGCTACTTCGTCCGCAAGTCGCTAATTGGTCCGCGGACGCTCGACAACGCCACGCTCGAGGTCACGATGAACAGGTCTCACAAGGTCGTCTCGGCGGCCGTCGACGGCGGGGAGCTGCTGCGCGCCACCGAGTGGGTGGAGTGAGCGCCGGTCCGGCCGGCGCGCCCCCTGTGGCCCGCGAGCGGAGCGGCGCACGCCGGACGGCGCCTCAGGCTGTTATCATCGGCACGTGCCAATGAACGAGGACGCCATCCTCTCGTTCTCGGCCCCACTCGTGGGCCGGCGGAGGCTCATCGTCACGCCCGCGCCGGTGCTCGAGCTGGCCTACGCCTACTACTTCCTGATGCGCCGCTTCGGCCAGGACCGCGACAGCGACCTGCCGTGGGTGAGGCAGCTCAGGGAGAGCCCGCCGGCCGGCTTCGAGACCCTCAAGCGGGCGTGGGGCGACGAGGAGCTCCGCTCGGTGGGCACGGAGCTGCTGCTGGTGGCCAGCAGCCTGGGCTACGGCCTCGACGGCACGCCCCAGCGCTTCCTCGCCGACTTCCCCGGCCTGGCGGCCCGCGCGCTCGAGGGCCTCGGCCAGCTCATCGGCGAGGGCGAGGACCAACCCGACGACGACCACGACGCCAAGTACGAGGAGATCGCCCGGCGACTCAGGCTCCTGGCCGAGCCGCGGGTCTCGGCCACCATGCAGAGCGCGCTCGCCGCACTGTGGTCGTACCTCGAGCCCACCTACGAGCGCGAGGGGCGGGCCGTGAGCGAGGCGGCGGCGCGGGCGCTCGAGGAGGAGGTGGCCGTCACCGGCGACCTGCTCTCGGCGCTTCCCGAGCATCACTTCGTGAGGTTCGAGCGCGCCGCCGAGTCGTTCCGCAAGGCGCAGGACCAGGGCGGCAGGTTCGTCGTCGTGCCCCTCTACTTCGCCTCGCAGGGCGGTTTCCACCTCGACTTCGGCGGCGTCGATTACGTCGGCTACGGCGTCCACGCCGAGAGCCTCTTCGCCAAGCAGCAGTCGGAGCTCGCCGACCTGGCCGGCAGGCTGAAGGCCTTCAGCGACCCCACGCGGCTGCTGCTGATGGTGCTCATCGGGCGCCTGTCCCAGTTCCCGCTCACCGTGGGCGACCTCGCCAAGCAGGTGGGCGTGAGCCAGCCCACGACCAGCGGCCACCTCAGGATGCTCAAGGAGATGGGCCTCGTCGACGTGGCCAAGAAGGGCAACCGCTCCTACTACAGGCTCGTGGAGCCAGCCGTGAAGGACCTGATCGCGGACCTGCAGCGCTCGCTCATCGGCTGAGGTCTCCCCGCCGACGAGGGGTCCGCCTCGGCCGAGTCGCCGCTCACCTCCTATATCGGCGCCGCCCTATTGACAGCACGTGGCCCCTCGCCTATAGTTCTCCATAGGAGGTGGCCGATGTTCTACACCGTCGCACAGCTGCGGCAGTTGGTGAAGGACCGGGTGGACAGCAACGAGCGCAGCGCCCGCCTGGCGCGCGCCTCGCAGGCCGGCAGGGCCGTCCGCGACGGACGCTGACCCGGTCACCCGGCATCCCACAGACCCGACGCCAGGCCGAGCACGACGCGCCCGCACGGTGTCCCACCGGAGGCATGCGGGCGCGGTCGCGTGGCGGGACCCGACCAACTCCATAGCCGAGCGGCTAAGTAGACGCGCCGAGAGCCGTCGGCTCCGCGCAGCATCCGGAGGGCCCACTCGTCCCGGCGCGCGCTCCGGTCGGCCGCCCCGCGGCGGCCGGCCGACCGAGCGGCTGACCTTCCGAGCGGCTGGCCTACCGAGCGCCTGGCGTTCTGAACGACCGGCCTACTGGGCGGACGTCAGGTCCGGCCGCAGCGAGCGCGCCTCGCGCAGGTACACGTGCACCATCTCGCGCTGCGAGCGCCGCGTGTGCACCTGCATCATCACCCTGATGCACCGCGGCAGACGACCGGGCACGGGGATCTCCTGGTTGCAGAGCAGCGGCACCATGTCCATGCCGAGCTCGCGCGCACCCTCGGCCGGGAACGTCGACACCAGGTCCGGGGTCGTCGTGAAGAAGATCGCCGCGATGCGGTCGTAGTCCTCGACGTCGTTCGCCTCGAGCATCGCCCGCAGCAGCTCGCGGGTGGCCGCGAGGATCAGTTCGGGGCGGTCCTCGTCGACAGTGATCGCACCCCGCACCCCGCGCACCCAGAAGGGCCCGTCGTCCATGGCGCGGAGTCTACCAACACCCCGCGGCGGCCCCCGGGAGGCCCCGGCTCGTCGATACTGGAGCCATGACCCGAGACGCGGCAGCGCCGGAGTGGTTCGACCTCAGCGACGACCAGCGCGCCCTGCTGGGCCCCCTGCGGGAGGTCCTGCGCGAGGAGGTCGCCCCCGGCGCCGCCGCCAGGGACGCCGCGGGCGAGTTCCCGCGCGGGCTGGCCAGGCGGCTCGGCGAGCTCGGGCTCTTCGGCCTGCAGGTGCCGGAACGGCTCGGCGGCGCCGGGCTCGACACGGTGACGACCGCGCTCGTCGTCGAGGAGGTCGCCGCCGTCGACGGCTCGCTGGCGCTGACGGTCGCCTCCCACAACTCGCTCTGCCTCGGGCACCTGCTGCGCGCCGCCGACGAGGCCCAGCTCCGGCGCTGGGTGCCGCCGCTCGCCTCGGGCGAGCGGCTGGGCGCCTGGTGCCTGACCGAGCCGGGCGCCGGCTCCGACGCCGCCGCCATCGCCACGCGGGCGCGGCGCGACGGCGACGGCTGGGTCGTCGATGGCAGCAAGGTCTTCATCACCCAGGGCACCGTCGCCTCCACCTACGTCGTCATGGCCCGCACCGCCGACCCGGCGGCGGGACGCGAGCGCTCGCAGGGCATCAGCGCCTTCGTCGCCGACGGCGCCACGCCCGGCCTCGTGCGCGGCAGGCCGGAGAAGAAGCTCGGCCTGACGAGCTCCGACACGACGCCCCTGACCTTCGAGGGCATGAGGCTGCCCGTCGACGCCCTCCTCGGGCGCGAGGGCGAGGCCTTCGCCGACGTCGCCCACGTGCTCACCGGCGGGCGCATCGGCATCGGCGCCATGGCGATAGGGCTCGGCCGCGCCGCGCTCGAGACGGCACTGGCCTACGCCTCGGAGCGGCGCCAGTTCGGCAGGCCCATCGCCCGGCACCAGGCGATAGCCTTCAAGCTCGCCGAGATGGCCATGGAGCTGGAGGCCGCCAGGCTCCTCGTGCGCAAGGCCGCCGCCCTGCGCGACGCCGGCCGGGAGCACACGGCCGCGGCGGCGATGGCGAAGCTCAAGGGCAGCACCGCCGGCGTGGCCGCCTGCGACGCCGCGATCCAGGTCCTCGGCGGCTACGGCTACACGAAGGAGTACCCGGTGGAGCGCTTCTGGCGTGACGCCCGCCTCACGCGCATCGGCGAGGGCACCGACGAGATCCAGCACCTGATCATCGCCCGCGACCTGCTGCGCGGCGTCGGGGCCTGAGGCCGGGCGGTACGCGGGCGCGGCGGCGCCGGGCGTCTACTCGGGCCGCGGCGCCGGGCG
>JBIQHQ010000004.1:13984-56127 GCA_044508445.1 Deinococcaceae bacterium
GCGGCGCCGGGCGTCTACTCGGGCCGCGGCGCCGGGCGCCTGCTCGGGCCGCGGCGCCGGCCGGCCATGGGGCAACGGCGCCGGGCGCGTCCTCAGGCCGCCGCCCGCCGGCCGTCCGGCGCGGCGCCGAGCGGGGCGTCGAGGACCTCGGCGGGCACGGCGCGCAGCGCGGCGAGGAGCAGCTCCGGCCCCGCGCCGGGGCGGTGAGCGCCCTCGGTGAGGGCGCGACGCCACGAGCGGCCGCCCGGCACGCCCTTGAAGAGGTTGAGCAGGTGCCTGGCGACGGCGGGCAGCGGCGTGCCGGCGGCCATCTCGGCGGCCGCATGGTCGGCCATGGCCTCGACGACCTGGCGACGCGTCAGCGGCCGCGACGCGCCGGCCAAGACCGGGTCGACGTCGGCCAGCAGCACGGGCCTGTCGTAGAAGGCCCTGCCGATCATCACGCCGTCCACGTGGCGAAGGTGCGCGGCGGCCGCCGCCACGTCGGGCACGCCGCCGTTCAGCTCCACGGTGAGGCCCGGCCGCTCGCGCTTGAGCCTGTAGACGTCCTCGTAGCGGAGCGGCGGCACCGTCCTGTTCTCCCGCGGCGAGAGCCCGTGCAGCCACGCCTTGCGCGCGTGGACCGTGTACGCCACCGGCACGCCGCCGGAGGACGCCTCCACGACGTCGACGAAGCGCAGGAGGTCGTCGTACGCGTCGGCGTCGTCCACGCCTATGCGGTGCTTCACGCTCACCGGGAGGCCCGACTCGGCCAGGGCCGCCAGGCACTCGCCCACCAGCTCCGGCTCGGCCATGAGGCAGGCGCCGAAGCGACCGCTCCGCACGCGATCGGAGGGGCAGCCGACGTTCAGGTTCACCTCGGCGTAGCCGAAGGCCGCGCCGGCCGCGGCCGCTTCCCGCAGCTCGCCGGGGTCGGACCCGCCGAGCTGGAGCACCACGGCGCCCTCCTCCGGCGACCGCCCGAGCAGCCTCTCCCTGTCGCCGTGCAGCACGGCTCGAGCCGTGACCATCTCGGTGTAGAGCAGGACCTGGCGGGAGAGCAGCCGCGCCAACCGCCTGAAGTGCCTGTCGGTGAGGGCCATCATCGGCGCCACCGAGATGCGCGGCCGGACGTCGCGCCACCGGCCGGGCCCGCCGGGGCCCGCCACGGAGCCCCCGTGGGCCGCGCCGGCGCCCGCGGCGGCGCGCCCGTGGCTCGGGTATCTACCGCCAGGGGCGCGACCCCGAACCGCGCCGGCCGCCCTCAAGCGGGGGCCTCCACGCGCTTCGGCTTGCGGAACGCGATGTCCTCCCACTCCCCCTCCTCGACGACCTCGAGCGCGGGGTTGCGGTCCTTGAAGAAGGCGACCACCTCCTGCACCAGGTCGTCCGGGGTGCTCGCGGCGGACGTCACGCCCACGCTGCCCACGCCCGCCAGCCAGGCCTCGTCGATGTCCGCCGCCGACTCGATCCGCCTGGCGTTGCCTGTCGCGTCCTGCGCCAGCTCGACGAGCCTCATGCCGTTCGACGACGCGGCGCTGGTGACGACGAGGAACATGTCGACGCGCGGCGCGATGCGCCGCACCGCGTCCTGCCTGTTCTTCGTAGCGAAGCAGAGGTCGTCGGACGGCGGCACCACGAGGTTCGGGAAGCGCCGCTTGAGGAGGTCTATCGTCCTCATCGTGTCGTCCACGGAGAGGGTGGTCTGCGTCAGCACGACCACGCGGTCGGGGTCCGGCACCTGCACCGTCAGCGGGTCGGCGAGGCCCGGGTCGTGGTTCCTGTTGCCCACCACGGCCACCACCGTCGTGTGCTCGGGCGCCTCGCCGCGCGTGCCCACGACCTCCTGGTGCGTGGTGGAGTCGCCGACGAGGAGGATGTGGTAGCCGCGCTCGGCGTAGCGCTTGGCCTCGTTGTGCACCTTCGTCACCAGCGGGCAGGTGGCGTCCACCGTCGCCAGCCTGAGCTCCGCGGCGCGCCTCCTGACCTCGGGGCTCACGCCGTGCGCGCTGAAGACCACGGTGTGGCCGACCGTCCTCCCCGCCGCGGCGGCGGCGCGGCGCGCCTCCTCCAGGTCGCCCAGGTCCTCGACGAAGGTGACGCCGTGGCGCTCCTCGAGCCTCGAGACGACGGTCTTGTTGTGGACGATGTCGTGGTAGACGGCTATGCCGCCCTCCCCACGCGCGGCCGCGGCGGCCGCCTGCTCCTCGACCGCGCGTATCGCCATGACGACGCCGGCGCAGAACCCGCGCGGCTTGGCGAGGAAGAGGCGCTCGACCACGGGTGCGATGATACCGGGGCCGGCGCGCCGTCCCGGTAGGCGACCTTGTCCCCCGAAGACAGCGCGTGATACTCTCAAGGACGCTGCCTCATGGGAGCGGGCGATTAGCTCAGCAGGTTAGAGCGCGTCGCTGATAACGACGAGGTCGGTGGTTCGAGTCCACCATCGCCCACCAAGCGAACGGCGCGCCCGGGTCCGGGCGCGCCTCGTCGTAGCAGTTCCCGCGAGGCGGTCGCGGTCGAGCCGCCGCCTAGTCCGACCTGTCCGCGGCGAAGACGTCGGTGC
The DNA here is from genome assembly GCA_044508445.1 of Deinococcaceae bacterium. Lineage (GTDB taxonomy): Bacteria > Deinococcota > Deinococci > Deinococcales > Trueperaceae > DASRWD01. The sequence continues at coordinate 16,530 of JBIQHQ010000004.1, forward strand.
GCGCGCCCAGCGTCAGGTCGACGCGGAACGTGGCGTTGCCGCGCTGCACCGTCACGACCACGGTCTGCCCTATCTGCTTCTGCCTGATCACGGCCACCAGGTCCTGGTAGGTGGGCGTGGGCCTACCGTCCACGGCCACGACCACGTCGGCCTGCGGCACGATCCGCACGTGCCCGTCGTCCCCCACCACCGTCTGCTCGGCGCGGCTGCGCAGGCCGGCCCGCTCCGCCGGGCTGCCCGGCACCACGTCGCGGACGATCACGCCCGGCCGCGCGCCTAGGTAGTGCGCCGCCCGCGCCGGGTCGTAGTCGTTCTCCACGGTGAACCCGAGGACCGGCACGTCGCGCTTGCCGCCCGCCAGGACCGCGGTGAAGAGGTCGCCGCCCGCCACCAGCGGCACGGCGTAGCTGGCGTAGGCGCTGGGGAGCCGGGCGCCCCGCAGGTAGGGCGGTACCCAGTCCTGCGAGGTCATGGCCGAGGGGTTGAAGCTGATGTAGCTGACGACCCCCACGACCTCGCCGTCCGCGTTCACGACGGGACCGCCCGAGTCGCCGGGCGCCAGTGAGTTCGTGAGCTCGATGGTGCCGCTGGCGAAGTCGGCGCGGCCCGCCTGCACGCCGAGGCGCGTCACGCGGCCGGCGCGCGCTCCCAGGAAGTCGCCGCGGCTGTTGCCGATGGCCACGACCTGGTCCCCGACGTCGGGGCGCCGGGCCGCGGGCGTCAGGTAAGGCACGGGGTGGTCTACTTCGGCGTGCAGGGACGCGACGTCCATGTAGACGTCGAAGCCCACGAGGTCGAGGGTGTACTCGGCGCCGCCGGACGTGACGGCCACGAGCTTCGTGGGGCAGGCCTGCGCGCTGCTCTGCTCCACGACGTGGAAGGCCGTGAACACCATGCCGTCCGCCGTGACGAAGAAGCCCGTGCCCACGCCGAGGGTCTGACCCGCTCGCGAGTCGGTGCAGCGCGCCTCGATGCGCACCGTCGCCTCCCTGGCCTTGAGGTACGCCTCTTCGAGCCGACCCTCCGGCGCCTCCACCGGAGGCGGGCCTTGCACGTGCATCAGGCGCGGCTCTTCGCGCCTCAGCTCGGTGGCAAGCACCGCCGCCAGCGCCAACGTGAAGAACAGCAGCCACGTGAAGGGCCGGGGGCCTGACACTCCGCCAATATATGCGGCGGGAACGGAGGCCATGAGTATCATTGGCCGCATGCCGCCGCTCCCCGACAACGAGCCGGACCCCGCCTACCGCGACAAGCTGGCCGAGGCGGCGCGCGTGGCGCGGTCCTGGGACGGCCCCGTGGTGGTCCTCACGCACGTCGATCCCGACGGTGACGCCATCGGCAGCAGCCTCGCCCTGGGGCGCGCGCTGAGGGCCCTGGGCAAGGACGTCACCGTGGCCACGACGCCGCCCCGCTACCTGCGCTTCCTGGCGCACGAGGGGGAGCTCGTCGACGAGGTCGCAGCGCTGCCCACCGGCGCGCTCCTCTTCGTCCTCGACGTGGCCGACAGGCCGCGGGTGGCCGGCGGACCCGTGGAGGGCGCGTCGTTCACCGTCAACATCGACCATCACGGCACCAACGACCGCTTCGGGGACATCGCCGTCGTGCAGCCGAGCAAGGCCGCCACGGCCCTGCTCGTGAAGGAGCTCGTGGAGGAGCTCGGCGTGACGTGGACGCCCGAGATCGCCACGGCCTGCCTCACGGGCATCATCACCGACACCGGTAACTTCCGCTTCGCCAACACCAACCGCGAGGTCCTGGAGGCGGCGGGCGAGCTGTTGGACCACGGGGTCGACTACGTGTGGCTCACCGACAGGCTGCAGTGGCGCCACCCCGACTACTTCAGGACCCTCGGACGGGTCATGGAGACGGTCTCCTTCGACCTCGGCGGCAGGCTCGTCACGGCCCGCTACACGGCGGACATGAGGCCCGTGTCCGGCGAGGAGGAGGACGACTCCGACGACTTCGTGGGCATCATCCGCTACGCCGAGGGCGTGCTCGTGGCCGCCCTGCTCAAGGAGCGCGGGCCCGACGTCAAGGTCAGCGTGCGCACGCGGGACGGCGTGTCGGCGCAGGCCATCTGCGTCGAGCTGGGCGGCGGCGGGCACGTGGCCGCGGCCGGCGCCACCCTGCGCGGCGTCGACCTCGACGAGGCCCAGCGCCGGCTCGCCGCCGCCGCGCGGCGGGAGCTGGAGCGGCGCGGCGCGCTGCCGGCAAGCGCCTGAGCCGGGGCGCACGGGGCCGACCACGACGAGGCGCGAGGAGCCCCGGACCGCGGCGCGGGGGACGCGCGCGGGCGCTCACTCCAGCTTCCCCAGGCCCACGGCCTTCCCCGCCTGCCCGATCAGGGTGGGCAGCAGCGCGGCGCCCACCGTGAGCGCCCAGCCTCCCAGGGGCAGCGCCGCCACCGAGAGCGCCGCCTTGAGCGGGGGCACCAGCGTGACCGACGCGACCAGGAGGCAGCAGGCGGCCACCGCGGACCACACCCAGGGGTTGCGCGTCAGCGGGTCCGGAGCGGCCTTCCCTCCCTCGCCCGTGCGGCGCCGCACGCCCCTCATGTTCAGCACGTGGAACACCTGCGCGAGCGCCAGGCCCAGGAAGGCCACGGTCACGGACTGGCGTGCGCCGAGACCGAGCGGGCCGAGGGCCAGCGCGTACGCGCCCAGCACGGAGGCGGTGAGGAGCAGCGCGTAGGCGGCCACGAGGCGCCAGTGGCGGCCGGCGAGGATGGGCTCCCGCGGGTCGCGAGGTGGCCTGTCGAGGACGCCGGGGTCGGCCGGCGTGGTGCCCAGCGCCAGCGCCGGGAAGACGTCGGTGACGAGGTTCAGGAACAGGATCTGCAGCGGCAGCAGCGGCAGCGGGAAGCCCAGGGCCGCCGCGAGGCCTATGACGAGGACCTCGCTCAGGTTGCAGGACAGCAGGTAGGCGACGGCGGCGCGGATGTTGCGGAAGATCGCGCGCCCCTCCTCCACGGCCGCGACGACGGTGGCGAAGTCGTCGTCCTTGAGGACCATGGCCGCGGCCTCGCGCGCGACGTCCGTGCCGCGCCCGCCCATGGCCACGCCTATGTCGGCGCGGCGCAGCGCCGGGGCGTCGTTCACGCCGTCGCCGATCATCGCGACCACGCTGCCGGCGCCCTGGTGCAGCTCGACGAGCCGCAGCTTCTGCTCGGGGCTCACGCGGGCCAGCACGTCGGTGGCCACGGCCCGGTCGGGCCCCTCGCCGTCGGCGACGGACCGCTCCAGGTCGGCTCCCGTGACGACGTCGTCCGGGCGCGCGAGGCCCACGGCGCGCGCCACCGCCCGCGCCGTCACCGGCTGGTCGCCCGTCACCATCACCACGCGGATGCCCGCCCTGAGGCAGGCGCGCACCGCCCCCACGGCCGCCTCGCGCGGAGGGTCCGCGAGTCCCACCAGCCCCACCAGCGTGAGGCCCTGCAGGGGCTCGCCGGGACGCCACCGGCCGCGCCTGTCGGCGAGGGCCAGCACGCGCAGGCCCTCCGCCGCCATCGACCTGTTGCGCTCCAGCCACTCCTCGCGCCCGGCGTCGTCGAGCGGCGACCCGCCGCCGCCCGGCGCGGCCACGGCCGTGCAGGCCGGGATCACGGCGCCGGGCGCGCCCTTCACCAGCAGCAGCCCGTCGTCGGCCGCCTGGTGGTAGGTGGCCATGGCACGGTCGTCGGCGTCGAAGGGCAGCTGCGATAGCTCCGGTAGCAGGCCGTGGAGCTCCTCCCGCACGACCCCTAGGTCCGCGGCGGCCCGCAGCAGCGCCACCTCCATCGGGTCGCCCACGTCGTCGCCGTCGCCGCCGTGATCGAGCGACGCGGTGCCGCACAGCACGGCCACGCGCAGCGCCCTGTCGAGAGGCTCGTCGCCTGCTGCCACGGCGCGCGCCTCGCGCCGTCCCGGCCCTGCCCCGTGGCGCCCGTCCGGCAGCCACCAGCCCGCCACGGCCATCCGGTTCTCCGTCAGCGTTCCCGTCTTGTCGGTGAGGATCACGTTGGTGGCGCCCAGCGTCTCCACCGCGGACAGGCGGTTCACGAGAGCGTTGCGGTCGGCCATGCGCTTGGCTCCCCTGGCCAGGGTCAGCGTGGCGATCACAGGCAGGCCCTCCGGCACCGTGGCGACGGCCAGGGCGATGGCCGTCTGGACCATCTCGAACCAGCCGCGGCCGCTGGCCAGGCCGTAGCCGGCCACGGCGACCGCGGCGCCGAGAGCGACCCACAGCAGCCGGCCGCCGAGGGCGTCGAGGCGGCGCTCGAGCGGCGTGCGCTCCGGCTCGGCCGCGCGCACGAGGCCGGCGACCCTGCCCAGCTCGGTGCGCATGCCGGTGGCCACGACGAGCGCCTCGCCGCGCCCCCTGATGACCGCGGTGCCGCGGTAGAGCATCGGCGTGCGGTCGGCGAGCAGCGCCTCCGGCGCCACCGGCGCCACGGCCTTGTCCACGGGCACCGACTCGCCGGTCAGCGCCGACTCGTCCACCGCCAGCCGCCAGGCGCCCAAGAGCCTGGCGTCCGCGGGCACGACGTCGCCGGCCTCCACGACGAGCACGTCGCCGGGCACCAGGTGCGCGGCCGGCACGACGACGGGGGCTCCCTCGCGACGCACCGTGGCGCGGGCGGCGCCGAGGCGCCGCAGCGCCTCGACGGACCTCACCGCCCCGAGCTCGGTGAGGAAGCCGGCCGCGACGTTGATGAAGAGGACGACGAGGACGGCCAGCGCCTCGGACCACTGGCCGAAGGCGGCCGAGAGGACCGCCGCCGCCACGAGCATCCAGGTGAGCACGCCGCGGAACTGCCCCCACAGCACCTGCCAGGTCGAGCGCACCGACGCGACCTCGAGCTCGTTCGGGCCGTACCGCTCCAGGCGCGCGGCGGCCTCCGCCTCCGTGAGCCCCACCTGGGGGTCGACGACGAGGGCCGCGGCGACGAGGTCCGCGTTCGCCGCCCAGGGCGCCTGCAGGGGCCCCGGGCCGGCGGACGCCTCTGGCGCGTCCATCGTCAGCTGCGCTGCGGCGTAGGGGACCTCAACCGAACCTGACCGCCAGGGCCCGCGCCTCCTCGGCCAGCTCCGCCAGCCTCTCCGGCTCCACGTCCACGGGCCTCATCCCGCGCTCGGCCAGCCACGGCAGCACCTCCTCGGTGGGCAGGTTACCCACGAGGTCGTCGCCGGCGAAGGGACAGCCGCCCACCCCGGCCAGCGCGCCCTCGACCCACCGCACGCCGCGGCGCAGGCCGACCTCGAGCAGCGGCTGCCAGGCGTCGGGACGGGCGTGGAGGTGCAGGCCCAGGTCGCTGGCGTTCGACACCGACGAGAGGACGCGGTCGACGAGCCGCTCGTCGGCGGTGCCGACGGTGTCGGCGAGCGCGATGCGGTCCACGCCGGCGTCGCGCAAGCGTTGGATCGTCTCGGCCGTGACGTGCGGGCCCCAGGTCTCCCGGTACGGGTTGCCGAAGGCCATGGAGACGTAGACGACGAGGCCCACGCCCGCGCCGGCGCAGAGCTCGCGCATCGTCGCCAGGTCGCGCCACGACTCCTCGAGCCCGCGCCCCACGTTGCGGCGTTGGAACGTCTCGTTCACGCTCAGCGGGTAGCCGACCGTGGTGACGCGCCCCGAGGCCAGCGCCCTCTCCACGCCCCTGACGTTGCCGACGATGCAGATGAGGTCGGCGCCGGCGGGGGGAGACAGGCCCTCGAGCACGCGCTCGGTGTCGGCCATCTGGGGAACCGCCCGCGGCGAGACGAGCGAGCCGAGGTCGAGGTGCGAGAAGCCGGCGTCGAGCAGCGACTGGAGGTGGGTCACCTTGACGTCGGTGGGGATCGCGTGGGGCAGTCCCTGCCAGGCGTCGCGCGGGCACTCGACGTAGGTTGGCCCGCTCGCCGGCATGCCGGGATGATAGCCCAGGGGCCCCCGGCGTCCCTCTCCACGACGTCTATACTCGCGGCGTGCTCCGCAGGATCGAGCTGCGTGACTTCGCCATCATCCGCGAGCTCGAGCTAGAGCTCTCCCCCGGCCTCAACGTGCTCACGGGCGAGACGGGCGCGGGCAAGTCGATAGTCGTAGACGCCCTGGCGCTCCTCGCCGGCGCGCGGGCCGACGCCTCGTTCGTCCGCGCCGGTGCCGACAGCGCGCTCGTGCAGGGCGAGTTCGACGGCGCGGAGGTAGCCTCCGCCGCGCGGCGCATCGCGGTCTCCGGGCGGCACGCCGCCAGGCTCGACGGCGAGCTCGTGACCGTGAGCGAGCTGGCCGAGAGGGTCGGGCCGCTCGTGGCCGTGTTCGCCCAGCACGGCGCTCTCGAGCTGCAGGGCGCCGCGGCGCAGCGCGCCCAGCTCGACAGGCTGCTGCCGGAGGAGGCGCGGCAGGCGCTGCAGGGCCACAGGCGCGCCTTCCAGCGCCGGGCGGAGGTAGCCAGGAGGCTCGCCGACGTGCGCGCGGCCAAGCGCGAGCGCGCGCGCCGGCTCGACGTCCTCGCCTACCAGCTCCAGGAGATCGACGAGGCCAAGCCCCGCCCGGGCGAGGAGGAGGAGCTCGAGGCCGAGCTCAGGACGCTGCGCCACGCCGAGCGCGTCGTGCAGGGCGCCGGCGCGGCCCTGTCGGCGCTCTCCGGCGAGGAGACGGGCGCCGTCCGGCTCGCGGCGGACGCCGTGAGGGAGCTGAGCGCCGCCGCCAGGTACGCCGCTGCCCTCGAGCCGCTGGCGCGCGACCTCGACGCCGCCCTCACGGGCCTGGGCGCGGTGGCCGCCGAGGTCGAGTCGTTCCTAGCCTCTTTCGAGGCCGACCCGGCGCGGCTCGACGCCGTTCAGGCGCGGCTGTCCAAGCTCGACGACCTCAAGCGCAAGTACGGCGAGGACCTCGCCGCCGTCCTCGCCTACCGCGAGGCGGCGGCGCGCGAGCGGGAGGAGCTGCTGGCCCTCGACGAGGACGAGGCCGAGCTGGCGCGCGAGGAGGAGGAGCTGGGCCACGAGCTCTCCGTCCTGGCAGCGGCTCTCACGGCCGCCAGGCGCTCCGCGGCACAGCGCCTGGAGGCCCAGGTCGCGCCGCTGCTGCGGCGCCTCGGCATGCCCAACGCCGCGTTCTCGGTCGCCGTGGAGCCGCTGGACGAGGCGAACGCCAGCGGCGCCGACGACGTCTCCTTCCTCTTCGGCGCGAACCTCGGGGAGCCTCCCGGTCCCGTGTCGCAGATCGCCTCGGGCGGCGAGCTCTCGCGCCTGATGCTGGCCCTGCACCTGGTGACGGGCGCCGCTCAGCCCACGCTCGCCTTCGACGAGGTCGACGCCGGCGTCGGTGGCCGCGCGGCGCGGGAGGTGGGCCTCCTGCTCGGCGAGCTGGGCCGCGGTCGCCAGGTGCTCGTCGTCACGCACCTCGCCCAGGTGGCCGCCTTCGGCGACGCCCACTTCGTGGTCACGAAGGCCGAGGAGGAGGGCCGCACGCTGACGCATGTGCGGCGCGTGACGGGCCGGGAGCGGGCGGAGGAGCTGGCGCGGATGCTGTCGGGGACGGTGACGGACGCGTCGCTCTCGCACGCGGAGGAGCTGCTGGCCGAGGCCGCGGACGCGCGGGCACACGGACCCTCCCTCGCCTGAGCTACACTCGGGTCACCTTGCGAGGGGAGCACCACTTGGACGCCGAGGGCTTCCACGAGCAGACCCCCTGCCCGAGCTGCGGCAGCCGGCGGACGATAACTTTCCACTACCGGGAGGGGTTCGACGAGCTCGAGTGCCAGGCCTGCGGCTACCGCTCCGACGCCGAGGAGATCGCCGCCCTCACCCGCTACGGGGGCGCCGTGCTGGAGCGCGAGGGCTCCGAGGACGACAGGGTTCCCATCCCGATCAGGACTCTGAAGGCCTAGGTCATGGAGGTGACGGCCGCGACCCCCACCCGTACGAAGGTGAGGGCGTCTCGCGGTGTGCCGCCGGATCACGGCGGACGGGGCGCGCCGGCGCGTCCCGGGAAGGAGTGCCGATGGAACTCAACGTGGTCCTGAGCTCGGAGGAGATCCTGCGCGGTCTCAAGCACTACCGGCGCATCGCCAAGCAGGACCTGCTGCTGGCGAGCGAGACGGACAACCCCGAGGTCTTCAGGCGCCACGCCGAGGCTCGGCGCAGCGTGTACTCGTACCTCTCGGAGCTGGCGCAGACGAAGTCGCCGCCCGAGGTCGTCGAGGAGGCGCTGAAGGCGTACCGCGAGCTGCCCTTCGTGTCCGGCAGCGAGGACGACGCGCACACCGAGATCAAGGGGCGCGAGAACGCGCTCGAGAACTTCTTCCTGATGATCGGCCTCGAGCCGAAGCTGCGGCGCGAGATCCGCAGCCAGCGCCAGGCGCTGCAGGTCGGCGCGCCGCAGGCCCATGAGGGCTGAGGGCGCGGCGCCCGTGTTATCTAGGTACGCGTGACGCTCAGCGAACTGGAGCGCCTGGCGGCTGAGAAGCCGGCGGCGCTCAAGGACCTCTCCGACAACCTGGTCTTCGGCGAGGGGCCCGAGGACGCCGCCTTCATGCTCGTCGGCGAGGCTCCCGGCGAGGAGGAGGACCTGCAGGGGCGGCCCTTCGTGGGCCGCGCCGGCCAGCTTCTCGACAGGATCCTCGCCTCCGTGGGCCTGGAGCGCGAGCAGGTCTACATCACGAACGTCGTCAAGCACCGTCCGCCCGGCAACCGCAACCCCACCCCGGCCGAGGTTGCGGCGAGCGAGCGCGTGCTCCTGGAGCAGATAAGGATCATCCAGCCGCAGGTGATCGGCACGCTGGGCAACGTGCCGACGCAGTACTTCCTGAAGACGAACGAGGGCATCACGCGGCTGCGCGGGCGCTGGTTCGACTGGCACGGCATCAGGGTCATGCCCCTCTTCCACCCCGCCTACCTGCTGCGCAACCCGACGCGCGAGCGGGGCGGGCCGAAGTGGCTGATGTGGCAGGACATGCAGGAGGTGAAGAGGGCGCTGGACGCCCTCCCGCCCCGCCAGGGCAGCGTCGTAATAGACACCGCCGAGCAGGTGTCGCTGTTCTGACGTGAGGGCCCTGGTGCAGCGCGTGTCGCGCGCCGAGGTGCGGGCGAGCGGCGAGGTCGTGGGCCGCGTCGGCCGCGGCTTCCTGGTCCTCCTCGGCGTGGGGCCCTCGGACGACGAGGCCGTCGCGCTGAGGCTCGCCGACAAGGTGCGCAAGCTGCGGGTGTTCCCCGACGGGGAGGGCAGGATGAACCGCTCGCTGGAGCAGGCGGGCGGCGGCTGCCTCGTCGTGAGCCAGTTCACCCTCTACGGCGACGCGCGCTCCGGCAACCGCCCCGGCTTCTCCCGGGCCGCGCCTCCCGAGCTGGCGGAGCGGCTCTACCTCCGCTTCGTCGACGCGCTGCGGTCCGCAGGGGTGACCGTCGCCACCGGCCGCTTCGGTGCCGAGATGGAGGTAGAGCTCGTCAACGACGGTCCGGTGACGCTGTGGCTCGACTCGGTGGAGCTCTTCGGCTGAGGCCCGCGGGCCCCTGCTGGTCGTCCCCCCGTACCACCGCGGGGCCCGGACCCGACGGACGCGCCCCCGCCTACACCGCGGCCAGGGCGTTCACGGGCAGCGACGAGGCGCCCTCGAACGCGTCGACCTCGGCCATGAACCTCCGGAACAGGTAGCTGGCGTCGTGCGGCCCGGGGCTCGCCTCCGGGTGGTACTGGACGCTGAACACCGGGTAGCGGGCGTGCGCCATGCCCTCGAGCGTGCCGTCGTTGAGGTTCACGTGCGTCGCCACGAACTGGCCGCCCGGGATCGAGTCGATGTCCACCGCGTAGTTGTGGTTCTGGCTGGTGATCTCCACCCCGCCGGTGAGCAGGTTCTTCACCGGCGTGTTCGCGCCGTGGTGGCCGTGCTTGAGCTTGAAGGTGCGCCCGCCCACGGCCAGGCCGAGGAGCTGGTGACCCAGGCAGATGCCGTAGGTGGGCAGCAGGCCGAGGAGCTGCCAGACCGTGTCGTGCGCGTACTTGGGACCGTCGGGGTCACCGGGGCCGTTCGAGATCACGAGGCCGTACGGGTCGAGCGCCATGATCTGCGCCGGCGTCGTCTGGGCCGGCACGACTATGACCTCGGCACCGGCGCGCTCGAGCTGGTAGACGATCGAGTGCTTGATGCCGAAGTCGAGCACCACGACGCGCGGGTTGTCCCTGAACGTCGGCCGCGCGTAGGGCAGCGGCGTGGTGACCTCCGGCGTCATGTCGCGGCCGTCGATGTCGAGGTGCTCCTTGGCCTCCCGCACCAGCTCGGCCTCGAGCTCGTCGTCGGTGTCGCCGTGGAAGATGACGCCCTTCACGACCCCGCCCACCCTCAGGCGCCGCGTCAGCGCCCTGGTGTCGATGCCCTCGATGCCGACGATGCCGTGCTGCTCCATGAACGACTGCAGGTCCTGGTTGGCCCTGTGGTTCGAGGCGCAGCGGCTGAACTCGCGCACGATGAACCCGCGGGCGTACGGCCTGTTCGACTCCATGTCGTAGACGCTGACCCCGTAGTTCCCGATGTGCGGGTAGGTCATCGTGACGATCTGGCCGTGGTAGCTGGGGTCGGTGAGGATCTCCTGGTAGCCGGTCATCGAGGTGTTGAAGACGATCTCGCCGACCGACTTGCCGGGGGCCCCGAAGGCGTAGCCCTTGTAGACGGTGCCGTCCTCGAGGGCGAGGACCGCGTGTGGCTTGGAGAGGAGCGCCATCCGAGCGCGCACTGTACCACGCGGTGGCCCGCCGGGCGCTTCCCGCATGCACGGTCCTGCATGTTCATGCGGCAGGTGACCCGGACCCGCCGTTCTCATGGCGCCTCACGGTACGGTGCCGGACCCGGGAGGCCACATGGACAGGGAACGAGGCAAGCAGGGCGAGGCCGGCCTCCACATCGCGATGTTCAGCGTGCATGGGCTGATCCGCGGGTCCGACCTCGAGCTGGGACGCGACGCCGACACCGGCGGGCAGACGAAGTACGTGGTCGAGCTGGCCCGCGCCCTGGGCAAGCACCCGCGCGTCTCGCGCGTGGAGCTGGTGACGCGGCGCATCGACGACCTAGCCGTGAGCGACGACTACGCCAAGCCCGTGGAGCGCCTGGGGCCGCACGCGACGCTCGTGCGGGTGCCGGCGGGGGGCGACGAGTACATGCGCAAGGAGGCGCTGTGGCCGCACCTCGACGAGCTGGTGGCGAACGCGGCCCGCTACTTCGAGGAGGGGCCCGGCGTGCCCGACGTCGTGCACGGGCACTACGCCGACGCCGGCTACGTGGCGCAGCGCCTGGCGCAGCGCTGGCGCCGGCCCATGGTGTTCACGGGGCACTCGCTCGGGCGCAACAAGCAGCGGGCCCTGCGCGGCGCCGGCATGACCCGCGAGGAGATCGAGGAGCAGTACCACATAGGCAGGCGCATCGAGGCCGAGGAGCAGGCGCTGCGCGCCGCCGACCTGGTGGTCGCCAGCACGCGCCAGGAGGTCGAGAAGGGCTACGAGCTCTACGACGCGGCCCCGAGCGCGCGCTTCGCCGTGATCCCGCCCGGCGTGGACGTCGAGCGCTTCTACCCCTACTACTACGACCTCGACGAGTCCTACGAGCCAGACGAGGAGGTCGTGAAGGCGCGGGTCCGCATGAAGCGCGAGCTGACGCGCTTCCTGCGCGACCCCGACAAGCCCGTGATCCTGTCCATAAGCAGGCCGGACAGGAAGAAGAACAACCTCGGGCTGGTGGAGGCCTACGGCGAGGACAACGAGCTGAGGCACCTGGCGAACCTGGCGATCTTCGCGGGCGTGCGCGGCGACATCGAGCAGCTCGACGACAACGAGCGCGAGGTCATGACGGGGCTCCTCTTCGCCATGGACCGCTACGACCTCTACGGCCGCCTCGCGATCCCGAAGAAGCACAGGCCGGACGTGGACATACCCGTCCTCTACCGCCTGGTGGCCGCCCGGCGCGGCGTGTTCGTGAACCCGGCCCTCGAGGAGAACTTCGGCATCACGATCATCGAGGCGAGCTCCTCCGGCCTGCCCGTGGTCTCCACGGACCACGGGGGTCCGCAGGAGATCATCGCGAAGGTCGGCTCCGGCGAGCTCATCGACGCCCGCGACAAGAGCGCGATCCAGGCGGCGATCAAGGGGATCCTCGTCGACAGGGAGAAGTGGGAGCGCTACTCCGAGAACGGCGTGGCCGGCGTGCGCGAGCACTACTCGTGGCGGGCGCACGTGGACAGGTACGTGCGCGAGCTCGAGCAGGTCATGGAGGCCGCGCCCGCCGCCACGTGACCGCCGGCGCCCGCGAGGGAGCGGCGGGCCGGCAGGGGTACCGCGTGGGCATGGCACCGGGCCGCCGCGCGCTGGTGTCCGACGTCGACGGCACGCTGCTCGACGCCGGTCGCCCCTGCGCCGACGCGGCCCGGCTGGGCGCCGCGCTCGTCGCCGCCGACGCGGCCCTCGTGCTCTGCTCGGGTCGCGGCCTCGAGCTCTCGCTGGTCGCCGCCCGCCTCCTCGCCGACGCCGGCCTGCCGCGCCCGTCGGCGCTGGTGTGCGCCGTGGGCTCGGAGGTGTACGCCTGGGACGGCGCGGGGTACGTCCGCGACGAGGAGTGGCGCCGCCGCCTCACCGCCTCGGGCTTCGCCGCGCCCGCGGTGCGGCAGGCGCTGGACGCCTTGCCGGGGCTGACGCCGCAGCCCGAGGACGCCCAGGGCGAGCACAAGGTCAGCTACCTCGTCGAGGGAGACGCGTCGGTCGCGGCCGCGGCGGGGGCCCTGGCGGCGCGCGGCGTGCCGGCCCGGCTCGTCTACTCCGCCGGCAGGTACCTGGACGTGCTGCCACCGCCGGCCTCGAAGGGCGGCGCGCTACTGCGGCTCGTGGAGCGCTGGTCGCTGGCTCCGGGCGACGTGGTCGCCGCCGGCGATTCCGGCAACGACCGCGAGCTGCTGGTCACCGCCGCCGACGCCGGGATGGTGGCCGTGCTCGTCGCCAACCATGCGCCCGAGCTCGCGGACCTGCGCGCCCACCCAGGGGTGCTGGCGGCGTCGCGTCCTCACTGCGCCGGCGTGATCGAGGGCCTGGCCCGCGCCGGCTGGTGAGCCGGCGCCGCTGGCTCAGCCGCGGGACCGGAACGTCTCCCCCGTCGCGACCGCGTGCGCCGGCACCGCTGCGCCCGGCTCGACGACGCAGTCGGTGAGCACCGCGTAGGGGCCCACGGTGGCGCCCTCGCCCACGGTCGTGGCGCCCAGCAGGTGGACGCCGGGGTGAAGCGTCACGTCGGGCGAGAGCCGCACCCCCTCGTCGAGGAAGACCGTCTCGGGAGCCACCATCGTCACGCCGGCGAGGAGCCAGGCGCGGCGCGCCCTGTCACGCAGGACCCTGTCGACGACGGCCAGCTCCGCCCTGTCGTTCGCCGCCAAGACCTCCTCGGCGGAGGCGGCGGCCACGGCGCGGACCGGCAGGCCCTCGGCCCTGTAGACCTCGAGCAGCCCCGTGATGTAGAGCTCGCCCTGGGCGTTGTCGCGCGAGAGGCGGCGGCAGCGCTCGAACACGCCGAGGTCGAACGCGTAGAAGCCGGCGTTCACCTCGTGGATGCTCAGCTCCGCCGGCGAGGCGTCCTTGTGCTCGACGATGCGCTCCACGGCGCCGTCCGGCCCCCTGACGATGCGGCCCAGCCCCGCGGGGTCCGGCACCGTGGCCGTCAGCAGCGTCATGCCCGGCCCGTCGCCCTGCGTCTCCACCAGGCGCCTCAGCGTCTCGCTGGTGACGAGCGGCGCGTCACCCACCAGCACCAGCACGCTGCCGCGCTCGCCGGGCGCGAACGACCCCAGGACCCTCCCCTCGGCCTGCCCCAGCGCGTGGCCGGTGCCGAGGAGCTCACGCTGCTCGGCGAACTCGAGGACGCCCGCGGAGGCCCGCGCGGCGAAGCGCTCCCTGACCTGCTCGCCCAGGTGGCCCACGACGACCACTACGCTCCGCGGCGCCAGGGGGTCCACGGCGCGCAGGACGTGCTCGAGGAGCGGCGCGCCGGCGGCCTCGTGCAGCACCTTGTGGCGCGAGGAGCGCATCCGCGTCCCCGCCCCGGCGGCGAGGACGACGACGGCCAGCGGGCTCACCTGGCCTCGGCCGGCCGCCTCGCCCTGTCCCTCTCCGGGGCCGTGAGCAGCATGTAGAGGGCCACCAGGATGATGGGGATGCTGGCGAGCTGCGTGTAGGTGAAGAGCCCGATGCCCGCCCGGTCGTCGAGGTAGACCTGCCAGGGCAGGGGGTTGTCGCGGAACGGCTCCTCCATCACGCTGCGCAGCACCGAGTACCACAGCACGAAGAGCCAGAACACGTTGCCGGCCGGCAGGTCCCGGCGCAGCGCCCAGGCGACGATGAACAGCAGCACGAAGCCGACGAGGAAGCCGTAGACCTGGGTGAAGTGGACGACGCAGGCCGCGCCGGCGGGCACGGTGGAGCAGGCGGGCGGCGCGAACTGCCACAGGTTCTCACCGAAGACCACGCGCCCCAGGGCACCGAGCGTCTGGGTGCCGGGCTCGGGCCAGTGGAAGCCTATGGCCCAGTCGGTGAGGCGCCCGCCCGTGTCGGTGCCGTTCATGATGTTGCCGATGCGGCCACCCATGATGCCCAGGACGCCCACGGGCGTCATGACGTCGAGGTAGGCCCACACGTTCAGCCCGTGCCGCCGGCAGTAGAGCCAGGCCGCCAGCATCACGCCCAGCACGCCGCCGTGGATCGAGATGCCGCCCTCCCACACCTTGAACACGTCCACCCAGTCGCCGCCCGGGCCGAAGTAGGCGGACGGGCTGGTGACCACGTAGACGAGGCGGGCTCCGACGACGCCGGCGATCACGAGCCAGAGGGCCATGTCGAGCAGCCTGTCGGTGTCCAGACCCCGGCGCTCGGCCGCCCGCAGGCCCCAGGAGGCGCCCACGAGCACGCCCAGGGCGATGAGCAGCCCGTACCACCTGACGGCCAACGGCCCTATCTGGACGAAGATCGGGTCCATATCCGCTCCTTCTCGGCCGCGTCAGCCGCCGAAGAACCTCGGGAAAGCCACGAAGCCAATCACTACCATGATGACGAGCTTCGCCACCGTGCCGCCCAGGGTGCCCACGAACGCCCCCACCCCCGACCTGAAGGCGTCGCCCAGGTCGCGTCCCACCAGCAGCTCGGCGACCACGGCGCCCGCCAGCGCGCCGACCAGGAAGCCGAAGGGCGGGAACAGGAGCAGGCCGGCGAAGGAACCCACTACCCCTCCCCACACCCCGGCCCTGCTGGCGCCGAAGCGCTTCGACCCCAACCACGTGCCGGCCACGTCGACGAGCTGCGAGAGGGCGGTCAGCAGGCCCAGGTAGACGAGCGGCAGGACGCCGAAGCGCTCGAAGCCCATGATCAGCGCAGCGACCACGGCGCCCGCCAGGGCGATGGGCACCCCGGGCAGCACGGGCGCGATCACGCCGACGAAGGCCACGACGTAGGACAGGAGGAAGACGGCGAAGGCTAGGGCGTTCAAGGCGCTGACGAGTCTAGTGCGCGCTCCGGCCGACGCGCCACGGGGCGCCCCGTCGGACCCGGGGCGCGGTCAGCTATGCCAGGTCTCGGGGGCGGCGCTCGGCTCGCCCCTGATCACGTCCACGGCGTGGGGCAACGTCTCGAGGACGGCGGAGAGCGACTCGGCGGCCGCCTGCGGGCTGCCGGGCAGGTTGAGGATCAGGGTCTGCCGGCGCACGCCCGCCACGCCTCGCGACAACGCCGCCGACCTGTTCCGGGCGGCGCCTATGGTTCGCATCAGCTCGGGCAGGCCGGGCACGCGCCTCTCGATGACCTCCTCGGTGGCCTCCGGCGTCCTGTCCTTCTTCGACAGGCCGGTGCCGCCCGTGGTGAGTACCAGGTCAACGCCGTCCTGGTCGGACCACAGCCGCAGGCGCGCGCGGATCAGCGCCTGCTCGTCCGGCACGACCTGGTAGTCGACCTCCACGAAGGGCCCCGTCTTCAGCACCTGGCGTATGGCCTGGGCGCTGCCGTCGTCGCGCTTCCCGGCCGCGACCGAGTCGGAGACGGTAAGGATGGCCGTCCTCACCATGGCGGCACTCTACAGCCCGCGCCGCGGGGCCCGCGAGGACCTTGCCACAACGCGCTCCGGAGCGCCGTCCCGGCCGCGACGACGCGCGGTAACCTACCGTGTCTGCCGGCCGGGTGCGCGCACACCGGCGGTTACGGAGGTACCGGCCCTTGAAGATCCACGAGTACCAGGCCAAGGAGCTGCTGGCGCCGTTCGGCGTGGCGGTGCCGCTGGGGCGCCCCGCCGCGACCCCGGAGGAGGCCGTCGCGGCCGTGGGGCCGCTCGTCGCGGAGAGCGGCGACCCAGTCGTCGTCGTGAAGGCCCAGATCCACGCCGGTGGACGCGGCAAGGGCACGTTCGTCGAGCACCCGGGCCTGCGCGGGGTGAACGTGGTCACGGACGGGGTCGCCGGCGGCGTCGCGGCGGCCGAGAGGAAGGTGAGGGAGCTGGCCGAGCGCATGCTCGGCTCCACGCTCGTCACGGTCCAGACCGGCCCGAGCGGCAAGCAGGTGAACAGGCTCTACGTCGAGCAGGGCATGGACATCGCGCGGGAGCTCTACCTCTCGGTCGTGCTCGACCGCTCCGTGGGACGGAACGTCGTCATGGTCTCCACCGAGGGCGGAGTGGACATCGAGAAGGTGGCCGCCGAGACGCCGGAGAAGATCGTCAGGGTGGCCATCGACCCGCTGGTCGGCCTGGCCGACTACCAGGCGCGCGCCCTGGCCTTCGCGCTGGGCATCTCCGGCGAGGCGCACAAGCGCTGCGTCGCGCTCCTCAAGGCCGTGGCGCGCGCCGCCGCCGAGCTCGACACCGACCTGCTCGAGGTGAACCCGCTGGTGGTGACCGCGCAGGGCGGCGTCGTGGCGCTCGACGCCAAGGTCAGCTTCGACTCCAACGCGCTCTTCCGGCACCCCGAGTACGCGAGCCTGCGCGACCTCAGCGAGGAGGACCCCGCCGAGGTGGAGGCGAGCCGCTACGGCCTCTCGTTCATCAAGCTCGACGGCAACATCGGCTGCCTGGTCAACGGCGCCGGCCTCGCCATGGCGACGATGGACACGATCAAGCAGGTGGGCGGTGAGCCCGCGAACTTCCTCGACGTCGGCGGCGGCGCCACCGAGGAGAACGTGACCGCGGCGTTCAAGATCATCACGCGCGACCCGAACGTCAAGGGCATCTTCGTGAACATCTTCGGGGGGATCATGAAGGGCGACACGATCGCGAACGGCGTCGTAGCAGCCGTCAAGCAGGTGGGCCTGAAGGTGCCGCTGGTCGTGAGGCTCGAGGGCACCAACGCCGAGCTCGGCAAGAGGATCATCGACGAGTCCGGGCTGAACGTCGTGAGCGCCACCGACATGAAGGACGGCGCGCGCAAGGTCGTCGAGCTGGCCGGAGGCGCGGCGTGAGCCCGCTCGTGGGACTGGAGACGCGCCTGCTGGTGCAGGGCATGGGCGGCGCCGGCACCTTCCACACCGACAGGTCCATCGCCTACGGCACGAACGTGGTGGCCGCGGTCCGCCCCGGCAAGGGCGGCCAGAGCGTGCGCTTCACCGGCGAGACGGACCACTCCGGCGTGCCGGGCCGGCCCGACACCTACGACGTCGATGTGCCCAGCTTCGACACCGTCGCGCAGGCCGTCGCCGCCACGGGCGCGAACGCCAGCGTCGTCTTCGTGCCGCCGCCCTTCGCCGCCGACGCGATCATGGAGGCGGCCGACGCCGGCGTGGAGCTGGTCGTGGCCATCACCGAGGGCATCCCGATCATGGACATGGTGCGCGTCAAGCGCTTCCTGGAGGGCAAGCGCACCCGCCTGATCGGCCCGAACTGCCCCGGGCTCACCAAGCCGCGCGAGTGCAAGATCGGCATCATGCCCGGCTACATCCACGCCCCCGGCAGGGTCGGCGTGGTGAGCCGCTCCGGCACCCTCACCTACGAGGCCGTCAAGCAGCTAACCGACAACGGCCTGGGCCAGACCCTCGCCGTGGGCATAGGCGGAGACCCTGTGAACGGCACGAGCTTCATAGACATGCTGCGGGTGTTCGCGGACGACCCACACACCGAGGCCGTGCTGATGATCGGCGAGATAGGCGGCTCCGCCGAGGAGGAGGCCGCGGCGTGGATACGGGAGAACCTGGGCAAGCCGGCGGCCGCCTTCATCGCCGGCACCACGGCGCCTCCCGGCAAGCGCATGGGCCACGCCGGCGCGATCATCTCCGGCGGCACGGGCACGGCGGCCGAGAAGATCGCCGCCCTGGAGGCGGCGGGGGTGGTCGTGGCGCGCACGCCCTCCGAGATGGGCGACGCGGTGCTCGAGGCGATGGGGCGGCGCGGCTGAGCGCGCCCGCGAACGCCGGAGGAGGACCGCTCCACGGCGCCCGCGGCTGCCCTACGGATCCGTGACGTCCTACCGCGGTCGCTTCGCGCCCTCGCCCAGCGGCTGGCTCCACCTCGGCAACGCGCGCACGGCGCTGTTCGCCTGGGCGCGCGCCAGGACCGCGGGCGGTGCCTTCGTCGTCCGGGTCGAGGACCTCGACGCGCCGCGCACGCGGCCCGAGGCCGTGCTGGGGAACCTGGACGAGCTCGCCTGGCTCGGGCTCGACTGGGACGAGGGGCCCGACCGCGGCGGACCGCACGCGCCCTACCTGCAGTCGCTCCGCACGCCGCTCTACGAGGCGGCGCTGGCACGTCTGGTCCGGGCGGGTCACGTGTACGAGTGCTTCCTCACCCGCCGCGAGGTGGCGGAGCTGGCCGGCGGACCGGCCGGCGTGGACGACGCCGGCGAGGGACCGCAGGCGGCGCCCGCGCGCGTCTACGGCCCCGCCCACCGCGAGCTGAACGCCGCGGTGGCGCCCGGCCGGCGCGCCGCGGGACGCGCGCCCAGCCTGCGCTTCCGCGTCCCGGCCACGACCGTGGCGTTCCACGACGCGGTGCAGGGGACCGTGCGGGTCGACCTAGCGGCCGAGGTGGGCGACTTCGTCGTGCGGCGCTCCGACGGTCGGTACGCCTACCAGCTCGCCGTCGTCGTCGACGACGCCGCCATGGGCGTCACCGAGGTCGCGCGCGGCGCCGACCTGCTGCCCAGCACGGCGGCGCAGCTCGTGCTCTACGAGGCGCTGGGGCTCGCTCCGCCCTCCTTCGCGCATGTGGGCCTGCTCCTGGGCGAGGACGGCGAGAAGCTCTCGAAGCGCGGCGGCGACCTGTCGCTGCGCGAGCTGCGGCGCGCCGGCGCCGACCCGGCGGCGGTCCTCGGCGGCCTGGCTCACACCCTGGGCTGGGCCCCGGAGCTCGCGCCGACGAGCCCCCGCGCCTTGTTGGCGTCGCTCGCCGCCGATTCCGTGACGGCGCCGGCCGGGCCCGTGCGCCTGCGCGCGGCCGACCTCGCGCGCCTCGTCGGCGTAGACTCCTGACCCATGGACCAGACAGCCGTGCTGCCGCGGGGACTGCCGGACTTCCCGCTGCCGGACAGCCGCGGACGCTTCGGCCGCTTCGGCGGGCGGTACGTGCCGGAGACGCTGGTGCCCGCCCTGCAGGCGCTCGAGGCCGCCTACCGCGAGGCGAGAGCCGACCCCGCCTTCGTGGCCGACCTGAGGCACGTGCTGCGCGAGTACGTGGGCAGACCCTCGCCGCTCTACCGGGCCGAGAACCTCACCCGGCACCTGGGCGGCGCGCGCGTCTACCTCAAGCGCGAGGACCTCAACCACACGGGCGCTCACAAGATCAACAACACGGTGGGCCAGGCGCTCCTCGCCAGGCGCATGGGCCTCAGGCGCATCGTGGCCGAGACCGGGGCCGGCCAGCACGGCGTGGCGGCGGCGACGGCGGCGGCCCTGTTCGGGCTGAGCTGCGTCGTCTACATGGGCGAGGAGGACGTCCGCCGCCAGGAGCTGAACGTCTACCGCATGCGCCTGCTGGGCGCCGAGGTCGTGAGCGTCTCCTCCGGTACCCGCACCCTCAAGGACGCGACCAACGAGGCGATCCGCGACTGGGTGACGAACGTGCGCGACACCTTCTACGTGCTGGGCTCCGTGGTCGGGCCCCACCCCTACCCGATGCTCGTGCGCGACCTGCAGAGCGTCATAGGCTTCGAGGTCATGGACCAGCTCGAGGAGCTCGAGGGCCGACGCGTCCCCGACGTGCTCGTCGCGTGCGTGGGCGGCGGCAGCAACGCGATCGGCCTGTTCGCGCCCTTCGCCTACCTGCCGGCGCCTCAGCGCCCCCGCCTGGTCGGGGTCGAGGCCGGCGGACGCGGTCTGGCCAGCGGGGAGCACGCGGCCAGCATCGCCGGTGGCAAGACCGGCGTCCTCCACGGCTCGCTCATGTACCTGCTCTCCGACGAGGGCGGCCAGGTCTCCCCGCCGCACTCGGTGTCCGCCGGGCTCGACTACCCCGGCGTGGGGCCGGAGCACAGCCACTACGCGGAGACAGGGGTGGCCGAGTACGCCGTGGCCACCGACGAGGAGGCGCTGGCGGCCTTCGAGCTGCTGGCGCGGACCGAGGGCATCGTGCCCGCGCTGGAGAGCGCCCACGCCGTCGCGCACGCCGCCAAGCTGGCGCCCGCGCTGCCGCCCGAGGCGGTGATGGTCGTGAACCTCTCCGGCCGCGGCGACAAGGACGTCGCCGAGGTGAGCCGCCTGCGCGGGGCCGCGTCGCCGGCGGCCGTGGGGGCGGCGCGATGAGCGTCGGCGCGGGAGGGCAGGTGGCCGGCGACGCCGGGGCCGCGCCGGCGGAGGCGACCGGCGTCGCGCGCATCGAGGCGGCGTTCGACGCCGCCCGGCGCGAGGGACGCGCGGCCTTCGTCCCCTACCTCACCGCCGGGTTCCCCGACAGGCGCCGCTTCCTGGACGCCGCGGGGGTGCTGCTGGAGCACGGCGACCTCCTCGAGGTCGGGCTGCCCTTCTCCGACCCCCTCGGCGACGGGCCCACCGTCCAGCGCGCCTCGGAGCGGGCGCTGGCCGGCGGTGTGGGCGCCAGGGAGACGCTGGCGCTCGTCGAGGCCCTGCGGCGCCGGACGGAGAAGCCGCTGGTCGTGATGTCGTACTACAACCCCATCTACTGCTACCGGGGCGGCGAGGCCGGCTTCGTGGACGACCTGAGGGCCGCGGGCGGCGACGGCATGATCCTCCCCGACCTGCCGCCCGACGAGGGCGGGTCGCTGATCGCGACCGCGCGCGAGTCCGGCGTGGGCACCGTGTTCCTGGCCGCGCCCACCTCCACGGACGAGCGCCTGGCGCTGGTGACAGGCGCCTGCCGCGGGTTCGTCTACGCGGTCAGCGTCACGGGCGTGACCGGCGCGCGCGACGAGCTCCCGCCCGAGCTGGAGGACCTGGTGGCGAGGACGCGCGCGGCCGGCGGCAGGAACGTGGCCGTGGGCTTCGGCGTGGCCAACGCCGCGACGGCGCGACGGGTGGCCCGCGTCGCCGACGGCGTCGTCGTGGGCTCGGCGATCGTCAGGGCCGTGGACGAGGGCAGGGACCTGGAGGCGTTGGCGCGCGAGCTGCGCGCGGGCTGCGAGCGCTGACCAGAGGTACCGCGGCGAACGGACCGCGCGGGCCGGGACGGGCGACCGAGGGCGGCCCTGACGGGCCCGCGGTCACGACTCCCGGAGACCGCCGCGGCTCAGTTGCCGAGCACCGTGACCTGCGAGCCCACGACGGCGAAGAGGTCGTAGGCGACGAGGAGGTCGGCGGGCATGCCGGCGGGGACGTCCTGGCTGACGACGCGCACGACTATGGGGGCGGTGCCCGTGGGCGGCTCGAGCACCAACAGCGTGCCCACCGGGTGGTAGCGCGACATGGCCTCGTAGCCCCTGAGCTTGCCGTAGGCGGCCACCCGCACCATGCCGGAGGGCAGGGTAAGCACCTCGAGGCGCACGTCCGCGGTGCCGGGACCCAGCATGCCCAGGGCCTCGGCGGCGGCGCGCGAGAGGTCGATGACGCGGCTGCTCTTGAAGGGTCCCCTGTCGTTGATGCGGACCACGACGCTGCGGCCGTTGTCCAGGTTGTGGACGCGCACCAGGGTGCCGAACGGCAGCTCGCGGTGCGCCGCGGTGAGCTGGCTGGGGTCGAACACCTCGCCGCTGGCCGTGCGCCTGCCGGCGAACCCCGGCCCGTACCACGAGGCCTTTCCCTCCTGCACCTTGAAGGCGGGAGCCTGTGTCTCGACGACGAACGCCGTGGGCGCGGCGTCGGAGCGCGCCACGGTGGGGGCGCAGGCGGCGAAGAGGGCGGTGAAGGCTAGCAGCGTGGCGGGGGCGAGGCGGCGTGACGTGAAGACCCGGCGCGCGTGCACGACCGATGTTACAGGCACGCGCGCCGGGTCGGGTGTGAACCTCTTCTTGGGCTCAGGCCCAGGTGCGCCTGGCGAGCTCCTTCTGGCACAGGACGAAGGCCTCGTAGTCCTCGATCTCGGCGGTGCCGTCGGTGATGGCGGTCTCGCACTTCGAGATGATCTCGGACAGCTCCTCGTTGCTGTAGTACCGGATGGCATCGGCCATCGGACGACTCTGCACCATCCTGCTCCTCGTTCCTGGTCGGCGATCGACCATCGCTCTCTGCGGCGAAAGGTAGCAGCGGTCCTCTTACAGAACTCTCACCCAACGGTCACCTCGGCCCACGACCGCCCGCCGCTCGCACGGCGGCTATCGTGTGGCGCGATGACCGACTCCCACTGCCACCTCACGCGCCTGCCGGACCCGGACGCCGCCGTGGCGGCCTCCGGCCTGGCCTGGCTCGTCACGGTGGGCACCTCGCTGGGGGACTCGCGCGCGTCCCTGGCGCTGGCACGTCGCCTGCCGCGCGTGCGGGCGTGCGTGGGCGTGCACCCCAACGAGGCGTCCGACGTCCGCGACCCGGAGGTCCGCCGCGGCATCGAGGAGCTGGCGCGGGACCCGCTCGTGGTGGCCATAGGCGAGACCGGGTTCGACACCCACTGGCGCGAGGAGACGCTCGAGGCGCAGCGCGCCGCCTTCGACTGGCACGCGGAGCTGGCAGCGACGACCGGCAAGCCGCTGGTCCTGCACGTCAGGGACCGCCAGGGCGACGACGACGCCAGCCGCGCCGCGGCCGCGGCGATCCGGGATAGCGGGGTGCGCCGCGGGGTGCTGCACTGCTGCAACGGCCACGAGGGCCTCGTGGCCGCCGGCCTCGAGCTCGGCTGGCACGTCTCCTTCGCCGGCAACCTCACCTACAGGTCGGCCGCGGCTCTACGCGAGGCGGCGCGCGCCGTGCCCGAGGACCGGCTGCTGGTGGAGACGGACAGCCCCTTCCTCTCCCCCGTCCCGCACCGCGGCGAGCCGAACGCGCCCGCGAACGTGAGGCTCACCGCCGCCGTGCTGGCGGAGGTGCGCGGCACCGACCCCGGCCAGTTGGAGGCGGTACTGGACGCCAACGCGGCCGCGCTGTTCGGCTGGGGCACGGGCGTCGCCGCGGCGCCCGGCGGGGCGGAGCGGTGATCCCCGGGCGCGACGGCGAGCGCCAGGGCTTCCGCGACGAGGCCCTGCGCGTGGAGGTGGCGCTCGATGCCGGCGGCGCGGCGGCCTACCGGGGCTCGCGCCCCGCGAGCCTCTACGTGGAGCGCGTGGGGCCCGCGGGCGCGCCGACCGTCTACTACCTCCACGGCGGGCCCGGCTACAACGCGGCCTCCTTCCGCGAGATCGCCGGGGGTGACCTCGAGGACCTCGACGTCGTGTACGCCGACCAGCGCGGCGCGGGGCGCAGCACGGGCGAGGGCGGCAGCGACGTGGGGCTGCTGGCGGCCGACGTCTTCGCCGTCATGGACGCGCTGGGCGTGGCGCGCGCCGCCCTCCTGGCGCACGGCTTCGGCGCCCTGGTGGCGCTGCGGTCGGCGCGCACGTCACCGGAGCGGGTGGAGCGCCTGGTGCTGGTGAACCCCTGGGTCTCCATGCCCCAGCTCGCCCGCGACCTGCACGCCGAGGCGTCGGGCGCGCGCGCCGGTCCGGCCGACGAACCCGTCGACCCGCTCGCCCTC
Organism: Deinococcaceae bacterium; assembly: GCA_044508445.1. GTDB lineage: Bacteria > Deinococcota > Deinococci > Deinococcales > Trueperaceae > DASRWD01. The sequence continues at coordinate 40,522 of JBIQHQ010000004.1, forward strand.
GTCGACGAGGCGTTCGGGCTGGTGAACCCCAAAGTGCTCTTCGACGCCATGCAGTTCCCGTCGGCGAAGTCGCGGCTGTTCCTCGAGCACGTCGACGCCGTCGCCCTCTCCGGCGACGTGCCCGACGACGTCGACGACGCCGTGTGGCTGGCCGAGGGACTGCACGACCTGCGCGCGGCGTCGGCCTCCGGCGTGCCCCTCGTACTCCTCTCGGGACGCCACGACAGGACCAGCTACCCCGGCCAGGCCGAGCTCGTGCTGGAGGCGGCGCCGGGCGCGACCTTCGCGCTGCTGGACGGCGGCCACTACCCGTGGATCGACGACGAGGGCTTCGCCACGACGCTCCGCGAGGCGCTGACGGGCCCGCTGGCCTGACCGCGCGGGACCCGGCGGCAGTCGCCGCGCCTCCCCCGGCCGCGCGCCCCTGCCGGTAAGAGAGCGGTCAGACCGGGGTGATACACTCCCCCGATGCTCCGCCCGGACGTCCGCGTCGACAGCCTGGCCGAGGTCACGCCCGACCTCCTGCGCCGGCTCGGGGTCAGGCACGTGCTGCTCGACCTCGACGACACGCTCGTGGCCTCCGACGGCGAGGACCACGTCGCCGAGGCCCCGCTCCTCGTCGAGAGGCTGCTGTCCGCCGGCTTCGGCGTGGCGATACTCTCGAACGGCAAGCCGGAGCGCGTCGCGCGCGCGTCGCAGGTCCTGGGCGTGCCCGGGGTGGCGCTGGCCGGCAAGCCCTTCGGCTGGGCGTTCCGCCGGGCCCTGAGCCTGCTGCCCGGGGCGACCCCGTCCGACACGGCCATGGTGGGCGACCAGCTCTTCACCGACGTGCTCGGCGCCAGGCGGGCCGGCCTCGTCACGGTCCTCGTCCGGCCGCTGACGGAGGGTAAGCTTCCTCATACCAGGCTCGCCCGCCGGCTTGAGAGAATGATCCTCGAGGAGCGTTGACCTTGGCAGTTCTCTCGATCGGCGACAAGAGGCTTGGCGCCGTCCTGCTCGAGCGTGGCTACGTCACCGACGACGCGCTGCAGCAGGCCATTGCGCGCCACGCCGAGGTCGGGGGCAGGCTCGCCGACATCCTGATGCAGCTCGGCGTGATCTCCGAGCAGCGCATCGCCCGCGCCGTCGAGGAGTCGATAGGCATCCCCCTCGTGAACCTCCCGCGCGTCGACGTCATGGCCGACGCGCTGGCGAAGGTCCCCGCCACGCTGGCGGCCGAGCTCCTCGCCATGCCCTTCGCGATAGACGGCGACAGGCTGCGCGTGGCCTTCGTGGACCCGCTCGACGCGCTGCTCATAGAAGAGGTCGAGGACGCCTCCGGCTGCCTCGTGGAGCCCTACCAGGCGCTCCACAAGGAGATCATGTGGGCGCTCGCCACCTACTACCCCGAGCTCGGCCTCGAGCCGCCCGTGGACGTCGAGGTCGACATCAGCCAGCGGCTCGGCAACCTCGCCGTGTCCCGCGGGCTCGTGACGCCCGAGCAGCTCGACGCCGCGATCGCCGAGCAGCAGCGCACGGGCGGCCTGCTCGGCCGCATCCTCGTGCAGTCCGGTGCCATCGACGAGGAGCAGCTCGCCCAGCTACTGGCCGACCAGATGGGCATCGAGTACCTGCCGGAGCTCGACGACGAGCCGGTCTCCGACAAGCTCGGCAGCCAGCTCCTCAGGCTCGACGCAGTGCAGTTCTCGGCGGTCCCCTACAGGCTCGACGGCGACGTCCTCGTCGTCGCGATCGCCGACCCGCGGCGCATGGCCGACATCGAGTCGATAGTCAACAGGCCCGTGCGCTTCGTGGCCGCGCCGGAGAGCGCGGTGCAGAAGCGCATCGACAGGCTGTACGCCGACGACAAGGGCCGCCTGGGCGAGACGCTGCTGCAGAGCCGGCGCCTGAAGCGCGAGCAGCTCAGGCGGGCGCTCGAGGAGCAGACGAAGCTGGGCAGCGTCAAGCCGCTCGGCGAGATCCTCGTCGACCTCGGCTACGTCACCCAGGCCGACGTCGACGAGGCCCTCAACAAGCAGCGGGCGGGCGGCGGCAGGCTCGAGGACACGCTCGTCCAGTCGGGCAAGATCAGCCCCGACATGCTGGCCCGCAGCCTGGCCATGCAGCTCGGCTTCCCGTTCATCGAGGAGAACGTCCAGGTCGACCCCTACGCCGTCAGCCTCGTGCCGGAGGCCACGGCCCGGCGCTACACGGCCATGCCCGTGCGCCTCGAGGGCAACACGCTGGTCGTGGCCATGAAGGACCCGCGGCACGTCTTCGCCCTCGACGACATCCAGCTCATCACGGGCCGGGAGATACAGCCCGCGGTGGCCACCGAGGAGACGCTCACGCGCCTCCTCAACCGCTACTACCGCGACGGCGCCGACATGGACGAGCTGGCGCGGGCCGTGGTGGAGGAGGTCGCCAGCGGCCGGGCGCAGGAGGAGGCCGAGGAGGACAGCTCGGCCATCGACGACAACGCGCTCGTGCGCGTCGTCAACAACATCATCCGCGACGCCATCATCAACGACATCTCCGACATCCACATCGAGCCGCGGCCCGAGCGCGTCGTCGTGCGCGTGCGCAAGGACGGCTCGCTGCGCGAGTACATGACCATGCCGAAGGTCACGGCGCCGGCCCTGGCCTCGCGCATCAAGATCATGGGCGGCCTGAACATCGCCGAGCGGCGTCTGCCGCAGGACGGCCGCGTGCGCTTCAGGGACCGCAACCTCGAGGTCGACCTCCGCCTCTCGACGCTGCCCACCGTCTACGGCGAGAAGTCGGTGATGCGCATCCTGAAGAAGGCGACCGACATCCCCGAGATCGAGGACCTCGGCTTCGCCGACTACAACTTCCAGAGCTTCGAGGACCTCATCAAGAAGCCCTACGGCATGTTCCTCATCACCGGACCCACCGGCTCGGGCAAGTCGTTCACGACCTTCTCGATCCTCAAGCGCATCGCCACGCCTGACGTGAACGTCACGACGATCGAGGACCCGGTGGAGTACGAGATCCCCGGCATCAACCAGACGCAGGTGAACATCAAGGCCGGCCTCGACTTCGCCCGGGCCCTCAGGGCCTTCCTGCGCCAGGACCCCGACATCATCATGGTCGGTGAGATCCGCGACCACGAGACCGCCAAGATCTCGATGGAGGCCGCCCTCACCGGCCACCTGCTCATCGCCACCCTCCACACGAACGACGCCGCCGGGGCCGTCACGAGGCTCACGGAGATGGGCATCGAGCCCTTCAACGTCTCCGCGTCCCTGCTGGGCGTCCTCGCCCAGCGCCTGGTGCGCAAGGTCTGCCAGGACTGCAAGGTGGCGTCCACCCCGGAGCCGGACGTGCTGCGGCGCCTGGGGCTCTCCGACGAGGAGATCAAGGGCAAGGTGCTCTACCGCGGCGTCGGCTGCGAGAAGTGCGGCGGCAGCGGCTACAACGGGCGCCACGCCATCCACGAGCTCCTCGTCGTGGACGACGAGATCAGGACCGCCATCGTCAAGGAGGCGTCGGCGTTCGAGATCAGGGAGCTGGCCATCTCGCGCGGCATGAGGACCCTGCGCGACGACGGCATCCACAAGGCGCTGCAGGGCATCACGACGCTCGAGGAGGTCCTCGCGCGCACTGCCGAGTGACCGACTGCTTTGTGCGTTACGTCAGAGCCCCGTGACAGCGGCGCCCCTATGGTGATGCCCAAGTGAGAGGACCAGAGCGGCGACATGGCTGACCAGAGCGGATCCACGCAGATCGCAGATCCCGGCGACATCGTCGTCGTCGACGAGGCGGACCTTCATGGCTGACCAGATCAGATCCACCCAGATACAGGCCGACATAGTCGACCTCCTGAAGATCGCCATCGAGCGCAGGGCGTCGGACCTCCTGCTCACCGTCGGCCTGCCGCCCATGCTCCGCATCCACGGCGAGTGGCGGCCCACCGAGCACGAGGTGCTCACGCCCACCATGACGCGGCGCCTCATGTACGCGCTCATGGACGAGAAGAAGCAGCGCAACTTCGAGGAGCGCAAGGACCTCGACTTCTCGTTCTCCCTGTCCGGGCACGGGCGCTTCCGCGTGAACGTCTTCGTGCAGCGCGGCTCCGTGGGCGGGGTCATGCGCACGATCTCCGAGGAGGTCATGTCGTTCGCGCAGCTCGGCCTGCCCGAGGAGGTCGCCAACGTCGCCCGCCTCCCGCGCGGACTGGTGCTGGTCACCGGGCCCACGGGCTCCGGCAAGTCGACGACGCTGGCCACGATGATCGACCTCATCAACAACGAGTACGCCAAGCACATCGTCACCGTCGAGGACCCGATCGAGTTCTTCCACCGCCACAAGCAGTCGATCATCAACCAGCGCGAGGTGGGCGAGGACACGCAGAGCTTCAACAACGCCCTGCGCAGCGTCCTCAGGCAGGCGCCCGACGTGATCCTCGTGGGCGAGATGCGCGACTACGAGACGATCGGCGCCGCCGTCACCGCGGCCGAGACCGGCCACCTCGTCATGGGCACGCTGCACACGAACACCGCCGCCGAGGCCATCGACCGCATCATCGACGTCTTCCCCGAGGCCCAGCAGGAGCAGGTGCGCGTGCAGCTCGCGAACAACCTGCAGGCGATCCTCACCCAGCAGCTCGTGCCGCGCCTCAACGGCGAGGGCCGCGTCCTGGCCTACGAGTTCCTCCTCGCCACCCCCGCCATCAGGAACCAGATACGCGAGGGCAAGACGCACCAGATCCCCGGGTCGATCCAGACGAGCGGCCAGCTCGGCATGATCACGATGGACGCCTGCCTGGCCGAGCTGCACCTGAAGAAGATGATCTCGTTCGAGACCGGCCTGGCGCGCGCGGTGGACGCCAAGGAGTTCGAGCGCCTCGTCTCCACCGGCGGCGTGGCCGGCCAGAACGGCGGCGGCGTCACGCCGCCTCCGCGCCTCGGCGGCGAGGTCGGGCGCGTGGGCGGGCCGCCCGCCATCGGCCGCGCCGGACGCACGAGCTGAGACCGGCCAGACCCCGCGAGGTGCGTGCCCCGTGGCGAGCGCGCCGCGCCTCGGCAGCGAGACGCCCGCCCGAGCCGCGGGTTGACCGCCCGCGCGGGGGCCGCGTTATACTCCGCGCCATGTCCCTGGACAGCGCCTGCGTCGAGCTGGGCGGGCCGCACCGCGGCCACCTGCCGCTAGTCGGAGCGGGGTCTCAGGGCTAGGACGCGCGCCACGGCGCGCCAGTTCCCGACGCCACGACCCCCGGCCCCACCCGCGGCCGGGGGTCTTCCACTTTCTGCGGGCACGAGAGGTGACGATGCGACAGCGGCCGAGGAGCCTCCTCGACAAGGTGTGGGACGCCCACGCGGTGCGCACCCTGCGGAGCGGTCAGACACAGCTCTTCATCGACACGCACCTGGTCCACGAGGTCACGAGCCCGCAGGCCTTCGCGATGCTGCGCGACCTGGGCCTGAGGGTGCTGATGCCCGAGCGCACCTTCGCCACGGTGGACCACATCGTGCCCACGCACACACGCGTCGAGCCGTTCGAGGACCCCCTGGCGGCCGAGATGATCGCCCACCTGCGTCGCAACGTGGCCGAGCACGGCATCGCGTTCTTCGACGTCGGCTCGGGGCGCCAGGGCATCGTGCACATGGTGGGGCCCGAGCTGGGCCTCACGCAGCCAGGCACCACGATCGCCTGCGGCGACAGCCACACCAGCACGCACGGGGCCTTCGGCGCCATAGCCTTCGGCATCGGAACCACCCAGGTGCGCGACGTCCTCGCCACCCAGACGCTGGCGCTCTCCAAGCCCAGGCTGAGGCGCATCGAGGTGAACGGGCGGCTGGGACCCGGCGTCTACGCCAAGGACGTGATCCTCCACGTCATCAGGACGCTGGGCGTGAAGGGCGGCGTGGGCTACGCCTACGAGTACGCCGGCGACGTCTTCGACGCCATGACGATGGAGGAGCGCATGACCGTCTGCAACATGTCCATCGAGGGCGGCGCGCGCTTCGGCTACGTGCAGCCCGACGACACGACCGTCGAGTACCTGCGCGGACGCGAGTACGCACCGCGGGGCCCGGCGTGGGACGAGGCCGTGGCGCGCTGGCTCTCGTTCAGGTCCGAGCCGGGCTGCCATTACGACGACGTCGTCATCATCCGGGCGGAGGACGTGCCGCCCACCGTCACCTGGGGCATCAACCCCGGCCAGTCCGTGGCCATCGACGAGCCCGTGCCGCGGCCGCAGGACGTGCCAGAGGGCGAGAGGGCCTCCGTCGCCGAGGCACTGGCGCACATGAGGCTCGAGGGCGGCCGGCCACTGGTGGGCACGCCGGTGGACGTGGCGTTCCTCGGCTCCTGCACGAACGCGCGCCTCTCGGACTTCGTCGAGGTGGCCAAGGTGCTGGCCGGCCGACGCGTGCACCCGCGCGTGAAGGCCATCGCGGTGCCCGGCTCCGAGCACGTCAAGCGCGAGTGCGAGCGGCTCGGCATCGACAGGGTCCTGAGGACCGCGGGCTTCGAGTGGCGCGACGCGGGGTGCTCGATGTGCCTGGCCATGAACCCCGACAGGCTGGTCGGGGACCAGCTCTGCGCGTCCTCCTCGAACCGCAACTTCAAGGGCAGGCAGGGCTCGCCCACCGGCCGCACCGTGCTGATGAGCCCCGTGATGGTGGCCGCCGCGGCCGTGACCGGCGTGGTCTCGGACGCCCGCGAGGTGTTCGGCGTGGGACGCGAGGTGCTGGCGTGAGCGCGTTAGGGCCCGTGGAGCGCGTCACGGGCACCGCCGTGGCGGTGCCCGGCGACGACATCGACACCGACAGGATCATCCCGGCCCGCTACCTCAAGAGCGTCACCTTCGACGACCTCGGCGCGGCCCTGTTCATCGACGAGCGCTTCGCTCCTGACGACACGCCCAAGGGCCACCCGCTCGACGACCCGGCGCGGGCCGGTGCCAGGGTGCTCGTCAGCGGCGCGAACTTCGGCTGCGGTTCGAGCCGGGAGCACGCCCCCCAGGCCATCGCCCGCGCCGGCTTCGGGGCCGTGGTCGCCGGGAGCTTCGCCGAGATCTTCTTCGGCAACGCCACCGGCATCGGCCTGGCGTGCGTGCGCCTCGGGGAGGACGACCTCGCCGACCTCACGCGGCGCGTGCAGGAGGACCCGGCGCTGCCTGTCACCGTCGACCTGGGGGCCATGCGCGTCGAGGCCGGCGGCCGGGGTTACGCTGCCGCCATGCCCGAGAGCGCCAGGACCGCACTGCTGACGGGAACCTACGACCCACTCGCCGAGCTGCTCGAGGGCCTGGAGGACATCAGGCGCACGGCCGCGTCGCTGGGCCACGAGGTCCGTCCGTGAGGGCGGGCCCGCTGAGGGTCGCCGTCCTGCCGGGCGACTTCGTGGGGCCCGAGGTCGTCGAGGCCACCCTGGTGGCTCTGGACGCGGTGGCCGAGCGCTTCGGGCTCGAGCTCGAGTACAGGCGCCTGCCCTTCGGCGGCAACGCGCTCGAGGAGCACGGCGCGGCGTTCCCGGACGCGACGCGGGCCGCCGTGACCGAGGCAGACGCCGTCCTGCTCGGCTCGGTGGGCGGGCCCGTGGGCGACCACCCCTGGAACCGCCTCCCCCGCGAGCAGCGGGTGGAGACGGCGATACTCGAGCTGCGCCGGCACCTGGGCGCCTTCGCGAACCTCAGGCCCGTGAGGGTCTTCCCCGGGCTCGAGCGCCTCTCGCCGCTGCGGCCGGAGCGCGCGCGGGCCACGGACATGGTCATCTTCCGCGAGCTCACGGGCGGCATCTACTTCGGCAAGCCATCGCACAACGGGCCCGACCGAGGCCTCTCGACGATGGTGTACGAGCGGCACGAGGTCGAGCGCATCGCCAGGCTCGCGTTCCAGACCGCCCGGGGACGACGGAACAAGGTCACGAACGTCGACAAGGCCAACGTGCTCGACGTCTCGCAGTTCTGGCGCGACGTCGTCGTGGACGTGCACCGGCGCGAGTTCCCCGACGTCGAGCTGAACCACCTCTACGTCGACAACGCGGCCATGCAGGTCGTGCGCGACCCCGGGGCGTTCGACGTGCTGGTCATGGGCAACCTCTTCGGCGACATACTCTCCGACCTGGCGGCGGTGATCCCCGGCAGCCTCGGCGTGCTGCCGTCGGCGAGCCTCGGCGGCGACGTCGGGCTCTACGAGCCGGTGCACGGCAGCGCGCCCGACATCGCCGGCAAGGGCATCGCGAACCCCACGGGCACGATGCTCTCCGCCGCGCTGATGCTCAGGCACAGCCTCGGCGCTCCCGAGGCCGCCGACGCCCTCGAGGCGGCGGTGGCGTCCGCGCTGGCCGACGACCCCACCGTGGACCTGGGCGGCACGCGCACCACCGGCGCCTTCACCGACGCCGTGGTGGCCGCCGTGGCGCGACAGGAGCCCGTGGTCCATGGCTGAGCGTCGTCTCGACCGACGCAGCGCCGTCGTCACGAGCGGGCCGGAGCGTGCGCCCAACCGCGCGATGCTACGGGCCGTGGGGTTCGAGGACGGAGACTTCGGGAAGCCCATCGTCGGCATCGCCGACGGCCACTCCACGATCACGCCGTGCAACGCGGGCCTCAGGCGCCTGGCAGACGCCGCGGCGGAGGCCGTCCGCGCGGCCGGCGGCATGCCGCAGACCTTCGGCACGATCACGGTCTCCGACGGCATCTCGATGGGCACCGAGGGCATGAAGTGCAGCCTGGTGTCCCGCGAGGTCATCGCCGACTCGATAGAGACGGTGGGGCGCGGCCAGAGCATGGACGCGATGGTCGTGGTGGGCGGCTGCGACAAGAACATGCCGGGCGGGATGATCGCGCTGGCCAGGCTCGACGTCCCGTCGGTCTACGTCTACGGCGGCACCATCAAGCCGGGTCGCCTGGCCGGCGAGGACCTGACCATCGTCAGCGTCTTCGAGGCCGTGGGCGCCCACGCCGCGGGGCGCATCGAGCTGGAGACGCTGCGGCAGATCGAGGCCGCCGCCTGCCCCGGCCCCGGCTCCTGCGGCGGCATGTACACGGCCAACACGATGTCGTCGGCCATCGAGGCGCTCGGCATGAGCCTTCCCTACTCCAGCACCATGGCCGCCGAGGACGACGAGAAGGTCGCGAGCGCCCGCGCCAGCGGCGAGGCCGTGGTCAGGCTCACCGAGCTGGGACTCACGCCGCGGCGGATCATGACCCGGGAGGCGTTCGAGAACGCGATCCGCGTGGTCATGGCCGTGGGCGGCAGCACGAACGCCGTGCTCCACCTGCTGGCCATCGCGCACTCGCTGGGCGTGGAGCTGGCGATCGACGACTTCGAGGAGCTCAGGCGCACCACGCCGGTGCTCTGCGACCTCAAGCCCTCCGGCCGCTACGTCGCCACCGACCTCCACGCCGTGGGCGGCGTGCCGCTGGTCATGCGGATGCTCCTCGAGGCCGGGCTGATCCACGGCGACTGCCTCACCGTCACGGGCCGGACCGTGGCCGAGAACCTCGCCGGCGTGCCGAGCCGGCCGCCGGACGGACAGGACGTGGTGCGTCCGCTTTCCGACCCTCTCTACCCCGTGGGCCACCTCAACGTGCTGCGCGGCAACCTGGCGCCCGACGGCGCCGTGGCCAAGACCACGGGCCTCAGGTCGCGCCGCATCACGGGGCCGGCGCGCGTGTACGAGGGCGAGGAGGACGCCATGGCGGCGATCCTCGGGCGCCAGATAAGGCCCGGCGACGTCGTCGTGATCCGCTACGAGGGACCGAAGGGCGGGCCCGGCATGCGCGAGATGCTGGCGCCGACGAGCGCGATCATCGGCCAGGGCCTGGGCGACTCGGTGGCGCTGGTCACGGACGGGCGCTTCTCGGGCGGCACCTACGGCCTCGTCGTGGGCCACGTGGCGCCGGAGGCGGCCGTCGGCGGGCCCATCGCGCTGGTCGCGGAGGGCGACCTCATCACCATAGACGCCGACGAGAACCTCATCAGGCTCGAGGTCGGAGACGCCGAGCTCGAGCGCCGGCGCGCGTCGTGGAGCCCGCCGCCGCCGCGCTACACTACCGGCGTGCTGGCGAAGTACGCCAAGCTAGTGTCCAGCGCCTCGGTCGGCGCCGTCACCGACTGACGCCCTGAGAGGGCAACGCCTTGAGGGTCACCGTCTTCAACGAGTTCCTCCACGAGGTGGAGGCCGAGAGCGTCCGCCGGGTCTACCCCGACGGCATCCACGCCGTCCTGGCCGCGGCGGTGCGCGAGCACGTGCCGGGCGCGGAGGTGCGCACGGCCACCCTGCGCGAGCCGGAGCACGGCCTCACGCAGGAGGTGGTGGACTCCACCGACGTCATGCTGTGGTGGGGGCACAAGGCGCACGCCGAGGTCTCCGACGTCGTGGCCGACCGCGTGAAGTACGCCGTCCTGAGCGGCATGGGCCTGGTCGTGCTGCACTCGGGCCACCTCTCGAAGCCGTTCCTGCGGCTCCTCGGCACGCACGGCTCGCTCAGGTGGCGGGAGGCCGACGAGAAGGAGCGCCTGTGGAGCCTCCAGCCCGCCCACCCGCTGCTGGCGGGCGTGCCCGACCACTTCGAGCTGGAGCAGGAGGAGATGTACGGCGAGCGCTTCGACGTGCCGGACCCGGACGAGCTGCTGATGATCTCGTGGTTCCAGGGCGGCGAGGTCTTCCGCAGCCTCATGACGTGGCGGCGCGGCCACGGGCGCGTCGTCTACTTCCGGCCCGGGCACGAGACCTACCCCACCTACCACCACCCGCTCGTCAGGCGGATCGTGGCCAACTCCGCCGCGTACGCCGCGGCGCGGCTCAGGCGCGACGACTCCGCCTGCCCGAACACCGCCGCCTTCGAGCCCGTGCCCAACCCCGGGAAGGAGCACGTCCTCAAGCCGTGACGCCGGCAGGCGACCCGCTGCGCGTGGCGATCATCGGCACCGGCGGCATCTCGCAGGCGCACTTCGACGGCTACCGCGCCGCGGGGGCGAACGTGGTCGCCCTCTGCGACGTGAACCCCGTCCAGTTGGCCGCACGCGCCAGCGCCTGGGGCGTGGACAGGACCTACGCCGACTACCACGAGATGTTCGCCGCCGGCGGCATCGACGCCGTGTCCATAGCCGCGCCCACCGCCGTGCACCATCCCGCCACCCTGGCCGCGGCCGCGGCGGGCGTGCACGTGCTGGTCGAGAAGCCCATCGCGCTCGACCTGGCGCTGGCGGACGAGATGATCGCCGCCTGCCGCGAGGCCGGCGTGACGCTGTTCGTCAACCACCAGCTCAGGTCGTCCGGCCCGGCGCGCAAGGCCAAGGAGCTGCTCGCGGCCGGCGCCATAGGCCGCGTGACCCACCTGCGGCTGCGCCAGGCCCACGACTGGGGCGGCCTGGGCGTGCGGCCCTCATTCGCCACGCGGGCCAGCTCCGGCGGCGGCACGCTGCTCGACAACGGCTGCCACCTGGCCGACCTGGCGCGGTTCTTCGGCGGACGCGTCCGCGAGGTGTTCGCCCGCACCGCCACCCTCGCCTACGAGATCGAGGTCGAGGACACCGCGAACGTCTCGCTGGAGTTCGCCGACGGCGCCATAGGCACGATCGAGACGGCGTGGACGGCCACGGGGTGGGAGGAGGGGTTCTGGATCTACGGCACCAAGGGCGCGCTGGAGAGCACGAACCGCTTCGGCCCGCCGTGGCTGCGCCACTACCACAGGTCCATGCCGGGAGGCACCTGGGACGAGACCGACCTGACCACCTACACCTTCGGCGGCTACAAGCCGCACACGGCCCACGTGATCGCGTTCGTGCAGGCGGTGCGCGGCGAGGGCCCCGTCGTCTGCTCTGGCGAGGACGGGCGCGAGGCGGTGCGGCTGATCCTCGCCGCCTACTCCTCCGCGGCGGAGCATGCGCCGGTGCGCCTCAAGGACGCTCCCGACACCTTCGAGGAGGCGGTGACGGCGCCGTGAGGCCCGGCCGCGACGTTCCGCGCCGCCCGGGTGCGCCAGGGAGGAGGGCCGCGGCGTGACGTTCGCCGAGTTCCGCCACCTCGTCGAGGCGCTCGTGGACGAGGTGCCCGAGCGGTTCCTGCGCGGGCTGCAGGGCGTGCACGTCCTGCCGCAAGCGAAGCGCGAGGAGGGCTACGACGAGGACGTGTTCCGCATGGGCGAGTACCTGGACCCCGGCCCCGAGCAGTTCCTGGGCGGGAGCGAGGGCCTGGGCCGCCACATCGCCATCTACTACGGGTCGTTCAAGGCCATAGCCGCGGCCGACCCCGACTTCGACTGGGAGGAGGAGGCGTGGGAGACGCTCACGCACGAGCTGCGTCACCACGTCGAGTCGCTCGCCGGCGAGGACCTCCTGGTCCAGGAGGACGTGGAGCAGAGCCGGGGGTTCACCAGGCGCGACCGCTAGGCATGCGCTCCTCGCCCCGCGCGGTGCCCGGGGCGGGGGGCCGCGTGGCGCGCCAGACAGACCGTCGGTCGCCCTCGCCCTCGTCCCTCACCCGGTGTGCGCCGCCGTCACCCATAGGTCCGGACGCCCCGAGCGCAGCGCCCGCGCCAGCTCCTCCGCCGCCTCGGGACCCTCCGCCACGCCGAAGCAGGTGGGCCCGCTGCCGGCCATGAGCACGCCGCGCAGGCCCAGCGACCTCAGCTCTGAAAGCAGCTCCCGCACCTCGCCGTGCGCCCGCATCACGCCGGCCTGGAGGCCGTTGCGCCAGCCGGGCTCGGCGCCGCGCGCCAGGGCCTGGAGCGCCGCCTCGTGCCGGAGACGACCCGTGAAGCCCACGAGCGCGCCGTAGGCCTCCGCCGCCGACACCGTCAGCTCCGGCTTCGCCAGCACCAGGTGGAGCCGCGGCGCCGCGACCGGCGCGAGCCGCTCGCCGCGACCGCGAGCCACCGCGGCGGACGCGCCCGACACGAAGAACGGCACGTCGGAACCGAGCTCCACGGCCAGCGAGGGGAGGTCGAGCCCGCCCGGGACGAGCCGGTCCAGGGCGCGCAGCGTCGCGGCGGCGTCCGACGAGCCGCCGCCGAGCCCGGCGGCCACGGGCAGGCGCTTCACCAGCCGCAGCTCCACGCCCGTCGGGGGCGTGCCCGTGCGCCGCGACCAGGCCGCCAGGTAGGCCGCAGCCGCGCGGACCACCAGGTTCTCCGGCCCCCGCGGCAGCGCCGCCACCGAGCGCTCGAACCACGCGGGAGCGCCGGGGTAGGGCGCCGCCTCCACGGCCAGGGTCACCTCTCCGGGCCTCTCGGGTGCCAGCGTCGCCTCGACCTCGTCGGCCACGTCGAGGCGCGCGAAGAGCGTCTCGAGCTCGTGGAAGCCGTCGCCGCGCCTGGCCAGCACCGCCAGGCCGAGGTTCACCTTGCCGTGGGCCAGCTCGACCGTGCTGGCGGCCCCTGCCGGCCTCATCGCCCCCGCGACGCGCCGGCGCGGAGCCCGTCGGCCAGGGCCTCGGCCAGCAGCAGGTCCTCCGGCCGCGTCAGCTTCACGAGGAGCGGGCTGCCCTCGACCAGCGCCACGCGCCGCCCCAGGCGGCGCACGAGGGCGGCGTCGTCGGTCGCCGACACGCCGGCCGCAGCGGCGGCCTCGTGCGCCTCCAGCAGCAGGGCGCGCTCGAAGCCCTGCGGCGTCTGCACGGCGCGCAGGAGCGCGCGGTCGAGCTCCTCGCCGGCCTCGGTCACGACGGTGTCGGCCACCGCCAGCGCCGCCGTCGACGCGCCGTGCCGGCGCGCCGCTTCGAGCACGCGGGCGACCACGTCGCCGGTGAGGAACGGCCTGGCGACGTCGTGCACCAGCACGTGGCGCGCCGTGGACGCCCTCACCAGGGCGCGCACCGACTCCTGACGGGTGTCGCCGCCCTCGACGTAGACGACGCCCTGGCGCCGCGGCCAACCACCCAGCGCGCCCGGGGGCACGGCCACGACCACCTCGTCGACGTGCGGCGCCAGCGCGTCCAGCGCGAGGTCGAGCAGCGAGCGCCCGCCCACCTCGACGAGGGCCTTCGGTCCGCGCCCGAGGCGCGTGCCGCGTCCCGCGGCCGCCACGAGCGCGGCGACCGCGACGCTCACGCGCCCTCGCCCCAGCGCGGGACGCGGTCGTGCTCGACGCCCAGGTGGTCGAGGACGCGGGCCGTGACGCTGCCCACGAGGTCGTCGACGGTGGCGGGCCGGTGGTAGAAGCCCGGGGAGGCGGGCATGATCACGGCACCGGCCGCGTCGGCGGCGAGCATGTTCTCGATCATCGGGCGCGAGTAGGGCGCCTCGCGCACCACGAGCACCAGGCGGCGACGCTCCTTGAGCGCCACGTGGGCGGCGCGCGCCGTGAGGTTGTCGGTGAGGCCGTGCGCCACCTTGGCGAGCGTGCCGGCGCTGCATGGCACCACGACCATGGCCTCGAAGCGGTGGCTGCCCGAGGCGATGGGCGCGCCGCTGTCGCTGTCCTTGTGCACCTCGGAGGCCAGCGAGGTGAGGGCGGCCAGGCCGCCGGCGAGCTCGGTGGGCAGCACGCGCTTGGCGCCGGCCGTGACCACGAGGTGGGTGTGCACGCGGGCGGCGCGCAGGCACCGGAGGAGGTCGACGGCGTAGGCCATGCCGCTCGCCCCGGTGACGGCGACGACGACCTCCCGGCGCGAGGGGTCCGCGCTCTCTGTCACGGGGCCAGGTTACCGCGGCCGTGCTGGACGTATACTCGCGGCGCCGTGTCCCCCACCGACGCCCCTCCCGAAGCACCCGCGCTGCGCCCCCGCCGCGGCGGCCTGGAGCTGCGGCTCGAGCCGGGCCGCCAGCGCCTCTCGCGCGCCCGCCGAGGACGTGTACTGACCGGTCTGTGCGCCGGGGTCGCCAGCTTCGTCGGCTACCCCGTGGGCGCCGTCCGCGCCGTGTTCGTGGTCGTGGCGCTGCTCACGCTGGGCACGGCCGCCCTGGCCTACCTCGCCCTCAGCGCGCTGGTGCCCGCCGCCCCCGAGCAGCCCTGAAGGGCGGGCGAGCGCGCCCGCCACGAGCGGGTCGCCGGGGCCCGCCTGGGGCTTCCGGACCCGGACGCGGCAGCGCCGCTGGGGTCCTCACATCACGAGCCTGACGGGCGAGTCGAGCAGCTCGGCGACTCGCGAGAGCAGGCGCGCGCCGGCCTCGCCAGGCAGGTCGCCGGCGAGCGTGAGCGTGCTCCTGTAGCCCCCGCGCTGGTTGTCGTAGAGGATCCGGCCCAGGCTCAACACCGGCAGGTCGAGGTCCAGCACGACCTCGTCGACGTCGAGCCCGCTGAGGTCGGCCACCACCAGGCCGGCCTCGTCCTCCTCCACGCCCGGTCCCGAGAGCTCGCCGACGATCTCGGCGAAGGGCCGCGTCGCGGCGCCGTCGACGCGGCGCAGCGTCACGCCCTCCCCGAACGCCGCCAGGGCGACCTGGCCGAAGCCGCCGCCCATCTCGGCCGCCGCCTTCGCCACCGCCCGCAGAACGAACGGGGCTGCGCCCAGCGGCTCCTCGTGGCCCAGCTCCTGGGAGACGGCGAGCTGCGCGCTGGCCAGCGCGCTCACGTCGACGTGCCTCCTCAGCGCCAGCCGCAGGCGCGCCAGCGGTAGGCCCTCGAAGCCGGAGGCCGGGACGGCACCCAACTCGTCCCGCGCCTCCGCCGCGCCGACGACGGCGGCGGGCTCCTCGGCGGCGGCTGCGTC
>JBIQHQ010000004.1:56227-160851 GCA_044508445.1 Deinococcaceae bacterium
CCCGCGCCTCCGCCGCGCCGACGACGGCGGCGGGCTCCTCGGCGGCGGCTGCGTCAGCCGTGCCGCTCGCGTCGACGTCGGTGGCGCCGCTCGTCTCCTCCGCGGCGGAGGCGTCGCCGCCGTCCGCGCCCTCGCCCCAGGCCGACGGCGCGGCCCAGGCGTCGTACGCGGCGCCCGCGTCGCGCGTCGCCGGGGTCTCGGTCCACGCCTCCTCGCCGGCCACGGGCTCCTCGGTCCACGCCTCCCCGCCGGCGACTGGCTCCGCGGCCTCTTCCGACTCCGTGGTAGCGGACCACAGGTCGGGACCCTCGTCGGCGGAAGCGGACGTGCTCTCCGCGGGGCCGGCGGGGCTCGCGCCGTCCTCGGCCTCGGCGAAGAGGTCGACGTCGGGCCCGGCGGGAGCCGCGGGCTCGCCCCAGATGTCCGGCGCCTCAGGCTCCGCCTCGGCGTGGCTCGGCTGCCCCAGGTGGATGCCGTGCCCCCAGCCCGGCTCGGGCTCGGCCGTCGGCTCGTCCTCGCCGGGCCGGGCGCCGTCCTGGCCGGCCATGGCCCCGAACACCGGTTCCTCGCCGGCGCCCTGGTCCACGGGCAGCGGCTCGTCGCCCGAGACCAGCAGGTCGTCGAGGTCGTCGGCGGATGCGGGAGCCGCCGTCTCCTCCGCGGCCGGCGCCGGTGCCTCGGTCATGGGCGGCGCCGGCGTCGGCTCGTCGTCGAAGAGGAAGACGTCCTCGTCCACGGCGGGCGCCTCCTCGCGAACGGCGCTGCCGATCTCGTGCCTCAGCTCGCCCAGGGTGGCGGCCTCGCCCACGCCCTGCCTCACGGAGGCGATGTCCTGCTCCGGCCATGCCTCCATGCCCTCCGGCAACGGCTCCGGAGTGGGGTCGACCGCCTCCTCGCCGGCCATCACGCGCGCGAGGAAGTCGAGGACGTCGCGTTCCACGATCCTGCCGCCGTCCCCGGAACCCTGCAGCCGGCGCCAGTCGACGTTGTTCTGCTCCGCCAGCCGCCGCGCAAGCGGGGTGATGTCTGGCTCGCTCACAGGTGTCCTCCTACGCGCGGCGGCCTCGCCCCCGCTGGTCTCCTGCCTCGTGTCACGCGAGTATACCGAACCGATGCTCGCGCCTCATGGAGCCCACCTCAGCGACATATCGCACTCATCCGACCCGTGCCAGACGGCCTTCCCGCGCCCGGCGGACCGCTCGGCGACCGGCCGCGCCCGCGCCCGCCCCGCCCCCCTTCAGGGACGCCAGGCCTGGAAGAACACGCCGTCGATGTACGTCTGCAGCAGCGCGTCGGCACCGTAGACGGTGACCGTGGTCGTGGCGACCTCTCCCGGCTGCATCTGCCTGTCCAGGACGGTCCTGGTGCCGCGCTCGTCGGTCACGGCGAGCTCGAGGCGGTAGGGCTGCTCCAGCAGACGCCTCACGCCCATGAAGGTGGGGTCGAAGGTGAACGGGATGCTGCGGCCGCCGTCGCCCGCCAGCACCGACGGGCCCCCGGCTCCCGCCCCGCCGCCCGCGCCGGGGCGCTGGTCCGCGGCGCCGCCCAGGGCGTCGCCGTCCCGACCGGGCAGGCCGAAGTCGGGCAGCAGCGGCGAGTCGGTGGGGCGGCCGTTCACCGTGAGCAGCACGGGCGTGCCCGGCAGCGTGTAGCCGGTGGGCTGCACGGCCACGACGCCCTCCGGCTGGGCCGGGTCGTCGACGTAGGTCACCTGGCCCACCAGGAGCTGGGCCGCCCGCAGCGCGAGCTGGGCGCGCCATTGCGGCAGGCCGACGAGGTCGGGGACCTCGACGACGTTGCGCGACGAGAGCGCGTAGTTCACCGTGACGGGCGTGCTCGTGACGACCTCGGCGGCGGCCGGCGGCCACGTGGAGACGACGTCGCCCGCGTCCGTGAAGCTCACGCCGGTGGCGACCTTCTCGATCCTGTGGAAGCCGAGCTCCTCGAGCCTCTTCACGGCCTCGTCGACGGGCAGGCCCTTGAGGTCCGGCACGGCGACCCGCGGGAGGTCGCGTCCGCGGCTCACGACCAACGCCAGCTCCTCGCCGGCCGCGAGCTGAGCTCCGCCCTCCGGGGTCTGGGCGATGACGGTGCCGACCGGCCTGTCGCTGGCCTCGTAGGCGGTGGTCCCCAGGGGCAGGTTCAGCTCGCTGACGCGCCGCCTGGCGTCCTCCTCGAGCATGCCCGTGAGGTCGGGCACGCGCGCGGCGGCGCCCACGGTGTTCACGCCGAGGTGCACCGTGCGTCCGCGCCTCACCGTGGCGCCAGGTGCCGGCGACTGCGAGGTCACGGTGTCGGGCGCCGCGCCGGAGACCTGCTCGATGAAGGTCACGGGCTCGAGGCCCAGGCGCCTCAGCACCTGCGCGGCCTCGTCGTGGCGCATGCCCACGACCTCGGGCAGCCGCACCTCCGGCACGTTGAAGTACCCGCGGAGGTTCAAGGTGGTCACGACCAGCGCCCCCACGAGGAGCGCGCTGGCGACGGTCAGCCACGTCCAGCCCGTCCGGCGCGTGCCGATGGCGTCGGCGGCGGCAGTCACGGGCAGACTCTACCGCGACCCGCCGCGAACGCGAGTAGAGTCTCGTCGTGAACCGCGCCCTCGCCTTCCCGTCCCGCACGGTGGCGCATCTCCCCCACGCCGGGAGCGGCGAGCTGGCCGACCTGCTGGCCCTGGAGCGGGCGGGGGCTCGCCTGGCGCTGCTGGCGCTGCCGGCCGCCGTGGAGGACAGCCTGTACCGGTACAACAACCTGCCGGCGCGACTGGCGCGGCTCTACGAGGGGGTCGACCCCTTCGACCCCGACGAGGACCTCGTCGAGGAGGCCGAGGGACCGGCGCTGGCGCTCGTCGCCGGGGCGCATCTGCTCGACGACGTCATAGACGCCGTCTACGACGCACTCGCCGGCCTGCCCGAGGACCTCACCGTGCGCCGGCCCGGCCGGGAGGCGGGCGAGCCGGCCACCGGCAGGCGCGGTGTCCTGCTGGCCCTGAAGGCGCTGGTCCGCCGCGACTGGCGCGCCGACGCGGTGCTGGACAGGCTGCGGCGCCACGCCAGCGTGGCCGTGGACGCCACGCCGGTGCTGGCGCACGCCCGCGCGGCGGCGCCGGACGCCGACCTGTCCCTCCTGGCGGCGGAGGTCCTGGGCCGCCGGGCGACGGTCTACGCCCACGCCGGCGGCGTCACCGGCGTGGTCTGAAGGCCCGCTCCGCCACGGCGGCGGCGCCGATGGCGCCGGCGTCCCCGCCCAGCACGGCCATGAGGAACCTCGGTTCGCAGAAGCCCTCCAGGTACCGCGTCGCCGCGGCCTTGACGCGGTCCAGGTAGAAGTCCCCGGCCGCCGTGAGGCCGCCGCCGAGCACGAAGGCCTCGGGGTCGAAGACCTTCTGGAGGTTCGCCAGACCGATGCCCGTGAAGGTGGCGGCGTTGTCGACGATGCCCAGCGCCTTGCGCTCGCCGGCGCGCGCCCTCTCGAACACCTCCACGGTGTCCATGGGGCGCCCGTAGGCGTAGGTGGCGTCGCGGGCGATCGATCGCCCGGCGGCGATGGCCTCGAGGCTACCGCCGTGGCCGTCGCCGCCCATGGGTCCGCCCGGCAGCATCGTGACGTGCCCGATCTCGCCCGCCAGCGCGTGGGCGCCGCGGATCAGGGTCTCGCCGACGAAGAGGCCGCCGCCGATGCCCGTGGAGAGCGTGACGTACACGCTCGACTCCAGCTCGCGCGCCGCGCCGTAGAGGTGCTCGGCGTAGCCGGCGGCGTTGGCGTCGTTCTCCAGCTCGACGGGCAGCCCGAGCGCCTCGCCCAGGGCGTCGACGATGGGCGCGTCGACGATGCCGGCGATGTTCGGGGCGAACACCACCCGACCCCTGGCGTGGTCCAGCGGGCCCGGCGAGCCGACGCCCACGCCCCCGACCACGTGACCGCGGGAGAGGAGCTCGCGCGCGGCGCCGGCCATGGCCGCCACCACGTCGGCGAACCCCGTCTGAGGCGTGTCGACGCGCACGCGGTCGAGCACGCGTCCGCCGTCGACGACGGCCGCGAGTATCTTCGTGCCGCCCAGGTCTATCCCCAAGGTCGTCAACTCGCGCTACCTCCCGCGCGGCGCGCGGCCTCCACGGCCTGCGCCGCGATCATGACCTCCTCGTCGGTCCGCACGACGAGCACCGCCACGGCGCTGCCCGGCGCGCTGATCACCGGCCCGCCCGCGGCGTTGGCGTCCGGGTCGAGCCGCACGCCCAGGTACCCCAGTCCCTCGAGGGCGCCCGCGCGCGTGGCGGGGTCGTTCTCGCCGACCCCGCCGGTGAAGACGACGGCGTCCACGCCGCCCATCGCCGCGGCGTAGGCGCCCACGAGCTTGCGCACCCGGTAGGCGTAGACCTCGAGCGCCGCGGCCGCGGCGTCCGAGCCGTCCGCGGCCGCCCACCTGACGTCGCGCATGTCGTTGCTCACGCCCGACATGCCGGCCAGGCCGGAGCCGCGGTTCAGGAGGTCGTCCAGCTCCTCCACGCCCATGCCCTCCCTCAGCAGGTGCAGCACCAGCCCGGGGTCCACGTCCCCGCTGCGCGTGCCCATCAGCAGGCCCTCCAGGGGCGTGAAGCCCATGCTGGTGTCCACGACCGCGCCGCGGTCGACGGCCGCGCCGCTGGCGCCGTTGCCGAGGTGCAGGGACACGATCCGCAGCTCCTCGCGCTCCCGGCCGAGCAGCCGGGCGGCCTCCCGCGTCACGTAGTCGTGGCTGGTGCCGTGGAAGCCGTAGCGCCGCAGGCCCTTGGCGGCGAACGACAGCGGCAGGCCGTACAGGTAGGCGCGGCGGGGCAGCGTGGCGTGGAAGGCGGTGTCGAAGACCGCCACGTGCGTCGCCCCCGGCAGCAGGCGCCGCGCCGCCCGCAGGGCCGAGAGGTTGGCGGGGTTGTGCAGCGGCGCCAGGTCGCACAGCGCGGCGATGCCCTCCTCGACCCCGTCGTCCACGACCGTGGGCGCGGTGAAGCGCGTGCCGCCGTGCACGACGCGGTGACCCACCACGCGCGGCGGGCTGAAGCCCTCCATCCGCGCCAGGTCGGCCAGGCACTCGGCCAGGGCCGACTCGTGCGTGGCGCCGCCGACGTCGCCGACGCGCTCGACCAGCAGGCGCGCCCCGGACGGGTAGGCCCTCACCTTCAGGCTCGACGAGCCGGCGTTGACGACGAGCACGCTCTCGCTGCCGGGCGACGGGCCGTCCATGTCCACGCGACTCTACCCGCCCAGGTCGGCTATCAGCTTGGGACGGAAGCCCAGGGCGTCGGCGGCCACGAAGTGCACGGCCACGCCGTCGAGGCTCGTCAGCACCGGCTCCTCGCCGTGGACGTGCCCGAACACCAGGGCGTCGGGCGCGTACTCGCCGATGAGCTCCGTGAAGCCGCTCGGCTCGAGCCGGGGGTTCGTGGGCGGGAAGTGCAGCATGACGACGCGGTAGCGCCCCTCGAGCCGGCGTGCCGCCTGCAGCGACAGCGCCAGCCGCTCGACCTCGCGCCTGTAGACCTTCTCGTCCTCGCTCGTGAAGCCGCGGCTGCCGGGGCAGACCCAGCCGCGGGTGCCGGCCACGACCACGCCGTCCACCGCGAGGGCGTCGTTCTGGACCGCGTACATGCCCGCCGGCAGCGCGCGCCGCAGCTTGCTTATCGACGGCCACCAGTAGTCGTGGTTGCCGCGCAGCAGCACCTTGCGTCCGGGCAGGGCGCCGATGTCCTCGAGGTCGAGCAGCGCCTCCTCCAGCCGCATCGCCCACGACACGTCGCCGGGGACGAGCACGAGGTCCTCGTCGGCCACGGTCTCCCGCCAGCGGTCGAAGAACGCCTGCGGGTGGCCCTCCCAGTTGCCGCCGAAGACGTCCATGGGCTTGGGCTGCGCCCGCGAGAGGTGGGGGTCGGCGATCGCGAACAGGCGCATCGGAGGGCGATACTACCCGGCGCGCCTCACCAGGCCAGGTGGGTGCGCTCGACCCCGGAGGCGTCCACGCGCGCCAGCATCTCGTCCACCGTCTCCCCGGTGACGGGGTGCCGCCACCGCGGGGCCACCTCGCGCAGCGGCACGAGCACGAAGGCCCTGTGGTGCAGGCGGGGGTGCGGCACCGTGGCCACCGGGTCGTCGACGTTCGCGTCGCCGTGGGCGAGCAGGTCGAGGTCTATCACGCGGGGGCCCCAGCGCACCCGCCTCACCCGTCCTAGGCGCTCCTCGACGGCGAGCAGCGCGCGCAGCAGGGCGTGTGTGGAGAGGGTGGTGCGCAGCGCGACGACGGCGTTGAGGTAGTCGGGCTGCCCGGGCGGCCCGCCCACGGGGACGGTGCGGTAGAGCGAGGACCTGGCGACGACCTCGCCGAGGCCGCGCAGCTCGTGGAGCGCCAGGCGGAGCGCGGCGTGGCTGTCGCCGACGTTGCCGCCCAGCGCCACCCAGGCCAGCGGCGGCTCGCCCTCCGTCCGCGCGGACGCCTCGTCGCCGGCGCCCCCTCCCGGACCGGTTCCCTCAGGCACGGCGCCTCTCGAGCTGGCAGTGGACGTCCCTCACCACCCCGGGCAGCGGGGCGTGCGGCTTGTGCACCCTCACCGTCACCGACACGACGCGCGGCTCGGAGCCCAGCACGGCGTCCGCCACGGCCGACGCGACCGACTCGATGAGCTTGAACCTCAGGCCGGTGACGACGCCGGCCACGACGCGGTAGACGCGGGAGTAGTCGGCGGCCTCGTTGAGCGCGTCGCGCTCCGGCGCCGGCAGGCGCATGGTCAGGTCGACCACGAACCGCGCGCCGCGCTCCAGCTCGTAGTCGTGCACGCCGTGGAAGGCGTAGAACTCCATGCCCTCGAGGGTCACGGTGACCAGGCCGTCGGCGCTCACGAACGCGCCTCCAGCGCCGCGGCGACGGCCAGCGCCTGGCGGTGCGGCGCCACGTCGTGCACGCGCAGCAGCGCCGCGCCGAGGCGCGCGGCGTGGAGGTGGGCCGCCAGGGTGGCGCCGAGGCGGTCGGCGGGGCGCTCCACGCCGGCCAGCCTCCCGAGGAACGACTTCCGCGAGGCGCCCACCAGCACCGGGTGGCCGTGGGACGCGAGCTCCCCCGTGGCGTCGAGGAGGGCGAGGTTGTGCTCCAGCGTCTTGCCGAAGCCGAGACCCACGTCGACGATCACGTCCGGCACCCCCGCGTCGAGGGCCCGCTCCGCGGCGGCGAGGAGGTACGAGGTCACCTCGGCGACGACGTCCTCGTAGCGAGGCTCGAGCTGCATGGTACGCGGCTCGCCGAGCATGTGCATGACCACGGCCGGCGCGCCCTCTCTAGCGCAGACCTCCACCATGGCGGGGTCCCGCAGGCCGGAGACGTCGTTGACGAGGGCGGCGCCGGCCGCCAGCGCGGCGGCGGCGACGGCGGGCTTGCGCGTGTCGACGCTCACGACCACGCCGGACGCGGCCAGCGCCTCCACCACCGGCAGCACGCGGCGCGTCTCCTCCTCGGCGTCGACGGGTGCGGCCCCGGGACGCGTCGACTCGCCGCCGACGTCGACGACGAGCGCGCCCTCGGCGGCCAGGCGCAGCCCCGCGGCCACCGCGTCGTCGCGCGCGAAGGCGACGCCGCCGTCGGAGAAGCTGTCCGGCGTGACGTTCACGACACCCATCAGGGCGGCGCCGCGCCACTTGAGCTCGGCGCCGCCGCCGGGCAGCGGCCTGCCGAAGCTCAGGGCGTGCTCGGCCTCGTGCCAGGGCACGCCGGACGCGGCGCCGAGCGCCGTGGCCACGGGGGCGCTCACCCGCCCTCCCCCACGCGCCAGTCGGCGGGGCGCTCCGCCAGGCCGAAGCGCCAGGCCACGGCCTGCGCGATGCGCTCCGAGGCGCGACCGTCGCCGTAGGGGTTCGGCGCCGACCTCATGCGTGCCAGCTCGGCCCCGTCCCCCAGCAGGGCGAGCAGGCGCTCCTCGACGGCGGCGGGGTCGTTGCCCACCAGCCTCAGCACGCCGCCGAGGCCCTCGGGCCGCTCGGTGACGTTGCGCAGCACCGCCACGGGACGCCCGAGCGCGGCGCCCTCCTCCTGGATGCCGCCGGAGTCGGTGATCACCAGGACCGACCTGTCGAGGAGCGCGACCATCGACAGGTAGTCGACGGGGTCGAGGAGCCTGAAGTTCGGCACGCCCTCGAGGGCCGGCCACACGCGCTCTCGCACCGCCGGGTTGAGGTGCACCGGGTAGACGAAGGTGAGCTCGGGGTGCGCCCGCGCGACGGCGGCCAGCGCCTCGGCCAGGCCGCGCATCACGGGCAGGTTCTCGCGCCTGTGCATCGTCACGGCCACCAGGCCCTCGGCCGGCAGGCCCTCCGGCAGGCGGGCGCGCTCGCGGCTCGCCAGCACGGCGTCGACGGCGGTGTTGCCGGTCACCACCATGCGCTCAGGGTCCTTGCCCTCCTCGAGCAGGTTCTCCTTCGCGCCGTCCGTGGGGGGCAGGTCCATGTCGGTGAGGACGTCGGTGAGGCGCCTGTTCGCCTCCTCGGGGAACGGCTGCGCCATGTCGAAGCTGCGCAGGCCGGCCTCCACGTGGGCCACGCGGGCGCCCTCGAGGAAGGCCGCGAAGGCCACGCAGAAGGTCGTCGTGGTGTCGCCGTGGACGAGCACGTAGTCGGCACGCAGGCTCCGGAGCGCCGCCGCCGCGGCCGGCGTGATGCGCCCCACGAGCTCGGGCAGCGTCTGCCTGTCCGTCATCACGTCCAGGTCGGCGTCGGCCTCCATGCCGAAGGTGGCCAGGGAGGCGTCGAGCTGCTGGCGGTGCTGGCCGGTGACGAGCGTGAGCACCTCGAAGAGGCCGGCGCGCTTCAGCGCCGCCACCACGGGGCCCATCTTGTTCGCCTCCGGGCGCGTGCCGAACGCGACGACCACGCGCGGGCGGGCGGGCGAGCCCGCGCCGGACGCCGCCGCGCTCACGCCGGCGCGCCCTCGCGGCGCACCTCGGCGAGGCGGGCCAGCGAGACGGCGGCGATGAGCACGACCGTGAGCAGCAGCGTGACGAGGGTGAGGGCCGGCGGCGTGGAGGACAGCAGCATGCCGGCGACGCCGAGGGCCAGCGTGGCGGTCCACAGGAGGATCACGGTGCCGCGCTTCGAGCCCGAGCGCTCGCGGAGCATGTCGTGGATGTGGTCGTTGTTGGCGCGCGCCGGGTTCGCGCCGCGCCGCAGGCGCCGCACCGTGACCTGGGTGATGTTCACCACCGGCAGCGCCAGCACGAGTATGGGGGCCACGACGGAGACGGCGGCCGTGACCTTGAGGGCGCCGATGACGCTGACGGCGGCGAGCACGTAGCCCAGCAGGTAGGCGCCGGAGTCGCCCATGATGATCGTGGCCGGGCCGAAGTTGTGCCGCAGGAAGCCGAGGGCGGCGCCGCCCAGCGCCGAGAGCAGCAGCACCGCCGCGCCGCGGTCTTCGAACTGCACGGCCACGGCCAGCAGGCTGAAGCTCGAGATGGCCGCGATCCCGGACGAGAGGCCGTCGAGCCCGTCTATGAAGTTGAAGGCGTTCGTGAAGCCGATGACCCAGAGCAGCGTCACGACCACCGCCAGGCCCTCGGACAGGAACAGGAACGAGGAGTCGCCGAAGTAGTCGGTGACGAAGCCGATGCGCACGCCGTTGACGACGAGGATGCCGGCCGCCACGGCCTGGGCGGCCAGGCGCAGCGCGGGCCCCACCTCCCACATGTCGTCTAGGAAGCCCACCAGAGTCATGAGGGCGCCGCCCAGGGCGACGGCCAGCAGCTCGACGCGGTAGCCGTCGATGACCTCGGGAGCCACCAGGCTGCCGGCCAGCACGGCCACGAGGAAGCCGGCGAGGATCGCGATGCCGCCTATGTTCGGCACGGCCCCGGCGTGCTGCCGGACGCCGCCCCCGTGGGCGGAGCCGCCCACCTGGACGGCCCTGATGCGGTGCGCGAAAGCGCGCACGTAGGGGACGAGGCTGGCGACGGCCGTCAGCGCCGCGACGAAGGTGACGACGACGAGGGGCAGGTACGAGACGAGCGCCGCCTTCACGTCAGCGATCATAAGGCCGGTCCGGCCGGCTCAGCGGGTGCCGTAGATCCTGTCGCCGGCGTCGCCGAGACCCGGGACAATGTAGCCGTGGTCGTTGAGGCGGTCGTCCTTGGCGGCCAGGATGATGTCGACGTCGGGATGGGCGGCGGTGACGGCCGCGATGCCCTCCGGCGCCCCGATGATGCACAGCAGCCTGATGCGCGAGGCGCCGGCCTCCTTGAGCAGGTCGATGCCGGCGACGGCGCTGCCGCCCGTGGCGAGCATCGGGTCGAGCAGGAACGTGTCGCGCTCGGCGATGTCGTTGGGCAGTTTCACGTAGTAGCGCACGGGCTTCAGCGTGCTCGGGTCGCGGTAGAGGCCTATGTGCCCGACGCGCGCCGTGGGCACCATGCTGAGGATGCCGTCGACCATCACCAGGCCGGCGCGCAGTATCGCCACGAGCGCCAGCTTCTTACCCGCCAGACGCTTCACCTTCGCCTCGGCGACGGGCGTGGTCACGACGCCCTCCTCGAGCTCGAGGTCGCGCATGGCGTCGAAGGCCATGAGCATGCTGACCTCGGTGCACAGGGCCCTGAAGTCGCGGACGTTCGTCTCGGCGTCGCGCATGACGGCGAGCTTGTGCTGGATGAGCGGGTGGTCTATGACCGTGACAGACATCGGTGGTCCGCTTTCCGGGCCCCGGCGGGCCGCGCGCTCGCGGGGCCAAAAGGAAGAGCCGCCCTGCGCGGGCGGCTCCGCTGGCGGAGAGGGTGGGATTCGAACCCACGGTGCAGCGTAGCCACACAACGGTTTTCGAGACCGTCCCGTTCAACCACTCCGGCACCTCTCCGGGCCGGCTCGCGCGTCCCGCATGGCGTCGCGCGGCCGTCCGCGAGTATAACCCACGCCGGGAGGCCGGCCCCGCGGGACACCGGCGGCAGCGCGCCGGACGCGCTGCCGAAGCGGCTCCGGAGCGCTGGCAGCGGCTTGACTGGCCCCTCGCACGGCCCTTACACTGGCCTTTGCCGTTGGCCCATCGTCTAATGGCAGGACAACGGATTCTGGTTCCGTCGGTCGGGGTTCGAGTCCCTGTGGGCCAGCCAGGTGGGGACGCGCGCGGGCGCACCGGTTGCTAGACTGGTGGCCCGCGCGCGTCGCTCACGAGACGCGGCGCGTGCCGCCGCCAGGCAGACCCCGCGGTGGCCCATCGTCTAACGGCAGGACACCCGGTTTTGGTCCGGTCGGTCGGGGTTCGAATCCCTGTGGGCCAGCCACGCAGACGCCCCCTCGGGGGCGTCTTCCCCACTCACGGGTCGTAGAAGCCGCCGCCCGCCTTGCGGCCCAGACGGCCCGCCTCGACGAGCCTGCGCAGCGTCTGCGGCGCCCTGAACCTCTCCCCGTAGGCCTCCGCCATGGCGTCGGCGATCAGCAGCACGGTGTCGAGGCCTATGTAGTCGGCGAGCTCCAGCGGCCCCATGGGGTGGTTGAGGCCGAGCCTCACGGCCGCGTCGATGTCCTCGCGGCTGGCCACGCCCTCCTCGAGCAGCCTGGCGCCCTCCAGCAGCACGGCGGCGACCACGCGGGTGGTCACGAAGCCCTGCCTGTCCTCCACCGTCACCACGGTCTTGCCGCAGCTCTCGGCCACCGCCCGGGCCGCCGCGAGCGCCTCCGGCGAGCTGCGCACGCCCCGCACCAGCTCTACGAGGCGCATCCGCTCGGGCGGGTTGAACCAGTGCATGCCCACCACGCGCTCGGGCCGCGACGTGGACGCCGCTATCGCCGTCACCGACAGCTCGCTGGTGTTCGTGGCCAACCAGGCCCCCGCGGGCGCGGCGGCGTCCAACCGCGCGAAGAGCTCGCGCTTCAGCTCCAGCACCTCGGGCACGGCCTCGATGACGAGGTCGGCGCGGCCCACGGCCGCCGCCAGGTCCTCGTGCGTGGCGAGCGGCGCGGCGCTCTCGCCGGCGTGCTCGGCCGCCCGGGCGCGGGCGCGCTCCAGAGCCCCCGCGGCCGTGTCGTAGACGTCCACGGCGTAGCCGGCCCGCAGCAGCACCGCGGCGATCCCGCTGCCCATGAGCCCCGCGCCCACCACGGCGACCCGGCGCACCTCGGCGACGCCCTCCTCGCTCATGCCATCACCTGCCGGACGGCATCATAAGGGAGGGTAGACGTCGAACCTCACGGTCCGGCCCCGTAGGGAGCCGCTGGGCCGCATGCCGCCCAGCGGCGCGGCGCGCAGGTGGCGCTTCACGACCACGCGCCTGGTGGCCACCGCCCTGGCGGCGACCAGGAGGTCGGGCGCGCCCGGCTCGTCGTCGCCGAGGAGCTCGCGCAGCAGCGCCATGCCCTTGGGCGGCAGCGCGCGGCCGGTCTCCGCGGCGAACATCGGGTCGAGGTAGACGACGCCGAGCCTCCCCGGCGCCAGCGCCCCGGAGCGCAGCACGTCGCGCGCGTCGCCCACCACCAGCTCCAGCCGGCCCGACGCCTCCGCGGCGGCGGGACCGAGGGCACCCGCGCGGGCGCGCTCCAGGGCGTCAGACAGCAGCGCGGCCAGCAGCGGCGAGCGCTCGATGAGCGTGACCAGCGCCCCGCGTGAGGCGAGGCGGAACGCGTCGCCGCCCAGGCCGGCGGTCGCGTCGACGACGGGCTCGCCGCCCGCCAGCACGGCCCGCCACAGCGGGTCGGGGACCTGTCGCGCCGGGCGGCCGAGCGCCTCGGCCGCGGCCGACACGGCCGGGCCGTCGCCGAGCCGCAGGCTGAGCCCGCCGGCGCCCACGGCGAGCACCAGCGCTCCCGGGGGCGCGGCGCCGGGCGCGGCCACGCCGCCCGCCCCGAGCGACGAAGCCAGCGCCTCGGCGCGGGGCAGCAGGGCGTCGTCCTCGACCTCCACCCACAGCGCGCGCCCCTCCACGGTCCGATGCTACGCGGCGGGCACGGTGGGCCAGGGGGCGAGGCGGTCCCGTGCTACGATTCGATGTGCAGGAAGCGTGATGGCGTTCGAATCCCAGGCGCTGTGACACTTTCCGTTACGAACCGGAAGCCAGAGCGCGTGACCGCCATCGCGATAGGAGGCTTGGCATGACCAACGAGCAGCTCAGACAGCGGAGGTCCGCGGCGGTCACCCCGGGGGCGGTGAGCACCCACCCGTTCCACCCCGTGCGCGGCGAGGGCTCCTACGTCTGGGACGTCGAGGGCAAGCGCTACCTCGACTTCTCGACGGGCATCGCCGTCATGAACATCGGGCACTCCCACCCCGCGGTCGTGGCGGCCGTCAAGAAGCAGGTCGAGCAGTTCCAGCACCTCTGCTTCGCCGTCGGCATGCACCCGAGCTACATCGAGCTGGCCGAGCGCCTCAACGCCCTCGCCCCCGGCGACTCCCCGAAGAAGACGTTCCTGGCGAACTCGGGCGCCGAGGCGGTGGAGAACGCCGTGAAGATCGCGCGCGCCTACACGGGCCGGCCCGGCATCGTCGCCTTCACCCACGCCTTCCACGGGCGCACCTACATGGCGTTCTCGCTCACCGGCAAGGCCAAGCCCTACAAGGCGGGCTTCGGCCTGCGGGCGGCCGAGGTCTACAGGGCGCCGTACCCCTACCACTTCCGCAACCCCTGGGGCGCCGCGACCGAGGAGGAGACTGGCGAGCGGGCCCTGGAGGTGCTCATCGACCTCGTCGAGGTAACGATCGGCGCCAGCGAGGTGGCCGCGTTCGTGATCGAGCCCATCGCCGGGGAGGGCGGGTTCATCCCGGCGCCCAGGAGCTTCCTCGCCGGGCTGCGCGAGTACGCCTCCCGCATCGGCGCCCTGTGGGTCGACGACGAGGTGCAGGCGGGCGTGGGACGCACCGGCAGGATGTGGGCCGTGGAGCACCACGGCCTCGAGCCCGACCTCGTCACCTCTGCCAAGGCCCTCTCGTCCGGCTTCCCGCTCTCGGCGGTCGTGGGCAAGGCCGAGGTCATGGACGCGATGAAGCCGGGCCAGCTAGGCACGACGTTCGGGGGCAACCCGGTGTCGGTGGCGGCCTCGCTGGCCACGCTCGACGTCATCGAGCGGGAGGGCCTGCTCGAGCGCGCCGCTCAGATCGGCAGCAAGGCCATGGCGCGCTTCGCCGAGCTCCAGCGCCGCTACCCGGGCATCGGCGACGTGAGGGGCAAGGGCGCGATGGTGGCCCTGGAGTTCGTGGCCGAGGACGGCATCACGCCGGACGCCGCCAGCGTCGACCAGGTCGTGTCATACGCCCGCGACGCCGGCCTCGTCCTGCTCCCGACGGGCTCGTACGGCAACGTCATAAGGCTGCTGCCGCCGCTGAACCTCTCCGACGACGAGCTCGAGGAGGGCCTGACGATCATCGAGCGCGCGGTGGCGTCCGCGCTGGAGGAGGGCCCGAGCCCCGCGAGGGACCTGGCGACCGCCGCCGGCTGAGAGACGGGACCGGGCGCCCGCCCACGGGCGAAGAGCAGGGCCCCGCGCCGCGGCGCGGGGCCCTTCGCCGTCGGTCGGCGGGACAGGCGCTCAGGGCTTGTCGCCCTGCCTGATGGGCACGCCGACCATGTTCCCCCACTCTGTCCACGAGCCGTCGTAGTTGCGCACGCGCGGGTAGCCGAGCAGGTACTTGAGCACGAACCAGGTGTGGCTCGAGCGCTCGGCGATGCGGCAGTAGGCGACCACGTCCTTGTCCGGCGTGACCCCCCTGGCCGCGTAGAGCCTCTCGAGCTCGTCGCGGTCCTTGAAGGTGCCGTCCTCCTTGACGGCCTGGGCCCACGGCACGTTGATCGCGCCGGGTATGTGCCCGCCGCGCAGGGCGCCCTCCTGCGGGTACTCGGGCATGTGCAGCTTCTCGCCGGTGTACTCCGCGGGGCTGCGCACGTCCACGAGCGCGCCCTCGCCCGCGTTGACCTTCAGCAGGTGCTGCAGCACGTCGTGCGCGAACGCCCTGATGCTGGCGTCGCGGTAGGGCACCCTGTAGCTGCCGCGCGGGTACGTGGGCACCTCGGTGGAGAGCTCCCGGCCCTCCGCCACCCACTTCTGCCTGCCGCCGTTCATCAGCCTCACGTCGGCGTGGCCGTTGTACTTGAAGAACCACAGCGCGTAGGCCGCCCACCAGTTCGACTTGTCGCCGTAGAGCACGACGGTCGTGTCGTTGCTGATGCCCTTCGCAGCCATCAGTTCGGCGAAGGCGTCGGCGTCGATGAAGTCGCGACGGTCCTTGAGCTGGAGCTCGGTGAGCCAGTCGATCTCTACGGCGCCGGGCACGTGCCCCTGCTTGTAGAGCAGGACGTCCTCGTCCACCTCGACGACCCTCACGTCCGGCCGGCCGAGGTTCGCGGCCACCCACTCGGTGCTCACCAGCACGTCGGGTTCGGCGTAGGCGCTGGCGGAACTGCTGTCACCCATGCGGGCCCTCCTCTTACCGTCTCGGATGGTAACCCTCCTCCGCGGCACGGCACGGCAGCCCATGAGCGCTCGGCGCCCGGGCGGCGTCAGCTCCCGCCGGGTGCGGCGCCGGGCGGCGAGGCGGACCCGCGCACCGCCGCCGGGGGCGGGCGGAGGCGCGCCGGGGCTGGGCTATACTCCGCGCGGTGAGCGCCTACAAGCTAGCGGCGTCCGTGCTGGCCGCCGACTTCACGAGGCTGGGGCAGAGCGTGCAGGAGGCTCAGGACGCCGGCGTGGAGTGGCTGCACCTCGACGTCATGGACGGGCACTTCGTGCCCAACATCTCCTTCGGCCCAGCCGTGGTCGCCGCCGTCAAGCGGACCTCCGCGCTGCCGCTCGACGTGCACCTGATGGTGGAGCGGCCTTCGCAGCTCGTCGAGCGCTTCGCCGCCGCCGGCGCCGACGTGATCACGGTGCACGCCGAGGTGGACCCGCACCTCCACAGGCTCCTGCAGCAGGTGAGGGCGACGGGCGCGAAGGTCGGCCTGGCCGTGAACCCGCTCACGCCGCTCGCCGTGGTCGAGGCGGCCCTGCCCTACCTCGACCTGGCGCTCGTGATGTCGGTCAACCCGGGCTTCGGCGGCCAGGAGTTCATCGCGGGCAGCCTCGCACGGCTCGAGGCGCTGCGCCGCATGCGCGACAGGGCCAACCCCAACTGCCTCATCGAGGTGGACGGCGGCGTGACCGCCGCGAACGTGAAGGCCGTCGTGGAGGCTGGCGCCGACGTGGTCGTGGCCGGCACGGCGGTGTTCGGCGGCATGGCGCCGGTCGCGGACAACGTGGCGGCGCTGCGCGCCGCCGCCCAGTAGCCCGGGGTCGGGCGCCCGCGTCCTCCTGTCGAGGCGCTCGCGGCGGCGCCGCCTCCCGGCTCGGCCTACCGCCGCTTGCCCGGGCCTCGGCTCAGGCGGCCTCGGCGAAGCGTCCTAGCGCGCGGAACCTCTGGTAGCGCTGCGCGAGCAGGGCCGAGGGCGGCAGGCCCTCCAGCGCGTCCAGCTCCTCCACGATCGCCCGCTGCACGGTGGCGATGGCCTCGTCGGGCGAGTTGTGGGCGCCGCCGAGCGGCTCCGGCACGACGCGGTCGACGACCCCCTGCTCGAGCAGGTCCTTGGCCGTGAGCCTCAGCGCCTCGGCCGCCTGGGCGGCCTCGCCGGCGTCGCGCCACAGGATGGCCGCGCACGACTCGGGGCTGATCACCGAGTAGATGGCGTTCTCGAGGATCAGCACGCGGTTCGCCACCCCTATGGCCAGCGCGCCGCCCGACCCGCCCTCGCCTATGACCACGGACACGGCGGGCACCTCGAGCCGGCTCATGCGCTGGATGCAGGCCGCGATGACCCAGGCCTGCCCCTGCTCCTCGGCGGCCAGGCCGGGGTAGGCGCCGGGCGTGTCGATGAGGCAGACGACGGGCAGGCGGAACTTGTCCGCCAGGTCGAACATGCGCATCGCCTTGCGGTAGCCGCTGGGGTGGCTCATGCCGAAGTTGCGGGTGATGTTCTCCTTGGTGTCGCGGCCCTTCTGCTGGCCGACCACCACGAGCTGGCGTCCGCCCAGCTCGGCCAGCCCCGTGACCATGGCCGGGTCGTCGCCCAGCGCGCGGTCGCCGTGCAGCTCCTGGAAGCCCGCGAACGCCTTGGTGAGGTAGTCGAGCGCCGTGGGCCTGCCGGGCGCGCGCGCCACCTGCACGCGCTGCCAGCGCGTGAGGTTCTCGAAGGTGTCGCGCTTGAGCCTGTCCAGGCGCGCCTCGAGCAGCGCGATCTCCTCGGAGAGGTCGACCTCCTGCTCCTGGGCGTAGCGGCGCATGTCGGCGACCTTCGCCTCGAGGTCCTCTATGGGCTTCTCAAAGGGCAGCGGCATGCAGCTCCTCCAGCGGGGCGCGCTCCTTGGCTCCCGAGAGGGCCTTGAGCACGGCGACCAGCCTGGCCTTCAGCTCGGCGCGCGGCACGACGTCGTCGACCATGCCCTTCTGCAGCAGGAACTCCGAGCGCTGGAAGCCCTCGGGCAGGTCCTGCTTGATCGTCTGCTGGATCACGCGCGGCCCGGCGAACGAGATGAGCGCGCCCGGCTCCGCGAAGACCACGTCGCCGAGCGTCGCGAAGCTCGCCGTGACGCCGCCCGTGGTGGGGTGGCTGAGGACGACCACGTACGGCAGCCGCGCGGCGGCCAGGCGCTCGAGCGCGACCGTGGTCTTCGCCATCTGCATCAGCGAGAGGGCGCCCTCCTGCATGCGGGCGCCGCCGGAGGCGGTGACGGCGACGAGCGCCAGGCCCTCGTCGGCGGCCCGCTCGGCGGCCCGGGCGATCTCCTCGCCCACCACGGACCCCATCGAGCCCCCCAGGAAGAAGAAGTCCATGACCACGAGGGCGACCGGCACGCCGCCGAGCTCGCAGGCGCCGGTGACGACGGCCTCGGGGCGCCCCTGCCTCTGCTCGGCCTTCTCGAGCCGCTCGACGTAGGGCTGGGTGTCGGTGAACTCGAGCGGGTCGAGCGGCCTGATGGCGCCGGACCACCTCTCGAAGGTGCCGGGGTCTGCCAGCATGTCGATGCGCGCGTCAACGGGCATCGTGTAGTGGTGCCCGCACTCGGGGCAGACGTGCAGGTTGGCGATCAGGTCCTTGCGGTAGATCTGCGCGTTGCAGGCGTCGCACTTGAGCCACAGTCCGGCGGGGCTGTTGTCGTCCTCCTTGCGGGTGGGACGGTTCCGCCTGAAGAGGCGTTCAAGCGCCATCTCGCCTCCCTGCCGGCGTGTGGTGGGACGTCAGCGCAGGCACGCGCCAGTCTAGCAGTCAGTCACGCGCGCTCAAGCCACCCGGACCCGTCGTCCCGGTCCCGGCAGCGCCGGCGGCGCGCTCCCCGTCGGCTTCGGCGGGCTCGCCGCCGGCGGCAGCGTCGGCTCCGCTCGACGCCGCGGCGCCCTCGCCGGGCGGCTCGCGGACGGCCCCGTCGCCGGTCATCTCGCTGCGGCCCGTGAAGCGGGCGCCCTCCTCGATGTCGAGGGCCGCGGCCTGCACGTCGCCCACGAGCTCGCCGCCGTTCCAGATCTCGACCTTGCCGCTCACGACGACGTCGGCCCTGACCTTGCCGAGCACCCTCAGCTCCTCGGCCCTCACCAGCGAGCCGACGATGATCCCGGCCGGCGCCACCTCGACGACCCCGTCCACCTCCACGTCGCCCTCAACGACGCCATGGACCCTGACGCGCCCCACGGCCTCCACCCGCCCGATCAGCTTGGTGCCGCGGTGGATGTACGTGAAAGGCTCGCGCTTGGCGGGTTCCTCCTGCTTCTTCGGGGTCCTCCTCAGCATCCTGCCTCCAACGTGACCGGCCGTGGCGACGCGGCCGCGACCACAGGTTCCCCCAAGCTCTCCGCGCGGGACGAGTGATGGCTCACACGTCAACCGGCTGTCGGTTCCACACGGGAGGAAGTCGTATCCTAGCCGAATGGAAAGAGCCAGGGTGGTCCTGGTCACGAACGTGGGCCAGGGGTTCGGTCGCGCGGTGTCGCTGGCCTACGGACGGGCCGGCTACCACGTGGTCTGCGCCGACCGCGACGTCGACCTGGCCTCGAAGACGGCGGCCGAGGTCGAGGAGCTCGGCGGCCAGGCCATCCCCATCCAGGCCGACATGACCACCCAGATGGACGTGCTCACCACCTACCAGAAGGTGCTGGAGATCTTCGGCGCCCTGGGCGGCGTCGTGCACGTCGCGGAGCACGTGAACACCACGCCCTTCGAGAACATGGCGGAGGCCGAGTTCTTCGAGGTGCTGGTCGAGGACGTGCGCAGCTCCTTCCTCGTGCTGAAGACCGCGGCCCGCCTCCTGAGCGTGGGCTGGGTGGTCGTCGTGGCTCCTCCGGCCCTGGGCGCGGTGCAGATGCACGCCGTGCAGGGCGCTCTCGCGCGCATGGTCACCGGCTTCAGGGAGCGCTTCAAGTTCCCGCGCGCGAACCTCGTGGTGCCGTCACGCCTCAGCTCCGACCCTCTGCACGACCAGGCGCTCGTGCGCGCCGTGCGCTACCTCGGGTCACCGGAGTCGGCGGGCGTCTCCGGCCAGGTCGTCGACATCGACCTGCCCGAGCCGCCCCGCGTGGCCGAGGCCCTGCTGCCCGAGGTGCGCGCCGCGCTCGACGACAAGGTGAGACAGGACGAGGAGTACGACTACGCCTGGGAGTTCAGCGTCGACGACGACGCCCCCTTGGACGACGAGGAGACCGAGGACCGCGAGGAGGGCGGGGCGCTCGTCACCGAGGCGGACGACGGCGACGACTACGAGGCCTTCGACCTGCTGTGGACCCACGAGCTCGGACTCGTGGGACGCACGCCAGCCCTCCGGCACCTCGTCGACGAGGCCGCGGCGCCCCCCGACGAGGCCTACGTCGCCGGCCTCGAGCCTGCCGTGGACCTCTACGGCGACCTCAGCCGGCTCGAGGGGCCCGACCACCTCGAGGGCCGCCCCGAGCTCCCGCCCGCCTTCGACGGCGAGGACGCGTTCAAGAAGCGCTGATGCGCTGCCCCTACTGCTCCGCCGACGACACCAAGGTCGTGAACTCGCGCCCCTCCGACGAGGGCGCCGCCATCCGCCGGCGGCGCGAGTGCCCCAACTGCCAGCGGCGCTTCACGACCTACGAGCGGGCCCAGTTCGAGGCCCTCATGGTCCGCAAGCGCTCGGGGCGGCACGAGGCCTTCGACGCCGACAAGCTGCTGAACAAGCTGCGCATCGCCGCGAACAAGCGGCCCGTCTCCGAGAAGGTGCTGCGCGAGTTCGCCTACGGCTTCGAGGACGAGGTGCAGGGGCCCGAGGTCACGTCCGAGCACATAGGCCGCCGCGTGCTGCAGTTCCTCAAGGCGCTCGACGACGTCGCCTACATCAGGTACCTGAGCGTCTACAGGGACTTCGACTCCGTCGACCGCTTCATCGAGGAGATCAGGCAGCTCGACGCCGACGTCGCCGGCGGGTCGTCCGCGGGGGTCGGGGAGCCGCGGGCCGGCGCCGCGAGCAGCGGCGAGGACGCCGGCGAACCGGCGTCGCCGGGTAGGACCGTCGCGCGCCCCGAGCCCTCCTGAGCGTGGTCCGCGCGGGCTTGCCGCCCGCCTTCAGGGCGCGCATGAGTGCGCTGCTCGGGAGCGAGGCCGAGGAGCTGTTCGCCGCCCTCGACGAGCCGCGCGACCCGGCCGTGCGCCTCAACCCACTGCGCGGCCGGGTCGAGCAGCTGGCAGCGCTGCTGCCGTGGCCGCAGGCGCCCGTGTCGTGGTGCCCGGCCGGTCGGCTGCTGTCGGCGCCGAGCGCCGCCGTGGCCGAGCACCCGCTGAACGACGCCGGCGTCTACTACCAGCAGGACCCGGCGGCGATGGCCGCCGCCGAGGCCCTGGCGCCGCGTCCTGGGGAGTTGGTCGTCGACCTGGCAGCGGCGCCGGGCGGCAAGGCCACGCACCTGGCGGCGCTGGCGGGCGACGCGGCCCTGCTGGTGGCGAACGACTGGGACGAGCGCCGCGCTCGCGCCCTGCTCTCGAACGTCGAGCGCCTCGGGGTCACCGGTGCCACCGTGACGAGCTCCTCGCCCGAGCGCGTCGCCGGCGCGCTCGCCGGCGCCTGCGACGCCGTCCTCCTCGACGCCCCCTGCTCCGGCGAGGGCATGTTCCGGCGCTCGCCCGCGGCCCGCGCGGCGTGGAGCGAGGCGGGCGTGAGGCGGCACGCCGCGCTGCAGCGGCGCCTCGTCTCCGCGGCGGCCGAGCTGCTGCGCCCGGGTGGGCGGCTCGTCTACAGCACGTGCACCTTCGACCCTCGCGAGGACGAGGAGGTCGTGCTGTGGCTGCTGGCGCGTCGGCCGGACCTGGCGGTCGAGCCCCTCGACCTGCCGGGCGCCGAGGACGCCGCGCGGTTCGGCCTGCCCGGTGCGGCGCGGTTCTGGCCGCACCGCGCGCCCGGCGACGGGCACTTCGTGGCGCTGCTGCGGCGGGCGGCGGACGCAATCGGCGCTCCACCCCGCCGGCGCTCCGCCGCGGGTGCCGCCGAGGCGTCTCGCGCTCCCCGCCCGGCGCGCGGCGACGCGGGCGGCCTCGATCCCGCCACGCTGGCCGCCTGGGACGCGTTCGCCTCCGAGCGTCTCACGCCGGCGTGGCGGGAGCGGGTGGCGGACCGCCGCCTGGCCCTCTTCGGCGGCCGCCTCCTGCTGCTCCCCGAGAGGTTCGCTCCCCTGCCCGGCGTGCACGTGCTGCGCGCCGGCCTTCACCTCGCCGACGTGCGCGAGTCCGGCGGCCGGGTCGAGCTGACCCCCGCGCACGCGCTGGCCATGTCCGCGGGCCTCGCGGAGGCGGGCTGGTCGGGCCCGCGGCTCGAGCTGGCCGGCGACGACGCCGCGCTGGCTGCGTACCTGGCGGGTGCCGAGCTGGACGCCGCCGGAGCGCCCGACGGACCGGCCCTCGCCACCTACCGCGGCCTCGCGCTGGGTTGGGCGGCCAGCCGCGCCGGCACCGCGCGCTCCCTGCTGCCCCGCGGCCTGCGGCGCGCGCCGCGGTCCGCCGACGCCCTTGGCTAGGTCCGGCGCAGCGTGCTACACTCGCGTTTGGCTTCTTCGCTCCAGTGCCCCGATCAACACGAAGGCGAAGACAGAAGGACGTGACGAGCGTGAAGACTTACTTCTCGAACGAGCCCACGAACGACTGGGTCCTCGTGGACGCAGCCGGCATGCGCGTGGGCCGTCTCGCTACCCAGGTCGCCTCGCTGCTGAAGGGCAAGCACAAGCCCACCTACTCGCCGCACCAGCCCGGCGGCGACTTCGTCGTCGTCATCAACGCCGACAAGGTCGAGTTCAGCGGCGACAAGCTGGACACCAAGGTCTACACCAGGTACTCCGGCTACCAGGGCGGCCTCAAGACCACCACGGCCCGCGAGGCGCTGGCCAAGCACCCGGAGCGCGTGATCGAGCACGCCGTGTGGGGCATGCTGCCCAAGACGCGCCTCGGACGCCGCCTGATCAGGCGCCTCAAGGTCTACGCCGGCGCGACGCACCCCCACGAGGCGCAGCAGCCCAAGAAGCTGGAGCTCAACTGATGGATCAGTACTACGGTACCGGCCGCCGCAAGGAGGCCATCGCCCGCGTGTTCCTGAGGCCCGGCAGCGGGCGCATCACCGTCAACGGACGCGAGTTCCAGGAGTACTTCCGCGGCATACTCGCCGGGGTAGAGGCCCTGGAGCCGCTGAAGGCCACGAACACCGCCGGACGCTACGACGCCGTCATCACCGTCAAGGGCGGCGGACCGAGCGGCCAGGCCGACGCCATCAAGCTCGGCGTCGCCCGTGCCCTGCTCAAGGTAGACCCCAACCTGCGCGGCACGCTCAAGCAGGCGGGGCACCTCAGGCGCGACGCCCGCATCGTCGAGCGCAAGAAGTACGGCCTCAAGAAGGCCAGGCGCGCTCCCCAGTACAGCAAGCGCTGAAGCCGCGCCCACGGCGCGGAGCGAGGTAGGGCCCCTTGACCGTCCTGCAGGCAGTGGTGCTGGGCGCGGTACAGGGGCTCACCGAGTTCCTGCCGGTCTCCAGCTCCGGCCACCTCGTCCTCGTCCACTACTTCCTGGGCTGGGGCGACCAGCTCCCGCTGTGGGTGGACGTGGCCACGAACACGGGCACGCTGCTGGCCGTGGTCTTCTACCTGTGGCGTGACGTGTCGTCGGCGGTCGGCGGCTTCTTCGCCGGCCTGGCCTCCTCCGAGGCCCGCTCGCGGCCGGGTTGGCGGCTGGCGCTGCTGGTGCTGGCCGGCTCGGTGCCCACCGCGGTCATAGGCCTGGCGCTGCGCGGCGTCTTCGAGAGGCTGAACGCACCGCTGCCGGTGGCCATCGCCCTGGCGGTCACGGGCCTGGTCCTCTGGCTCGCCCCCACCTCCGGCCCGAAGCGGGAGCCGCGCGACCTCACCTTCGCCGACGCTCTGGTGGCCGGCGTCGTCCAGGGCGTGGCCGTGATCCCCGGCATCTCCCGCTCCGGCTCCACGATCGCCACGCTGCTCGCGCGCGGCGCCGACAAGGAGCTCGCGCCGCGCGTGTCGTTCCTGCTCTACCTCGTGGCGTCGCTCGGCGTCGCCGCGCTCGGCTTCCGGGACGTCCGCGACGCCGCGGTGCCGCTCGCGCCGCTGCTCGCGATGGTGGCCGCTTCGTTCGCCGTCGGCTACCTGGCCCTGGTCTCGGTGTTCGCGGTGCTGCGCCGCGGGCGCTTCAGGGCCTTCGCGCCTTACCTGTGGGCGGTGTCCGCCGTCACGATCGTCGCGGTGCTGCTGGGCCGTTGAGCGCGCTCTCGACGCCGCGGAGCGGACAGGGACGAGCGCGTTCGCTGGGCTATCATCGCGGGGCTAGAGGGAGGCGACGCCAGTGGAGGTCGTGACTCGAATCGCTCCGTCCCCGACCGGCGACCCGCACGTCGGCACGGCTTACGTGGGGCTCTTCAGCTACGTGCTGGCCAAGAAGCACGGCGGCCGGTTCATCTTCAGGCTCGAGGACACGGACAGGCAGCGCTACCAGGAGCAGTCGGAGCGGCGTATCCTCGAGATGTTCGCCTGGCTCGGCATCGAACCGGACGAGAGCCCGGCGAAGGGCGGCCCCCACGCGCCCTACAGGCAGAGCGAGCGCCTGCACATCTACCGCGAGCACGTCGACAGGCTGCTGGCCGGCGGCCACGCCTACCGCGCCTTCGAGACCGCCGAGGAGCTGGACGCCATGCGGGCCGAGCAGAAGCGCCTCGGCCGGCCCCTGGGCTACGACGGCCGCGGGCGCTCCGTGCCGCGCGATGAGCAGGAGCGTCGCGCCGCCGCCGGCGAGCCCCACGTGGTCCGCCTGGTCACGCCCGACGAGGGCACGACCTCGTTCGTCGACAGGCTGCGCGGCGAGATCTCGTTCGCCAACGAGGAGATCCGCGACCCGGTGCTGCTCAAGTCGGACGGCTACCCCACCTACCACCTGGCCGTAGTCGTCGACGACCACCTGATGGGCGTCACGCACGTCATACGCGCCGAGGAGTGGATCACCAGCACGCCCATACACGTGCTGCTCTACCGCGCCTTCGGCTGGCAGCCGCCCGAGTTCGTGCACGTGCCCATACTGCGCAACCCCGACCGCACCAAGCTGTCGAAGCGCAAGTCGGACACGTCAGTCGACTCCTACAGGCGCCAGGGCATCCTGCCGGAGGCGCTCCTCAACTACCTCGCCACGCTGGGCTTCAGCATGCCGGACGGACGGGAGTTCTTCGGCCTCAGCGAGATGATCGCGGCCTTCGACCTCGACCGCATCTCCACGGGCGAGCCCGTCTTCGACCTCAAGAAGCTGAGGTTCTTCAACGCCAAGTACCTGCGCGAGATCCTCGCGCTCGAGGACGTGGCCGCGCGCGTCACGCCGCTCTTCGCCGAGCGCGGCTTCGACGTGGGCGACGACCCCGACTACCTCCTCGACGTCGTGGACGTGCTCAGGCCGCGCGCCGAGACCCTGGTCGAGCTGGCCGACCAGGCCGGCTACTTCTTCACCGAGGAGTTCCCCTACGACGAGGGCGCCCGCCGGCAGCTCGCGGCGGGCCAGGCGCACCTGCAGGCCGTGGAGCGCGAGCTCTCGATGCTGGAGTTCTTCGACTACGACGGTGTCGACGACATGCTGCGCGAGTACGTGCAGGACCAGGCCGTGCCCATGGGCAAGGTCATGATGCCGCTGCGCGCCGCCCTCACCGGCACCACGTCCTCGCCCGGGGTCGTGGACCTGATCGTGATACTCGGCAAGCAGCGGTCCCTGGCGCGCATTGGCAGAGCGCTCACCTACATAGACGCCGGCCTGCCCGACGACGACCCCCAGAAGTCGCTCGAGGAGCAGAAGCGCCAGGAGGCGGCCAAGGGCAAGCACAAGCAGGTCGCCGCCGCCAAGGCGAAGGGCGCCACGTGAGCTGGTTCGACCGCCTGCGCCAGGGCCTCTCGCGCACGCGCGGCGTCATCGCGGAGGGCCTGGGCGCCGAGCCGCAGGTCGGTGACCGGGGCGAGGCGCCGTCCGGCCCGGCGCCGAGGGTCCGGCCGGCGAACTGGGAGATGGACTGGGACGAGCTGGAGTTCGCCCTCATCGCCGCCGACGTGGGCGCGAAGCTGGCCGCCGAGGTCGTGGCGGGCGCCAAGCGCGAGCGCGAGCGCGGCATGACCTTCGGCCAGGCCCTGGAGAAGGCGCTCCTCGACCAGCTCGAGCCTGACGCGATGCGCCAGAAGCTGCGGCGCGTGGGCTTCCAGCTCGACGTGACGCGGAAGCTCGTCGAGCCCGCCGGCCACGTGATCATGGTCGTGGGGGTCAACGGCGTCGGCAAGACGACCACGATCGCCAAGCTCGGGGCCTACTACCAGCGGCACGGCAGGAGCGTGATCTTCGCCGCCGGCGACACGTTCCGGGCGGCGGGCAGCGCGCAGCTCGCGGTGTGGGGGGACCGCCTCGGCATCCCCACGGTGACGGGCCCGGACGGCGGGGACCCGGCCGCGGTGGCGTTCGACGGCGC
Organism: Deinococcaceae bacterium; assembly: GCA_044508445.1. Classification (GTDB taxonomy): domain Bacteria; phylum Deinococcota; class Deinococci; order Deinococcales; family Trueperaceae; genus DASRWD01. The sequence goes on from JBIQHQ010000004.1 coordinate 82,157, forward strand.
GCAGCGACGCCTCTCGCAGCGGCGCGACCTCCTGATCGTGGACACCGCCGGACGCCTGCACACGAAGCACAACCTCATGGAGGAGCTGAAGAAGGTCAAGCGGGTCCTGGACCGCGCCGACCTCGGCGAGCCCCGCGAGGTGTGGCTGGTGCTCGACGCCGTCACGGGCCAGAACGGGCTCGAGCAGGCGCGGCGCTTCCACGAAGCGGTCGGCCTCACCGGCGTGATCGTGACGAAGCTAGACGGCACGGCCAAGGGCGGGATCCTCCTCCCGATCACGCGCGAGCTGCGCCTGCCCATCAAGTTCATAGGCGTGGGCGAGCGAGAGGACGACCTCCAGCCCTACGACGCCGCGGCGTTCGTGCAGGCCCTGCTCGACCTCCCCGTGGAGGCCTGAGCTGGCGCGGGGGGCTCTGGCGGTCATCGCCGCCACGAGGCTCGAGGCGGAGCCGCTGATCGGCGCCCTCGCGGACGCCGGTCGTCCTCCCTGGGCGACGCGCTGGCCGCAGCTAGCCAGCGGCGAGCTGGCCGGCGTGCCCGTGGTCGTCGCCGCCACCGGCCTTGGCAAGGCGAACGCCGCGGCCGCGGTGGCGGCGCTGGCCGCGTCCGCCGGCGGTGAGCTGCGGGCGGTGCTGCAGGTGGGCGTGGGCGGGGCCTACGCCGGGAGCGTGGGCGGCGCGCTCCAGCTGGGCACGGCGGTCCTGGCGGCCAGCGAGCTGGACCTCGACCTGGGCGTGGGTCGTCACCCCGCCTGGCGCGGCCTGGAGGCGCTCGCCGTGCCGGGCGACGAGACCAGGAACCTCATCGACCTCGCGGGCCCTGCCCTCGACGCCGCCGTGGCCGCCTCGGGTCTGAGGGCCCTGCCCTTCGCGACCTCGGACAGCGTGACCGCCGACGACGAGACGGCGGCGTACCTGGCGCGGCGCTTCGGCGTGGCCGTCGAGTCCATGGAGGGGGCGGGCGCGGCGCGCGCCGCGGCCGCCCTCGGTGTACCTTTCGTCGAGGTGCGCGGCGTGAGCAACGCGGTGGGCGACCGCGACAGGAGCGCGTGGCGCCTGCGGGAGGCGGTGGCGTCCTCCTGTCGGGCGGCCGTGGCCGCCGTAGGGGCCATCTGGGAGGTCTGTCGTGAACCCGCTGGCTAGCCTGCCGTGGTGGGTGCTCTGGGTCGTGCTGGGCGTGACCTTCGTGGCCGTCCATGCCCTGTCGTTCCGGCCCCGACGGGAGCCGGGCGGCGCGGGCGCCCTCATGCGCGTCGTCTCCTCCGCGCTGCTCCTCGCCGGTCTCGTCCTGGTCGACCCAGCCGAGCCCGCCACCGTGCTGTTGGCCCTGGCCGCCGCGGCCCTCGCGGGCTTCCTCAGCGGCAGGGCAGCCCCGCCCCGGACCAGCCGGTAGACTCTCGCGATGCCTCTGGTGACAGGACTCGACGTGCTGAAGCCCGCCCGGGCCGGCGGCTACGCGGTGGGCGCCTTCAACACCGCCGACATGGAGATCACCCAGGCCATCGTCCAGGCCGCCGAGGCCGAGCGCAGCCCCGTGATCGTCGCCGTCTCCGAGGGCTCGCTGACCTTCGGCGGCGACGCCCTCGTAGAGGTCGTCCTGCACCTCGCGCGCCAGGCGAGCGTGCCCGTGGCCGTCCACCTCGACCACGGCTCCTCCTTCGAGTCGTGCGTGCGGGCGCTCCGCTGGGGCTTCACCTCGGTGATGATCGACATGTCGCACGAGGGCGAGGAGACGAACGTGCGCGAGACCGCGCGGGTCGTGCGGGCCGCGCACGCCGTGGGCGTCACCGTGGAGGCCGAGGTCGGGCGCCTGGCCGGCATCGAGGAGCACGTGGACGTCAGCGCCGAGGACGCCGCGCTCACGAAGCCCGACGAGGCCGCCAGGTTCATGGAGCGCAGCGGCGCCGACTACCTCGCCGTGGCCATAGGCACCTCGCACGGAGCCTACAAGGGCAAGGGCCGGCCCTTCCTCGACCACGCCCGCCTCGAGGCCATCGCCGCCCTGGTGCCGCAGCCCCTGGTGCTGCATGGCGCCTCCGCCGTGCCGCCGGAGCTCGTCGAGCGCTTCCGGGCCACCGGCGGCGCGATCGCGGACGCCGTGGGGATACACCCTGAGGACGTGGAGCGCGCCGTGCACCACGGCATCTCCAAGGTCAACACCGACACCGACCTGAGGCTGGCGTTCACGGCCAGCCTGCGCGAGACGCTGCGCGACGAGCCCGACCAGTTCGACCCGCGGCGGCTGCTGGCACCGGCCCGCGACGCCGTGCGCGCCGTCGTGGCGGGGCGCATGCGCCTCTTCGGCTCCTCCGGCAGGGCCTAGCCGGCGGGGCCGGCGGCCGCGGCCTCGTCCCTCGCCGGCTCGACGTAGACGGTCTTCTGGCCCGTGTACTGCACGGCGCCGGGCGCGGCGCCCTTCGGGCGCCACACGTGCTTGCGCAGCGTGTAGTCCACGGGCACGTTCGAAGAGCCGCGCGCCTCGGAGAAACCGGCGGCGAGGCGGGCCGCGAAGAGCACGGTGTCGAAAGGCACCTCCCGACCGCCGCTGCGCACGACCACGTGCGCCCCGCGGTAGCCCTGCGCGTGCAGCCACAGGTCGCGCGAGCGCGCGACCGCGAAGGTGACGGCGTCGTTCTCCCTGGCGCTGCGCCCCACCACGACCTCGAAGCCGTGCGGTGCCGCGAAGCGCACGCCCGCCTCGCCGGCGCCGCGAGCGCGCCGGGCGGGCTGCCGCGCGGGCCGCTCCTCCTCCACGAGCCCGCGCAGCGTCGCCTCGTCGGCCGTGTCCAGGCGTGCCGCCTCCGCTTCGAGCCGCGAGACCTCCTCGCGTAGGGCCGGCAGCTCCCGCCGCGCCCGCTGGGCGCGCGCCTCGCGTCGGCGCGCCCTGTCGTAGCGGAGCTGCGCGTTGCCGGCGGCGTCGCGGCGCGGGTCCACCTCCAGCACGACGGGCGCGCCGTCGTAGCCGGCGAGGGTGGCGCGGGAGCCGTCGAGGCGCCAGCTCCCCGCCACGGCCAGGAGCAGGTCGGCCTCGGCGCGCAGTCGCTGGGGCTCCTCCGGGTCGGCCAGGGCGCGCTCGGCGTCGGCGAGCCGCCGGCGTGCCAGCGACAGCCTGTCCGCCACCGCGTTCCCGGCGCGGCGGCGCAGGCGCTCGAGGCCGTCTGGGCCCCTCTCACCGGGCCCGTGGCGCGTCAGGAAGGCTGAGGGCGACGCGACGAGGTCGGCCAACGCGGCGATCGCTGCCTCGAGCGGCTCGCCCTCCAGCGCGTCGGCGGGCCGCGCGCCGGCCGCCTCGGCGAGGCGCCCCTCGAGCGCGGCCTGCAGCCGCGCCCCGATCCCGTCGACGACGTCCCTGACCCGCCGCAGCTCCCGTCCCCTCAAGCGCCGGCGCAGCTCGTCGGCGCCGGCGGTACGCGGGTCGAGCTTGTCGTAGGGCGGCGGCGGCACGTAAGGCACGCCCGGCCTCACCTCGCGGTAGCGGTTCATCTCCCGCGTCACGGGGCGCATCACGCCCAGCACGGTCCCGTCCTCCGCGACCAGCACGAGGTTCGCGTGGCGGCCCGTCAGCTCGGCCACGAGGGCGACGGGCGGCTCCGGCACGAACCCCCGGGCGGCGCCGAAGCGGAGCGTGACCACGCGGTCGAGGGAGCGCTGTTCCAGCGCCGCCAGGCCTCCGGCCGCGCGCGCGGCGAGCTGGCGCTGGAAGGCCGTGCGCGGCCCGCCGCGGGGCGGACCCTCGTCGCGGAGCTCGAGCCGTGGGTCCCGCGGGCTCAGGAGCAGCCACAGGGAGGGACCGGTGCGCAGCGGCAGGACCGCCGTCGCCTCGTCGGGGAACGCCCACGGCAGCCGCTCGGCGGGCAGCGTGCCTGCGAGGCGCCTCAGCTGCTCCCACAGCAGGAGTCCCTCCACGCCTCGAGGCTAACCGGTCAGTTGAGCAGCCTGTCGTGCCCCCCGAGCACCTCCCTGGCCTCCTCGACGTACTGGGTGAGGGGCAGGTACCACTCGCTGGAGGGCTCGGTGTGCTCGAGCGCGGCCCTGGCGTGCGTGAGCACGCGCGCGGCGTGGCCATCGCCCATCTGGGCGTAGACGTCGGCCAGCATCTGGTGGGCGCTGACCCAGTAGGGGTCGCCGGGTTGGCTCGTGCCCACGGCTTGCTCGAACCAGCTCACGGCCTCCTCGAGGCTGTAGTACTCGTACGCGATGTTCCCCAGCGTGAGACAGGCGGCGGCGCTCGCCCCCAGCTCGAGCGCCTGCTCCGCCGCGACCTGCGCACCCTCGAGGTCGCCGTAGCGGAGCCTCACGTCGGCCAGGTCGGCGAGCGCGTCGCCGCGGTGGGGGTAGCTCGGGTCGGACACGACCTCGGAGAGCAGGGCCTCGGCTTCGTGCAGCTCGTCGCACTCGATGAGCGCGTAGGCGGCCTCGTGCTGGGTGTAGGCGCGGTGCTCGGCCGGCGCCAGCTCCAGCGCGCGCGCGAACCAGTCGCGCGCCTCGCGGTAGCGGCCGAGCGAGGTGAGCGCCTGCGCGGTGGCGAAGGCCACGCTGTAGCTGGGGTCGGCGTTCGCCCCGGCCAGGCCGTGCGCCTCCGTGAGCAGCTCGAGGGCCCTGTTCGGGTTGCCGAGCTCGAGGTGGGCGCGGCCGAGCAGGTAGCGGTGCACCGTGAGCTCCTCGGGGCGCAGCAGCGCCTCGTCCACCTCGCCCAGGCAGGCGATGGCCTCCGCGGTCCGGCCCAGCTCGACCAGCGCCCCCGCCAGGCTGAGCCGCTCCGGCTCGCGCTCCGCCGGCGGCGCCGCTGCCACAGCGTTCGCGAAGGCCTCGGCGGCCCCCTCCCACTCGCCCATGGCCTCGCGGCACTGGCCGAGCAGCGACCAGCGCCGCCAGCGCAGGTAGGCGGGCAGCCTCCCCTCCTCGATCGCCAGCAGGCGGCGCGAGGCGCTCTTGGGCGCGTCCACCGCGAAGAGCGCGGAGGCGGCGTGGTAGGCGGCCACGGGGTCGGCCTCGTTGACGTCCTTCAGGCCGCGCTTGACGTCGCCTATGGACCCGCCGCGGTAGGCGGCGAACTCCCAGAACAGCGAGCGGTAGAGCGGGTGGTTGACGAGGTTCGCGTCGACCGCGACCGCCGAGCGCAACGCCGGCAGGCCGTTCTCGATGCCGTCCTCGCCGTAGAGGGCGTAGAGCTCGGCGAGCTGGAGCCACGCCTGGCCCTGCCCCTGCCTGGCGGCCCGTCGGGCCGCCGTCTCGAGCATCGACAGGGCCAGCTCGTACTGACCCTGCGCCAGCGCCTGCTGCGCCGACTCGAGAGGCGCGAACCTCCCACGCCTGAAGATCACGCTACGAACCTAACACGCATGTCCGTGCTGCACGAGGAAAGGCACACACCGCCGCGAGCGGAAGCGTCACAGCGGCGCACGCCGGACGTGCGAGTATGGCGGGCGTGAGGGTGGTGAGCCTCAACGTCAACGGCGTGCGTGCCGCGGTCCGCAAGGGCCTGCTCCCGATGCTCGACGAGCTCGCGCCCGACGTCGTGTGCCTCCAGGAGGTCCGCGCCGACCCCGAGCAGGTCCCCCAGCTCCCCGTCGGCCTGGACGCCACGTGGCACCCCGCCGAGCGCAAGGGCTACAGCGGCGTGGGCACCTTGACCCGCGCCAGGCCGCGACGCGTGCGCGTCGGCATCGGCAGCCCGGAGCACGACAGCGAGGGGCGCGTGCTGGTGACGGAGCTGCCCGCGGTCACCGTCCTCAACGTCTACGCCCCGTCGGGAACGATGGGCGAGGTCAGGCAGGCCGTGAAGATGCAGTTCCTCGATAGGTTCCTCGGCTTCGTGGCGGAGCTGCTCGCCGAGGGCAGGCCGCTGCTGCTGTGCGGCGACGTGAACATCGCCCACCGCGAGGTCGACCTCAAGAACTGGCGCTCGAACCAGAAGAGCTCGGGCTTCCTGCCCGAGGAGCGCGCGTGGTTCGGCGAGCTCCTGGGCCTGGGGCTCGTGGACGTCGTGAGGCGCCTCGCCGGCGACGAGACCGAGGTCTACTCCTGGTGGACGCAGCGGTCCGGCGCCCGCGACCGCAACGTGGGCTGGCGCATCGACTACCAGCTCGCCACGCCGGAGCTGGCCGAGCTGGCCACGGCCTTCGACGTGCCGCGCTTCCCGGTGCTCTCCGACCACGCTCCCGTGGTCGTGGACTACGCGCTGTGAGCGCGACGGACGGCGCCGCCGCCGCGGCCGGAGGAGGGCGCGGCCGCCGCGCCGAGCTGGCCCGCTTCCTGCCCGGCCGGCGCGACTACGACCTACGGCACCTGCGGGACGACCTGCTGGCCGGCGTCACCGTGGCCTTCGTCGCCCTGCCGCTGGCCCTGGGGTTCGGCGTCACGTCGGGCGCGGGCGCGTCCGCCGGCGTCGTGACCGCCATCGTGGCGGGCTTCGTCGCGGCGGCGTTCGGCGGGTCGCGCTTCCAGATCACCGGCCCCACGGGCGCCATGACGGCCGTGCTCCTCGGCATCGTCGCGACGCACGGGCCGGGCGCGCTGCCGCTCCTGGGGCTCGGCGCCGGCGTGATCCTCTTCGTCCTCGGCCTGGCGGGCGTGGGGAGGTACGTGCGGTTCGTGCCCTGGCCCGTCGTCACCGGCTTCACGAACGGCATCGCCGTCATCATCTTCCTGCAGCAGCTCCCCGGCGTCCTGGGCGTCCCGCAGGTGGCCGCCGAGAGCATCCTCGTGCTGGCCGGGCGCACCGCGAAGGCGTGGCTGGAGTCGCCCACCTTCCTGCCCTTGCTGCTGGCCGCGCTCACCGTCGCCGTCATGCTGGCCTGGGGCCGCGTCAAGGCGCTCGCCGCCGTGCCGGCGAGCATGGCCGCGCTCGTCGCCGTGAGCCTCGTCTCGCTGCTGCCGGCGTTCGACGGCGTGGCGCGCATAGGCGCGCTGCCCCGCGGGCTCCCGCTCCCCGTCCTGCCGACGCTGCCCACCGGCGACGGCTGGGTGGACCTGGCGCGCGCGGCGCTGGCCGTGGCCGCTCTGGCGGCCCTCGAGAGCCTGCTGTGCGCCGTCGTGGCCGACGGCATGACCGTGGGCGAGAAGCACGACCCCGACCGCGAGCTCGTGGGCCAGGGCCTCGGCAACGTCGTCGCGGGCCTCTTCGGCGGGCTGCCGGCCACGGCGGCGCTGGCGCGCACGGCCGTGAACGTCCGCAGCGGCGCGCGTACGCGCCTGGCCGCGATGGTCCACGCCCTCACGCTGCTCGTCGTCGTGCTGTTCCTGGCACCTGTCGCGGCGCGGGTGCCGCTGGCGGTCCTCGGTGGGATCCTCATGGTCGTCGCGGTGCGCATGGTCGAGCGCCACGCGTCGGCGCTGATCCTGCGCAGCACGAAGTCGGACGCGTTCGTCATGCTCCTCACGCTCGTCGTCACCGTCGTCTTCGACCTGATCCTGGCGATCGAGGTCGGTCTCGTGGCCGCCGCCGTCCTCTTCATCGTGCGCATGAGCACGACGTTCAAGGTGGACCCGCTCGACCTGGCCGGGTCGGACGTGAGGCCCCTGATGACGGAGCGGGACGCGCAGGCGCTCGAGCGCGTGCGCGACAGGGTGGTGGCGTTCCGGATCGAGGGGCCCATCTTCTTCGGCGCCGCCGAGCGCTTCATCGACCAGATGCTCAAGGCGGACCAGGGCATCGACGTCGTGGTCCTGCGGCTCCGCAAGGTGCCCGTCCTCGACGCCACCGGCGCCACGGCCCTGAAGGCGCTGAGGGAGCGTATCGCCCGGCGCGGCGGCGTGCTGCTGCTGTCGGCGCTGCAGCCCCAGCCGGCGAACGTGCTGCGGCGCATGGGCCTCTACGACGAGGTCACGGCGGGAGGACGTCACGACTTCCCCACCACGGAGCAGGCCGTGGCGGCGGCCGTGGAGATCGTCGAGCGCGAGAGGGAGGGTCGGGCGACCGACGCGGCCTGAACGCGGCGAGAGCGGGGCGGTCCTCGGCCCACCGCGGCCGACACCGGGCCCGGCGTGTGGACTGGGTCTCAACCCGTGACTGAGGACCACAGTAGGGTGGCCGCCTACGAGCCCGAGAACCCAGCCAAGGAGGTCCCAATGAGAACACTCATCAGCGCGCCCGCGCGCCGCGCGCCGGCGCTCGCCCTTCTCGCCATCCTGGCCTTGGCGGGCTGCGGGCCGTCCCCCGCCGTGACCGTCGAGCTGGCCGACTCCACCGTCGTGGTGATCCTCGGCGGCTCCGCCTCCACCGACGTGACGCTCACCCGCCTGGGCGGCGCCAGCGCCGACGTCACGCTCGACGCCGACGGCGCGCCCGACTGGGTGAGCGTCTCCTTCGCCCCCGCCACCCTGACCGGCGGCACGCTCACGAGCACGTTGACCCTGGAGGCGGACGCCCAGGACCCCGACGCGGAGCCCACCAGCTTCACGCTCACCGTCACGGCCGTCGGCAGCGGCCTGACGGCCAGCGACGAGGTGACGGTGGACGTCGAGCTGCTCAAGGTGACCGGGCGCGTCGTCGACGCCTTCGGTGGCCCGTGGACCGGCGCCGTCGTCTCCGTCAACGGCGAGGCTCCCGTAGCCGTCGACCTCTCCGGCGCCTTCGAGGGCCCCGAGGTCACGGTCCCCTACGACGTCACCCTCATCGACGCCACCCAGGGCCTCGCGCACGCCTTCGTGGGCCTCACGACCACCGACCTCTCGCTGCAGGTGTTGGCGGCCACGCTGGCGTCCAGCGCCGGCGTGGCCGGCGACCTCTCGGAAGCAGTCGGCACCGACCAGATCGGGATCGTGTGCGTCGAGGGCGTCGAGCAGGCCCTGCTGGGCTGCGACGAGGTGACCTCCGGGAACACCTCCTACTCGTTCCAGGTCTCGTGGTTGGAGGGAAGCAGCGCGTCCGGGTACGTGCACGCCTGGGTCCTCGACCTCGACGCGGGAGGCGGCGTCGTCGGCTTCGCGAAGGAGGGCCGGACGGCCGTGGTGCTCAACGACGGCATGGCGACGCCGGCCGACGTGGCGCTCGAGGACGGTCCCGCGGCCAGCGTCGTGGACGTCACGATCACGCCGCCGCCCGGCATACCCTTCGGCTCGAGCATCGTGGCCGTCCGCTACGGCGAGTTCGCCTCGTTCCCGCTCGCGACGTTCCTCCCCGACGCGACCTTCCAGATCGCCCTGCCCGACCTGCCTGGCGCGACCGCCACGGTGGTGGGCCAGGCAGGCGACTCGTCGTCCACTGTCATCGCGTGGACGCCCGACGACTACTCCGACGGCACCATCGACCTGACGATGCCGGCCGGCCTCACGCCCGAGGGCCCCGCCGACGGCGCCACCGGCGTGACGCTCGACACCGTCTTCGGCGTCGGCAACGCCCAGGGCCGGCCCCTGACGTTCGCTTTCAACGGGCCGGTCACCTACTTCGTAACGACCACCGCGTCCCAGACGACGATCCCGGACCTGGCCGCGTTCGGTCTGCCGCTGCCGTCCGGCGAGAACTACACGTGGGAGGCGCTGACCACGGCCGGCATCGACTCGGTGGACGATGCCGCGCACGAGGGCTGGGCCAGGGGCCTCCTGCAGCTCCAGCTCACGATCGCCGGCGGGCCGGGCCCCGATGCGCCCGGCAGCGTCAGCGCCACGGCGTCCCGGGGGTTCACGACGGACTGACCGCGCCGGTAGGGCACGGGCTGCGGGGCGGCGAGCGCTCGTTCGCCGCCCCGCCTGCTCGCGGCCGGGGCAGCGGCCGCCCAGGCGACCCATACCGCCGTCGAACGCCGCGGCCGTATGTGGAGTGTGCCCCACCCACACGCTTCGCGCTCGCCTAGGGTCGCCTCAGCACGTTCAGCGTGCGAAGCCTAGGAGGTCCGATGAGCCACCGTCATGGTCCCCTCGCGCCTGCGCGCCGGCTGCTGCCGCTCGCCGCGCTCGCAGCCCTGCTCCTGGCAGCCTGCGGACCCTCGCCCTCGATCACCCTGCAGCTAGGTGGCGCCACGGTCCAGGTCCTCCTGGGCGGCTCCGCCTCCACCGACGTGACGCTCACCCGCCTGGGCGGCGCCAGCGCCGACGTCACGCTCGACGCCGACGGCGCGCCCGACTGGGTGAGCGTCTCCTTCGCCCCCGCCACCCTGACCGGCGGCACGCTCACGAGCACGTTGACCCTGGAGGCGGACGCCCAGGACCCCGACGCGGAGCCCACCAGCTTCACGCTCACCGTCACGGCCGTCGGCAGCGGCCTGACGGCCAGCGACGAGGTGGACGTCGAGGTCACGCTGCTCACCGTGAGGGGTCGCGTGACCGGCATGTTCGGCGAGGTGATCCCGGGCTCGAGCGTCTCCGTGAACGGCGGCACGCCCATCCCGGTCGACTCGCTCGGTGCCTTCGAGGGGCCCGACGTGGCCGTCCCCTACGACCTCGTCGTGTTGGACCCGGTCAACGACGTGGCGCACCTCTACCTGGGGCTGAGCACCACCGACCTCGTACTGCCGGAGCCGCCCGGGCTAGACCCCTACACGACGACGGTCACCGGCGACCTCTCGGAGGTCGTAGGCACCGACCAGATCGGCATCGTCTGCATGGAGGGGACCGACAGGGTCGTGGCGGGCTGCGACACGGTACTGCCGGCGACCACCGGCTTCAGCGTGGCCCCGACGTGGTACGGGACGAGCACCGTGTCCGCCTACGTGCACGCCTGGGTCGTAGACGTCGACGGGACCGGCGCCGCCACGGGCTTCGCGCACGAGGGCCGGACGGCGATCAACCTCGCTGACGGCGTGCCCACCCTGGCCGACATCGCGCTCGGCGACGGGCCCGCCGCCACGACGGTCGAGGTCTCCGTCACGCCGCCGCCCGGCGTGCCGCTCGTCGGCAGCAGCCTCTTCTACAGGTACAGCGAGTTCGCCTCCATGCCCGTCCCCGCGGGCGGCACGGCCTCGTCGTACACGGCCGTCATGCCCGACGTGCCCGGGGCGACCGCTGTCCTCATGGCCACGGCCTTCTCCGGCGAGGTGCAGTCCATCGGCTGGACCGTGGGCGAGTACGGCTCCGGCGACATCGCGGTGACCATGGCGCCCGCCTTGACGATGGTCGCGCCCGCCGACGCCACCGTCGACGTTGGCCTCGACACCCAGTTCAGCGTCAACAACCCTTCGGGGTCGGCCGTGACGTTCCTCTTCAGCCAGCAGGTGGGCGACGGCAGCTTCCTGGTGACTACCGCGGACACGGTGGCCAGGATCCCCGACCTCTCCTCGCTCGGGATGCCTCTGCCGTCCGGCGTCGACTTCTCGTGGCAGGCGTTCGCGACCCCTCACCTGATGACGGTCGACGACCTCGTGCGGGAGGGTTGGGTCACGCCGCTCGCGCGGCTCCAGGAGATGACGAACGGCGGGCCCGGCCCCGCTGAGAGCGGCACCGTCTCCTTCGCCGGCAGCAGGGACTTCACCACCCAGTAGCGCCGCGGCGAGGCCTCGTGGAGGTGGCGGTCGCTCGAGCGACCGCCACCTCGCGGTCGCTTCGCGCGACCGCCCCCTCGCGGTCGCAGTGGGCGGGCTCCCCCTCGCCGTCGCGCCAGCGCCGCCGGCGGCCTCCCCCGGCGAGCAGAACATTGTGGTCCAGCTCGCAATCGACCTCCACCGGGAGGCATAGAGTCCGCCCGTACGTCGTCAGTCGCGGTGGCCTGGGCTCGGGTCACGGTGCCGGCCCTCGCGCGTCGCGCGAGCGGCGGCCGCCGCGCCGGTCGTTCGCGGCCAGGGAGCCGCGAGACAGGAGGATGGCATGGCCGCGAGCGCTTCGTCTTCCCGCAGGGTGAAGGTTCGCCTCCTGGCGGCGGCCTCGAGCGCCCTGGCCTGCCTGGTGCTGGCGGGGTGCGGCCCTTCGTCCTCCATCTCCATCAAGCTCGACGAGTCGAAGGTCTCGTTGGACCTGGGCGGCACGGAACAGGTCGGGGTCACGTTGGTGCGGTCCGGCGGTGCCACCGGCGCCGTCGACCTCGACGCCGACGGGGCGCCCGCCTGGGTCGATGTCAGCTTCGACCCTCCCACGCTGGGCTCCGGCGAGACGACGAGCACGATGACCCTCGTCGCCAACGACGGCTCGGCCGGCGCCGGACCCACCACCTTCACGCTCACCGTCACGGCGAACGGCGCCGGCCTCAGCGCCCAGGCGACGCTCGCCGTGGAGGTCGTGGCGGCCGACGTGGCGGGCGTCGTCGTGGACATCGACGGCGACCCGCTGCCCGGCTACACCGTCTACCTCGCGGGGCGCCCGCCACAGCTCACGGGGACCGACGGCGCGTTCGCCTTCGCCGGCGTGGCGGTGCCCTACGACCTCACCGTCGTCTCCCCGGACGTCGCCGGCCAGTCCTTCGCCCAGACGTTCGTGGGGCTGACCACGGCGTCCCCGCGGGTGGTCCCAGCGATCTCCGCCCTGACCGGGACGCCCACGTCCTTCATGGCGTCCGTGAGCGGATCGCTCCTGCATGCGACGCTCTCCCCACTGCCCCCCGAGCACGCGGCGCAGGTCTGCGTCGAGGGCGTGGACACGCTGGTCCTCTTCTCGTGCGACCTCATGCAGGCGGGCGAGACCACCTACCTGATCACGCCCACCTGGGCGGGCTCGGAGGACGCCCAGGTGAGGGTGAGAGCCGTCGTCTACCACGTGGGCGCCGACGCCGAGCCCGACGACATCGTGGCCGTCGGCACCTCGCCCACCTTCACCCTGGGCGACGGCGGCAACGAGACCCGGGACATCACCCTCACGGAGACCACCGCCGAGGTCACGGCCACCTACGACGCGACGGTCCCGCCCGGGCTCACCGTGTCCGAGCACATGCTCATCGCCCACCACGGCGAGTTCGCGTCCACCGGCTTGCCGACGGGCAGCAGCTCGGCCACGACGGGCACCCTCGTGGCCCCGCAGTTCGACGGCGCCGACTACACGCTGTTCGTGATCGCGTACGAGGACCCTGCGACGGTCTCGCGCGGGTCCATCGCCTGGGAGACGGGGGTGTCTCCAGGCGACACCGTGCACCTCGACCTCCCCACGCCGCCGGTGCTCGTGGCGCCGCCCGACGCGGCCCCCAGCGTCAGCACTTCCACCGTGTTCACCGTCATCGACCCGGAGGACGGGGTCCTCACGTTCCTGGTCGTGCCCATAGGCCCGGGAACGGGCTTCATCGTCACCACCGACCAGCCCACGGCGCAGGTCCCCGACCTCTCCGCCATCGGGCTGAGCCTGGCCTCCGGCGGCACCTACAACTGGACCGTGCTGGGGAGCCCCGACCTGGACGACATCGACGAGGCCGTCGCCGGTGACGGCTACATCGGCCCCTTCGGCCGGCTCAACGTCGCCTACGGCGGAGGCGCGCCCGGTCCTGCGACCGGCGGCAGGTTCACGACCTCGAAGCCGCGGACCTTCACGGCGCAGTGAGCCGGGGGAGCGGACCCGTGACGCACACGCGTTCCCGCTCGAGGAGCTCCCGCCCGTCGCGCCCTTGGGCCCACCGCCACCCCGCCGGACCGTGGCGGCGGGCGCTCGCGGTGCGGACGGTCGCGGCCTGCGCCGCGCTCGTCGCCCTGGGTGCCTGCGCTCCCACGGGGCCCTCGGCGCTGACGGTGAAGGGGCGCGTGCTGGGCGTCTTCGGGGAGCCCATACCAGGCGCGACGGTCGTGGTCCACGGCGTGGGCACGGCGACCACGGGCCCCGACGGACGGTTCGAGGTGGCCGACGTCGCCATGCCGTACGACCTGACCGCGCTGGACGCGACGGCGGGCTGGTCGCACACCTTCGTGGGCCTCACCGACGCGACCCCGGAGGTCTTCCCCGTGACGACCACCTTCGCCACACCCGGGGTGGCGACGGCCACCGTCACGGGCCAGCTCGACGCCCTCGTCGATGCGAACCACACGGTCCAGGTCTGCGCACAGGGGGTGAGCGTCGCCGTCTACGGCTGCACCCGCGTCTACCCCGGCTTCGCCGACTACGCCATCACCGTGAACTGGCGGGAAGGCTCGACCGTCGAGGTGCGGCTGAGGGCCCTCGACTACGCCATCGACCCCGTCACGGCGTCGGCGACGGCGCTGGCCGGCTCGGCCGCCTCGGGCGTCGTCACGCTCACCGAGGGAGGCGTCAGCGACATCGACCTGGTCATGGGCGCACCCGTCGCCACCGCGTCCTTCGACGTCACGGTGAAGCCGGCGTTCGCGCCCGACGAGTTCCAGGCCGCGGCCGTGACGCACGTGGACGCCTTCGGTTCCATGAGCGGGGGCGATGCCCGGTCCACGGTGCCCACCTTCTCGGTGTTCACCGCGCGGTTCACGGACGCCACCTACACCGTCGCCGGCATCGCGATGGGGACCCAAGGATCGGGCGTCCACTGGCGCACCGGCGTCCCACAAGGGGCCTCGCTGGAGTTCGAGCCGCCGGCCCCGGCGGTGCTGCTGTCGCCGGCGGACGGGGCCACGAACGTGGCACCCGGAGACGGGTTCGCGCTCACGAACCCTTCGGGCGGCGTGACGACGGTCCTCTTCCTTCCCGATGCCACGGGCCCGTACCTGGCCGTGTCGACGGTCTCCCAGACCGTGCAGCTCCCCGACCTCGCGGCCTACGGCCTGCCTCTGCCGGCGTCCGCGGGCTACCAGTGGACGGTGTTCTCCTCGCCGGGGACCCCGGCCATGAACGCCGCGGTGTCGGGCACGGGACCCCTGGGCGACTGGGTGAGGCTCAGCCTGGCGGCGAGCTTCGGCGGGCCCGCGCCTACCGCCGACGGCACCATCGCCCTCACGGGCTACAGGTCGTTCACGACGGCGCCCTGAGCCTGACGCCCGCGCTCAGTTCGCCGCCACGGGCTCCTGCGTGGTGAGGTTGAAGCCGCCGTCGGCCGCCGGGAGGACCCTCACCGTGTCGCCGTCCCCGAAGTCGCCGGCGATGATGCCCTTGGCGAGCGGCGTCTCGATGCGCTCGCGGATCATGCGCTTCAGGGGCCGCGCGCCGAACACCGGGTCGTAGCCGATGAGGGCGAGCTGCTCCATGGCCTCGGGCGTCATGTCGAGCGTGATGCGCCGCTCGTCGAGGCGGCTCTGCAGACGCTGGAGCTGGATGCGCGCGATCTCGGCCACCTGCTGCCTGTCGAGCGCGTGGAAGACGATGACGTCGTCGATGCGGTTGAGGAACTCCGGCCTGAACTGCTGCTGCAGGAGGGCGAAGACCTTGGCCTTCATCTCGTCGTAGCTCGCGCCCGAGCTGCCCATCTCGAGGATCTGCGGGCTGCCGATGTTGCTCGTCATGATCACGACGGTGTTCCTGAAGTCCACGGTGCGTCCGTGCGAATCGGTGAGCCTGCCGTCGTCGAGGAGCTGCAGCAGGGTGTTGAAGACGTCCGGGTGCGCCTTCTCGATCTCGTCGAAGAGCACGACGCTGTAGGGCTTGCGGCGCACGGCCTCGGTGAGCTGGCCGCCCTCCTCGTAGCCCACGTACCCGGGCGGCGCGCCGATGAGCTTGGACACCGTGTGCTTCTCCATGTACTCCGACATGTCGAGGCGGATCATCCTGTCCTCGCTGTCGAAGAGCTGCTCGGCCAGCGCCCGGGCCGTCTCCGTCTTGCCCACGCCAGTGGGGCCCAGGAAGATGAAGGAGCCTATCGGCTTGTTCGGGTCGGAGAGACCGGCACGCGAGCGGCGTATGGCGTCGGCGACGGCCGTGATGGCCTCGTCCTGGCCCACGACGCGCTCGTGCAGCGCCTGCTCGAGGCCCAGCAGCTTCTCCCTCTCGCCCTCGACGAGCTTCGACACGGGGATGCCCGTGGCGCGCGCGACGACCTCGGCGATCTCGTCCTCGCCCACCGACAGGCGCACGTACTTGGCGTCCTCGAGCTTGCGGGCCGTCTCCCTGACCTCGCGCTCCAGGCGCGGCAGCTCGCCGTAGCGCAGGCGCGCCACGGTCTCGAGGTCGTAGTCGCGCTCGGCCATCTCGATCTGCGTGCGCACGCGGTCGAGCTCCTCCTGGTCGCGCCGCCACGTCTCGAACTGCGCCTTCTCGGCCTCGTAGTCGGCCTGCGCCTGGCCGATGCGGTCCGCGATCGCCTTGAGCTCCTCCTCGATGCGCACGAGGCGCTGCTGGGAGTCGGGGTCCTCCTCCTTCTTCAGCGCCTCGCGCTCGACCTCGAGCTGCAGCCGGCGGCGCCGGAGCGAGTCGATCTCCTCCGGCAGGCTCTCGAGCTGCACCCTGATGCGGCTGGCGGCCTCGTCCACGAGGTCGATGGCCGAGTCGGGCAGCTTGCGGTCGGCGATGTAGCGGTGCGCCATGGTGGCCGCTGCGATCAGCGCAGGGTCGGAGATCTCGACGCCGTGGTGGACCTCGTACTTCTCCTTGATGCCTCGGAGGATGCTGATGGTCTCCTCCACGGAGGGCTCGTCCACGACTATGGGCTGGAAGCGGCGCTCGAGCGCGGCGTCCTTCTCGATCTCGCGGTACTCGTTGAGGGTCGTCGCGCCGATCATGCGCAGCTCGCCGCGGGCCAGGGCCGGCTTGAGCATGTTGCCCGCGTCGACGGCGCCCTCCGCCTTGCCCGCCCCGACGATCGTGTGGAGCTCGTCGATGAACAGGACGATCTGCCCCTCCGACTTCGTCGTCTCCTGGATCACGGCCTTGAGGCGCTCCTCGAACTCGCCGCGGTACTTCGCGCCGGCGAGGAGGCTGCCCATGTCGAGCTGCACGATGCGCTTGCCCTGCAGCCCCTCGGGAACGTCCTTGTTGACGATGCGCTGGGCGAGGCCCTCGGCGATGGCGGTCTTGCCCACGCCGGGGTCGCCTATCAGCACGGGGTTGTTCTTGGTGCGACGCAGCAGGATCTGGATCGTGCGCCTTATCTCCTCGTCGCGCCCGATGACGGGGTCCAGTTGGCCCTCGCGGGCGCGTTGCGTGAGGTCGATCCCGTAGCGCTCCAGCGCGTCGAAGGTGCTCTCGGCCGTCTGCGTGTCCACGGACCTGCCTCCCCTCACCTGCTTGGCCGCCTGCTCCAGCGCGTCGGCGTCGGGCAGCGCCTCGAGCCCCGGCGCAGCGCGCCGCGCCGCCACCAGCAGCACGTCCTGGGCCACGAACGAGTCTCCCCAGGAGCGCGCCACGCGGTCGGCGTCCTGGAGCGCCCTGGCCATGTCGTTGGAGAGGTAGAGCTCGCCCGCCCCGCCCGAGACCTTGGGCAGCTTCGAGAGCTCCTCGTCGAGCGCCTGCCTGGCGTCGTCCGGCGACCCTCCCGCCGCCTCCACCACGCGCGACGGCAGGCCCGAGGGGTCCGCCAGGAGCGCCGTGAGGAGGTGGACGGGCGTCACCTGCTGGTGCTGTCTCGCCCTGGCCACCTGCTGTGAGCTGGCCACCATCTGCAGCGCGGCCTCGGTGAAGCGGCCTTGGTCCATGCCTCGCATCGTAGGGACTTGAGCGAGGTCATGTCAAGTTTCTTGGCAACGAGAGGTTCAGGTGCGCGGCGCGGCGACCGGCCTCAGGCAGCGGCCTCCTTGAACTCGGCCACCAGCCGGCCCAGCACGGCCTTGGCGTCGCCGAACACCATCCGCGTGTTCGGCTTGTAGAACAGCGGGTTCTCGACGCCCGAGAACCCGGGGTTCATCGAGCGCTTGAGCACGAAGGTCGTGCGAGCCCTGTCGACCTCGATGATCGGCATGCCGTAGAGGGGGCTCGACCTGTCCTCCTTGGCGGCCGGGTTCACGACGTCGTTCGCGCCTATCACGACGGCGACGTCGACGTTCTCCATGGTCGGGTTCACGTCGCCCGGCTCCACGAGCTGCTCGTAGGGCACGTTCGCCTCGGCGAGCAGAACGTTCATGTGGCCGGGCATGCGGCCCGCCACCGGGTGGATCGCGTACCTCACCTCGGCGCCGTTCGCCTCGAGGATGTCGGCGAGCTCCTTGACCACGTGCTGCGCCTGCGCCACCGCCATGCCGTAGCCCGGCACGAAGACCACGCTGCCTGCCGCCTCCAGCACGTAGTAGGCGTCCTCGGGCGTGATGGGCTTGACCTCGCCCTCCACGGCCTGGGTCCCCGCCTGCGTGACGGCCCCGAACCCGCTGAACAGCACGTTCGCCAGCGAGCGGTTCATGGCCTTGCACATGATCTGCGTGAGTATCAGGCCGGAGGCGCCCACCAGCGAGCCGGCGACGATGAGCACCGTGTTGTCGATCACGAAGCCGGCGGCGCTGGCGGCGATGCCCGAGTAGCTGTTCAGCAGCGAGATCACGATGGGCATGTCGGCGCCGCCGATGGGTAGGACCGCCAGCACGCCGAGCACCAGCGACACGGCGATCGCCGCGAGTAGGAACGGGTAGCCAGCCGGGGGGTTCAGCGCGTAGAGCAAGCCGGTGACGACGGCGCCGAGCAGCAGGACGCCGTTCACGACCTGCTGGCCGGAGAAGAGCACGGGTCGTCCGCTCACGCGCTCGGAGAGCTTCGCCCACGCCAGCACCGACCCGGTGAGGGTGACGCCGCCGACGAGCACGGCCAGGACCGTGGCGACAGCCGTCACCGCCCCCTGGCTCGGGTCGCCGAGGTACTCAGCCCACCCCACGAGCAGCGAGGCGCCGCCGCCGGCGCCGTTGAAGATCGCCACCGTCTCCGGCATCTGGGTCATCTTCACGCGCCGCGCCCAGAGGGCGCCGACGCCGCCGCCCACGACGAGGCCCGCGGCCACGAGCGCGTAGTCGATGCCCGCCTGGAGGAGCGTGACGACGACCGCGACGAGCATGCCCACGGCCGACACGACGTTCCCGCGACGCGCGGTCTCGGCGCGACCGAGCATCTTGAGACCGACGATGAACAGCACCGCGGCGGCGATGTACGCGAGCTGGAAAGCGGACTCCACGCTCAGCCCTCCCTCTTGCCCGTCCTGAACATGCCGAGCATGCGGTCGGTGACGAGGTAGCCGCCGAAGACGTTGACGGCCGCCAGCACGATGGCGACGAAGGCCAGCACGTTCGAGAACGTGCCGCCCACGGCCGTGGACGCGATGGCGCCCACGATCGAGATGCCCGAGATCGCGTTGGAGCCCGACATCAGCGGCGTGTGGAGCTGCGACGGCACCTTCTGGATCAGCTCGAGGCCGAGGAAGATGGCGAGGACGAAGACGAAGAGCAGCAGGATCGTCATGCCGTGGCCTCCAGGGCCGTCCGGACGCGCTCGTCGCGGACCGCGCCGTCGTGGGTGAGCAGGCAGCCGCTCACGATCTCGTCCTGGGTGTCGAGCCTCAGGGTCTTGGCCTCGGCGTCCCAGGCGTGCTCGATCAGGTTGTAGAGGTTGTTCGCGTACATCTGGCTGGCGTCGAGCGCCACCGAGGAGGGCAGGTCGGAGAAGCCGAGGATCGTCACGCCGTTCGCGGTGACGACGACCTCGCCCGAGCGGCTGCCGGCGACGTTGCCGCCCGTGGAGGCCGCCAGGTCGACGATCACGCTGCCGGGCTTCATGCCGGCGACCATCTCCTGCGTCACGATGAGCGGCGCACGGCGGCCGAACACCTGCGCGGTCGTGATGACGACGTCGGCGTTCGCGCACACGGCGGCCATCTGTTGGCGCTGACGCTCGAGCTGCTCGGGCGTGAGCTCCTTGGCGTAGCCCTGCTCGGTCTGGCCCGTCTCGCCCACGTCGAGCTCGACGAACCTCGCGCCCAGCGACTGCACCTGCTCCTTGACGACGGGCCTGGTGTCGTACGCCTCCACCCTGGCGCCGAGGCGCTTGGCCGTCGCGATCGCCTGCAGGCCGGCTACGCCCGCGCCGACCACGAACACCCGTGCCGGCGAGATCGTGCCGGCGGGAGTGCTCATCATCGGGAACGCCTTGTGCGAGTGCCGCGCGGCCGCGATGACGGCCGCGTAGCCAGCCAGGCTCGCCTGGCTCGAGAGGGCGTCCATCTTCTGGGCGTACGTGGTGCGGGGAATGAGCTCGACGCAGAGCGAGGAGACGCGCCCGCGGGCCAGCGACCGCACCAGGTCGTGGTTGAAGAAGGGGTCCACGAACCCCGCGGTCACGGCTCCGGGCCGCAGGCTCGCCACGACGTCCTGACCCGGCGGCTGCACCGTGAGCAGCAGGTCGGCCGCCGCCAGCAGCTCCTCGCGCCGGCCCACCCGCGCCCCGGCGGCCTCGTAGGCCGCGTCCGGCACGTGCAGCGGCGCCCCCAGCCCGGACTCCACGGCCACCTCCGCCCCCAGGCGGACGAGCCTGCCGGCGGTCTGCGGGGTCACGGGCACCCGCCTCTCGCCGGCGACGGTCTCCTTCACCGCGACGATGATCATCGGAGGCCCACTATTGCACGGCACCCGGGGGGCCCGACCAAGGACTTACGCCCTGGAGAGGCGAAGCTATACTTGCACCTCGTGAACCACCTGGCCGTGCTGACGAGCGGCGGGGACGCCCCCGGCATGAACGCCGCCATCCGCGCCGTCGTCCGCACCGCCGTGCACGACGGCGCCCGCGTCTCCGGCGTCTACCGCGGCTTCCAGGGGCTCATCGAGGAGGACATCGCCGAGCTGCAGGCCCGCGACGTGGCCAACGTGATCCAGCGCGGCGGCACGGTGCTGCGCACCGCGCGCTCCGACGAGTTCATGCTGCCCACCGGCAGGGCGAAGGCCGCCGCGGCCCTGGAGGACAGGGGCATCGAGGGCCTGGTGGTGATCGGCGGCGACGGCAGCTTCCGCGGCGCGCTGGCCCTCGCCCGGGAGCACGGCGTGAAGGTCATAGGCATCCCGGGGACCATAGACAACGACATCTTCGGCACCGACGTGTCGATAGGCTTCAACACCGCCATCAACGTCGCCCTGGAGGCCGTGGACAGGCTGCGCGACACCGCCGCCAGCCACGACAGGCTCTTCCTCGTGGAGGTCATGGGCCGGCGCTCCGGGCACATCGCCCTGCACGTGGGCGTGGCGGGCGGCGCCGAGGCGATACTGATCCCCGAGGCCCCTCTCACCGCCGAGGACGTCGCCCAGATGATCGTGGCGGCCGAGAAGCGCGGCAAGTCGTCGTCGATAATCGTCGTCGCCGAGGGCGCCTACCCGGGCGGGGCGCGCGAGCTGCAGCGCACCGTCCAGGAGGTCTCCGGCTACGAGATCCGCAGCGTGATCCTCGGCCACACGCAGCGCGGCGGCACGCCCACGACCCGCGACCGCGTCCTGGCCTCGCGCCTCGGCTTCCACGCCGTGCGCGCGCTCATGCGCGGCCGGAGCGGCGTAATGGTAGGCACCGACCGCCGCGGCATCGTCTTCCGCGACCTCGCCGAGGTCGTGGAGAACAAGAAGGACATCGACAGGGAGCTGCTGGAGATCGCCGCGGTGCTGGCGACCTAGTCCTCGCCGGGCACGTCGTCCGGTCCCGGCCCGGCTTCGGGGGTTCCCATGCGCCTCAGGCCCGGCGCACCCTCACGAAGGCGTCGCGGCCCTTCTGCAGCACGGCGGGCCTCTCGAGCCTGAGGCGCAGGAGCGGGTCCTCGACGACCTCGCCGTCGAGCCTCAGCCCGCGGTTCAGCACGAGCCTCCGCGCCTCGCCGTTCGAGGACGTCAGCCCCGCCAGCGTGGCGAGCCTCAGCACGCCCACCTCCCCGCCCGTGAACTCCGCCTCCGGCACCGCGACCTCCGGCACGTCGTCGGGGATGCCCCCGCGGGCGACGTCGTCGTAGCGCTCCTCCGCGGCCGCCACCTGGTCCTCGCCGTGGTAGAGCCGCACGAGCTCGCGGGCGTAGACGCGGTGGGCGGCCACGGGGTCGGTCGCGAGCAGCTCGCGCACGGGCCCGACCTCGAGGTCGGAGGTCAGCTCCACGTACTGCGGCAGCAGCGAGTCGGGCACGCGCATGGCCTTCTTGAACATCGAGGCCGCGTCCTCGTGGAGCCCTATGTAGTTGCCCAGCGACTTCGACATCTTCTCGACGCCGTCGATGCCCACGAGCAGCGGCGTCGTCAGCACGAGCTGCGGCTCCTGCCCGTAGGCGCGCTGGATGTCGCGCCCGACGAGGAGGTTGAAGAGCTGGTCGGTGCCGCCCAGCTCCACGTCGGCGCGCACCGCCACCGAGTCGTAGGCCTGAGCCAGGGGGTAGAGGAACTCGTGCACCTGGATGGGCACGCCCGTCTGGAAGCGCTTGGTGAAGTCGTCGCGCTCGAGCATGCGCGCGACGGTGTAGTTCGCGGCCAGCTTGATGAGGTCGGCGAACCTCAGCTCCCCGAGCCACTCGGAGTTGTAGCGCAGCTCGAAGCGCTCGGGATCCGGGTCGAGGACCGCGGTCGCCTGGTCCACGTAGGTCTGCCCGTTCGCCCGCGTCTCCTCGAACGTGAGCACCGGCCTGGTCTTCGACCTCCCGGACGGGTCGCCGATCATGGCCGTGAAGTCGCCGATGATCAGCACGACCCTGTGGCCGAGGTCCTGGAACTGCCGCAGCTTGCGCAGCACCACCGAGTGGCCCAGGTGCAGGTCGGGCGAGGACGGGTCGACGCCGAGCTTCACGCGGAGCTGACGGCCCTCGCGCCGCGCCAGCGCCAGCTTCTCCTGGAGCCCGCCCTCGGGCACCACGTGCTCGGCGCCGCGCATGAGGAGCTCGAGGGCTGACGCGTCACGCTCGTCGGTCACGCGCGGGAGTCTATCACGGGCCGTCCGGCCGTCAGCACCGTGCCAGGGCGCCGCCTGGCCGCGGCCGGTCGCCGCCTCGGAGGGGCCGTCCCCCGGCGGTCACGCCCGCGCCGCCCACCGCCGACCTCCCCTACCACGGGCGCCGGAGCGGAGCGCGGCCGGCGGGCCCCTCAGGTCCCGTACTGCATGACCGTGCGGACGTACTCACCCGCCCGCCGCAGGGCCTCCATGCGGCCCTCGAGGCTGTCCTCGAAAGTCCTGTCCTCCACCTCGATGACCACGGGACCGTCCCAGCCGGCGCCCCTGAGGGCGGCGAAGAACTCGGGCCAATCGATGTCGCCGAGGCCCGGGATCCTGGGCACGTGCCAGCCCAGGCCGAGAACTCCGCGGCGGTAGAGGAGCTCCTCGTCGACCCTCTCGTCCTTGAGGTGGACGTGCACGAACCTGTGGGCGTAGTCGGCTATGGCCCGACCTACGTCGATGCCCTGCCACACCAGGTGCGAGGGGTCGAAGTTGAGGCCCAGCGCCGGGCTGTCCAGCCGCTCGAACATCTCGTCCCAGGTCTCCGGCGACACGGCCAGGTTCTTGCCGCCCGGCCACTCGTCGAGCGTGAAGAGCATCGGGCAGTTCTCGATGCCCACCCTCACGCCGGCCTCCTCCGCGCGCCTCAGTAGCGGCCGCCACACCCGCTCCACCCGGTCCCACTGGCGCTCCACGGGCAGGGTGGGGTCGCGGCCTATGAAGGTGTTCACGACCGGGACGCCGAGGCGCGCGGCGCCGTCTATGACCTTGGCGAGGTGGTCGACGTAGACGCGGCTCTCGGCCTCGTCGGGCGCCAGCGGGTTCGGGTAGTAGCCGAGCGCGGAGATCGCGACGCCGTGGCGCTCGCAGGCCTCACGCAGCGCCCGGGCCGCCGCGTCGTCGAGCGTCGCCACGTCCACGTGCGTGACGCCGGCGTAGCGGCGCCTGTCGGTGGCGTCGGTGGGCCAGCACATGACCTCGAGGCACTCGAAGCCCTCACGGGCGGCGAACTCGAGCAGCTCCTCGAGCCCGAGGTCCGGGAGGATGGCGGTGGCGAAGCCAAGCTTCATGGCGGCTCCTTCCCCGCGCGGGCGGACCCGCGCGGCGTCGGTCGTGCCACCACCTTGTCACGAGTCGCCGGCGCGCCGCGGCGGGCCGTGCGCTCGGGGCGCTAACCTGCCTGGCTAGCGGGGCGCCGGCGAGGCGCCGCGGGAGGCGGGCGTGAGCGTGCGTGAGGTCCACGTCGTCGGAGTGCCCATGGACCTTGGCGCCGGGAGGCGCGGGGTCGACATGGGCCCTAGCGCGCTCCGCCTGGCCCAGCTCGAGCGCACCCTCACCGCGCTCGGCTTCGCCGTCACCGACCTTGGCAACGTGGAGGTGGAGGTGGCCGAGAGCGCCGCGCGCCGCGCCGGTGCCGCCGGCGGCCCCCTCTACGCCGACGCCATCGCCGCCGCCTGCGCCGCCGCGGCGGACGCCCTGCGCCGCCGGCCCGCAGGAGCCTTCGCCGTCGCCCTGGGCGGCGACCACTCCGTGAGCATGGGCACGGTGCCCGGCGCCGCCGCCGGGCGCGACCTGGGCGTGCTGTGGGTGGACGCCCACGCCGACCTGAACACGCCGGAGACGTCGCCGAGCGGCAACGTGCACGGCATGCCGGTCGCGCACCTCCTGGGCCTCGGCGACCACAGGTTCACCGCGCTGTGGGGCGACCGACGGCCGCTCACGCCGCGCGACGTCGTCTACGTGGGCCTGCGCAGCGTGGACCCACCCGAGCGCGAGGCCATCGCGCGGCTCGGTATCGCGGCCTACACGATGAGCGACGTGGACAGGCGCGGCATCGCCGCCGTGGCCGCCGAGGCGCTGGAGCGCCTCTCGCACGCCTCCAGGCTGCACGTCTCCTTCGACGCGGACGTCCTCGACCCGGCGATCGCGCCGGGCGTGGGCACGCCGGTGCCGGGCGGGCTCACCTACAGGGAGGCCCACCTGCTCATGGAGGTGCTGGCGGAGAGCGGCCGCGTCGTGAGCCTCGACCTCGTGGAGGTGAACCCGATCCTCGACGTGGCCAACCGCACCGCCGCCACGCTCGTGGAGCTGGCGGCCAGCCTGTTGGGCAAGCGGATCATCTAGAGGCCGCGCGTCAGTCGCCGGCCACGGCGATGGCCACGGGCGGGGACGCCCGGCCCTGCAGCACGGCCGCCACCGCGCGGCGCAGGCGCGGCACGACGGGGCTCAGCGCGGCGTCGCCGGCGGCGATGGCCTCGCCGGCCCTGTGGAAGTTCAGCCAGGAGATGGGCGGGCGCGTGTGCACCTCGAACCTGGCGTCGCCGAGGGACCGCACCTGGTCCTCCCGCTCCTCGCTGTCGTCCTGCAGCCAGGTGTCGGCGGCGAGGGCCAGGGCGCGGCCGAGCCTCCCCACGGCGGTGCGCGGCCGACGGCTGAGCGCACGGCTGTGCAGCTTCCTCACGGGCTCGGCGGTCAGCGCCCGCCTGGCGAGCCTGATGGGACGCGAGTCGCGCGCCTGCATGCCGGCGCCGATGCCTATGGCGATGTCGACGCCCAGGTCGACGACGGTGTCGAGCGGCACCGGCGAGCCAATGCCGCCGTCGATGAGTCGGCGCCCCGCGATCGTCACCGGAGCGAAGACGCCCGGCAGGGAGGAGCTGGCCCGCAGCGCCGGGGCCAGCGGCCCCTCGCGCAGCAGCACGCGCTCGCCGGTGTCGACGTCGGTGGTGACGACCACCAGCTCGCAGCGCAGGTCGGCGAAGGTACGGCCCTCCAGGAGCCTGTCGAGGTACGACTCGAGGCGGCGTCCGCGGAAGAGGGCGGCGTGGTGCAGCCCGAAGTCGGCCACGTGAGGTATGACGTCGCGGCGCCTCATGGCGTTGGCGCGCGCGATGAGCGCCTCGACGCCCTCGCCGGTGGCGTACAGCGCTCCCACGACGGCCCCGAAGCTGGTGCCGACGATGACGTGGGGCCTCAGGCCGTTCCTCTCGAGGCACGCCAGGGCGCCCAGGTGGGCGTAACCCCGGGCGCTGCCGCCCCCGAGCGCCACGCCTATCCTCACGCCCTGCCCCTCAGACACGTCGCGCACTCTAACGCCCATCCTCCTCCCTGCTGGTCACCCCGTGGCATGCTGGCCGCCATGGCTCGGGCACGAGACGAGTCCGGCGCGGCGGGGGCCGTGTCGGCGTCGGCGGTCGGGTCGGTCACGCCGGCCGCCGGACCGGTGCCGGCCGGGGACGAGCTCGGCGTGGTCGTGGTCCACCACCGCGCCGACCGCGAGGTGCTCGACGAGACCATGCGCCACCTGGCGCGCGCCGCGCCCGGCGCGCCGGTGGTGCTCGTCGCCACCGGGCCCGCCGTCCCGGAGCCGGCGCCCGGCTGGCCGGAGCGAGCCGACGTGATGAGGGTGGAGAACCACTCCTACGCCCGGGCCGTGAACCGCGGGCTCGCGAGCCTGCCGGCGCGCCTGCCCTACCTGGCGCTGATGAACGACGACGTGCTGGTGGAGGAACGGACCTTCCGCGACCTGCTGGACGCCCTGGCGGCGGAGCCGGGCGCCGGGGCCGCCGGGCCTCTCGCCTACGACGCCCGCGGCAGGCTGCAGGACATGGGGCTCCCCTACCGGCTCGCGCAGCGCCGGGCCCGAAGCGCCGGCGCGGCCACCGGCGGCCGCCCTGGGTGGGTGCGCGCGCCGTGGCTCTCGGGCTGCCTCGCGGTGCTCACGCGCCAGGCCTACGTGGCCACGGGCGGCTACGACGAGGGCTTCAGGTTCACCAACGAGGACCTGGACCACGGGCTGCGCGCCGCCCGCCTGGGCTACGCGAACCTCCTCGTCGCCACGCCCGTGACGCACCTCGGCGGCGTCTCCACCCCGCGCCACCCCGCCTTCCACGTGGAGGGCAGGCGTGGCGGCTACGTCGTCACCGCGCGCCACTTGCCCCCGGCGGCCCGCCTCGCCCACCGCGCCTACCTCCTGCTCGAGGGCGCCCTCGGCTCGCTGCTGTCCGCCAGCCCCGAGTCCAGGGCGGCCCACCTGGCCGTGGCGCGCATGGCCCGGGACGGCGCGTGGAGTACGGCGCCCTTCGGGGCCACCCTGGACGACCGCTAGGCGAGGTGCTACCTTCACCGCCATGCCCGGGCTACTGGCGCCGGCGGTGGAGGCGCTGCTGGCCGACCCCGTCGTGCTCTACTCGACGGGCGCCGCGGCGCTGCTCGTCGTCGTCTCGCTGGGCAGCGGCCTGGGGCGCCGCGACTTCCTGGCTCTGACGCGTCCGCGTACCCTGCTCCGCGTCCTGGGCGCCGTCACCGCTGCCTTCCTCCTGCGCCTCGCCGACGCCCTGTGGGGCGCCTCTCTGCCCGAGCCGCTGGCGTCGGTCGCGCCGGGCCTGCACAGGCTGCCCCTCTACCTCGTCGCCCTGGCCTACGGCCCCGCCACGGGCGCCGTCGTCGGCGTGCTCTTCGCCGGCTTCCACGCCGGCGACGCCCTGCCCGGCTGGCCCGAGGCCGTCCTGACCCTGGAGTTGGCCGTCCTCGGCTGGCTGGCGATCTACCCGTCCCCGCGGGACACGCGCTTGGCCGGACCCCTCGACGCGCTGCTGGCGTACGCGCTGGCCTGGGGCACCGCCGGCGTCGCGCTGCTCGCCGCAGACCACAGCGAGGTGACGCTGGAGCTCGTCCTCGCTGACCACGCGGCGGTGCTCCCCGGCGTCGTCGCCAGCGCCCTGCTGCTGACCCTGTTCGGCCCCGCCGCCTACCGCTCCGCGTTCCCCGGCAGCCGCATCTACCCTCCGGCCCCGCCGCGCCGCCGCGCCCGCGGAGTGCCCGCCCCGGCGCTGGCGGTGCGCGCGGCCCTGGCCGGCGACGCTGCCGAGGGCCTGCTCCTCGCCGAGCGCGACCCGCGGCGCGGCCTCACGCTGGGCGCCCTGGCCCAGGAGGCGTCGCTGTTGCCGGAGGCGCTGCCCGCCAGGCGGTCGCGCGGCGAGCGCTCGCTCGCGCCCTTCCCCGACGGGGACGTCGCGTTCCCTCAGCCCGTGCGACGGCGACGCCTCGAGCCGCGGCGCCTGCCCGAGGAGCTCGACAGGCCCTGACGTCGCCGACTGGGGCTGCGCCGCGGCGGTCCGCCCGCTGGACGCCCCTGGGGCTCGGCTATCATGCCGGCCGTGGACGGCAGCCCGCTCAGCGAAGACATCGCGAACGTCGCCAACCACGTCCTCGGCATGCTCGGCCTGGTGAAGGAGGCCACGGAGCTGGCCCGGCGCGCGCTCATCGACCAGGACCGGGAGGCGGCGGAGCGCTGCATGGCCGGCGACGCGCGCATCGACGCCATGCAGGCCGAGCTCGAGATGCGGATCCTCACCGTGATCGCCAGGCGGCAGCCCGCGGCTCGCGACCTGCGCTTCCTCGGCGCCAGCTTCCAGGCCCTGCACGACATCGAGCGCGCCGGCGACTACGCCGAGCACGTGGCCGGCGCCGCCCTGGAGCTCGCCAAGGAGCCGCCGCTGAAGCGCTACCTCGACCTCCAGCGCTGCTTCGAGGTCCTGGCGCGGATGATCGAGGCGACGATGACGGCGTACGCCGACGCCGACGCCGAGGCCGCTCGGCGCGCCCATGCCATGGACCAGGTCGTGGACGACCTCTACGAGCAGATCCAGCGCGAGCTGCTGACCTACATGATGGAGTCGCCGGCGGCGATAGGCAGGGCGAACAGGCTCCTCGAGGTCGCCCGCTACCTCGAGCGGCTCGGGGACCACGTCGAGAACGTCAACGAGCACATCGTCTTCTGGCTCACGGGCGAGCGTCGCATGTGACGAGCGGGGCCGCCACGCCCCGCCGCCGGCTGCGCCGTGCGCTCGGCAGGGCGCTGCTCCTCCTCTGCCTGCTGTGGCTGCTGCTGGCCGCCGCCTTCGCCGCGCGCGACCACGTGGCCGTGTACGGCCTGCCCAGCCCCATGCGCATCGTCTTCGGCGACGCGGTGCGCGTGCCGCGCTGGGGGTTCGTGCGCAGCCTGGAGAACGCCCTCCGCGGGCCTGTGCGCGTGGGCCTGCAGGTCGGCCACCTCGGCGCCGCCGAGCAACCCGACGAGCTCGCCGCGCTGCGCTACAGCACCGGCGCCGCCTGGGACGGCCTCGACGAGGTGGCGGCCAACCACGCCATCGTCGCCGCGCTCTCGGAGCGCCTGCGCGCCCGCGGGTTCGTCGTCGACGTCCTGCCGGCCACGCTGCCCGCCCGCTACCGTGCCGACCTGCTGCTCTCCGTGCACGTGGACGCCAACCCCGACGAGGAGCGCGGCGGCTACAAGTCGGCGCACTTCGTGCCGGCGCGCAACCCCGAGGAGCCGCTGCTCAAGCTCCACCTCGACAGGGCGGTGCTGGGGCTCACGACGCTCGCCGACGACGACAGGAACGTGACCGGCAACATGCTGCAGTACTACGCGTTCAACAACAGGCGCTACAGGCACGCCGCCCACGCACGCACCCCCGCGCTCATAGTCGAGCTCGGCTACCTGTCGAACCGGCACGACAGGGAGCTGATCGAGGACCCCGACCTGCTCGCGGCCGCGCTGGAGACCGGGATCGTGAGCTACCTCCGCGAGGTCGGCAGGCTCTGAGGTCCCTGGCGCCGCCGCACCAGGCCGGGCGGACCGCGGTGGCCGCGCGCCCGTCGCCGGGGTCGCCCGCCGTCCCCAGGAGCACCCCGAGGCGCGGGGGCCGCTGGTAGCATCGCCTCGACATGGCCACCGTCGCCCGCAGGAGCCCCGCATTCGGCCTCGCCCTCGCCGGGGCGCTCGCGCTGCTCGCGCTGGCGTCCTGCAAGCCGGGGGGCGACGCCGCCCAGGGCACCGCGTCGGGGGCGAGCGGGCGGACGGCGCCGGGCCTGAGGGCTGTCGTCGAGGTGAAGGCGGCCGCCGTGGGCGGAGGCGTCGTCGAGGTGACGGTACGCGACGGCGACGCGCCAGTCTCCGGCGCCACGGTGGCGGTACAGGGCGACATGACCCACGCCGGCATGGCGCCCGTCATCGCCGACGCGCCGGAGGCCGAGCCCGGCCTCTACAGGACCGGAGAGTTCGCCTTCTCGATGGCCGGCGACTGGGTCGTGACCGCCGAGGTGGAGACGGCGGACGGCCGCAGCGCGACGGCCGAGACCTTCGTCACGGTCGCGCGGTGAGCGCGCACGCGGCCCCCGCGCGCGCCGCGGCGGGACGCGGGCGCGGCGCCCAGCTCGTCGACCAGCCGCGCGGCTTCGACCTCCTCTCCCTGCCCGGCCTCAGGCGCTTCGCGCGCTGGCGGTACGCCCGCTTCGCCCTCCAGCTCCCGCTCCTGCTGCTGGCGCTCTTCGTCGTGGTCGACGGCCTCACCGGCCGGCAGGTGGCGCCCCGCAACGTCGCCACCACCGCCGTGTGGCTGCACTACCGCGGTCTCCTCGTCCTCGGCCTGGCCGTGGTGGGCAACGCCTTCTGCGCCGCGTGCCCGCTGATGCTCACGCGCGGCCTCTCGCGCCGGCTCGAGCGCCTGCTGCCGCGCAAGCTCGCCTGGCCGCGCGCGCTGCGCAACAAGTGGCTGGTCATCGCCCTGCTCCTGTCGTTCTTCCTCGCCTACGAGGTCTTCGACCTGTGGGCCAGCCCGTGGCTCACCGCCTGGCTGGCCCTGGGCTACTTCGGCGCGGCGCTGGCCGTTGACGTCCTGTTCCCCGCCGGCACCTTCTGCCGCTTCGTCTGCCCGCTCGGCAACTTCAACTTCGCGCTGGCCAGCGCCTCGCCGGCGCAGATCACCGCCGTGGACCCCGACGTGTGCCGGCGCTGCGAGCACAAGCCGTGCCTGCACGGGCGCTACACGGCGCCGCAGCGACCCGAGGGGGCGTTCACGCTGCCGCTGGCCGGCGCGCACGCCGGCTTCGTGCCGGCCGCGGAGGTCGTGAACCCCAACGGCGACGGCTTCTTCCCCGGCTGCGAGACCGGCCTGTTCGTGCCCACGATCACGTCGAACATGGACTGCACCCTGTGCCTCAACTGCGTGCGCGCCTGCCCCTACGACAACGTCGCACTCACGATGCGCGCGCCAGGGCGCGAGCTGGGACTCGCCCCCTGGGCGCGGCGGGGCCGCCTGTCGGTGCTGACGATGGGCGTGCTGCTGGCCTTCTTCGGCGTCATGAACGCGCTGGCCATGGTGCCGCCCTTCTTCGACGCGGCCCAGCGCCTCTCCGACCTCATCGGCACGCGCAACGAGGCCGTCCTACTGGTGGTCCTCTACGCCGCCGTCACGGCGCTGGGGCTGGGCCTCACGCTCGCGGCGGCCGCCGCGGCCGACGCCCTGGGCGGCAGCCGGCGGGGGCTGCGCGTCGCCTTCGAGCGCTGGGGCTACGTGGTCGTGGCGCTCGGCTTCGGCCTATGGGCCGCGCACTACACGTTCCACTTCCTCACCGGCGCGCTCTCCATAGTGCCCGTCTTCCAGCACTTCTTCGCCTTCCGCGGCCTGGACGTGGACCCTAACTGGCGCCTGGCGCAGGTCGTGCCCAGCGCTTACCTCTTCGCGGTCCAGGCCGTGATCACGGGCCTCGCCAGCATCCTCGCGCTGTACACGACGGCGCGCATAGCCCTGCGCGACTTCGGCAGGCGCGGCGCGCTGGCGATGTGGCCCATGTTCCTGCTCGTGCTGGCCTTCACGGCGCTGGTGCTGCTGATCCTGGCGCAGCCCATGGAGATGCGCGGCACGATCCTCGGGCCGAGCTACTGATCCAGCGGGTTCGCGGGGGCCCGCCCGCCGGTGGTAGCCTTCACCGCGTGCCCCGCGGGACCTCGACGCTCCTGGCCGCGCTGGCCGCGCTGCTCCTCGCCCCCCTGTGCTCCGCCGAGCCGCTGCCCGCCTGCGCCGTGGACGACAGGCCCGCGCCGGCCACGGGCTACGACGACTACGCCCTCACGGTCCTGGACACCGTCTTCGCGCTGCCCTCCGACTACGAGCCGCCGGACCTCGTCCCGGCCTCGCGGGCCTACCCGGCCTCCTACGACGGCGGCGGCCAGCACCTGGTGCGCGCCGTGCTGCTCGACGACCTGACAGCACTGCTGCGCGACGCCGAGGCCTCGGGCGTGCGCCTGGCCGTGCAGTCGTCCTACCGCAGCTACGACTACCAGGTGAGCACGTTCCAGTACTGGGTCGACAGGGACGGCTACGCCGCGGCCCTGGCCAGCAGCGCGCGCCCCGGCCACTCCGAGCACCAGCTCGGCACCGCCATCGACTTCCGCTCCTACTCCGGCCCGCCCGCCTGGGACGTGCCCGACTGGGCGCTCACTCCCGAGGGCGCGTGGTTGGCCGCGAACGCCCACCTCTACGGGTTCGTGATGAGCTACCCGCAGGGCGAGGCCGCGACGACCTGCTACGTGTACGAGCCGTGGCACTACCGGTACGTGGGCCGCGAGACCGCCGCGGCGATCCACAGGAGCGGCCTCACCCCGCGCGAGTACCTCTGGCTCGAGCAGCAGGCCGAGCCGGAGAGGCGCGCCGGTCCGGCGGGGGACGCCGGGCTGTGAGGCGGCGCCTCGCCACCCTAGCCCTGGCGCTGGCCGCGGGCGCGGCGTGGGCGCACCCGATGCTCGTCGTGGGCGAGGTCGCCTTCGACCCCGACCCCGTCGTGGCCGGCGCGCCGGCGACGCTGACGCTCACACTGCAGGACACGTCGCTCGCCGAGGTGGAGGACGCCGTCGTGTTCGTCGAGCTGCGCTCCGGACCGCCGCCCGAGGGCGGCTCCGTGCCCGCCGGCGAGCCCACCGTGGCCACGGACAGGCTGGCGGAGGTCTCCCCCGGCGTCTACCAGGCGAGCTTCACCGCGCCGCCGGCTGGCACCTACACGCTCTCGGTCCGCGACAGGACCTACCGCCAGGAGGAGGCGGTGGCGAACGTGAGCGTGCGGCTTGGCGGCGGCGAGACCGGCGCCGTCTCCTTCATCCTGCCCCCCACGGCCACGGGACCCACCTCCCTGGGCTCCTGGCTCGTCTGGCTCGTGGGCGTGCCGCTCCTCGCCGGCGTGCTGGTCACGGTGCTGGTGCTCCGCTCCGGCGGGCGCGCCGCGGGCGCGGGCGAGGAGGAGCAGGCGGCCGACGACCTCCCGGCCGACGACGAGCCGCCCGCCGACGAGCCGCCTGCCGACGGGCCGCGGACCCGATGACCCTCCTCCAGCAGACCTGGGGCACGTGGCTGAACGTGGCCACGGTGCTCGTCGGCGGCGGCCTCGGGCTGCTGGTGCGCGGCCGGCTGCCGGCGCGGGTCACCTCCGTCGTCATGCAGGCCATAGGCCTCGTGACGCTCCTGGTGGGCGTGCTCAACGCCCTCGACCTGAGCCGCGTCGACGCGCCGCCGGGCGTCCTCGTCGGCCTGTTGGCGCTGGCCATGGGCGGCGCCCTCGGCGAGTGGTGGGGCATCGAGGACGGGCTCGAGCGCCTCGGCGAGCGCCTCAGGCGCGCGCTCGGCGGGCAGGGGCGCTTCACCGAGGGCTTCGTGGCCGCCAGCCTGCTGTTCTGCGTCGGCCCGCTGACGCTCCTGGGCAGCTTCCAGAACGGCCTCACCGGCGAGGCCCCGTTCCTGGTCCTCAAGTCGACGCTAGACGGCTTCTCCGCGCTGGCGCTGGCCACGACGTTCGGCTTCGGCGTGCTCGGCTCGATAGCCGTGATCGCCGTCTACCAGGGCGGTCTCTCGCTCGCCGCCGGCCTGTTCGCGAGCCTCGTGCCTGACCCCGCCACCGACCCGCACGTGATGCTCGTGAACGGCGTGGGCGGGCTGATGATCGTCGGCCTGGGCGTCGGCCTCCTGGAGGTCAAGCGCCTGCGCGTGGCCTCCCTGCTGCCGGCGCTGGCGCTGGCCCCCGTCCTCTACGGCGTGGGCAGGCTGCTGTACTGACCGACGCGGGCCCGCGCCCGCGTTAGCATCGTCGCGTGGCCCACGTGCCCGTCGTGGACGACGAGACCCTGGCTCACCTCGAGGACCTGGCACGGCTCGAGCTGGCGCCCGAGGAGCGCGAGCGCGTGAAGGCAGACCTCGCGGCGGTGCTCGGGTTCGTGGCGCAGCTCGCCGACCTGCCGGAGGGGGGCGAGGCGGCCGACCTCGCGGCGCCCGCGAGGACTCGTCCCGACGTGCCGCGCCCCGGCCTGACGCGAGTGGCCGCGCTGGCCCTGGCACCCGCAGCCAGAGACGGCTACTTCGAGGTGCCGCGCACGGTGGAAGAGGGCTAGCCGGCGGCGCAGAGGCGTGACCCGACGGACCGCCGTGGCCCGGCATGCCGGTCCGCGGGTCCCCCGCACGCGGCGCGCGGCGAGAACGGCGCGGCGCCGCCCCTATGCTCCGGTCATGTACCTGGCAGTGGTGGTCGCGCTCGTGCTCGTCAACGGGCTGTTCGCGATGTCCGAGATCGCCGTGGTGTCGGCGAACCGCTTCAGGCTGCAGCAGCGGGCCGACGAGGGGGACCGCGCCGCCGGCAGGGCCCTCGCCCTGGCCGAGGACCCGAACCGCTTCCTGGCCACGGTGCAGGTGGGCATCACGCTCGTGGGCGTGTTCTCGGGGGCTTTCGGGGGCGCCACGCTCGCCGGGCCGCTCGCCGCGGCGCTGCGGCGCGTGCCGTGGCTGGCGCCCTACGCCGGGCCCGTGGCCTTCGCCGTCGTCGTGGCGGGGATCAGCTACCTGTCGCTGGTGGTGGGCGAGCTGGTGCCCAAGCGGCTCGGCCTGGCGAACCCGGAGGGGGTCGCGGTCAGGGTCGCGGGGCTCATGGACACCGTCTCGCGGGCGGCCGCACCCGTCGTCTGGCTGCTCGGCGCCTCCACGAGCCTGGTGCTGCGCGTGCTGGGCGTGAGGCCGCGGGACGACGACATCGACGAGGCGGACATCGAGCTCGTGGTGGCCCAGGGACGCGAGGCAGGGGTCGTGGAGCCGGAGGAGCAGGTGATCATCGAGAGGGCCTTCTGGCTCGGCGAGAGGCGGGTGAACGACATCATGACCCCGCGCCACGACGTCGCCTGGCTCGACCTCGGCGCGGGGCCGGACCAGGTGCGCGGGGTCCTCGAGGCCGCGCCGCACGGTCGTTACCTGGTGGCCGAGGGCGACCTCGACCACGTGGCCGGCTACGTGCGCGCGGCCGACCTCCTGAGGTCGGCGCTCGCCGGCGACCCCCTCGACCTGCGCCGGCACCTGCGCGAGCCCCTGTTCGTGCCGGAGACCATGCCGATACTGGCCATGCTCAACGCGTTCAGGGAGTCGGGCGAGCGCGTCGCGGTCGTCGTGGACGAGTACGGCGGCTTCGAGG
This sequence comes from Deinococcaceae bacterium, assembly GCA_044508445.1. Classification (GTDB taxonomy): domain Bacteria; phylum Deinococcota; class Deinococci; order Deinococcales; family Trueperaceae; genus DASRWD01. Next base: position 117,031 of record JBIQHQ010000004.1, read on the forward strand.
GGCTGCTCACCCTCGGCGACATCCTCGAGGAGCTCGTCGGCGACCTCGCCGCCGTGGGCCCGGAGGAGCCGCGGGCCACGGCGCTGCGCCCCGGCGTCTGGCGCGTCGACGGCGGGGTGCACGTCGACGCGCTGGTGGAGGCCCTCGGCCTGGGTGGCGAGGTGGACATGGAGCACGCCGGCTTCCAGACCGCCGGCGGGCTGGCCGCGTCCGAGCTGGGCCGCGTGCCGCGCGAGGGCGACGTCTTCGCTTGGCACGGCCACGAGTTCAGGGTCGAGCGCATGGTGGGTCAGCGCGTGGCGCGGATGCTGGTGAGGCGCGTGCCAGGCGAGGAGGGTTAAGCTCGGGCGCGTGAGTCGGCTCCTCGCGCTCCTGCGCCGGTCCCTGCCGCGGCGCGACGGGTCGGAGGGCCAGAGCTTCCTGGCCAAGTGGGCGCTGCTGGGCACGCTGATCGGCCTGGTGTCCGGGCTCGGCGCGGCCCTGTTCTTCTACGCCCTCGAGACGGCCACGGACCTCTTCCTCGTGCGGCTCGCCGGCTACCAGCCGCCCCTGCCCCTCGGCGAGGGAGGTGCTGCCGTCCCGCCGGCGGCGTCGGTGCCCTGGCTGGTGCCGCTGGTCGTGGCGGCCGGGGGCCTCGTCTCGGGGCTCATCGTCGCGAGGCTGGCCCCCGAGGCCGAGGGTCACGGCACCGACGCGGCCATCAGGGCCGTGCACAGGGACGCGGGCCGCGTGAGGCGCAGGGTCCCGCTGGTGAAGCTCGTCGCCTCGGCCATCACCATAGGCACGGGCGGCTCCGGCGGGCGGGAGGGCCCGGCGGCCCAGATCTCGGCCGGCTTCGGCTCGGCGCTGGCCGACTGGCTGCGCCTCAGCGCGCAGGACCGGCGCATCGCCGTGTCGGCGGGGATGGGGGCGGGCATCGGAGCGATCTTCAGGGCGCCCCTCGGCGGCGCGCTCATGGCCGCCGAGATCCTCTACCTGCACGACCTCGAGACCGACGCGATCATCCCCGGCCTCATCGCCTCGATCGTGGGCTACAGCGTCTTCGGCGCCATCCACGGGTTCGAGCCGATCTTCGGGGCGCAGCCGCAGATCGCGCTCGACTCCCCTCTGCAGCTCCCCTACTACGCCCTCTTGGGCCTCGCCTGCGGCCTCGTGGGCATCGTCTACGCGAAGACCTTCTACGGCGTCTCCGCACTCTTCGGCCGGCTGCGCTGGCCGGCGTGGCTGAAGCCGGCCGTGGGCGGCCTGGCGGTCGGTCTCCTCGGCCTCGTGCTGCCCCAGGCCCTCCACACCGGCTACGGCTGGGTGCAGCTCGGCATGAGCAGCGCCGTCCTCGACCTGCCGCTCCTCGTCGTGCTCGTCGTGCCCTTCGCGAAGGTGCTGGCGACGGCGCTGTCGATAGGCTCGGGCGGGTCCGGCGGCATCTTCGGCCCCGGCATGGTCATCGGCGGGCTGCTGGGCGCGGCGTTCTGGCGACTGGGCCACGGCGTGCTGCCCCACCTGCCGGACCAGCCGGCGCCCTTCGTCATCGTCGGGATGATGGCACTCTTCGGCGGCATCGCCCACGCCCCGCTGGCGATGATGCTGATGGTCGCCGAGATGACGGGCAACCTGTCGCTGCTGGCGCCGGCGATGATCGCCGTGGCGCTGGCCACGGCGCTCGTCGGGGAGCGCACGATCTACCGGGCCCAGCTCCCCAACAGGGCGTCGTCGCCGGCGCATAGGGTGAGGATGGCGTTCCCCCTGCTCTCCTCGCTCACGGTGAGGGACGCGATGCGTCCCGCCGCTGCCGTCGCCGAGGACGCCTCCGTGGAGGACGCCCGCCTGGCGGCGGGCGAGGACGGCGCCGTGGTGCTGCGCGGCGGCTCGCCCGTCGGCACCGTCGCGCCGGCCGCGCTGGCGGCGGCTCCCGCCGAGGCGAGCGTGGCCGAGGTCATGCGGCCCTGCGGCGCGCTGGCCGCGGACCTGCCGCTCGACGAGGCGCTGCAGGCTCTCGACGACGCCGGCCTGCCCTGGCTGCCCGTGGTCGAGGACGGTCGGCTGGTCGGCAGGGTCGGCACCCGCGGCATCGTCCGCACCTACAAGGCGACGCTCGGCCGCGGCGTGCACCGCGTCTCGGCGCTGCCGCCCGAGACGGCGCTGCTCGAGGCCACGGTGTCGGCCGCCTCGCCGGTGGCCGGCAGGTCGCTGGCCGAGGCCAGGCTGCCCGCCGCCACGCTGGTCGTGTCGCTGGTGCGCGACGGGGCCGTCACCTACCCCAAGGGGGACACAGTGGTCGCGGCGGGCGACAGGCTGACGGTGCTCACCGCCGCGGGCGCGGAGGACGAGGTCAAGCGCTACCTACTGGGCGAGTGAGCCGCGGACCGGCCGCGGCGCGTCACGGTCACAGGACCTTGGTGCCGAGGTAGCCGGCCAGCGCGTCCGGCACCACGACGGTGCCGTCGGCGCGCTGGTTGTTCTCCACCAGCGCGGCGATCGTGCGGGGGAACGCCAGCGCGCTGCCGTTGAGCGTGTGCACGGGCTCGGGCCTGCCCTTGCCGTTCACGCCGCCCGGACGGGCCCTGGTGCGCAGGCGGTTGGCCTGGAACGCCTCGAGGTTGCTGACGCTGGAGACCTCGAGCCAGCGCCCCTGGCCGGCGCTCCACACCTCGAGGTCGAACTTCTTCGCCTGCGTGAAGCCCAGGTCGCCGGTGCACATGAGGAGGCGCCGGTACGGCAGGCCGAGCTCCTCGAGCAGCGACTCGGAGACCGCGACCATCTCGTCGAGCGCCTCGTAGCTGCGTTCGGGCGCCGAGAACTGCACCATCTCGACCTTGTCGAACTGGTGCACGCGGTTCAGGCCCCGCACGTCCTTGCCGTGGCTGCCGGCCTCGCGGCGGAAGCAGGCGGTGTAGGCGCAGTAGCGGATCGGCAGGCGGCCGCTGTCGAGGATCTCGTCGCGGTGGAGGTTCGTGAGGGGGACCTCGGAGGTGGGGACGAGGTAGAGCCCGCCCGTGACCTCGTACATCTGGCCCTCCTTGTCCGGGAGCTGGCCGGTGGCCGTCGCCGACTCGCCGTTCACCAGCACCGGCGGCACGACCTCCTCGTAGCCGTGCGCCGCCAGCCTGTCGAGGAAGTAGGCCTGCAGCGCCCGCACGAGCTTGCTGCCCTCGCGCCTGAACACGGGGAAGCCGGCGCCGGCGACCTTCACGCCGGCCTCGAGGTCGAGCCAGCCGCGCGAGGCCATCAGGTCCCAGTGGGCGCGCGGCTCGAAGTCGAAGGTCGGCCTCTCGCCCCACTCCTTCACGACCACGTTGTCGTGCTCGCTCTCGCCGTAGGGCACGCTCTCGTGCGGGATGTTCGGCACGGCGAGGAGGAGGTGACCGATCTGCTGCTGGAGGCTGCGCTCGAGCTCCTCGAGGCGCTTGACCTCGCCGGATAGCTCGGCCAGGCGGGCCATCAGCTCCGGGTCGTCCTGGCCGCGGCGCTTCATCTCGCCCACCGCGCGGCTGTCGGCGTTGCGCTGCGCCTGCCTCTCCTCGAGGTCGCGCTTCACCAGCCTGTGCTCCTCGTCGAGGCGCAGGAGCTGCTCGAGCTTGGGCAGCTCGTCTGCCATCATCTTCGCGCGCATGGCGCGCCGCACGGCGTCGGGGTTGTCGCGGACGAAGCGCAGGTCGAGCATGGCAGCCAGTGTACGAGCTTACTCAACGCTCCGGCCCGTCCCCTCGTATCCTCGCCGTGACGGGTCCTGGCGCGCCCGGGCCCGGGAGGGTGGGACGTGTTCAGACGCCTGTTGAGTCGGCCGGAGAACGCACCTGAGGCGGACCAGCTCGAGGTCGCCGTGCGCCTCCTGCGCGCCGGCAGGCCGCACGAGCGCAGCGAGGAGGCGCTCAAGGGCGTGCGCGGCGTGCTGGGCAGCGACGTCCGCGGCTACGTCGTCCGCGGCGACGACGCCTCCGGCTACGCCTTCGACGCCCAGGTGGGCTACGGCCCGGCGCTGCTGGAGATCGTGCCCGGCCACGGGCCGTGGCGCTCGCCGGGACCGCGCGTGGTGGCGAACCACATCGCCGAGATGTTCACGCCCAACGACGCCGGCAAGCGCGCGCAGTACGCCGACCTCGGCCTGCGCGACGCGACCTCGACGCTGGTGGTGCCCGTGGCCGGCGGGTACGCCGCCTACGGGGCGCTCGTCCTGCACCGCCACGGCGGCCAGCCCTTCGGCGACGAAGAGCTGAGGCTGGCGACGCGTTGGGGCGCCCTGCTCGGCGAGGCCCAGGCGCAGGGCCTCGAGCTGAGGCGGGCGAAGCTCAGCCTGGTGGAGTTCACCCGCGCGTTCACGCAGGCGTTCGAGGCGCAGGACTTCGCCCAGCTCGGTCACGCCGAGCGCGTCACGGCCTACGCGCTGGCGCTCGGACGCGCCCTCGGTCTCCCCGCCAGGCAGCAGGCAGACCTCTACTTCGCCGCCATGCTGCACGACATCGGCAAGCTCGGCTCCGGCCTCGACCTCAGGCTCGAGGACCTCGAGCACCCGCAGCGCGGCGCGAACATGGTGGCCTCGGCGGCGATGCTCAAGGAGGCGGCCGAGGGCATCAGGCACCACCACGAGGCCTGGGACGGCTCGGGGTTCCCCAGCGGCCTGCGCAAGGACGCCATACCGCTGCTGGCGCGCATCGTGGCCGTGGCCGACACCTTCGACGTGCTCTCCAGCGAGCGCGGCCAGGCCTGGCCGCTGCGCGAGGTCGAGAAGGCGCTGGAGGCCAGGTCCGGCGGCGAGCTCGACCCCTCGCTGGTCTCCCTGTTCGTGGGCAACATCCTGCGCCAGGGCAAGGACACGGCCGAGCTGGGCCGGCTGCAGGACACCGACCTGCCGTTCTAGACGCCTTCCGGGGCCCGCGCGGAGGCGCGGGGCCGCCCGCGCCGGTGGTAGGCTTCGCGCGATGAGCGTAGAGGTCGTGAGCTACCGGCTCACCTACCGCGGGCGTCCGGCGGGCACGCAGGTGCTGAAGACCGAGGTCGCCGGCAAGGTCAGGCGCACGGAGGCCCGGGCCGCCTTCCAAGGGCCGCTGGGCAACGCCACGGTCCTCCAGCGCAGCCGCTCCAGCGCTCAGCACCACCACAGCCTCCGCTTCTCGGAGGAGACGCAGGAGCGCGAGGGCAGGCGCGTCTTCGACGTGGAGTTCGACGCCGCCAGCGGCCTGGTGCGGGCCTCGACCGGCCCGAAGGACGTGGCCACGGTGCCCTACATAAGGCCGTACCGCGACCCGCTGTCCTTGCTCGGCCAGGTACGCGCGCTGTCCGGCGAGAGCGCCCACGGGGTGGCGATGCTCGGCAAGGACGTCGCCGTGCTCCTGGCGGGCGAGGTGGACCTCTCGACGGCGCTGGGCGAAAGGCGCGCCTGGGCCTACGTCATCCATCCCGGCGGCAGCATCGTCTACGTGGACATGGAGGCGCCCCACACGATCCTCAAGCTCACGCAGCGCCTGCCGGACGGGCACCTCGACTCCCTGATCGTCAGCGTCGCCTCCGAGCCGGCGCTAGACGGCTTCGGCGACGAGGGCGCCAAGCGCGGCCAGCAGCAGCAGCGGCGCCGCGGCCGGCGCCGTCAACGCCGGCGCCGGCGCGGCTGAGCCCCGGCGCACCGTGAACGCTTGACCCACGAGGAGGCCCTCGACTGGCTCTACGCGCAGACGCGCGCCGGCGGCAGGCGCCACCCGGGCCGCGCCGCGCGCCTGCTGGCGGAGCTGGGCCTGGAGCCGCCGCCGCGTCTCGTGCGCGTGGTGGGCACGAACGGCAAGGGGACCGTCTCGCACCTCATCGCCACCGGCCTGACCGCGGCGGGCCTGAGGACCGGGCTCTTCCTCTCCCCTCACGTCGAGCGCTTCGAGGAGCGCGTGTCGGTGGACGGCGCGCGCGTGACCGAGGACGAGGTGGCCGCGTTCGCGTCGGCGGCCCGCGACGCCCTGGACCGCTACCGCCCGGACGGCGACACCCGCCCGGCGTTCTTCGAGCTGACGCTCGCCCTCGCCCTCGACACCTTCGCCCGACGCGGCGCCGAGTGGGCCGTGCTGGAGGCGGGCGTGGGCGGGGCCGGCGACGCCACGACGGCGGCGGCGGTGCCCGGCCGCGTGCGGCTCGTCGTGCTCACGAACGTCGACCTCGACCACCTGGCGACCCTGGGACCCCGCCTCGAGGACATCGCCCGGGAGAAGGCCGGCGCCTTCGCGCCGGGCGTACCGGCGGTGACGGCCGCCTGCGGCGCGCCGCTCGCGGTCGCGCGCGAGGTGGCGTCCGCCGTGGGCGCGCCGCTGCATGAGGTCGAGCCGCTGCGGCCCGGCGAGAGCACGCGCGCGGCGAACGAGCGCCTCGTCGATAGGGCGCTGGAGCTGCTGGGCGTGCCCGAGGCCGCCCGCGCCGCAGCGCTGGCGGCCCCGCCCCTGCCGGGTCGCGGCGAGCGCTTCGTGGTGAGGGCCCGCGAGGTGCTGCTCGACGGCGCGCACGACCCCGCCGCGGCGGCGCGCCTGGCGCTGGAGGCCGGGGAGGGCTTCACGCTGCTGTTCGGGTCGCTGGCGCGCAAGCAGGGGCCCGCCACGCTGGCGGCGCTCGCGCCGCGCGCCGCGGCCGTCGTCGTCACGGAGGCGGCGCCCGGCGAGGGCGTCGGCCACCTGGCCGCCCCGGGACGCGAGCTGGTGGCGGACCCCGGTGACGCGCTGGAGCGGGCGCTGGCGCTCACCCCGGAGGGCGGCCGCCTGGTCGTGGCCGGCTCGCTCTACCTCGCCGGCAGGCTGAGGCCCCTGCTAGACTCGCCGGCGGCATGGAGCCGCTAGGCGCGACACCTCCCCGAGAAGACACGCCGCGGGCCGGCGGCAGGGTGGGCTTCGTCTCGCTGGGCTGCCCCAAGGCGCTGGTGGACAGCGAGCGCATCCTCAGCCACCTCAGGGCCGACGGCTACGAGCTCGTGAGCAGCTACCAGGATGCCGACCTCGTCGTCGTGAACACCTGCGGCTTCATCACGCCGGCCGTCGAGGAGTCGCTCGACGCCATCGGCGAGGCGCTGCGGGAGGCGGGCAGGGTCGTGGTGACGGGCTGCCTGGGCGAGCGCCCGGAGAAGGTCATGGAGCGCCACCCGCAGGTGTTGGCCGTCACCGGCCAGGCCGACGTCGACGGCGTCATGCGCGCGGTCCGCGAGGCGCTGCCGCTGGCGCGCGACCCCTTCACGAGCCTGGTGCCCATGGCCGCCGTCGGCGGGCGCGAGGCCGTCCCCGACCGCGTGCGGCTCACCCCGCGCCACTACGCCTACCTCAAGGTCGCCGAGGGCTGCGACCACCGCTGCAGCTTCTGCATCATCCCGCAGCTACGCGGGAACCTGGCGTCGCGCCCAGCCGCCGACGTCGTCTACGAGGCCAGGCGCCTCGTCGCCTCCGGCGCGAAGGAGCTGCTGCTCATCGCCCAGGACCTGTCCGCCTACGGCAACGACCTGAGGCACGCGACCTCCACGCTCGACGGACGCGAGGTCAGGGCTCACCTCGTCGACCTCGTCACCGAGCTGAGCGAGCTGGGCGTGTGGCTGCGCCTGCACTACGTCTACCCCTACCCGCACGTGACGAGGCTCGTGGAGCTCATGGCCGAGGGCAAGGTCCTGCCCTACCTCGACGTGCCGCTGCAGCACGCCTCGGCGCGCGTGCTGCGGGCGATGCGCCGGCCCGGCGGGGCGGTGAGCCACCTGGAGACGATCCGCCGCTGGCGCGAGGTCTGCCCGCACGTCACGCTGCGCTCCACGTTCATCGTCGGCTTCCCCGGCGAGACCGAGGAGGACTTCGCGGAGCTGCTCGGGTTCCTGGCGGAGGCGCGCCTCGACCGCGTGGGGGCCTTCACCTACAGCGAGGTCGAGGGCGCCGACGCCAACGCGCTGCCTGGCGCGGTGCCGGAGGAGGTCAAGCGGGAGCGCCACCGGCGCCTCATGGAGCTGCAGGCGTCGGTGAGCCGCGAGAAGCTGGCGGCGAAGGTGGGCACCGAGGTCAGCGTGATCGTCGACGACTACGGCGACCTGCCCGGCGAGGTGGTCGGCCGCAGCGAGGGCGACGCGCCCGAGATCGACGGCGTGGTGCGGGCCCTCGGCGACGGCACCGTGAAGATCGGCGACGTCGTGCGCGTGAGGGTCACGTCCGCCGGAGACCACGACCTCGAGGGCGAGGTCGTGGGCCGGGTCGACCTGCGACCCGCGGTGCCGGTGCTGGCGCGCTGAGGGCCCTCCCGCGCTCGGCGAGGGCCCCGCCCGGTTCCGGGCCAGAAGGGCCGCCGCGCCGTTCCGGGCCGGCGGCGCCGGGCGCTCAGCCCAGGGGACCGCGCGGCTGGACGAGACGCTCGAACTCGCGCTCCTCCTCCATGCCGAGGCCGCCGCGCTGCTGCGTGACCATGAGGCGGAACTCGTGCGGTGAGGTGGCGGTGAAGGTCGCGTCCTCGAGCGTGATGCGCCCCTCCAGGTAGAGCTCCACGAGGTGCTGGTCGAAGGTCTGCATCCCGCGCAGGTTGTCCTGCATGAGCGCCTCCTTGATCAGCGGGGTCTTCTCCTCGTCCTTGATGTAGTCGCGGATCAGGGGCGTGTTCACCAGCACCTCGACCGCCAACGCGCGTCCCGGGCCGTCGGCGCGGGGCAGCAGGCGCTGGCTGAGGATGCCGAGCAGGGAGTCGGCCAGCAGGATGCGGATCTGGTCGCGCTCGTGCGGCGGGAAGAAGTCGATGATGCGGTTGACGGTGCGGATGGAATCGAGGGTGTGCAGCGTGCTGAAGACGAGGTGGCCCGTCTGAGCGGCCGACAGCGCGGCCTCCACCGTCTCCTTGTCGCGCATCTCGCCCACCATGATCACGTCGGGGTCCTGGCGCATCGCGTACTTCAGCGCGCCCACGAAGTCGGAGGTGTCCAGGCCGATCTCGCGCTGCACGACGAGGCTCTTCTGGTTGCGGTGGAGGATCTCGATGGGGTCCTCGATCGTGATGACGTTCTTCGCGAAGCGCCTGTTGATGAAGTCGACCATCGCCGCCAGCGTCGTCGTCTTGCCCGAGCCCGTGGGGCCGGTGACGAGGACCAGGCCGCGCGGCTGGCTCGCCAGCTCCGTGACCACGGCGTTGGGCAGGCCCAGCGCCTCGAAGCTGGGTATCGCGTCGCGTATCACGCGCATCACGATGCCCACGGAGCCGCGCTGCCTGAGCACGTTGCAGCGGAAGCGGGCGATGTTGGGGATGTTGAAGGCGAAGTCGATCTCGTGCCTGTGCCTGAACAGGTCGCGCTGGGACTCCGTCATCATGGCCAGCGCGATCTGCTCGGTCTGCTCCGGCGTGAGCGGCGGCACCCCCTCGTAGGGCTGCAGCTCGCCGTCGATGCGCGTGTGGGGCGGCGCTCCCGCCTGCAGGTGGATGTCGGATGCGCCGCGCGCGACCATCGTCTTGAGCAGGTCGGCGATGCGCACGCCGCGTGAGGGTGCGTCACTCATGTCGCCGTAAGTCTAGGGAAAGCGCGGTCACGCCGTTGTGACATTCCGCGGCGCCGGCCGGCGACGGCCTGGCGTGCGGGCCCCGGGCGGGCCGCAGCGGCATGGGACCCACACCGGCGCCGCGTGCCGCCGGGCCTCGGGGCGGCGCGGCGTACGGCCCGCCTAGAGGATCTTCGACAGGAACGCGCGCGTCCTCGGCTCCCTGGGGTTCTGGAAGAAGTGCTCCGGCGTGCCCACCTCGACGATCTGGCCGGCGTCCATGAACACGACCCTGTCGCCCACCTCGCGCGCGAAGCCCATCTCGTGGGTCACCACGATCATCGTCATGCCCTCCTTGGCCAGGGCGACCATGACGTCGAGGACCTCGCCTATCACCTCGGGGTCGAGCGCCGACGTGGGCTCGTCGAAGAGCATGACCTTGGGCCCCATCGTCAGGGAGCGAGCGATGGCCACGCGCTGCTGCTGGCCGCCGGAGAGCTGGCCGGGGTACTTGCGCGCCTGCTCGGGGATGCCCACCTTCTCGAGGTAGAACATCGCCCGCTCCTCGGCCTCGCTCCTCTTCCACTTGCGGACCCTGATGGGCGCCAGCGTGATGTTCTCGAGCACCGTGAGGTGCGGGAAGAGGTTGAACTGCTGGAAGACCATGCCGGTCTCGCGGCGGATGCGGTCTATGGCCCTCACGTCGTCGGTGAGCTCGATGCCATCGACGACGATGCGGCCCTCCTGGTGGTCCTCCAGCCTGTTGATGCAGCGGATCAGCGTGGACTTGCCCGAGCCGGACGGCCCGATCACGACGACGACCTCGCCCTTGTTCACCGACATGTTGATGTCGCGCAGGACGTGGAAGTCGCCGAACCACTTGTTGAGGCCCTCGATCTCGATGATCCTCTCGCCTCCGGGCGGGGCGTCGGCCCTCACCACCAGGCCCGCGACTGCGTCGCTCATCTCTTTCCTCTCCCGGGACGCGGCGCGCGTCCCCTCGGCGCGGACGAGCGGCTCACCTGACGCCCACGCCCAGTTGGGTCTCGAGCTGGCGCGAGGCCACGCTCATCCTGTAGGCGAAGAACCAGTAGACGACGGCCAGGAACACCGACAGCTCCATGCGGATGCCGCCCGGCACGAGCAGGGAGGAGGGCTGGTTCGCGACCACGTCGGCGACGTTGAAGAAGTCGAAGAGGCCCACGATGAACACCAGCGAGGTGTCCTTGAACAGGCCTATCGCCTGCCCGACGATCGCCGGGATCACCGCCCGCAGCGCCTGCGGCAGGACGATGAGGAGCGTCGTCTGCCAGCCGGAGAGCCCCAGCGCCCGCGCCGCCTCGGTCTGGCCGCGCGGCACCGCCTGCAGGCCGCCGCGCACGTTCTCGGCCATGTACGCGGCGCTGAAGAGGGTCACGGCCACCAGCGCCCGCGCCAGGGCGCTGATGCTGTCGGGGTCGGAGAGGCCCAGCAGCAGTGGCACCAGCAGGGAGGCGATGAACAGCCAGGTGATGAGCGGCGCCCCGCGCACGACCTCGATGAAGGTGATGCACACGACCTTGATGACGGGTAGCTGGCTGCGCCGGCCCAGCGCCAGCAGGATGCCCAGCGGGAAGCTGACGACGATGCCCACCACCGACAGCACCATGGTCAGCAGGAACCCGCCCCACAGGCGCGTGTTCACGTGCTGGAGCGGGCCGGAGTCGAAGACGCCGTAGAGGAGCAGGAACGCGACGACCACCGACGCCCCCCACATCCAGCCCAGACGGCGCCTGACGGCGGGCGCGGCGGTGCCCAGGGCCAGGCCGGCCAGCCCCGCCAGCGCCACGGCGAGCCAGCCGAAGCGCACGGACGGCCAGAAGAGCAGCCCCACGACCGCGAGCGCCCCGGCGGCGTACATGAACCACCTGTAGACGCCCCTGACGATGGCGTCCTCGGACCTGTCGCCGGCGGCGCCGATGCCCAGCAGGAACATCACGAGCGCGACCATCGTGAAAGGTCGCCACAGCAGGTGCACGGGGTACCTGTAGACGGCGAAGAGCTTGATGTTGTTCCAGATCTGCTCCCAGTGCGCGCCCGTGAAGACCCAGCCCACGAAGGAGTAGACCGCCCACAGCAGCAGGCCGCCGCCCACCAGCGTGACGATGGTGTCGCCCACGCTGCCGAAGAGGTTCCGGCGCGCCCAGGCCACGGGCCCCGTCTGGCGTACCGGCGGCTTCCTGGCCTCGATCACCTAGCTCACCTCTCCACCAGCGCCATGCGAGCGTTGACGGCGTTGAGCACCAGGGCGAACACCAGGCTGATGGCCAGGTAGGCGGCGATGATCATGATCGTGGCGGGCACCGACGCCCCCGTCTGGTTGGCGATGATGATGCTGATGGCGAAGAGCTCGGAGTAGGCGGCCAGCGGCGCCAGCGAGCTGTTCTTGGTGAGGTTGAGGAACTGGCTGATCAGCGGCGGGAGGATCACGCGCATGGCCTGGGGGAAGATCACGAAGCGGAACGCCTGCGAGTCCGACAGGCCCAGCGCCTTGGCCGCCTCGCGCTGGCCCTTCGGCACGGCCTGCAGGCCGGCCCTCACGATCTCGGCGATGAAGCTGGCCGTGTAGACGACGAGCGCGAGCAGTAGCGCCAGGTACTTCTCGCTGAGCCTGAAGCCGCCCTCGTACTTCGAGATCGGGATCGTGGGCTTGGAGAGGACCAGCGGGCGGCTCTCGAGGAGCGTGAAGTCGGCCTCCAGCGGCTCCTTCTCGCCCTGGCCGCCGCCGGCGGGCGGCGCGAACAGCTGCGCCGGCGAGATGTTCACGCCGCGCGACTCCTGGACGGCGAAGTCGGTGGCGAAGATGGGCAGGCGAGCCTCGCCGTTGCGGTCGGCGACCAGGGTGCGCTCGAAGCCCCTGAAGCTCAGCCTTATCGCCGCGCTGTAGCCGCGCGGTGAGGACGCCTCGGGGTCGATCTCCTCACCCCTGTCCCAGGCGCCGTCGCCGTCGAGGTCGCGGTAGACCACCCCGCGCGACGGGTAACTGAAGAAGTGGATGGCGAGGTCGCGCTCCGCCGCGTCCTCGGGGTCGGCGAAGCCGACCTCCAGCTCGTCGAACTCCGACTCCCGCAGGGGCGGGAAGTAGAACCTGCCGTACACGTAGCGGCGCGACTCGACGAGGTTCTGCGTCTGCACCTGCAGCCCACCCTCGCCGATGCGCGCCGTGACGGCGGCGTAGGGCACGAAGGGCTCGGACGCCTGCTTGACGCCGTCGCCGTTCAGGTCGCGGAAGACCGTCACGACGCCGGAGGCCTCGCGGAACGACGCCGTCGTGGCCTCGGGCAGCGGCCCCTTGCCGACCGCGAGGTAGCCGGCGACCATGACGAGGAGTCCCGCGAGCAGGCCGGGCCCGAGCGCGTTCCCGGGGCGGTCGGCCAGCCTGAGCTGGCGCCGCCTCAGCCACCAGACAGCGGCCCCTACGACCACCCCGGCGATTACGTAGGGCAGCCAGGCCCCGAAGTGATAGCTGGGGTAGGGCCAGGGCAGCGCCACCCCGAGGTTGCTCACGTAGCCGCCCCCCGGCAGCTCGACGGGGTTGAGGATGCGCGGCGGCAGGGGCGTGAGCAGGGCCGTGTACCAGAAGATGATCTGCACGGCCAGCGGCGTGTTGCGCAGCGTCTCGACGTAGAGGGTCGCGAACGCGCGCATGAGGAAGTTGCGCGACAGGCGCATGACGCCGATCGCGATCCCCAGGACCGTGGCCAGCGCCACCCCGACGATGGCGACGCGCAGCGTGTTGAGCACGCCGACGAGGAACGCCCGACCGTAGGTGTTCTCACCGGTGTAGCGGATGGGCGACTCGGCCAGCGGGATGCCGGCGCGTTGGTCGAGGAAGCCGAAGTCGCCGCGCAGGTTCGACGCCGCCATGGCCGAGGTCACGTTGCGGTAGACCACGTACGCGGCCAGCACCAGCACGGCGGCGAACACCGCCTGCGCCAGCACGCCGATCGTCTTGACGTTCCTGTAGAAGGGGATCCTCTGCCGTGTGCCCACGGCCGGTCCGCGGATCGTCTCTGCGCTCATCCGGCGCCTTCCAGATGCGCGAGGTCCCTGTCAGATAGGTGCGGTGAGCCTGCTTCAGATACCCGTGGCCCGCCCCTGCCAGGGACGAGGCAGGGGGTGGCGCCGCCGGGCGGCCACCCCCTGCGCAGGTCCCTAGTCGAGGTCACGCCTCACCGGAAGGGCGGAGCGAACTGCAGGCCGCCCTGGGTGTAGGGCGAGTTGAGGCCGCGCGGGATGTCGAACGGGGTGTCCGGGCCGAGGTTCCTGTTGTAGATCTCGGCGTAGTTCCCCACCTGCTTGATGACCTGGTACATCCCGTCGGCGGGGATGCCGAAGTCGGAGATGTTCGTGCCCTCGAGGCCGAGCATGCGCCGCACGTCGGGGATCGTCGTGCTCGCGGCCACGTCGTCGACGTTCTCCGAGGTGATGCCGAACTCCTCGGCCGTGAAGGTGGCGAAGACGACCCACTTCACCACGTCGAAGAGGCGCTGCTCGCCGTTGAGGACGGCCGGGCCGAGCGGCTCCTTCGAGATCGTCGCGTCGAGGATGACGTGGTCGTCGGGGTTCTGCAGGGTGATGAGGCGGCTGGCGAGGCCGGACTTGTCGGTCGTCCACGCGTCGCAGGCGCCCTGGTCGTAGGCCGCGGTGAGCTGGTCGGCGTTCTCGTAGATCACCGGCTCGAAGCTGATGTTCAGGGCGCCGAGCACGTCGTTGAGGTTCAGCTCCGTGGTGGTGCCGGACTGCACGCAGATGCGGCGGCCCTCGAGGTCCTGCAGCGTCCTGATGCCGGAGTCGCGGCGGGCCATGAAGCCCTGGCCGTCGTAGAAGGTCGTGGGAGCGAACTCGAGGCCGACGCTGGTGTCGCGCGAGCTGGTCCACGTGGTGTTGCGGATGAGGACGTCGACCTCACCGGTCTGCACGGCCGTGAACCGCTCCTGGGCGGAGAGGGCGCGGAACTGCACGGCGTTCGCGTCGCCGAGGATCGCCGCGGCGATGGCGTGGCAGTAGTCGACGTCGAAGCCCTCGAACTCGCCCTGCGCGTTGATCGTCCCGAAGCCCGGGAGCTGGTCGTTCACGCCGCACACGAGGTTGCCGCGGGCGATGATGTCGTCCAGCTTGTCGGCGTAGGCAGCACCACCGAAGAGGAGAGCTACCAGTAGGAAACTGAATACGAGTCTGCGCATCCGTGGTCCCTTCTTTCCGAGAGGAAGCTAGCAGCCTTCAGGTTGTCTGGCCGCTCGCACTATAACCCCGCTCCCCCTTTCTTGTAAAGGAACCCCCGGTCTAGACGCCCTTCCCGCCCCATCAGCGCGGCCCCCCCGACCGCGTTCGCGGTCGGGGCGCCCGGTGTCTGCCGGCGGGCGACCCGCGCGGGCCGCCACGCAGCGGAGCACGCCTCAGGAGGACGCGGCCCCGGCCTCCGCCTCCTCCTTCGCGCCCAGCTTGGCCTTGATGCGCTTGAGGACCGTGGTCTCCTCGAGGGCGCGCTGGTCGAGGACGCTCCTGATGTGCCTGATCTCGTAGTTGATGCCGGGGATCACGAGCTGCTCGAGCGCGTTGACCCGGCGGTTCGTCTTCTTGATCTCCTCGCCTATCCGCCGCAGGCGCGTCTCGGTGGCCGCCACGTTGATGATGGCCTCGACGAGCTTGCGGAACTGGCCGGCGGCCTCCAGGGTCGTGGCGCCGGCGCCGACGGGCGAGAAGGGCAGCTTGTCGTCGAACTCGGGCGCCTGCACCTGCGGGACCTTGACGCCGAAGATGTTCTCCATCCTCAGGCCCACCTCGACGCGCTGCGACTCGGCGAGCGCCAGGCTCGAGACGTTCTCGGGCCCGTCCCACGCGTTGGCGAGGAAGAGCGCGAAGTACGCCTCGCGGCTCGCCTGGGCGAGCTGCCTGCGCGCCTCCAGCGAGGAGCGCACGAGGGCGAAGAACTCACCCACGAGCGCGTCGCGCTTGCGCTTGAGGAGGTCCGCCCCGCGCACGGCCAGCTTGACCTGGTCGCGCCGCTGCAGGAGGTTCGAGCGGGTGGGGGCGATGCTCTCGGCCACGTCAGCCTCCGATCAGAGCCTGTCCTTGGTCGCCGCGCCCCAGAGCTCGTCCATCTTCGCGCCGTAGTACTTGTCGATCTGGTCGTTCGAGAGCCTGGTGAGCTCGCTCTTGGGCAGCATCGAGAGGATCGACCAGGCGATGTTCAGCGAGTCCTCGATGGACCTGTTCTCGGAGCCTTGGTTGATGAAGCGCCTCTCGAACTCGTCGGCGAACTTGAGGTAGAGCTTGTCGGTCTCGGACAGCGCGTCCTCGCCCGTGATGGCCACGAGGCGCCGCAGGTCGAGGCCGTTGGCGTAGGCGGCCTGTAGCTGGTCCGCGACGTTCTTGTGGTCCTTGCGGGTCTTGCCCTCGCCGATGCCGTTGTTCATGAGGCGCGAGAGCGAGGGGCCCGGGTTGATGGGCGGGTAGATGCCCTTGTTGTGCAGGGCGCGCGCCATGTAGATCTGGCCCTCGGTGATGTAGCCGGTGAGGTCGGGGATCGGGTGCGTGACGTCGTCGTCCGGCATCGTCAGGATGGGGAGCTGCGTGATCGAGCCGGGCAGCCCCTCCACCACGCCGGCGCGCTCGTAGATGCTCGCCAGGTCCGTGTACATGTAGCCCGGGTAGCCGCGCCGTCCGGGGATCTCCTCGCGGGCGCCGCCGATCTCGCGCAGCGCCTCGCAGTAGTTGGTCATGTCGGTGAGGATGACCAGCACGTGGAAGCCGTGCTCGAACGCCAGGTACTCGGCGGCGGTCAGCGCCATCTTCGGCGTGAGGAGGCGCTCGACGGCGGGGTCGTCGGCCTTGTTGAGGAACAGCACGGACCGCGCCAGCGCGCCGGTGCGCTCGAACTCCTGCGTGAAGAACGTCAGCTCGCGCTGCGTGACGCCCATCGCCGCGAAGACGACGGCGAACTCCGTGTCCTCGCCGATGACGGTGGCCTGGCGGGCGATCTGCGCGGCCAGGTCGTTGGCGGGCAGGCCCGAGCCGGAGAAGATGGGCAGCTTCTGGCCGCGCACGAGGCTGATCAGCGTGTCGATCGTGCTGATGCCGGTCTGGATGAACTCCTCGGGCTTGCGGCGCGACACCGGGTTGATGGGCGCCCCCGTGATGGGGAGGCGCTTGTCGGCGACGACGGGCGGCAGGCCGTCGATCGGGTTGCCGGCGCCGTCGAAGCGGCGGCCGATCATCTCGCGGGCCACGCCGAGGCGCGCGACGTTCTCGACCAGGCTGACCGTGGTGCTCGAGAGGTCGATGCCCGAGGTCTCCTCGAAGACCTGCAGCACCGTGTACTCCTTCGAGACCTCGATGACCTGCCCGCCGCGCTCGCGGCCCTGGCCGTCGACGATGCGGACGATCGCGTTGTAGCTCAGGTCGGGTGCGTTCTGGAGGTACAGCAGGGGGCCAGAGACGTAGCTGACCTCCGAGTACTCCTTCTTCAGTAGGTTGCTGCTCATCTGTCTCCTAGCTCCATGGGGGCGGGGAGCGTCCGCCTGCGGCACCCGGTGGAGGTCGCGGCCATGGCTGTCACGCCGCCACCGCGAAGCCCTTGGCGAGCTCCTCCATGACCCCCTGCTGGTAGGCGGGGAACTCGTCCTCGGCCACGTAGCGCGACCTGTTGATCTTCTCGATGACGGGGTTCTTCAGCACGTCGTCGACCGTCGCGCCGCCCTCCAGCGCCTCGCGTGCCACGTCGTAGAGCCTGATCATCATCTGCAGCATGCCGTAGGCCTTGCTCATCGAGCAGCTCGCGTCCACCGGGTCGAAGCCGTTCTGCTGCAGGAAGTCCTGCCGGAGGATGCGGCCGATCTCGATGACGAGGCGCTCCTGGTCCTGCAGTGCGTCGGGGCCGACGAGCTGGACGACCTCCTGGAGGTCGGACTCGCGCTGCAGCAGCTCGACGGCGCGGTCGCGCAGCGCCGAGTAGTCGGGCGCGACGTTGTCGCGGTACCACTCCTCGAGGATCGGCGTGAACAGCGAGTAGGAGCGGTTCCAGTTGATGGCCGGGAAGTGGCGCCGCCGGGCCAGCGCCGCGTCGAGGGCCCAGAAACAGCCCGTGATGCGCAGCGTGGCCTGCGTGACGGGCTCGGAGAAGTCGCCGCCGGCCGGGCTGACGGCGCCGATGATCGACACCGCTGCCTGGTCGCCGCTGAGGGTCACGACGCGTCCGCCGCGTTCGTAGAAGGCCGCGAGGCGCGAGGCCAGGTAGGGCGGGTAGCCCTCCTCGGCCGGCATCTCCTCGAGCCTCGAGGAGATCTCGCGCAGCGCCTCGGCCCAGCGGCTGGTGGAGTCGGCCATGATCGACACGGCGTAGCCCTGGTCGCGGAAGTACTCGGCCAGCGTGATGCCCGTGTAGATCGACGCCTCGCGGGCGGCCACGGGCATGTTCGAGGTGTTCGCGATCAGCACCGTGCGGTGCATGAGCGGGTTGCCCGTCTGCGGGTCCTCGAGCTCGGGGAACTCGACGAGCACGTCGGTCATCTCGTTGCCGCGCTCGCCGCAGCCCACGTAGACGACGATGTCGGCGTTGCCGTACTTGGCGATCGACTGCTGCGTGACCGTCTTGCCTGAGCCGAAGGGCCCGGGGATCGCGGCCGTGCCGCCCATGGCCAGCGGGAACAGCACGTCGAGGATGCGCATGCCGGTGAGGAAGGGCACGACGGGGTCGAGCTTGCGCTGGACGGGCCGCGGCTGGCGCACCGGCCAGGCGTGGTAGAGCCTCAGCTCGGTGCCGTCCTCGAGCGTGGCCACGACGTCGTCGACGGTGTACTCGCCCTCCGACGCGACGGTCTTGACCACGCCGCCCTTGCCTGGGGGCACGAGGACCTTGTGCGTGAAGGCGAACTCCGGCACGGTGCCGAGCACGTGACCGCCCTGCACCTCGTCGCCGGCCTTCACCGCGGGCGTGAAGCGCCACTTGGCCTCCCGCGAGAGCGCGTTGACGGTGATGCCGCGGTCGATGTACGTGCCCGAGGCCTCGCGGATCTTGTCGAGGGGGCGCTGGATGCCGTCGAAGATGCCGTTGAGCATGCCCGGGCCCAGCTCGACCGCGAGGGGCAGGCCCGTCGAGACGACGGGCTCGCCGACGGTGAGGCCGCCGGTGTCCTCGTAGACCTGGACGAAGGCCGTGTCGCCGTCGAGGCGGATGATCTCGCCGACGAGCCTCTCCTCGCCCACACGGACGATGTCGAACATCCGGGCGCCCATCATCCCCTCGGCGATGACGGCCGGGCCCGAGATGCTCCTGATCTTGCCTGCGATGGCCATACTCTCTAGCTCCTGTCAGTCAAGCTTGATGTCGAAGCCGATGGCGCTGCGCACCAGGTCCTTCATGTACTGGGTGGCGTCGTCGCCCTCGGCGAACGCCGCTCCCAGCGAGGGGACGCTGAGGAGCACGGGCAGGTCGCGCCCGCGCATGGCGCGCTCGGTGGCGCGCACGGGGTCGGGCACGAGGCCCTCGTCCACGGCGACGAGCGCGTAGTCGTCCGAGCCGATGAGGTCCTCGAGCGCCTGCACCGCGTCCTCGCGGGTGGCCTCGCGCACCTCGACGCCCGCCAGCCTGTAGCCGGTGGCGGTCTCGGCGTCGGTGAGCACGACCATCCTAGGCACCTTGCAGCTCCTTCTCGAGGGCGGCCCGCGGCACGCCGTAGTACTTGCCCCGCGCCAGGAGGCGCACCTTCGCGGCCTCGGCCTCCTTGCGCCTGAGGAAGTCGACGACCACGCCCACGTCCAGCGGGTCGGCGGCGAGGCGCTTGGCGCTGCGGTCCATGACCGCCCGCACCGCGGCCTCGGCCTCGCCGAGGTCGCCGGCCTCCGCCACCGGCGCGAAGCCGGTGTTGGCGAGCCCCTGCAGGGCCCCTTCGCCGCCGTCGATCATGATCGCGTCGAAGAGCGTGGCCGGCACCTCCTTCCCGCCGGGCACGAACAGGTCGCGGTCGGCGCCGCGGCCGCGCAGCTTGAGAGCGGTGAGGAGGTTGGTGGCGTCGATCTCGCGCTGGAAGTGCCGCTTGAGGTCGGCCGGGGCGCCGACCCTCTCGGCCCTGCTCAGCAGGGCCTTGAAGTAGGCCTTGTCCAGCGCGAGCTCGAGCGCGTAGAGGTCCTTGTCGTTCTGGTAGCGCCGCGCGGCGGCGAGGAAGGCGCGCCCCAGCTCGTTCCTGGTGAAAGCTAGCACCTGCGCCGCCGACGCCATGTCGGCGGCCGCGGCGGCCTCCTCGAGCAGCGCGGGCTTGAGCTCGCCGGCCGGGAACAGGGAGCCGCGTATCTCGTCGGCCTCCTTGCCCGCGTGCTTGCCGCGCGCCACGGCCTTGACGTTGGCCAGGTCGTAGCGCAGCAGCAGGAGCCCGATGAGCTCGCGCGGCTTGCCGTCGGAGAACGAGAGCAGGCTGCGGGCCGTGCCGTAGAAGTTCCGCGCCACGGCGCTGTCCACGACGGCCAGGCCGTCGTAGCGAGCCTGGGCCTCCTCGAGCTCCCGCATGTACGGCGACTGCGAGAGCGTGGCGAGGAAGGCCCGGAAGTCGGTGTCCTCGAGCGCCGACTGGGTGAAGGCGGGCCCGAGGAGCTTCGACTTCATCCCGCGCACGCGGGCGTTGATGTAGCCGAGGTCGCGCGGCACGGACTACTCCGCCTTGGCGCCGAAGAGGACCCGGGAGACCTCCGCCGCCAGCTCGCCGGCCATGGCGTCCAGCCTGTCGTAGAGGGTGTTCTCGACGGCGCTGCGCCGCGCCGTGCGCACGCGTACGCCGCCCCTGACGTCGTCGGCGGCCCGTACCTCGGCGCTCACGCCGCGGCTCGAGAGTGCCCGCGTGGCCAGCTCGACGTCGGCGGGGGCCACCTCGACGGCCTCCACCCCCACCTCGCGCGCGGCGGCCAGGGCCTCGTCGAGCAGCTTCTCGAAGACGGCCGGGTAGCGTCCCTGGTCGGTGACGAGAGCGTCGAGCTGCCGCCTGACTTCGTCGAAGACGCCCCTGACGCCCTCGTGCTGCGCCCGCAGCCTGATGGCCGAGGCCTCGAGCTGCGCGGCGGAGCGCGCCCGCACGAGGCTGGCCTCGCGCTGCGCCTTGGCGCGGCGCTCCCTCTCGGCGACGATGGACTCGGCTTCGGAGCGCGCCGCCTCGGTGATCTTGGCGGCGCGCTCGTTCGCTTCCGACAGGATGGCCTCGATCTCGGTGCTCGCCTCCTTGGCGAGCAGGGTCGAGAGGTCGGCCATGGTTAGCCGCCGATCTGGTTGTTCAGGAAGAACGCGATGACGAAGCCGAAGATGATCAGCGTCTCGGGGATCACGAGGTAGATCAGGATCTGACCGAAGGCCTCGGGGCGCTCGGCGAGCGTGCCGGCGCCGGCCGAGCCGATCGCCGACTGCGCGATGCCCACGCCGATGGCCGCCAGGCCGATGGCCAGGCCGGCGCCGACGCCGATGAGGCCGGCCCCCACGCCCGGGCCCCCGGCTTCCTGGGCGAGCGCGATACCGCCGAGGAACGCGAACACCGCGAGGCCGACTAGGACGCGTGCTGCTTGCTTCATGACTTTCCTCCTACCAACCGCAGGGGGTTGTATGGCGTGCCGGCCTCGTCGTAGAAGCCGAACTTGGTGAAGAACTCGACATACTGGAGCCTCAAGGGCTGCAGCGTATGTCCGATGATCGTGAGGGCTATCGCCATGGTGTGTACGGCCAGCGCCACGACGATGCCGAGTATGGGGCCTATCACCGGCAGCACGCCGGCGAGGCCGAAGCCGAGGTCAGTGGAGAGGTTCGCGACCAGCGCCGCGGACAGGCCGACGGCGAAGAGTCGCAGGAAGCTGAGGATGTGCCCGGAGTTCGAGATGATCTCGAGGAGCATGAGGGGCATCTTGGCGAGGACGGCGCAGACCACGAAGACGAGCAGGCCCAGCCCGGCGATCGCCAGCGTGGCGCCGCCCAGGTTGCCCGAGAGGTAGGCCCAGGCGAACACGATGATGCCGGTGAGGCCGGAGAACATGCCCAGGCCCTCGTAGAAGTGGCCCATGTCGCGGTGCTTGAGCCCCTCCCTGACCCTTATCGCCCAGCCGAACAGCACCTGGAACACGCCGAAGCCCAGCGTGATCAGCAGCAGCGGGGTGAACTCCTCGACGCGGAAGAGCAGGATCTCGATGAGCCCGTGACCTGCCTCGTGGTGGGCGTCCGAGTAGAAGACCGGGTTGCCGGGCGGGAAGTGCTCGAGGAAGTTGCCGAAGAACTCGCCGAACACGAAGCCCCACACCACGGCCCAGGCCGAGCACCACAGGATCACGGTGCTTATGGGCGCCAGTAGCTGGGGCGGGATCGTGATGCCCAGCGGACCGAGGCCCAGCGACTTGCCCTGGGCGCCGCGGCGCCTGAGCAGTAGCGCCAGCACCGCGAAGACGAGGCCGAAGCCTATGTCGCCCAGCACGATGCCGAAGTAGAGCGGGAAGAAGACGGCCAGCGTCCAGCTCGGGTCGAAGCTGCCGTAGCGGGGCGGCGCGAACAGGGCCAGCAGGCCCTGGAAGGGACGCACCCAGGCGGGGTTGTCGAGCTTCACGGGGACGCCGGAGTCGTGGTGCTCGTCGGCGGGTCGCCACGCCACGGCGACGTCGCCGGCGAACTGGCTCTCGAGGCTGCGCAGCACGTGCTCGCGGTCGCCCGCCGGCACCCAGCCGCGGAGCGCGAAGCCGTAGCGACCCTCCAGGAGGTTCTCGGCGGCCGCCAGCCGGGCGGTGACGTTGCGCGCGTGGAGGTTGAGCTGGGCGAGCCTCTCGCCGTGCTTGGCCGCGAGCTTGCGCAGCTCCTCCTCGACGGTGGCGAGGCGCCGCGGCACGACCTGCGAGCGCTCCTCCATGGAGTGCGTGGCCTTGGCCACGCCGAGCTCGTGGTAGCGCTCGGGGAGCTGCAGCTCGGAGACGCCGGCGCGGGCCAGCGCGGAGCGGAAGCTCGCGGCATCGCCGCGCATCACCGCCGCGACGACGAGCGCCTGCCCCCCGTGGGGCCGCCGCGCCAGCACGAAGCCCTCGCCGAACTCGGAGCGCAGGCGCTGCTCGAGCTCCTCGACATCGGACTCGGCGGCCAGGAAGGCCGCTCCGGCGAGGTACCTGGACGTCTCGACCTGGGCGAGCATCGGCGCCAGGTCGCGCATCAAGGGCAGGTAGGTCTCGATGAGCTCGAGCTCGTCGCGCAGCTCGGAGCGCTCGGCGACGAGGCGGTCGATCTGCTCGCCGGCCTCGCGCACCTCGGCCTCGGCCGCGGCGGCGTTCGTGACCGCCGGGCCGCGCACGGCCTCGGCGGCGTCGACGCCCAGGACGTCGAGCAGCGCGGTGGAACGCGACAGCACCCGCTCCCAGGCCTCGCGCTCGGCCAGGTCGCCGCCGCGCAGGCGCAGCGAGCGGAGGGCCTCCTCCTCGTCGGCCGGCGCGAGCCTCGTGACCTGCACGGCGCCGAGCGCCTGCAGGGCGGCGAGGACGTCCTTGACGACGGAGCGGCGACCGACGACGGTCACCTGGTCCATCCGGGCGATCACGGCAAGATCTTCTCCAGGACCATGGCGGCCGCGGCCGCGCGGTTCGCCGCCACCTTGGCCGCCAGCGCCTCGGCGGCCCCCTTGGCCGCGGAGAGGACGCTCTGTCTCACGGCCTCCTCCTCCTTGCGGCCGGCTTCCAGCTCCGACTGGGCGAGGGCCTCTGCCTTGGCGCGCGCTGCCTCCAGGATCGCTGCTGCCTCGGCGTTCGCCTTGTCGACGGCGGCCTTGGCCTTGGCCTTGGCCTCCTCGACCTTGCTGACGAGCTTCTTCTCCTGGGCCAGCAGTTCCTGCAGCAGTCGTTCACCCTGTGCTTCCAAGTGGCCCTCCCTCCTCACGCGTCCGGCTGTGACCCCGTCGGGGCGCACGTCTCTCTCTGTGGCTGGCGGACATAGAAAAGGGCGTTCATTTCGCCGTGAACGCCCCAGACGTTTCTCGTGACGAAGATAACAAGGGGACTAGGGGGTGTCAACGAGACATTCATCCCTTGACGACACGCCCAGGACGTGCCGTTCGCGGTGTCGCCGCCCTCTCCTCTCATCGCCGCCTCACGCGCGACCTGCGCTCGGCCTCGCGCGCCGCCAGCACGCCCTGGATCTCCTTGAGCTCGGCGTAGAGGTGCTCCAGGCGCTCGCCGCCCTCCGCCCCGCCGGCGGCCAGCATGCGCGCGATCTCGTCCCGGCGCCTGAGGAGCCGGGCGCGGCTGTCCTCCTTGAGCCCCTCGAGCCGCAGCTCGCGCAGGCGCGAGAGGGCGCGGCCGAGCCTCACGTCCACGTCGCCCAGCTCCTCGGCCTCGTCCGACCCGCCCAGCAGGCGCTCCAGCACGTAGGCGCCCTCGGGGCGCGCGGTCACGGCGGCCAGCACGGCGTCGGCGTCGTAGTCGAGGCGGCGGGCGGCGGCGAGCAGGTGCGCCAGCGGCGACGCCTCGTCGTCGGGCGTAGCGGGCAGCGCGGCCTGGACATCGGCGAGCCGCTCGCGCAGGTAGTCGGGCTCGAGCAGCACCAGCGACACGACCTCGGCCTCGACGCGCCTCACCTGGTCGAGCTCGACGCGCTGGCTGCGCATACCGCGCACCTCCGCCCGGCTCACGCGGCGCCGCTCCCTGCCGCCCAGCCACTCGTCGAGCCGGCGCGGCTCCACGCCCAGCCTGTCGATGACCAGCCGGCGCATCTCGTCGGCCACGGGGTCGAAGAGCGTGCGCGGGCGCAGCACGTCCTGGAGCTCCTCGAGGATGCCGGCCTGGCCCTCCAGCGTGGCGGGGTCGTGGCGGGACAGGACGCGCTCGAAGCGGAACTCCACCTCCGAGACGCCGTCCAGCAGCGCCTGCCTGAACTCCGCCAGGTGGCCGCCGAGCACCGCCTCGGCGGGGTCCTTGCCGTGCGGCACGCTCACGGCCTTGACCACCAGACGCCGGCCCACGGCCTGGTCGAGGCCCGAGAGGATCGCGCGCTGGCCCGCCTCGTCGGCGTCGAACGCTAGATAGACTGTTCTAGCTTCCAGGCGCTCGAGGGCGTCGGCCTGCTCGGCGGTGAGCGTGGCGCCCAGGGCGGCGACCGCGTTCGCCAGGCCCGCCTGGTGCAGGGCCATCACGTCGGTGTAGCCCTCGACAACGATGACCTCGCCGCTCTCGCGGATCGCGGTGCGCGCCCTGTCGAGGCCGTAGAGCAGCTCCGACTTCCTGAAGACCTCCGACTCCGGGCTGTTGAGGTACTTCGGCGTGCCGTCGCCGAGCACGCGCCCCGAGAAGCCGACCACGCGGCCGAGCGCGTCCTTGATCGGGAAGACGATCCTGTCCCTGAACCTGTCGTAGCGCCTCCCGCGCTCGTTCTCCACGACCAGCCCGAGGGTCACGAGGTCGTCCTCGCGCACGCCCTTCGAGAGCATGTGCCGCAGCAGGGCGTCCCACGAGTCGGGCGCGTAGCCCACCTCGAAGGCGTCCACGGTCTCGTCGGCCAGGCCGCGGGAGGCCAGGTAGTCGCGGGCCGCGCGGCCCAGGTGGGAGCGGAAGAACGCCAGCGCGAGCTTGTTGACGTCGAGCAGGTCGCGGCGCTTGCCCGCGGCCTCGGTCGGCGGCGTGACCTCCACGCCGGCCCTGGCCCCCAGCAGGCGCAGCGCCTCCGGGAACGACAGCGCCTGGGTGCGCATGACGAAGTCGAAGACGTCGCCCTTGGCCTGGCAGCCGAAGCAGTAGAAGAAGCCCCTGTCCACGAGCACGTGGAAGGACGGCGTCTTCTCGGAGTGGAACGGGCACAGGCCCTTGAGCCGCCCGCGCCCGGCCGGCTTGAGGCTCACGACCTCGCCCACCACCTCGGCGATGGGGAGCCTCTCCCTGATCAGCTCCTTGGCGTCCCGGCTCACGGACAGCACCTCTCTCGCCCCAGACAGTGGACCCGCCGGCGGCGCCGCGGCGGGGTCAGACGCCGGCCGCGGCCGGGAAGAGGGGCAGGTGGCCCAGCGCCGTCACGTCGTCGCGGCCGTTCCCCTCCGTGAACACCACCAGGGTACCGACCACCTCGGCGCCGACGCTGCGCAGCAGGTCCATGAGGCCGTCGAGCGTGCCGCCGGTGGAGACGACGTCGTCGACGATGGCCACGCGCCGGCCGGCGAGCCGCTCGACGTCGCTGCCGTCCAGCACGAGCAGCTGCGGCTTGCCCGTGGTGATGCTCACGACCTCGCGCGTCACCGGCGAGAGCATGTACGGCTTCACCGTCTTGCGCGCCACCACGTACGGCAGCCCCGTCCTGACGCTCAGGGCGTGGGCCAGCGGCACGGCCTTGACCTCGGGCGTCACGAAGCCCTCCACGCCCGGCGGCAGGCGCCGCGCCAGCTCGTCGGCGGCGGCCTCGGTGAGCTCCGTGTCGCCGAGCAGGTTGAGGAGGGCCACCGACACGCCGCCGACGTCCACGACCGGCAGCTCCCTCTCCACCCCGCCCACTCTGATGCGGTGCGTTGGCACTTCAGCCTGCCTCCCTGCGCCGCCCGACCACCCGCATCGGGCCGACGAACACGCAGATTACCGCGACCGGGCCGCGACATGCCCCGTGGTACGATGCGCGCCGTGGAGGACGTTCGTCTACGCCCTACCACCTTGGCGGAGTACGTCGGGCAGGCGCGCCTGAAGAAGAAGATGGCGGTCTACCTCGAGGCGGCGCGCGACAGAGGCGAGCCCCTCGACCACCTGCTCCTGTACGGGCCGCCGGGGCTGGGCAAGACCACCCTGGCGCACGTAGTCGCCCACGAGATGGGCGTGGGGATACGCGTGACGTCCGGCCCCGCCATCGAGAAGCCGGGCGACCTGGCGGCCATACTCACGAACTCGCTGGAGGAGGGCGACGTCCTCTTCATCGACGAGATCCACCGCCTGGGGCGCGTGGCCGAGGAGCACCTCTACCCCGCGATGGAGGAGTTCAAGATCGACATCGTGCTGGGCCAGGGTCCCGCGGCGCGGTCCATAAGGCTCGAGCTGCCGCGCTTCACGCTCATCGGCGCCACGACCCGGCCCGGCCTGATCACGGGCCCGCTGCGCAGCCGCTTCGGCATCGTCGAGCACCTCGAGTTCTACACCGGCGAGGAGCTCGCCGAGGGCGTGCTGCAGGACGCCGAGCGCCTCGGCTTCGCCATCGACGAGGAGGCCGCCCTCGAGATCGGCCGACGCTCGCGCGGCACCATGCGCATCGCGAAGCGCATGCTCAGGCGCGTGCGGGACTACGCCCAGGTGGCCGGCGACGAACGCATCACGCTCGCGCGCACCCGGGCCGCTCTCGAGTCCCTGGGCATCGACGACGCGGGCCTCGACAGGCGCGACAGGGCGATCCTCGACGCGATCGTGACCAAGTTCGTGGGCGGTCCAGTGGGTCTCGATACGCTGGCCACGGCCGTGGGCGAGGACCGCACGACGCTGGAGGAGGTCTACGAGCCCTTCCTCATCCAGATGGGGCTGCTGCAGCGGACCGCCAGGGGCCGGGTGGCCACGGAGGAGGCCTACCGGCACCTCGGCCTGCCCCTCCCCGTCTCCGCCGCCCCGCTCTTCGGCGAGGCCGGCACCGGATGAGTGTCTAGCGGGAGACTTATCCCTCACCGCGACGAGGCGCGGCTTGGCACCCTGTCTGTAGGGTGAGAGCGTGATCGAGGGCAGCCTCCGCAACGTACCGCTGGCCGACATCTTCCAGGTCATAGCCACGGGCCAGAAGTCGGGCGTGCTGACGGTGCAGCGCGGCGCTGCGCGTGCCCGTATCTACTTCGACCAGGGGCGCATCGGCTACGCGCACGTGGCGCCCGGCGTGCACCTCGGTGAGATCCTCGTGCGCATGGACCTGCTCACGGCGCACGAGGTGCAGGAGCTGCTGCGCCGCCAGCACGCCGAGAACCCCGGCACGCAGCTCGGCGAGATGGCCGTGCGCCTCGGTCTGCTGAAGCAGGAGGACCTCTTCCAGGCCATCGACAGGCAGGTGCTGGAGGTCGTCAGCGACCTGCTCACCTGGTCGGAGGGCCACTTCTACTTCACCGACACGCCCACCGAGGCCACCCAGCAGTCGCTCGACCACAGCGTCGACGCCATGACCCTGCTCATCCAGGTCGCGGCGAGGCAGGAGCAGTTCGCGTCCACCGACGTGGGCCCGGAGGCCGTGTTCATGCGCGCCGGCGACCCCACGCGGGTCGACATGCCGCCCGGCGGCTGGGAGGTGCTGGCGTCGGTGGACGGCAGGCGCTCGGCCCGCACGATCGCCGCCGAGCTCGACCTGACGGAGCGGCACGTCTACCACCTCCTCGGCGAGCTGGCCAGGCTCGGCGTGATCGAGCGCGTCCCGGTGGCCGCCGACGACCCGCTCGTCCTCGTCGTCTCCCCCAACACGGCCCTGCAGCGGCTCATCAGGCTCGGCCTGCAGCGCGCCGGCTTCACGGCCGCCGCCGTCTACCGCTACGACGACACCGAGCGCGCCGTGGAGGAGCATCACCCCAGCGCCATCGTCGTCGACGACGACCGCGTCGGCTCCGCCTGGGAGGTGGTGCGGGAGCTGCGGCGCCGGCCGGCGCACGCCCACGTGCCCGTGCTGGTGCTCGTGGACGAGCAGCCGCGCCCCGGGCTCTTCCGCCGCCTGCCCCGCGCCGAGACCCTGCTCAAGCCCTTCCACGAGCTGCGCCTGCAGGAGCTGGTGAGCCGCATGGTGGGGCGCAAGGCCACCTGACGCGGAGGCCCGGAGGCGCGCCAGCGGGGGGCCGACGCGCCGTCCAGACCGGCCCGAACTCCCGTCCTCGCGTCCCGCACGGCGCCCCCGCGAACGTGAGGTTTGCCACTCACGGGGACCGCTGCTATCATCGGGGCGCCAAACGCTCGTCCAAGCGCCGGGCGGCGCGTCCCGCCGTCGTCGCTGCCGCCGCCCCGTGGGGCGCGGCCAGACGGCATCGCTGCACCGCCGGCACGCTCGCACAGCACGGACGGGCCACGAAGGGAGTCCAGCATGAAGAGGTTCCTAGTCGCGGCGGCGGTCCTGTTCCTCGCGGGGACCACCGCGCTTGCGCAGGTGACCATCACGGTCGCCACGGGGGCGGTGGGCCAGGAGCTGGAGCTAACGCGCGCCGCGGCCCAGCGCTACATGCAGATGCACCCCGACGTCATCGTCGACGTCATCGAGACGCCCGACCTGTCGAACGACCGCCTCGGCGTCTACCTGCAGGTGTTCGAGGCCCAGTCGCCCGACATCGACGTCATGCAGATCGACGTGATCTGGCCCGGTGACCTGGCCGAGCACCTCGTCGACCTCAACGAGTACGGTGCCGCGGACGTCGTGGACCAGCACTTCCCGGCGATCGTCCAGAACAACACCGTCGACGGGCGCCTCGTGGGCATCCCGTGGTTCACCGACTCCGGCCTGCTCTACTACAGGACGGACCTCCTCGAGAAGTACGGCTTCGACGCCCCGCCCCAGACCTGGGACGAGCTCGAGCAGATGGCCCAGACGATCCAGGACGGCGAGCGCCAGGGCGGCAACCCCGACTTCTGGGGCTTCGTGTGGCAGGGCAACTCCTACGAGGGCTTGACGTGCGACGCCCTCGAGTGGATCGCATCCAACGGCGGCGGCACGATCATCAGCCCCGACGGCAAGGTGACGATCGACAACCCGGCGGCCGTGGAGGCCGTCGAGAGGGCCGCCGGCTGGGTCGGCACGATCTCGCCCAACGGCGTCACCAGCTTCGGCGAGGAGGACGCCCGCAACATGTTCCAGGCGGGCAACGCGGCCTTCATGCGCAACTGGCCGTACGCCTACAGCCTGGGCAACGCCGAGGACAGCGCGATCGCCGGCAAGTTCGACGTGGCCCCGCTCCCGGCGGGCGCCTCCGGCAACGGCGCCGGCACGCTGGGCGGCTGGCAGCTCGCGGTCTCGCGCTACAGCGCCCACCCCGACGTCGCCGCCGACGTGGCCCTCTACCTGGCGTCGCCTGAGGAGCAGAAGATCCGCGCCATCCAGGGCAGCTTCCTGCCTACCGTCATGTCGCTCTACGAGGACCCCGAGGTCCTCGAGGCCGCGCCGTTCTTCGGCCGCCTCTACGACGTGCTGGTCAACGGCGTCGCGCGCCCCTCCACGGTGGCCGCGCCGAACTACGCCCAGGCCTCCCAGGCGTTCTACACGGCGGTCCACGACGTCCTCACCGGCGCCTCCTCGGCGGAGGACGCCCTGGCACTCGCCTCCTTGGACATCCAGGAGATCACGGGGCTCGAGGCCGGCCAACCCTGACGCGGCCGCCGTCTAGCTGACGGCCGCACAGGCACGGGGCCGGGCCTGCCGCAGCGCGAGCCCGGCCCCGCTTCGCCCAGGACCCGGCGCGAGGCGGTCCGTGGGGGTGCAGGGGAAAGGAACGAGAGTGGAAGGTAGCCTTCCGGCATCCTCGGATAGCGAGGGGGTGCTGTCTCCGAGGGCGGCCACCGGGCTGCGTCGAGGACCGTCGCGCCTGGCCCGCGTCGAGGCGCGCACGGCCTGGCTGCTGCTGCTGCCGACCTTCGTGATCCTGGCCGTGATCGCGTTCTACCCGTTCTCGCGGGTGGTCACCTCCAGCTTCACGAACGCCCGCTTCGCGAGCACCAGCACCGAGACCCGCTTCGTGGGCCTGGCGAACTACAGGTCGCTCCTCTCGTTGACGATCAGGGAACTGCCGCGGGTCGTGGACGAGGACGGCCAGCCGGTCCTGCGCGACGGTCGGCCCCAGTACGAGAGCTGGGTGCGGGTGCTGCCGCGCGAGCCCCTGCGCTACCGCGCGGTGTTCGAGTTCTCGCTCCTCGGCCGGCGCTACGTCGTGGGCGCCGTCACGGCCCCGTTCGTCAGGGCCATCTGGGACACCAGCGTCTTCACCGTCATCGCCGTGTTCCTCGAGACCGTGCTGGGCATGATCATCGCCCTGGCCCTCAACACCGAGTTCCGCGCCAGGGGGCTGATGCGCGCCGCCATGCTGGTGCCGTGGGCCGTGATCACGGCCGTGAGCGCGCGCATCTGGGAGTGGATGCTCCAACCCACCCGCGCCGGGCTCTTCAACGCCGTCGGCAGCTACCTCGGCATCAGCGACGGGCGCACGGACTTCTTCGGCAACCTCACGCTGCAGCTACCAAGCATGATCGCCATGGACGTCTGGAAGACGACGCCCTTCATGGCCCTCCTGCTGCTCGCCGGCCTGTCGACGATCCCCTCCGAGCTCTACGAGGCGGCCGAGGTGGACGGCGCCAGCAAGCTGAGGCAGTTCTTCAGCATCACCCTGCCCCTCCTCAGGCCCACGCTGGCCGTGGCCCTGATCTTCAGGACCCTCGACTCGCTGCGCGTGTTCGACATCTTCCAGGTCGTGCTCGGCAACCGCCGCTTCTCCATGGCCTCCTACACGCAGGACCTGCTCATCAACCAGCGCGAGATGGGCACCTCGTCCGCGGCCTCCGTGGTGATATTCGTGGTCATCGCGATCTTCGCCGTGCTCTACATCAGGCTGCTCAACCAGAGGAGCCTCGAATGACCCGCCAGGCGCGGCGCGTCGTCGGGCGCGCGCTCTTCTACCTGCTGATCGCCGCGATCTTCGTCTACCTCATGTTCCCCTTCTACTGGGCGATAGTCTCGGCGCTGAAGACGCAGGCCGAGCTCATCAGGACGCCCGCGACGCTGTGGCCCATCCGGCCCGTGCTCGACAACTTCAGGTCGGTGCTCTCGAACGACCGCTTCATCAGGGCCCTCCTGAACTCGACGATCGTCGCCAGCTCGGTGACGGTCCTGTCGCTGGTCGTCGGCTCCTTCGCCGGCTACGCGCTGGGCAAGATGCGCTTCGCCGGCAAGACGCCGTCTCTCTACGTGATCCTGGCGATGACGATGTTCCCGCAGATCGCCGTGCTCGCGGGCCTCTACGCCGTGATCAGGGTGCTCGGCATGCCGTCCATCCCCAGCATGATCCTCTCGTACATGCTCTTCACCCTGCCGTTCACCGTGTGGGTCCTGACGTCGTTCTTCCGCGGGCTGCCCGACTCCCTGCTCGAGGCCTCGCGCGTCGACGGCGCCACGCTCTTCCAGGCGTTCCGACTGGTGCTGCTGCCCCTGACGGCACCGGCGCTCGTCACCACCGGCCTGCTCGCCTTCATCCAGGCTTGGAACGAGTACCTCTTCGCCCTGACGTTCACGGTCATCGACCCGCCGGCGCGCACCGTGCCCGTCGCCATCGCCCTGTTCACGGGCGAGGTGGCGAGGCAGGAGCCTTTCGGCGAGATCATGGCCGCGGCGATCATCGTGACGATCCCGCTGGTCGCGCTCGTGCTGATCTTCCAGCAGCGCATCGTCGCCGGGCTCACCGCCGGGGCCGTCAAGGGCTGAGCGCGGCGGCCTTCGCCGCGATCTCGTCCAGCACCTCGGGGTTCGCCACGACCTCGGCGTTCTCCACGGGCCGGCCGTTCACGAGCTTGGCCACGGCGATCTCCATGGGCTTGCCGCTGCGCGTGCGCGGCAGGCCGGAGACCTGCAGGACGACCCGCGGCACGTGCCTCGGCGAGGCGCCCTCCCGCACCGCCCGCCTGATGCGTCCCTCCAGCTCCGGCGTGAGCGTCGCTCCGGGGCGCAGCACGACGAGCAGCCACACCTCCTCGTCGCTGGCCACGCCGCCCGTCAGCTCGGGCCCCACCTTCCGCCCTACCGCCGCCGCCTCCACGACCTCCGGCACGGCCTCGAGCGCCCTGTAGACCTCGGCGGTGCCGATGCGCACGCCGCCGGGATTGAGCGTCGCGTCGGAACGCCCGTGCACGACGATGCCGCCGTGGTCCGTGATCTCGATGAGGTCGCCGTGCCGCCACACGCCGGTGTAGGTGGCGAGGTACGAGGCCGTGTAGCGGGCGAAGCCCTCGTCGCCCACCAGCCGCAGCGGCATCGACGGCAGCGGCTGGCGGCAGACGAGCTCGCCGGGACGCCCCGTCACCGGCCTGCCCTCGTCGTCGTAGGCCGCCAGGTCCACACCCAGGCCGGGGCGCTGGATCTCGCCGGCGTACACGGGCAGCGTGGGCACCCCGAGCATGAAGCAGCCGACGATGTCGGTGCCGCCGGAGATGCTGGCCAGGTGCACGTCGCCCTTCACGCGCTCGTAGACGTAGCGGAAGCCGCCGGGAGACAAGGGGGAGCCCGTCGAGGTCACGGTGCGCAGCGCGGAGAGGTCGCACCGCTCGCCCGGACGGGAGTCGGCGGCGGCCAGGCCGTGGAGGTACCGCGCCGACGTGCCGAAGAGCGTGACCCCGTGGCGCTCGGCCAGCTCGAAGAGCGCGAGGTCGTGCGGGTGCACGGGTGAGCCCTCGTAGAGCACGACGGCGGCACCGCAGGCCAGGGCCGACACCAGCCAGTTCCACATCATCCAGCCGCAGGTCGTGTAGTAGAGGACGACGTCGCCGGCGCGCACGTCGCAGTGCAGCGCCAGCTCCTTGAGGTGCGTGAGCAGGGCGCCGCCGGCCCTGTGGACGAGCGCCTTGGGGAGGCCCGTGGTGCCCGACGAGAACAGCACGTACAGGGGGTGGTCGAAGGGCAGGTCCTCCAGCACCGGCTCGCCCCCCTCGCCGAGGAAGCTCTCCCAGCTCGTGAAGCCGGCCGGGGCCGCGTCCGCGAGCCCCGGGTACGGCAGCGCCACCGACGGCACCTCGCCGAGGCCCTCCCTGAGGCGGGACGCGGGGCCGGAGGTGTCGAAGCGCCGCCCGCCGTAGAGGTAGGAGGTCGTGGCGAACAGCGCCTTGGGCCGGAGCTGCGCGAAGCGCGCCGCGGCGGCGTCGGGCCCGAAGTCGGGCGAGGCGGACGCGAACACTGCCCCCAGCCCGGAACAGGCGAGCAGCAGGGCCAGGGTCTCGGGCACGTTGGCGGCCAGCGCCGCCACGTGGTCGCCGCGCCCCACGCCCAGCCGCCTCAGGCCCTCCTGCACCCGCGCCACCAGGTCGATGAGCTCGTCGCGGGAGAGCTCGCGCTCCTCCCCGCCCTCGGTCACCGACAGCACCGCCGGGGCGCCGCCGTCCACCACCTCGGGCGGTCGCAGGAGCGCGCGGGCGTAGGAGAGCGTGGCGCCCTCGAACCAGCGAGTCCTCGGCATCGGGTCGTCGGACCGCACGCGTGTGGGCGGGGCGGCGAAGGGCAGCCGCAGGAAGCGCGCCAGGTGGCCCCAGAAGGCCTCCGGCTCGCGCACCGACCACCGGTGCAGCGCGTCGTAGTCGGGCACGCGCGCTCCGCGTTCGGCCTCCACGGACCGCCGGAACGCCTCCAGGCGCGACGCTGACGCTCGCTCCTGCGTCGGTCGCCACAGGGGCGTGGTCACGGGCCGAGTGTACCCTTGGCTGGTGACGTCCCTCCGTCCCGCACGCGCCCCGCGTACCCGCCGCGACGGCGAGCGGACCGCACGGCGCCTCGACCTCGCCCCTCTCCGCCGCCTCGCCGCCCTCACCCGGCCGCACGCCGCCTGGCTCGTGCTGGGCGTGGCCAGCGTGGCCGTCTCCGGCGTGATAGGCCTGGCCTTCCCCCTGGTCGTGCGCGGCCTGCTCGACGCCGCCTTCGCGCCGGGAGCGGCGCCCGGCACCGCCCGGCGGGCCCTCGACGGCGCCATGCTGCTGCTGGTCGTCCTCATGGTGGTGCAGGCCGGCTTCAACTTCCTGCGCACCTACGGCCTGGGCCGCGTGGGCGAGGCTGTCGTCGCCGACCTGCGCAAGGCGGTGTTCGGCCACCTCATGGGCCTCGACGTGCCGTTCTTCACCGCCCGCAAGACCGGGGAGCTCGTCTCGCGCCTCACGGCCGACGTCGCCACCGTCCAGGCCGCCGTCTCCCAGGCCCTCGCGCAGCTCGTGAACCAGGGCATCACGCTGTTGGGCGGCCTCGTGCTCCTGTTCGTGCTGCAGCCGCGCCTGACGCTCGTGATGCTGGCGGTGGTGCCGCCCGTGGTCGTCGCCGGCGCCGTCTTCGGCCGCGGGCTGCGCCGCGCCAGCGCGGAGTTCCAGGACCGCCTCGCCGCCGCCAGCGCCGACGCCGAGGAGGCGATAGCCGGCGTACGCGTGGTGAAGGCCTTCGGTGCCGAGGAGACCGAGCGCGGCCGCTACGCCGCCGGCGTGGACGCCGCCTACGCGGCCGCCCTCAGGCGCGTGCGGCTGCGCGCCCTCTTCATCCCCGCCGTGCTGCTGTGCGCCTTCGCCGGGCTCGGCGTCGTGCTGTGGTACGGCGGCCGCCTGGCGCTCGGCGGCCAGCTCTCCTCGGGCGACCTCGTGGCGTTCCTGCTGCTGACGATGTTCGTGGCCGGCTCGCTGGGCACCTTCACCGGCCTGTGGTCGCAGCTCCAGGAGGCGTCAGGCGCCTCGCAGCGCGTGTTCGAGCTCCTCGACTCCCGCCCGGAGCTGCCCGTGGACCCCGACCCCGTGCGCCTGGGACGCGTGAGCGGCGCCGTGGCCGTGGAGGGCGTGAGCTTCGCCTACCCCGGGCGGCCGTCGCCGGCGCTGGACGGCGTGAGCCTGGCCGCGGAGCCGGGCAGCGTCGTGGCCGTCGTGGGCCCGAGCGGCGCCGGCAAGAGCACGCTGCTGTCGCTGCTGCTGCGCTTCGCGGACCCAGACGAGGGCCGGGTGACCCTCGACGGCGTCGACCTCCGCCGCCTCGACCCCGCCGAGCTGCGTCGGCACGTGGGCTACGTGCCGCAGGAGACGCTGCTCTTCTCCGGCTCCGTGGCCGACAACCTGCGCCTCGCGAGGCCGTCGGCGACCGACGCGGAGCTGCGGTCCGCCGCCGAGGCCGCCGACGCTCACGGCTTCATCGCGGAGCTGCCGCAGGGCTACGACACGCCCGTGGGCGAGCGCGGCGTGAGGCTATCCGGCGGTCAGCGCCAGCGCATCGCGATCGCCAGGGCCCTCCTCAAGGACCCGCGCGTGCTGCTGCTCGACGAGGCCACGAGCTCGCTCGACGGGGAGTCGGAGGCCGCGGTCCAGCGGGCCCTCGCGCGGCTCATGGCCGGGCGCACCACCGTGGTGGTGGCGCACAGGCTCGCCACGGTGGCCAGGGCCGACAGGATCTACGTGCTGCACGCCGGACGCGTCGTGGACGTGGGCAGGCACGCCGAGCTGATGGCGCGCGACGGCCTCTACCGCGCGCTGTTCGCGTCGCAGGCGGGGGCGGGCATCGCCGGCGACCCGCCGGTCGGCCGCGCCTTATATGATTAGGGGTCATGCCTCTCGAGGTCAGGTCGCCTTACGAGCCCAAGGGGGACCAGCCCGAGGCCATCGCCGGGCTCGTCGAGGGCCTCGGCGACGGCCTGCGGTTCCAGACGCTCCTCGGCGCCACGGGCACCGGCAAGACCTACACTATGGCCAAGGTCATCGAGGCCGTGCAGCGCCCCGCGCTGGTGCTCGCCCCCAACAAGATCCTCACGGCCCAGCTGGCTTCGGAGTTCAAGGAGTTCTTCCCCGACGCCGCCGTGGAGTTCTTCATCTCCTACTACGACTACTACCAGCCCGAGGCCTACGTGCCGGCGCGCGACCTCTTCATCGAGAAGGACGCGAACATCAACATGGAGCTGGAGCGCCTCAGGCACTCCACCACGCGCAGCCTGCTCACGCGCAAGGACGTCATAGTCGTGGCGTCCGTCTCCGCGATCTACGGCCTCGGCTCGCCTGACGAGTACGAGAAGCTCCACCTCCTCCTCGACGTCGGCCGCGTCCTGCCGCGCGACCAGATCCTCGGCACGCTGGTCACCCAGCAGTACGAGCGCAACGACATCGAGCTGCAGCCCGGCCGCTTCCGGGCGCGCGGCGACGTCATCGAGGTCTGGGCGGCCTACGAGGAGCAGCCCCTGCGCATCGAGCTGTGGGGCGACGAGATCGACAGGATCACGCTCGTCGACCCGCTCACGGGCGACGAGACCGCCGAGCTGCAGAGCACCACGGTGTTCCCCGCCAGGCACTACGTCACACCCCACGACAAGCTGCAGCCGGCGATCGAGATGATCGAGCGCGACCTCCAGCGCCAGCTCGAGTACTTCGAGAGCGTGGGCAAGCTGCTCGAGAAGCAGCGCCTGCGCGAGCGCACCCTCTACGACCTCGAGATGCTGAGGACACTCGGGTACTGCAACGGCATCGAGAACTACTCGCGCTACCTCGAGAACAGGCCGCCCGGCTCGGCGCCGAACACGCTGCTCGACTACTTCCCCGACGACTTCGTCGTCTTCCTCGACGAGTCGCACGTCATGGTCCCGCAGATCAGGGGCATGTACAACGGCGACAGGGCGCGCAAGCAGACGCTCGTCGACTACGGCTTCAGGCTGCCCGCCGCCCTCGACAACAGGCCGCTGAAGATCGAGGAGTTCCTCGAGCGGGTGGGCCAGGTCGTGTTCGTCTCTGCCACCCCGAACGAGGAGGAGCTCGCGCTCTCCGACCAGGTCGTCGAGCAGGTGATAAGGCCCACGGGCCTCGTCGACCCGGCCGTGCACGTCAAGCCCAGCCGCGGCCAGATCGACGACCTGCTCTTCGCCGTGCGCGAGCGCGCGCAGCGCGGCGAGCGCGTGCTGGTCACCACGCTCACGAAGAAGATGGCCGAGGACCTCACCGAGTACCTGGCGGCGCAGGGCGTGCGGGTGCGCTACATGCACTCGGACATCGACGCCGTCGAGCGCCAGGTCATCATCAGGGACCTGCGCCTCGGGCACTTCGACGTGCTCGTGGGCATCAACCTGCTGCGCGAGGGCCTCGACCTCCCCGAGGTCAGCCTGGTGGCGATCCTCGACGCCGACAAGACGGGGTTCCTGCGCAGCGAGCGCGCGCTCATCCAGACCATCGGCCGGGCGGCGCGCAACGTCAACGGCGAGGTCTACCTCTACGCCGACGAGGTGTCGGATGCGATGGCCGCGGCCATCGCCGAGACGGAGCGCCGGCGCAACAAGCAGCTCGCCTACAACGAGCGCCACGGGATCACGCCCGAGTCGGTGCGCAAGCGCGTGCACGAGGTGATCCGCGGCGAGGCGGAGGCCGAGGCGGAGGGCCCGCCGCCGCGGCTCGACCCGTGGGAGCGCGAGCTGGCCTTCGACGACCTGCGGCAGGAGCTGGCGCTCCTGGAGAACGAGATGTGGTCCGCTTCCGAGTCGCTCGACTTCGAGCGCGCCGCGGCCATACGCGACCGCATACGCGAGATCGAGGCCAGGCTGCAGGGCAAGGACGTCAAGGTCGCCACGATCCCCGGCAAGCAGGCGCGAAGCGCCGCGGTGGGCGCGCCTCCAGCGCGGAAGGCCTCGGCGTGAGGTCCGGCGACGCGCCGCGCGCGCCGGCGGCCCGGCGCGCGCTCGCGCTGGCCTGCCTGCTCGCCGTTCACCTCGCACTGGCTCAGCCCTACGCCGCCGACGGCGGCTTCGGCGAGCCGTCCCGCGTGGCCTCCGGCACATTGCCCGTGGTGGCCGCGGCGGCGGGCGAGGGCGTCGCCTACGTCGTCACCGCCGACCAGGACGGCGTGCTCGCCTACCCCGTGGGCCCCGGCGGCGGCTCCGCCTCACGGGTGGCGGGGTCGGAGACGGTGCGCGGCGTGTGGGCCACGGTGGTGAACGGCGAGCTGGCCGTGGCCTGGGTGGAGCGCGACAGGAACACCGGCCGCACGCGCCACTGGCTCACCTACCGCGGCGAGAGCCACCTGCTCTTCACCCACACGCAGGAGACGCCGCTCATCGTGGGGCCCGGCGCCGAGGGCCCGTGGGTGCTGGCGGCGCTGCGCGAGGAGGGCGAGGCCCGCCTCACGCTGTTCACCTGGCGCGACGGCGCCCCCGTGAGGGACGCCGTCCTGTACGCCACCCACCTCTCGGTGCGCGGGCTCTTCGCCCTCGACGACCCCGGCCCGGACGCCCCCGGGCCGGCCTGGGCGTCGTGGCTGGAGGGTGAGACCGAGACGACCCCCGTGGGCGTGCGCTCGGAGTGGCACGCCTACGTGATGCACGTGGCGGCCGGCTCGCCGGTCGTGGACCTCGGCCTGGCCGACGTCATCGACGAGCGGCAGACGGTGGCCCTGGGCCGCGACGCGGACGGCGCGGTGCTGGCGACGTGGCGGGCGCAGGAGGCGAACCTGCAGGCCAGCCGCGTCGTGAGGACGACCTCCGGGCTGGTCGTCACCGAGCAGGTCGACCTGGGCGAAGCGGGCAGGCCGCTCGCCTGGCACGGCGAGGACGCCTACTGGCTGGACGGGCCGTACGTGCGGCGCGCGGCGCCCTTCGCCGACGGCGGCCCCGTGAGCGTGGCGTGGTCGCCGGTGGTCGTGGCGGACGCCGACCTGGACGCGGCGCCGGACGGCCCCGTCACCATCGCCTGGTACGGGAGGGAGCAGGGCGGCGAGGTGGAGGTCTACGCCAGCGACGACACGGCCCCCTTCGAGCCCGGCCCCGTGGACCGCCTGGCGGCCGCCATGGGCTGGAGCCCGTGGAACGTGTGGGAGGAGGCTGCCGGCCAGGCGCTGACGGCCGTGATCGTCGGGCTGGTGGCGGCGCTGGCCGTGGCGCCGGTGCTGTTCCTCGCCAGCCTGCTCCTACCTCGCCTCCCGGCCGTCAGGGGCCGCCCGGTCGCGGCCGGCGCCGTGCTCGGCGTCGTGCTGCCGCCCGTGCTCGTGGCCTCGCTGGCCTCGCGCGTGCCGGACGCCCGGGTGAGCGTCGGCTCGCTGGCGGGCCTCCTCGTCGCGCTGGTGGTGGGTGCGCTGGTCGGCTACCTCGCCACGCGCCGCGGCGACCGCGAGGCCCAGCTCCACGTGCTCGTCGCCTCGGCCGTCACCGTGCTCGTGGGCCTCACCCTATGGTCCTTCGCCTACTACCGCACGTGGGCGCCTTTCGTGGGTCTCTGACGGCTACCTCGGGTCGCGTCGTGGCCGTGTTACGCTGTAACGCACTGTGACGTTCAAGGTGGGAGACCACGTCGTCTACCCGTCCCAGGGGGCGGGGGTGGTCCAGGAGCGCACCACTCGCGTCGTGCTGGGCGAGACGCACGAGTACCTCAAGGTCGTCTTCGTCAGGGGCGACATGGAGGTGCTGGTCCCGCTGAAGAAGGGCGAGGAGGTGGGCCTGCGGCACACCGTCGAGGCCGACGAGATCGGCAGGCTGCTCGACGCGATCCGCGAGGCCGACCTCACCCTGCCGAACCAGTGGCCGCCCCGCTTCCGCGCCGAGCAGGAGATCCTCTCCACCGGCAGCGCCTACGACCTCGCCCGCCTCATAGGCGTCCTCGCCAAGCGCGACGTCGAGAAGGGCCTGGCGGCCACCGAGCGCGAGGTCCTCGAGAACGCCAAGACGATGCTAGCCAGCGAGCTGGCCGTGGTCCAGGGCATACCCCTCGACGAGGCCGAGAACCAGCTAGACGAGGCCATCGCCTTCCACGGCACTTGAGCCGCGCCGCCCCGGGCGCGCCCCTCACCAACCGCTCGGTCGTCCGCGACCTGCTGGAGCGCCACGGGCTGGCGGCCGACAGGTCCTTCGGCCAGAACTTCCTCGTCGACCCGGGCGTCCTGCGCGCCGTCGTCGAGGCGGCGTCGTTGGGCGCGGGCGACACGGTCCTCGAGGTGGGACCCGGCCTGGGCACGCTCACGCGCGAGCTGGCGTTGCGGGCCGGCCGGGTCGTGGCCGTCGAGCTCGACCGGCGCCTCCTGCCGGTGCTGGAGGAGACCCTGGCGGG
Source organism: Deinococcaceae bacterium (assembly GCA_044508445.1). Lineage (GTDB taxonomy): Bacteria > Deinococcota > Deinococci > Deinococcales > Trueperaceae > DASRWD01. The sequence continues at coordinate 157,191 of JBIQHQ010000004.1, forward strand.
CCTCACGAACGTCGAGGTCGTCCGCGGGGACGCGCTGAGCTTCGACCTCTCCTCCCTGCCCGACGGCTCCGTGCTGGCCTCGAACCTGCCCTACAACGTGGCCACGCCCGTCATCGCCCGCGCCCTCGAGTCGTGCCGCTTCGCCCGGCTCGCCTGCCTCGTGCAGCTCGAGGTGGGCGAGCGGCTCGTCGCCCGCCCCGGCGACGAGTCCTACGGCGCGCTGTCACTGCTGGTGGCGCACTTCGCGCGCGCCCGCCTGGTGCGCACCGTGCCGCCGGGAGCCTTCGTGCCGGCGCCGCAGGTGCGCAGCGCCGTCGTGGCGCTGGAGGTCGACCGCGCCGCGCGCCCGCGCCCCGAGCTCTTCTCCCTCGTCGCCGCGTCCTTCGCGCATCGGCGCAAGACCCTCAAGCGCAACCTGCTCATGGCCGGTTACCCGGAGGACGAGGTGGCGGAGGCGATCGCGTCGGCGGGCCTAGACCCCAAGGTGCGCGCCGAGCGCCTCGGCCTGCCCGAGTTCGCAGCGCTGCTGCGCGCCCTGGGGCCGGTGCCGCGCCGCGACCGGCCGCGTGCGGGCGGGGATTAGAATGGCCCGGCAACCTAACGCGCCTGGCTCGGCGGCCGGAGGACCGGTCCGCGGCCCGCGCTTGCCGCCCGGCGGCCCTAGGAGCGGAGCCTAGATGCCCAAGTTCCTCGTGGTCGGCGACGCCACAGTCGACCAGATGTACTTCGTCAACGAGTTCCCCGAGCCAGGCGGTGAGGTCAGCGCCGTGCGGGCCGTGCTCGAGCCGGGCGGCTCGGGCGGTACCGTGGCCACGGTGCTCGCCCGTCTCGGCAACGACACCCGCATCGCCACGCGCGTGGGCACCGGTGCCTTCGCCGAGCTAGCGCTGCGCAACGCGGCGCTGGCCGGGGTGGACCTCCGCCTCGTCCAGCGCGACGAGCTCCACCAGACGAGCAGCGTGACGCTCATCGTCACCCCCGACGCCCAGCGCACGATGATCAGCGCCGCCGGCGCCAGCCGCTACCTCGACTCCGCCGCGCTGCGCGTCGAGGACGTGGCCGACCGCGACGCCCTGGTGCTCAGCGCCTACTCGCTCATAGGCGGCAGACAGAAGGAGTACGCGCTGCGGACCCTCGAGCTGGCGCGCGAGCACCGCCTGACGGTGTTCGTGGACCTCGGCACCACCGCGGTCCTGGCGCTGGGCGCGCGCCTGCTCGACCACGTGGCCGAGGCGGACTACCTGCTCATGAACGAGTACGAGCTGTACGCGCTCACCGGCCACTCGACGATCACCGCCGCCGTCTCCAGCCTGCGCGACGCCGGCGTGGAGAACCTCGTCGTGAAGGTGGGCGAGAACGGCTCGATACTCTTCACCGCCGAGCTCTCCGAGCTCGTCGAGGCGCACGACGTCGACGGCGTCGTCGACAGCACCGGCGCCGGCGACTACTACACCGCCGCCTTCGCCCACGCCGTCATGAGCGGCTACGACCCGCTGTCGGCGGCGCGCATGGCGAACGTGGCCGGCGCGCTGAGCACGACGAAGGTGGGCGCCCAGTCCGTGGTGTTCGACGCGGCGCGTCTCGAGGAGGCCGGGGCCGCGCTGGCCACGGCGCCGGCGTGAGCGAGCGGCCTCACCGGGGTCGCCGGCGGGGCGCCGGGGCCGTGCTGGCCCTGCTCGCCGCCGCCCTGTCCGCCTGCTGCCCGCCCGCCGTCTCCGCCGACGCCGTGGCCGTGAAGGTGCAGGCAGCGACCTACGCCCAGCGCTTCGAGAGCGCCTGGCGGCTCGTCGACGAGCGCTACTGGGACCTGAGCCGCCTGGACGTGGACTGGGACGAGGTGGGTGAGCGCTACCGCGCCCGCCTCGGCGAGGTGGAGACCGACGACGACCTCTACGACCTCCTGGAAGCGATGTACGAGGAGATCGGCGACCACCACTCCGTCTACGTGCGGCCCGAGCGCGTGGCCGAGGTGAGGCGCACCTACGGCGACCTGCCCTGCCTGGCCCTGCTCGACCTCGAGGCGACGCTGCCGGGGTCGTACCTCGCGCGCGCCCTGCCGGCGGTCGGCCTCGCCCAGTTCGACGTCGTCACCGACCGGATCGGCAAGGTGGGCTTCGGGACCACCGAGGCGGGCGACAGGCTGCTGGGCTACCTGCGCGTGCCCGACCTGGCCAGCGACGGCATCGCCGAGGGCGTGAGGGAGGCGACAGCGCGGCTGCAGCGCCAGGGCGCCGAGGCGCTGGTCCTGGACCTGCGCGGCAACCCCGGCGGCCGGCTCGTGACGATGATGCAGGTGGCCGGCGTCTTCACCGGCGGCTTCCTGTGGCGCGCCGTGTTGAGCTGGTCGCTGCCGGTCCCCTACCCGGCGATAGGCGAGCCCGTGACCGACCTGCCGCTCTACGTGCTCGTCGACGGCGACGTGAACAGCGCCGCCGAGGGCCTGGCCGGGGCGCTGCAGGACGCGGGGCGCGCGACGGTGGTGGGCGAGCGCACGGCCGGCAACGTCGAGGCCGTGCTGCCCTTCTGCCTGCGCGACGGGTCCCAGGCCTGGATCGCCACGGGCGTGCTGGCGCCGCTGCTGGGCGCCACGTGGGAGGGTCGCGGCGTGGAGCCGGACGTGCCCGTGCCCGCGGAACGCGCCCTCGACGAGGTCATCGAGCTCGTCCGGGAGGCAAGATGACGCAGCGGTCCGAGAGGGTCAGCGAGCACGTCTGGCGGGTGCCGGTCGCGGTGGCGACGCTGCCGCCCTACGACCACACGAACGCCTACGTGATCGCCGACGGGGGCGTGGGGCTCGTCGTGGACCCCGGCTCGCCCCTCGCCGCCTCCACCGACGCCGTTGCCGCCGCGCTGGCAGCGGCGGGCGCCCGCTTCGTGAAGGGCGTGGTCCTCACGCACGGACACCCAGACCACTGGGAGGGACTCGAGGCCGCGCTGGCGCGCTTCGACGGGCCCAGCGTCTACGTGCACGCCGCCGAGGCCGAGCGCGTGGCCGTGGACGCCCACAAGGTGCTCGTCACCGACGACGTCGTGATCACCGTGGGCGACCTCGCCGTCGAGCTGGTGGTCACGCCCGGCCACAGCCCGGGCCACCTCTCGGTGGTCGTGCGCCCGCCCTCGGGCGCCCCCGAGGCCGCGCTGGCCGGCGACCTGGTGGCCGCCACCGGCTCCGTGTGGGTGGGCAAGCCTGAGGGCGACGTGGCCGCCTACCTCGCGAGCCTGGACCGCCTCGTCGCCATCGCTCCGACCGTGCTGGGCCCGGGCCACGGGCCCGTCGTCACCGACCCCGTGGGCAGGCTGCGGGAGCAGCGCGAGCACAGGCTCGAGCGCGAGGAGCAGGTGGTGCAGGCGCTGCGCGCCGGCCCGCTCGACGCCGCGGCCGTCACCCGCACCATCTACCCGGGCGCGGACGGCCAGCTGCGAGACCTGGCCAGGCTGTCGGTGCTGGCGCACCTCGACAAGCTCGAGGCGGAGGGCCGCGTGAGGCGGCTCGGCGAGGGCGACGAGGCCCCCTTCGCCCTGACCTAGCCGGCGGGCGCGACGTCGGCAGGGACGCCGGCGCGCCGGTCCGCACGCCCGGCGGGGTCGTCTCGTCCCCGCGCCGCCGCCGGCGGTACCGACCTCAGCCCCGCGCCGCCGCGAGCAGCGCCGACCTCAGCGC
>JBIQHQ010000005.1:0-157040 GCA_044508445.1 Deinococcaceae bacterium
CCCCGCACGTCGCGCAGACGTGCGCGGTCGCGGGCGTCACGCCGCCGCTCCGGCGAGCGCCGGCGGTCACGCCGCCGCTCCGGCGCGCGCCGGCGGTCACGCCGCCGCTCCCTCTCGCCGGCCACCCGTGGCGAGCGACCTCAGCAGGCCGAGGAAGGTGACGGACCAGGCGACCAAGGCCGCGACGACGAACGCCCGCGACAGGCCCTCGAGGAAGGCCAGGTCGAGCGCCGCGGCCAGGTGGTGGTCGCACAGGGCGTACATGCCCAGCGGGAACACCATGCCCCAGTAGGCGGGGTCGTAGCGGAGGGGGAAGCGCCTGACGAGGTGCCGCCACGCCCCCAGCACGACGAGCATGGGTATCCACCAGGTGCCGGTGGCCCAGAACAGGACCGTCACGCCCTTCAGGACCGGCTCGATGGCCGCCAGCAGCGACGACCCGGCCGTCTCCCCGTACGCGATCAGGAAGGTGCCGGCGAGGGTGGAGATGGCCATGGCGCCCATGTTGATCCAGTAGGGCGGGGTCAGGTCCTCCGGCGAGAACGGGTGGAAGACGTAGCGGTGGAAGATCAGCGCCATCAGCCACACGTAGAGCATCCCGCCCCACAGCCACATCGAGAGCGCGAGGAACCAGAGCGGCCGCAGCAGCGAGGCGTCCACGGCCGGGACGATCTCCATGGCCAGCACCACCACCGACTGCGTGGCCACCACCGCCAGCAGCCAGCCGCCCGTGATGCCGCGGGCCAGGTCGGGCTTCGACGCCTTGATCGTCAGCCCGGCGAACACCGCGAACGTGAGCAGCGTCCACAGCGCCAGCGTCAGGACCCACAGCGCCCTCGCCACCGGGTAGGCCGCCCACAGCGCTACGAACTGGCTGCCGAGGACGCCCGTGGCCGCCACGACCGTGAAGAAGCCGGGGCCGTTCGCGTGGTCGAAGAGGTCGGCCAGCAGGGCCCGGCGGTGGCGGACGAGGCGGGCCAGCGTGAGCGCCCACAGCGCCGCGTAGGCGGCCACGTTGAGGGCTCCCAGCGCCGTCGGCAGCACCGGCAGGCGCGTCTCGCGGCCGACGATGGCGACCACGCCCGTCGCCATCACCAGCGCGAAGTAGGAGGAGGGCAGGCGCCTGATGCCGGCGTCGAGGCCCGCGGCGATCCGGGGCGAGCCGTGCCGCGGCGACGTGCTCGCTTGACGTGACATCGGGGCCCAGACTACGCCCGGTCCGCTCAGTCGCTCACGCGGGCGACCCACCAGTCGCCCTCCTCCACGAACAGCTCGACCCTCACGCCGCCCTCGAGCTCGACGAAGAAGTAGTCGCGGTGGAGCTCGTGACCGTCCCACCAGCGGCCGTCGTAGCGCCAGCGGTCGATGACGGCGAGGACGCGTCGGGGGCGGGCGGCCTGCCCTCGCGCGGCCGGACGCCCGGCGGGAGCGGCCGCCCGGGCGGCCGCGGGCCCTGGCCGAGCGGCGGGAGACGCGGGCCGGTCGGCGGGGGAGGAGGCGCGGGCGACCGGAGCGCCGGCGTCGTCGGCGGACGCGTCCCGCGTGCGCCGCGGCCCCGGCTGCGCCCAGGCCACGGCCACGAGGGAGCCTTCGGGGGTGAGCTGGACGGTGGCGGGCGTCATGAGCAGGCGCATGGGACCTCTATCCACGGGCGCGCCCGCCGCGAGCAGCGGCGCACCCTATGAATCATAGGGTAAAGGGAGGCGGCACCGGGCGTGAGAGCGTCGTCACCGCGGCGGACACCGGGCGGAGCGCCCCTCCCGCGGCCCACGAGCCGCGCCTGGGACGGGCGGAAGTAAGAGAACGGTGAGAACGCTCCTGCCATGCTCTCGACATGCGGGAGGAGTCGCGCCCCTGGGGTGGCCGAGGACACGAGGCGACCCCGGGCCTCAGGCTGGCCCTGCCGGGCGACAGCCTGGCCTCCGTGGCCACCAAGACGGGCACGCTCGCCCTCTTGGCCTCCGGCCACGGCGTGGAGGTCATGAACGTCGTCCTGCAGGACGGCGAGCGGCTCAACCTCGTCCCCGCCGAAGACGCGCGCAGCGCTCTCGAGGTCGGGGTCGTGGTCAGCGGGGTGCTGGCCGCGCCCCCCGAGCTGGACGGGCGGCTGCTGCCTCCCGGCAGCGTGGTGACGGCGGACGGCCTGCTCCAGCCCGTCAGCTTCACGGCCCAGGGCGAGGTGAGGCTCGTCTACGTGACCTCCGCGCCCTTCTTCGAGGAGATCCGCCGCGACCTCAACGAGCTCAGGCGCCTCGCCGTGGAGATCGAGGTCACCGACGGCTACACCGCCGACCACTGCGAGAGGCTCCAGCGGCTCTCCTACGCCACGGGGCGCGAGCTGGGGCTCGACGCCGCCAGTCTCTACACCCTGGACTTCGGGGCGTACCTGCACGACGTGGGCAAGGTGAAGGTCCCGCGCGAGATCCTGACCAAGCCGGGCAAGCTCACCGAGGAGGAGTGGCGCATCGTGAAGCGCCACCCCACCTACGGCCGCGAGCTGCTCGAGCCCACGTTCATGCGCGAGGCGGGCACCATCGTCGAGCAGCACCACGAGCGCCTCGACGGCAGCGGCTACCCGCGTGGGCTGGCCGGGGACGAGGTGCTGACCGAGGCGTACATCGTCGCCGTCGCCGATACCTACGACGCCATGACGACGGACAGGCCCTACCGCTCCGCTCTTCCCCCGCAGGCGGCGTTCGACGAGCTCGAGCGCCTCGCCGGCGTCCACTACCCGCGCGACGTCGTGCGCGCGTTCCGCTCGGCCGTCGTCCAGGTCGAGCCTTCCCCCCACGCTGAGGACCGCCGCCGTGGGGGTGCGGCGATTCTCTGAGAGAGGAGTGTCGGTGAAACGTCAGCTTCGCGTCCTCGTCATCCTCACCGCTGCCCTCGCCATCGCGAGCAGCGCCTCGGCCAGGGACTTCCACCTGTTCCTGGACGTGCCTGTCGTCACCGCGGTGACCGACAGGCTGCCCATCCGGGGCCTAGGTGACGGGCTCCACGCCGCCCAGGAGAGCGTGCACGAGGTCGTCGGCCGCCTCACCGGCGTGCGGCTCCCCCACGACTACCTGTGGCTGCACGTCGGCAAGACCAAGGTCCCGATCGACCCCATCAACTTCAGCCGCTGACCCTGTAGCCCGTCAGCGACGAGGTGGCGCCCCCACGGGGCGCCACCTCTCTCTCCGCACCGCGCTCCGGTGCGGCGGGCCGCCCGCTGCGGTCGGCGCCCATCATGCGCAGGAACTCCGCGGCGATCGCCGGGTCGAACTGGCGCCCGGCCTCGGCCGCTATGTAGGCGAGCGCCCGCTCGCGCGGCCACGCGGGGCGGTACGGCCTGTCGTTCGTCAGGGCGTCGTAGACGTCCACGATCGCGAAGATGCGCGCGGCGCGCGGGATCTCCTGGCCCCTGAGCCCCAGCGGGTAGCCGGTGCCGTCCCAGCGCTCGTGGTGCAGGTAGGGGATGTCGAGGGCCGGCCACAGGAACGGGATCGGCTTCAGCAGCTCGAGGCCGTAGGTCGTGTGGCGCTTCATGACCTCCCACTCCTCCGGGTCGAGCCTGCCGGGCTTCAACAGGATGGCGTCGGGCACGCCCATCTTCCCGATGTCGTGCAGCAGGGCGCCGCGCCGCAGGTGCATGAGCTCGTCGCCGCGGACCCCCAGCCGTGCCGCCAGCGCCACGGACAGCTCCGTGACGCGGCGGCTGTGGCCCTCCGTCTCCTCGTCCTTGAGGTCGAGGGCCCTGGCCCAGCCCTCGATCGTCCGGTCGTAGGAGAGCGCCAGCTCGTCGTGGGAGCGCTTGAGGCCGGTGATGAGGTTCGCCTTCGCGATCGCGATGGCGGCCTGCGCCGCCACGGTGTGCAGGAACTCGCGCCACTCGTCGCCGGGAGCGATGCGGCGTCTGGCGAAGAGCTCCAGCGCGCCCACGAGCTCCTCGTTCGCCACCAGCGGCACGGCCACGTAGGACTCGAAGCCCTCCCGCTGGTACTGGTCGTGGCGCCACAGGCGCCGCGCGATCTCGTCCGAGCCTCGCAGGACGATGACCGCCCGCTGCTCCACGCAGCGGCCCATCAGCCCGTGGCCGACGGGCACGGAGACGGGGCGCCACTCGGAGTCGCGGAAGCCGCGGCGGGCCCCGAAGACCAGGCGCTGTCTCTCCGCCGAGTAGAGGAGGACGTTGCCGGCGTCCAGGTGGAGGCGGTCCAGCGCCAGCTCGAGGATCAGCCCGAGGGTCTCGCGCAGGTCACCGGCGTTCGCGATCGCCGCGTCGATGGCGTGCACCGCGCTCAGCGCGTCGAGGCGCTCGCGGAGCACGGCGTTCAGGGCGTCGATGCGGGCGTGAGCGGCGTCGAGCTCGCGCCTGTCGATGCCCACGCCGGCCAGGAGGACGCGGTCGCGCGACCTGACCCGCGCCGTAGCCACGTACAGGGGCACGGGGTGTCCGTCGCGGGAGAGCGCGCGAGCCTGGAAGCCGGCCCTGCCCGACTCCAGCGCCTGGGCCATCGCCCCGCGCGCGGCCTCGCGGTCCTCCGGCGCTAGCAGCGCGAGCGCGGGCGCACGCCTCAACACCTCCTCGCCCACGCCCAGCAGGTCGAGGACGTTCCTGTTCCACTGCAGGAAGCGTCCGCGCTCGTCCACCACGTAGTAGGCGCCGGGGAAGCTCTCTCGCACGGCCTCGTTCAGCTCGCGCTGCGCCTCCAGCTCGGCCCGTGCCTCCAGCGCCTCCCGGCGCAGCGTCGACTCCTCCGCCGCCGCCCGCAGCAGGGCCCAGCGCAGGGTGATGCCGAACCGCTCGAGTAGCACGGCTATGGCGACGTACACGACCGTGAAGTCCAGGGCGGACGCGCGGCCGAGCCACAGGGAGCCGAGCCGGAGGCCGGCCCCTCCGGCCGTCGACGTTTGCAGGTGGGCGACGGCGCCCGTGTCTGCGCTCGGCCCGAGCGCAGACACGAAGGGCTCGAGCCACACCGTCGCGAGCGACGCGGCGGCGGTGATCACGAGGCCGCGTCGGCCGAGCGTGAGGCCCACCAGGGCCAGGGGGACGAGGAGGTGGTACGGCGTGAGCATCGAGCCACCGGGCGCCAGGCGCGAGGCGTTCAGCGCCACGAGGAAGGCGGCGGTGACGAGCCAGGCGGCCGCCGGGCTGTGGCCGCGGTGGTTGAGCACCAGGCCCGCCGCCAGCATGCCGATGAGGACGACCGGGACGGCGTAGAGGTAGCGGCCCGTCTCGTCCACGACGTGGGGGCCCGCCACGAGCCTGACGAGCACGAGGACCAGGAGCGTGGCGAGGAACGCCGTCGCGACCTGGCGGCGTCGCGCCTCGAAGCGGGCCATGACCAGGTCGTGCGCCGGCGGCTGCCGCGGGCGCGCCGGGTCCCCGGTCGAGGTCTCTGGTGTGTCTTCCTCCATGACGCGAGCCGCGAGCCTATGACGAGCCGGCTTACCCGACTCTTACACCCGCGTGCGCGGTTCTCCGCGCCCACATGGCCTGACGGTGCCGGCCGCGCTGTGCCAACGGTCACATCGTGAGAAGAGTGTGAATCCTGTAAGAGCGGCGATGCGAGTCTCCGCCGGCACGGCCCGAGGAGTCCGCCGGGCCCCCTGGAGACTCGGATGAAGAGATCGATGGTTCTCGTCGCGCTGCTAGCGCTGCTGGCGGCCTGCACCACGCCCACGGAGCCGCCGGCTCCGCGGCCGGACGCCGCGCAGTCCACGGTGGCCGCCTCCCGGGCGACCGCCGTGAGCGGCGAAGTAGTCCGCATCACCGTCCAGCTCATGGACGCAGCCGGCGAGCCGCTGGCCAGGGCGGACGAGCCCGTGGCCTTCTACAGCACGTCGGGCACCCTCGGCAGCGCCGCGGCCGACGTGGCGCCGGCCAACGTCGGTCCGCTCGTGACGCTCACGAACGGGTCCGGAGCCGCGGCCGCGAACCTCACCTCCGGGCCCGGCACCGTGACCGTCACCGCCTACCTCGGAGAGGACGACGACGGCGAGAAGATCGGCGAGGTCGTCGTCACCTTCTCGGCCCAGGACGACCCCGACGACGACCCGGGCGACGGCTCGGGCGACGGCTCGGGCGACGGCACGGGCGAGGAGCCGGGCGACGAGCCGCAGGCACCCGACGCGGCGGCCTCCACGCTCCTCGCCTCCAGCGCGAAGGCCGCCACCGGCGGCAGCGTCCGCCTCACCGTGCAGCTCCACGACGCCTCCGGCGAGCCCGTGGCGCGGGCCGACCAGGACGTGACCTTCGTGACCGTGGGCGGCCGCCTGGCAGCCGACGGGGCGGAGCTCGGCGACGTGGACGAGCCGCTCACGATCGCCACGGACGACGCCGGCACGGCGGTCGCGCTCCTGAGCAGCGACGCCGACGGCGCCGTGACCGTCTCCGCGCACCTGGGTGAGGACGCCGACGCCCCCGCGATCGGCGCGCTCACGGTGACCTTCGCCTCGGTGTCGCTCGAGGACCTCGTCGTCGCCTACGACGGCGAGCCGAAGACGCTCACCGCCGCGTTCTCCGACCCGGCCGCGGCCGAGGACGCCGTCTACGAGTACATGGTCGCCGGCACCGAGGAGACGCTCGCAGGAGCCCCCGTGGACGCCGGCGTCTACACGGTCACGGTCACCGCCGGCGGCGGCTTCCCCGGCACCGCGACCGCCACCCTCACGATCGCGCCGCGCGTCGTGGCCTTCGCCGGGGAGGTCGCCTTCGCCGACAAGGCCTACGACGCCACCCCCCTGGCGGCCGTGACGGCCTCCCTCGACCCCGCCTCGCTCGTGGCGGGCGACGACGTGGGGCTGGACGAAGCCATGGCCGGCGAGTTCCAGGTCCTCGAGGGCGAGGAGTGGCTGCCCTCCAGCCGCGCCGGCGCGTACGGCGCCGAGGCGGGCACGCGCGTCGTGGCCGCGCTCGCGCTGGTGGGCGAGGACGCCGGCAACTACGCGCTGCCGGAGCAGCCGGTCGGCGCCGCCAGCATCGCCCCCTTGCCCGTCGCCGTCGCCGAGGCCTCCGCCGACGACAAGCCGTACGACGGCACCACCGCGGTCGCGTTCACGGGCACCATCGAGCCGGCGCCCTTCGAGGGCGACGGCGTGGCCCTCGCCGGCGCCTTCTCGACCGCCGACGCGGGCGAAGCCGTCCCCGTCCTCGTCACGCTCGTCGGGGAGGACGCCGCGAACTACGCGCTGCAGGACCCCGAGCTGAGCGCCGCGATCACGCCGCTCCCGCTCACCGTCACCGCGGGCGACGCCACCAAGACCTACGGCGACGAGGCCGACCTCGCCTCCGCGGGCTTCACGGCCGTCGGCCTACTCGAGGGCCAGTCGATCGCGTCCGTGAGCCTGGCCAGCGCCGGCAGCGCCGCCGACGCCGACGCCGGCAGTTACGACATCGTGGCCTCAGCCGCGGTGCCCGCCCCCGGGACGGACCTCGCGAACTACCAGGTCACCTACGCGCCGGGGACCCTCACCGTCGCCCCCCGCACACTCACGGTCACGCCCGACCCCGGTCAGGGCAAGACCTACGGCGAGGCCGACCCGGCCCTCGCCTACGGCGTCGACGGTCTGGTCGGCGAGGACTCGCTCACCGGCGCGCTCGGCCGCGCGGCGGGCGAGGACGTCGGCGAGTACGCCTACACGCTCGGCGACCTCGCGGTCGACGACGGCAACGAGGGCGCCAACTACAGCCTCACGCTCGGCGGCGAGGCGACCTTCGGCATCGCGGCCAGGCAGCTCGTCGTCACGCCGCTCGCCGAGCAGGGCAAGACCTACGGCGACCCCGACCTCGGCTACGCCTTCGACGTCACCGAAGGCTCGCTCGTCGGCGACGACGCGTTCGTGGGCGCCCTCGGCCGCGAAGCGGGCGACGCCGTCGGCACGTACGCCTACACCCTCGGAGATCTCTCCGTGAACGACGGCAACGACGGCGCGAACTACGCCCTGAGCCTCGGCGGCTCCGAGTCGTTCGCCATCACCGCCCGCACCGTCACCGTCGGCGGCAGCTTCACCGTGGCGACGCGCCCCTACGACGGCACGGTGGCGGCCACCGTCGCCAGCAACGACCTCATGGTCGTGAACGCCGTGGAGGGCGACGACGTCGCCGTCGCGCCCGTGGCGGTGTTCTCCGACGCGCTCGTCGGCTCCGGCAAGGCCGTCACGCTCACCGGCGACACGACGCTGGTGGGCGGCGCCGCCGGCAACTACCTGCTCGACATGACCGACGCCCCCGCCTCCACCGGCGAGATCGCGCGCGCGCCCGTCACCTTCGACGTCGCCAACAAGAACTTGCTCACCTACACGGGCCGCGTCCTCCCGCTCGTGATCGTGGCCGACATCGAGCCGGTCCCCGGCGACCAGCCGGTGGCGTACTCGATCAACTACAGCCGCGTGGCCACGCCCGCCGGCGACGCTGTGGACCAGGGCGTTTCCGGCATCAAGGAGGCCGGCCTCTACCGCGTCACAATCACCTCATTGGACGCCCGCTACGTGGGCCAGAACGACGTGCTCGTGCCCGTCTCCACCCGCCCCATCGTGGTGTCGCCGGCGGTCGACGCCAAGGTCTACGGCGAGGACGACCCCGACCTATCGCCCGTGCTCGTGAGCGGCACCCTCGCCGCCGGCCACTCGCTCGCCGGCCGGCTCGCCTACGCGGGTGAGGACGCCGGCACCTACGAGCTGACGCTCGGTACCGTGGCCGTGATGGCCGGCGCCACCGACGAGACGGCGAACTACGCCGTCGCCATCGCCGGCGCCTTCACCGTCCAGTCCGCTCCCGTGTCCTTCGACATCGGCAACGCCGACGACGACCGGGACGGCGTGCACGTCTTCTTCGGCGATGGCTCGTTCCCCCTCGGCCTGGAGATCCTCTCCACCCCCGCGGGCATGTACGACTACGAGCTCGCCTATCGACGCACCCACGACGAGGACCACGAGCCCGTCCCCACCGGCAGGCAGACGGTGAGCGCGATCCAGGCCCTCGGCACGTACGAGGTCACGATCTCCTCGCGCAACCCGAACTACGCGGGCACCAGCGTCAGGACCGTGTGGCTCACCGACGGCATCCGCCTGGCGGCGCCGGAGCTCGGCGAGGGCGGCGAGCCGCTGCCCGTGGAGGCCGCGCTCGGCCGGCTCGTGAACGTCACCGTGCCGTTCGTCGGGGCCGACGGGGCGCCGCGCGCGCTCGGCCCCGTGCCCGTCACCTTCGACCTCGCCGTCACGCCCTCCGCGGGCCTCGAGCTCCGCGACCCGCTCACCGGCGAGCCCATCACCGCCGTCACGGCGGCGCCGGGCGCCACCTCGCTGACGTTCCAGGTACTCGCCGACGCGCTCCAGGAGACGCCCTACCAGGTCTCCTTGAGCCTCGCGGACTGGGACGAGTACCCCGACCCGCTGCTCGACGTCGCGGTCCAGCCCGTCGCCGACCTCGTCGTCCTCGGAGACGGCCTGGAGGTCGGGCAGGACGCGGTGTCCGCGCCGCTCACGGTGCAGCTCCAGGACGCCGACGGACTGCCCGTCGTCTCCCCGGTCCCCGTGACCCTCGACCTCGCCGCGGAGGACCTGACCTTCCTCTCCGCCGCGGGCGAGGACGCGGTCACCAGCGTCACGATCCCGGCCGGCGCCAGCTCCGCGCAGTTCCGCGTCGCCTCGAGCACCGTGGGCACCCACGCCTTCACGGTCGAGGACGCCTCCGGCCTGCCGGCCGTGCCCGACTCCTACGCCGGCAGCGTCACCGTCAACCCGAAGCCCACCTTCGACTCGCTCGACGTGACCAGCGCCCAGGTCGGCGACACACTCACGATCGTCGTGAGCGGCGGCGAGTTCGCGGCCGGCGCCACCGTGACCTTCGGCGGCGTCGGCCTCCAGGTCGTGTCCTCGTCGGTCGACGACGCCGGCCGCATCACGCTGGTCCTCGCCGTGGGCACCGACGCGTCGGTGGGCGCCCACGACCTCGTCATCACGAACCCCGACGGCGGCACGGTCACGGTCAGCGGCGCCATCGAGGTCACGAAGCCGGTCCTCACCGCTGCGGACGACGGGCCCTTCGGCCTCGTCGAGGGCGGCAGCACGCAGGTCGCCATCGCCGACCTCCTGGCCAACGACAGCTACGGCTCGGGCACCCTCACCTGGGGCTTCGGCGGCGTCGTGAGCACGCACGAGGTCAGCGTCGCCGACAACGGCACGACGCTCACCGTGAACTCGACGGGCCTGCGCGAGGACGGCGCCTGGCTGGTCTACAGGGTCGTCGACGAGCTCGGCACCGAGGCCACCGCCACGGTCGCGTTCGACGTCACGCTGCCGCCTGTCGACGCCATCGTCTTCGACGACGCCGACGAGTTCGAGGCGTTCATCAGCGCCGGCTACGAGCTCCCGACGTTCGGCGAGATCTTCGCCACCTGGCCCCGCGCCAGCAGCAACACCTACTTCGCCGACCCGAGCACGGCGACGGGTTCCGCGGCGAACTGGCAGTACAACTCGAGCCTCGACAGGGTCATCCAGCCCGACAACACCACGACCCACGAGGTCATCCTCAGCCCGCCCTCCGAGGCCCTCGAGTACTTCACGTTCGAGGCCACGCTCTACTCCACCGACACCGACGACGACTCCATAGGCCTCGTGATCGCCTTCGTGAACGACGGCGGCAGCCTCAAGTACCTCGTCGCCCAGCGCACCCAGGGCGGCAACGACCCGCGCCAGGGCTGGGGCATCACCTACTTCGAGAACGGCGTGCCCAAGGCCAACCTCACGAACGTCAGCGTCGGCGGCACCGCGACCAGCGGCGGCTGGGGCGGCAGGTCGTCGCGGGTCAAGGTCGTCCGCAACGGCGACGTCATCCGCGCCTGGGCCACGCCGTGGGACCAGCTGACCGACTTCCAGGGCGAGATGGTCATCGACCTCGACGCGAACACCGTGAACGGCGTCGCGGTCCCCGCGAGCGTCGACCTGTCGGTGTTCAAGGGCGAGCGGCAGTACGGCTACTACACCTACAGCCAGAAGAACTCGACCTACCTCGACATCGCCTTCGAGGGCGGCGTCGCGCGCGACGTGGCGATCCTCCTCACCGGCGGCAGCGACGGCGACACCGACGGTCGGAACGACACCTGGACCGGCAGTGAGGTCTGGCGCTTCTCCGAGGGGGCCTGGAGCCTCCAGGCCGGCCGCACGATCCAGGACGAGCTGGGCTACCCCCGGACCGTGACCTCGGTCGCTCCCTACCCCGCCCCCGACGGCGAGCCCGTCGGCACCCGCTACGAGGTCCGCGAGGCCGAGGTGGTGCTGCTCCCGCTCCCCTGACGTCCGCCTAGCGACGCGGGCGCGGTACGCGCCCGCTGCCGACGAGCGCCCGGCGAGCCGGAAGGACGGCCGCCGGGCGCTCCTTCGTGCAAGGCTGCGAGCGGTGACCCGATGACCCAAGCCACGAGACCGGTCCTGGCGGCCCGCGGGGTGAGCGTCCGCCTCGGCGGCGTGAACGTGATCGAGGACGCCGACCTGACGCTCGCCGCCGGCGACCTCGCCCTGCTGACGGGGCCGAACGGGGCGGGGAAGAGCACGTTCCTGCGCGCGCTGGTGGGTCTCCTGCCCGCCGGGGGCGAGGTGGAGGTCGCCGGGCGCCCCCCGACCTCGCTGTCCGGGCGCGCCGCCTTCGCCTTCGTCCCCGACGAGCCCGCGCTGTACGAGGACCTCACGCTGGGCGAGCACGCCTACCTCAACGCCGCGCTCTACGCCGACGCCGACGCCGAGGGGCGCGCCCTGGGGCTCCTCGAGCGCTTCGGGCTCGGTGCGCGCATCGACGAGTTCCCAGGCACCCACTCGCGCGGCATGAGGCAGAAGCTGGCCCTCTCGTTGGCCCTGGCCCTCGAACGCCCGCTGACGCTGCTCGACGAGCCCTTCAACGCCCTCGACCTCGAGGCGCAGGAGCTGCTGGCCGGGCTGCTGGCCGCGCGCGCCGCGGCCGGCGGGGCCGGGCTCCTCACGGGGCACCAGCGCGACCTGGCCGGGCTGCTGGGCGCCCGCGTCGTGGCCATGAGGGACGGCCGGCTGGAGGCGCCCGGCGCCGCCGCGTCTCCCGCGGCGGGGGGCGCGTGACGGCGTCCGCCGCCGTCGCGTTCCTGCGCCGCCGCACGCTGCTGCGCTCGGCGCGGGCCTACGCCGTCTGGGTCGGCCGGGCCGTGGGCTGGTGGACGGTCGCGTACCTCGTGTTCTGGCTCGCGGTGTTCGTCGCCTCCGGCGTGCAGCTCGTCCTCGTGCCCGCCGCACGGCCCCTGCCCGCGGAGGTGGCGGCGTTCGCGTCCGCCGGCCTGGCGCTGTGGCTGGCGCTGCCCCTCACGGTTCGGGTGCCGCCCGTCCACCTGGACAGGCGCGACCTCGTGCGCCTGGCGCTCGCGCCCGTGGCCCCACGCGCGGTGCTCGGCTACAGGCTGTGGCTGCGGCGCGGCGCGGCGGCCCTCGGCGGCGCGGCGGTGGGCGCGGCGTGGTCGCTCCTGGCCGCCTCGTACCTCCACCTGTCGGCACCGTGGGCCGCGCTGACCGTGGCGGCGCTGGCCGTCGCCCGCGTGGACCTGGCCTGGCTCCGCTACGCCGGCGGCTCGGCGCCGCCCGCGCCCGCGAGCCGCGCCGGCGGCCTCCTCACGCTCGCCGCCGCGCTCTCGGCGGCGTGGCCGGCGGCGTCCGCGCTGGCCGGCGTCGGACCCGACTGGCGCCTGGCCGTGACCTGCGGGCTGGCGCTGGGCGGCCCGGCCGTCGCCGTCGCCCCGCTCGCGCTGGCCGTCGCCTCTTGGCTGGCCACGCGTCGCTCCCTGGCCGAGGCGTGGCCGGCGCGCTTCGCCCCGCAGAGCCTCGTGCTGTCGCAGCTCGGCGGACTGCGCGCGCTGCAGCTCTTCTCGCAGGCGGCGGGGCTGGACCTGGGCGGCGGCGCCCAGGGGGCCGAGCGCGAGCGGCTCCTGGCCGCCCTCCACGACAGGCCGGGCAGCCTGAGGCCGGCGCGCTCGCTGCGCCGTCCGGCGGCGGGGGCGCCGACCTGGCTCGCCCTCGCCTGGCGGGGCGCCTCGGCGCTCTACCGCCGGCCGGCGCGCCAGTGGCTGCGCCTGGCGCTGCAGGCCCTGGTCTCCGCGTCGACGGGGTTGGCGGCGGGCTCCTACCTGGCCGGTACGGCCACAGCCGGCGCGGTCGGCCCGGCCGGCGCGCCGGGCCCGGCGATCGCCGGGGTGCTGGGCGGTGCCGTGGCGGTCCTCGTCGCGGGCTTCCTGACGGCGCAGGCGGTCGGCGCGCTGCTCGGCCCGGCGCCGCCGTCGCGCCTCGCCCCCCTGGCGCCGGCGTCGCGCACCTGGGGGCGTCTCGTGCCGGCGCTGGCCGTGCTGGCCCTGCTCGCCGTGCTCGCCGAGGCGCTGCTGCGGGCGGCGCCGCTTGCGTGGCCGACGGTGGGCGGCGCCTCGTCCGCGGCCGGCTTCGCGGCCCTCGCGCTGACGGCGGCGCTGGCGCTCGAGAAGTACTCGTCGTGGACGGGGGTCGCTCCCACGCGCTTCGAGCCGCAGGCGGTGGCCGCCGTCGTCGTGGCGCTGCCCGCCCTGCTGCTGGAGGCGTTCGGCTACGCGTCGTGGACGCTGGCCGGCCAGTGGGCGCTGCTGGCGGTCGTGCTGCTCGTCGACGTGTAGGCGCTACCGCCGCCTCCCGGCCCGCGGCGCCGCCCGGCGCGGTCCTGAGCGCCCCGCCTCACGGCGTCGCCAGCCAGGCGTAGGCCCAGGCGAGGCCGCTGGTGTTCGAGCAGGTGCCGTCGCCCGTCCAGTCGACGTCGAGGGCCTCGCCGGTAGGCGCGAGCATGTCGCGGCCCAGGCGCAGCGGGCGTCGCGAGCCGTCGGGGGAGAGGAGCGTGGCGGTCACGCGGTACGGGCCGGCCGGCAGGTCGCGCACGTCGTAGTCGCGCGCCGGGTCGGTGATCGTGCGCGTGAAGGGCGCGACCGCGGAGCCGTCGATGCGTGGCCCCGTGGGCGTGAAGGACAGCTCGATGCTGCTCCCTGCGTAGTAGCCGGCGTTCATGACGCGCAGCATCCCGCCGAAGTGCTCGTTCAGGTCCCGCAGGTCCTCGATGGGACCGGTCAGCTGCCAGCGGAAGTTCCGCACGGCGCCTGTGGTGGGCACGAACGAGTCGTAGTCGACCGGCGACTCCATGCCCAGGCGCAGGCAGAGCTGCCTGCCGCCGTACTGCACGTAGGCCCAGGCCTTGGCGGTGTATGGCACGTCCACGAGGCCCTGCGCCAGGTAGCGCCCGTTCGCGTCGGTGCGCACCTCGACGAGGCCCGTGGTTATCGAGGGCTGTACCCACACGCGTGCGCCCGCGATGGGCCGCCCCTGCGTGTCCACGACGGTGCCCGTGACCGTGCCGGGCCGGGCGTCCTGGGGCGCCGGCGGCTGGTTCGCCGGCGGTGCCTGCGGCCGGTCCGGGGGCTGAGCGGGCGCCTGGCCCGCCGGCGGCGCGCCGCCCGCGCCGGCTCCCGCCGCCGCGATCGTGAGGCGGTAGGTGCCCGTCTCGGCGGGGTAGGCGGAGGTGACGACGACCGTGTAGCGGCCCGCCGCCGGCAGCGTCACGGTGGCGTTCACGTTCAGGCCCGCCCCGGCGCTGTCGTCCTCCTGGAACAGCGGTCGCTCGTCGGGGCCGAGGAGGATGAGGTAGGGGTCGAACTCCGTGGAGGACAGCTCGATGACCACCGTGTCGCCCGCCGCGGCCTCGAAGGTGACGCGGTCGTAGTACTCGCCGCCGGCGAGCCGGGCGTCGCCGGGCCCGAGCCTGCCGGCGCCGGCGCCGGCGGTGCCGGCCAGCGCTAGGGCGAGGACCGCCGCGGCGGCTGCCGTGGCGCGTCCGTGGGTTCCGGGTAGCCGCATCTCCGACCTCCGTGGGCCGTGAAGTGTCGAGCTCGCCGGAGGATAGCGCCCGCGACGCGCCGGCCGCGGTGGCGCGCGACCCGACCCCGCGGAGGATCGGAGCCTACGCGTTCGGCGCACCGACCCCCGCCCGCGCCGCTGGCCCCACCTCGTGCCGGCTCAGGCCGCCTCGAGGCCGTAGCCGTCGTCGTCGAGCGAGTACTCCTCGGTGTAGCGCTGGCCCGGGCGCCGCGGGAAGAGCCCGCGCTGCGCCGTCGTCGCGTCCGCCGCGCCGGTCGCGGCGAGCGCGGGCACGCCCAGTCCCTCGTCGTCGCTCACCAGCTCCTCGGCCGGGGTGAACGCGCCGGTGAGGAGGGCGTCGAGGTACCGCGCCGCCGCGACGGTGCCGGGCGCGGGCTGGGGCGCGGGCGCGCCCGCGACGTCGGCGACGGCCGGCGCCCGCTGGTGGGGCTGGCCCTCGAACAGGGGCACGGAGGCGGCCAGTGCGGCCTCCGGCACGGCCGCGCGCTCGCCGGCGGCGCGCCGCCGGCGGCCTGCGATGGCGGCCTGGGGCGCGCGGCGCTCGGCCACGGACGCGGCGTCGTAGGCCCCGCCCTGCGTGGCGTAGGCCTCCCAGCGGCCGACGCGGTCCGTCGCCTGGGCGTGGGGGTCCTCCCACTCCAGCCGGCGCGGCGCGCTGGGGAAGCGCTCCAGCGTCGCCTCGAGCGCCCGCCGGCGCCGCTCGCGCCGCGGCCACAGGCCCTCCTGCACGCCCAGCGGCTCCGGGGCGGCGAGCTCGAGCGTGATCCGCTCGATGGGCTGGCCCTGGGCGCGGCTGTCGTGCAGGGCGAAGAGCGCCTGCTGGCGGATGTGGCGCGCTTGGGTGAGCGGCCGCTTGCTCAGGCGGCTGGCGCGCCGCGCGCCGCCGGGGAGGCTGGCGGTGAGCGTGAGCCGCCGCGCGGCGCGTCCGGCGAGCTGCCTGGCGAGGTCCTCGGCGAGGCGGTCGATGGCGGGGAGGAGCTGGCCCGGCTCGACCACGGGCTCGGTGAAGGCGAGCGACCGGCTGACCGTGGGCACCTGCTCGAAGGGACGCAGGGCGGTGCGGCGCGGCCCGTGGACGTAGGGGAGCAGGGCGTCGCCCTCCTCGCCCAGGTAGGAGGAGACCTGGGAGGGCGTCCACGCGGCCAGGTGGCCGACCGTGCCGAGGCCCAGCCAGGTGAGGCGGGTGAGGTTGCCGTCGGACAGCCCGACCCCGCGCAGGAAGCGCAACGGCAGGCGGGCGAGGAAGCCGTGGACGTCGTCCACGCGCCGGACCGCGCCCGGCCTGACGCTGAGGGCGGCGAGCTCGGCCGTCTCGCAGTCGGGCGCGAGGCCGACGCGGACGCCGTAGGCGGCGGCCAGCGCCTCGGCCTCGTGGGGCTCGAGCCGGGCCAGGGCACGGCCGCGCGCGAGGCTCTCGACCCAGGGGGTGTGTCCGCCCAGCTCGCGCAGCAGCTCCTCCCAGGCGTGCTGGAGGTCGGGCTCGGCGCAGGAGACCACGCGCAGGCCCTCGACACGCAGGCGCGCGCCGTCGAGCCTCATGCCGGGCGTGATGCCGTGGCGCTTCGCCACGGCGTTCGCGTGGGTGACGCGCTGCTCCTCGACGCTGACGAGGGGCGCCCGGGCCAGCTCGGGCTCGGACCTGACCGCCAGGAACAGCGGCAGGGGGTCGAAGCAGAGGGCGGCGATCATCGGCGCCCCCTGGCCGACAGGCGCAGCGGCGGACGCCCGACGGGCGGCCGGCCCGGCCGCGGCGGTGTTCCGGCTGCCTGGGTCGCCTTGGTTGCCCGGTTGGCTGGTGTTAGCATGAGAGCGACCTGAGTTCCGACCGCTGTCGCGGTCGACTATGGGCGGCGAAAGGACACATTCTCTTGCTTGGCGGCGGTGGATGTGTCCTTCCGTTTTCGTCTGCCTGGCGGCCGGACGCGAGCCCGGCCGTCAACCACTCCCTTCGAGGAGCAGGTCCTGCACCACGTCACCGCGGATGAGGCCGCGCATGACGCCGTCAACGTGCAGCTCCGAAGCCGGGACCGTGAGCGTGGGGTAGCTGGGGTTGTGGGGCCTGAGCCGGTACGCGAGGGGCCTGTCCCCGGAGCGCGTCTGGCTCCACTCCAGGTACTTGAGGGTGGACTCGTCGTCTCCCACCCTCACGGCGCACACCTCGCCGGAGCGCTGCGGCTCGCCGCGGTGGAGGAGGACGACGTCGCCGTCCTCGATGCGGTCGGCCATGGAGTCGCCCCGCACGCGGAGCGCGAAGTGGTCGGGCCGTCCGCGGAGGACGAGGTACCCCTCCGGCTCCGGGTAGGTGCCCACGGGCAGGCCGGCGGCGATCTCGCCGAAGAGCGGGACGCCCACGGCGGCGCCGAGCAGCCGCAGGCGCGGGGCGCGCCCGGGCCCGCGGCTCTCGAGCACCAGCTTGCCCTTGGCCTCGAGGGCCTTGAGGTGCTCCCGCAGCGTGGGGTAGGTGATGCCGAAGCTGCGCGCCAGGGAGGAGAGGTCGGGCGTGGCGCCCGTGCGCTCGTACGCGCTCTTCAGCGCCTCGAGGATCTGGGTCTGCTTGAGCGGCCGCGGCGGCATGGAGCCTCCCTCCGTCACCCTTAGAAAATAAGGGTAAGCACAGGATAGGGGCGGGTGGGGCGGCTGTCAAGCGGCGGAGGCCGCGCTCGGCGCGCCGTGCCCCGCCCGCCGCGACGGACGCTGCCGCCGGGTCACCGCCTCGCCCGGAGGCGCCGCGCCCGCTCGGGCGCGCCGCGTGAGAACTACGTACCGCACCGCGGCCGCGAGTCACATACTCTGTCCGGGTCGGCAGCGACGCGCCCTGGGGGTGGGGCGCGCCCAACAGGCAGGGGGTAGAGATGATCCAGCGTCGTCACGTCACGTCTTCCCGCACCGGGCGCGTACGGGAGCTGTACTCGGGGACCAACCGGCACGCCGCGGCGAGCACCGCATGACGCAGGTCTCCACCGAGCTCTTCTCACGCGTCGAGAAGCAGCGCATCGCCGTCGTACAGCGCGTCCTCTGGGTCCTGTTCGCGATCGCCGGGGTCACGCTGACCGCCATAGTCCTGGGCTCGAACGGGGCGCCGTGGTCGGGTACGGCGTTCTGGGTGAACCTCCTGGCGCTGCCGGTCCTCGGCTCGGCGCTGTGGCTCAACAACAGGAACCGCTTCGGCATCGCGGTCTCGATCGTCATGGCGGTGCTGGTGCTGGGGGGCACGGTGCCGCTGCTCCTCGGAGGCCTCCAGGCCAGCCCCCTCAGCCTCCTGACCCTCGCCGTGCCGATGGTCCTGGCCGGCCTCGTCCTCACGCGGCGCGCCCTGACCCTCGTCACCGTCTGGTCCGTGGGCGTCGTGGCGCTCACGACCGTGCTGCAGTCCCGCGGCCTGCTGCCCGGCGCGGGGCGCGCCGACCCGAACCTGGCCGTCCAGGCCGTCGTGCTGCTGCTGCTCATCGCGTTCTTCCTCGACCGCTTCGGCCTCGTCTTCAGGGCCACCCTCACCGACGCGCTCGACTCCCAGGTGCGCCTCAAGGAGCAGGCGAACGACCGCCTCAGGACCCAGGCGGCGCTCCTCGAGCAGAGGAGCCTGACCGAGGCGATGATCGAGAACACGCCAGGCCTCTTCGCGCTGATCTCCCCGGACGGCGGGCTAAGCCGCTGGAACCGCAGCCTGCAGCGCGTGCTCGGCTACGCCGCGGAGGAGCTGGAGGGCATGTCGGCGACGGACCTGGCCGCTGCCGAGGACGGGCCCGCCGTGGACGACCTGGTCCGCGAGATCCTGGAGCGCGGCGTCGGCTCCGGCGAGGTGAGGCTGGCGACCCGCGACGGGCGGCGGGTCCCCTTCATCCTCGACGGCGCGCGGCTGACGCTGGGCGGCGAGGACTTCGTCATCGTCATGGGCCTCGACCGCAGCGAGGTCGCCGCGGCGCGCTCACGCATCGCGAGCCTGGACAGCGAGCTGCAGGAGAGGCTCGAGCGCATCACCGCCCTCCACGAGATCGACAGGGCGATCACGGGCAGCCTGGACCTCGGGCTCACGCTCGACGTGATCCTCCTCCAGGTCACGCGGCGCCTGCACGTCGACGCCGCCTCTGTGCTGCTGTTCGACCCCTCGCGCAACATGCTCGTCTTCGGTGCCAGTCGCGGCTTCCAAGGCAAGGTCCTCCGCAACACCGCCCTCAACCTCGGCGAGGGGCTGGCGGGGAGGGCCGCCGTCGACAGGAGCCGCGTCGTGATCGCGGGCGCGGCCGAGCTGCGGGCCGCCTTCCCGCCCGACAGCAAGGTGCAGGGCGAGGGGTTCGAGAGCTACGTGGCGACGCCGCTGGTGGCGAAGGGCAGGCTGCAGGGCGTGCTCGAGCTCTTCCACCGCAGCGAGCTCGACCCCGACGACGACTGGCACGACTTCCTCACCACTCTCGCCACCCAGGCGGCGATCGCGCTGGACAACGCCACGCTCTTCGAGAGCCTCGAGCGCTCGAACCTCGAGCTGCGCCTGGCCTACGACAGGACGATCGAGGGCTGGGCGCGCGCCCTCGACCTGCGGGACGAGGAGACGGAGGGTCACAGCAGGCGCGTGACCGACATGACGGTGCGCCTC
This sequence comes from Deinococcaceae bacterium, assembly GCA_044508445.1. Taxonomy (GTDB): domain Bacteria; phylum Deinococcota; class Deinococci; order Deinococcales; family Trueperaceae; genus DASRWD01. Next base: position 19,475 of record JBIQHQ010000005.1, read on the forward strand.
GCCGAGCGCATGGGCATGCCGTCGCAGGACCTGGTGCACGTCAGGCGCGGCGCGCTCCTCCACGACATCGGCAAGATGGGAGTGCCGGACCGGATCCTCCTCAAGCCCGCGAAGCTGGACCCGGACGAGTGGGAGGTCATGAAGAAGCACCCCACCTACGCGGTGGACCTGCTGTCTCCCATCGACTTCCTCAAGCCAGCCCTCGACATACCCTACGCACACCACGAGCGCTGGGACGGCGGCGGCTACCCGCGGGGCCTGTCGGGCGAGCGGATACCGCTGGCCGCGCGCATCTTCGCTGTCGTCGACGTCTACGACGCCCTCACGTCCGACAGGCCGTACCGCGCGGCCTGGCCGTCCGAGCGGGCGCTCGAGTACATCAGGGAGCAGTCGGGCAAGCACTTCGACCCGCGCGTGGTGGACGAGTTCCTGGAGATGGTCGCGCAGGGCTGAGCGGGCGGGACGCCCGCGCCGCGGCCGGTTCGTGGCGCCGGCGTACGAAGCGCCGGGAGTTCGCGGCGTTATCATCGACCTCATCCGGTCCTCATGGGCCGCCGGAACCGCCTCATGATCCGCCCGCTGCGACGTCGCCTCCCCAAGCCCCACGCGGCCTTCGCCGAGCTCCTCAGCGCCGAGGAGGCCCAGGAGTACCTGCCGCTGGCGCCCACCAGCGAGGCGCTCGTCTACTTCGCCGTCCACGGCTACGGCTGGGACCGCGGCAGGACCGGGCCGGCGCGGGGTCCCCGGCGCCGGCGCCCCGTCGCGATCGTCACCTGGGACCCGCACGCCGGGGAGGTGCGCGGCGTGACCTGCCTGTCGTTCCCGTTCTGCGTCGAGTACCACGCCCTGCTGATGGTCATCGAGAGGCCGCAGGACCTGCAGGACCTCGTCGACAGGCTCCACCCCTACGTCGACCCGCGCGACCAGCGGGTCTGCCTGGCGTGAGCGTGGGCCGCTACAGGCGGCTCACCGCCGCCGAGCTCGAGCCCTTCGCGGGCCGCCACTGGGTGGCCTGGGGAGCGAGCCGCGACCCGCGCTCGTTCCGCCTCGACGGCGTGTCGCTCCACGTGCAGGACCACCCCGAGCCCGTCGTCTTCGTGTGGTCGTTCGCGTCGGTGAGCGGCGACGACCGCGGCACGCCGGTCTTCAGCCACGTGCCCTACCCGCACGACCTGCCGCGGGAGGCGCGCCGGGCCGTGGAGCGGCTCCAGTCGTACGACGGTTCGTTCGCCGGGTTCCTGCGCCTCGTCGACTCCCTGGCCTCGCGCCTCGACTGAGCCCCGGCGCCGGGAGCCCCGGCGCCCGCCGCCCTGGCGTGCGCTCAGCCCTCCTCTAGCGCCTCTCCGAGCCGCTCCAGCTCGCGCCGGTTGCGCTCGCGCAGGCGGTCGCGCTCCGCCGCCACGGCCTCGAAGTCGGCGGCGTCCAGACGCCACCCCTCGCGCGGACCCGCGAGGCTCACGCCCGCCTCCCGCATGAGGGCGACGAGGACGTCCTCGGCGAGGCCGAGCGCGCGAGCGGCCTCGCCGAGGCTCAGCACGCCTCGTCGGCGGGAGCGCGCGGCCGAGCTCTGGCGGGCCATACCGCGCCACCATAGCCGGACGGCGAGCGTGACGCGACGGCCGCGGCGCGGACCGGGCGCATCACGGGGGCATCACGACCCGGTCCCTACCCTCCGTGCGAGCCAGCGAAGCTGGCCCGAAGGAGGTCGGAGATGTACAGGAAGGCTAGGGTTCTGCTCCTCGGCGTCATCCTCGCGGCGTCCTCCATCACGGCGGCGCACGTGAGCGCCACGTACGACCGAGGCCAGGTGGGCCGCAGGGCCGCCGCGGTCGACACCAGCTCGTACCCGTGGTCGCTCAACAGCCCCGAGGCGAGCGTGGCCGTGGTCGAGAGCGATCTCTTCCCCGGGTACCCCGAGTCGAGCCGCGCCGCGGCGGCCGACACCGGAGGCGATGACGCGAGGCTGCGGCACGTCGGGCTCGGCGCCCCGCAGCTCCGCGTGCCGCTGTTCGGGCGGCCGGGTCGGAGCGCCCACTTCGCCCCCTGAGCGGGTCGTCCGGCCCGGCGCCACGCGCCGGGCCGGACCCGCCGGGGCCCGTCGCCGAGGCGCCCCGGGGACGCGACCCAGCGAGCCCCGGCCGGCCCGCGGCGACCTGCGCCGCGGGCCGCTGCCCTCAGGAGCCTCCGACGCGTCTCATGGACGGCGTTGTCAGCATCCTTCGTCGGGGCGCGGCGGGCGCCTCCGGCGCTCGAGGAGCGCCTCTACCTTCGCTACGCGTGCGGCGCCCGCCGCCGCCCGCCACGTGGCGGGCGGCTCCCCGCGGGCCAGCGGCCCGCGCGGACCGCGCCCGCGACGACTTCCTCCCATCTCGTGGTCACAGGGCGGCTGTACCGTGGGGCGCGGATGTCACAGGGCGCTCCTCGACAGCGGGCTCGGGGGTCCAGCTGGACGCCCACGCTCGCGCTCGCGCCCGTGCGCGGTCCGGCCCTGTGGCTGGTGCTGGGAGCGGCGTCGGTGGGCGCGTCTCTCGTCGGCACCGCCTGGGCGATGGGGCAGGGCGACCCCTTCACGAACCTCGTGATGCTCGCGGCGATCTGCTGGCTCGCCCTGGCCGGCGTGGTGGGCGGGGAGCCGCGGCGCTACGTGCTGGCCGTGACGCCCTACGCGCTGGCGGGGCTGTCCCTGGTCACGCTCGCCGTGCTCCAGGCGCGGGGCGACCCCGGCGAGGCCAGGCACACGAACGCGCTGCTCGGTGCGTTCCTCACGCTGCCCGTCGTCTACCTGCTCTTCTTCCTCCTCCGGCGCCCCGGTGAGGCGCTGTGGGCGGCGGTCCTCACGCTGGCCGCCGCCGTCGCACTGCAGCTCGCGCTGCCGCCGGCCGTCGCCGGCCGCCGCACCGACGGCGCCTGGGTGGGTCTGCTCACGGCCGCGTGGCACGGGACCCTCGTCCTGCTCTTCTACTCGGTGCCGCGCCTGCGCTCCTCCCGGGACCTGCTGGAGGCCGTGATCGGCAGCTCGCGCGACGCCGTGGTGCTCGTCAACCCCAGGCTCGAGGAGGCCGCGAGCGCGCCGCCGCACGGCGTGCCGCTCGCCCGGGTCACCTTCGCCAACGAGGCCGCACGCCGCTCGTTCGGTGTCAGACCAGGAGCCGACCTGCTGGCGGCGGGTCCGCTGGTGGAGGAGTCGAGGCTGCGCGAGCGTCTGCTCGAGGCGCAGCGCGGCGCCGGCGAGGTGAGGCTCAACGCCTCCCTGCCCACCACCGAGGGCCACCGCTGGTTCCGCGTGACGGCGGCCCCGTTCTGGGGCGGCGTGGCGGTCACCTTCGCCGACATCACGGAGCACAAGGAGGACGAGTCGAGGGCCCTCGAGCTCGCGCACACCGACCCGCTGACGGGCCTCGCGAACCGGCGCGGCTTCGAGGCCGAGGCCGAGGACAGGACGGAGGCGGCGCTGGCGGCCGCCGAGCACCTCTCCCTCTGCTACCTGGACCTCGACGGCTTCAAGGCCGTGAACGACCGCTACGGGCACGAGGTGGGCGACGAGCTGCTGCGGCACGTGGCCGACAGGCTCCGTACCGCCGTGCGCGCGACCGACCTGGTGGGACGCATCGGCGGCGACGAGTTCGTGATCCTCGCCGAGGACCTGGACGCCGCCGCCTGCGCCGCGTTCTTCGAACGGGTGCGCGCGGCCGTGGACGCGCCCTACTCGGTGACCGGCCTGCGGCTCGACGTCACGTCGAGCCTCGGCGTGGTGCCCCGCGTGTCCGCTCTGCCGGCCGCCCTCGCCCGCGCGGACGCCGCCATGTACAGGGCCAAGCAGCGCGGCGGCGGGGTCGAGCTGGACGACGAGCCCGCCTAGCCTGGCCCCGCTACCGAGGGCGTGCGCGGCGAACGGTGTCCCGGAGCGCTAGGCGCGGCCGCGTCGGCGGCATAATGCTGGCGACCTAGGGAGATGGCAGAGGTGAGGCAGTTCACGCTCTCTGCGTTCTTCGGGTTCCGCGGTCGCCCCATGAGGGTGATCACCAGCGTGCCGGGGGACGCGACGACGCGCGAGCACTGGTTCGCCGAGTCCGGCCTCGAGGCCAGCCTGACGACGGAGGAGCTGCGGATGCTGAGGCGCGAGCGCTACCTCTACGACCCGGCGACGAACACGATCCACCTGGACCTCGAGACCGCCACGGGCAAGCTGGTGCTCGACGAGGCGGGACGCCCCGTGCTGGAGGCGGAGCGCGACGCCGAGACCGGCGAGCTGCGCTCGCTGCGCTTCCGCCTGCCCGAGCCCGAGGGGGTAGAGCTGACCGTCGGCCCCGACGAGGCGGCGCAGGCGCCTGTGGACCTCGCCGCCCTCGACGCCGACCACCGGCTGGACCCGCGGGGACGCCCGACGTACACGCGCTACCGGGACCAGGCCGGACGCGTCGTCGAGGAGCGGTTCTACACCTACGACGCCCGCGGCTTCCTGGCCAGCGTCATGCGTCTCAGCCCACGCGCGGCGCTGCGCGTGCTGTTCGAGTACGAGGTCGACGGACCGGGCAACTGGACGAGGCGCCGGGCGCTGCGGCGCGACCTGATGAGCGGCGCGGAGGCGCTGAGCGTGGCGCTGCGGGACATCGCCTACTGGCGGCAGTAGGCGGCCGGACGCGCCACGGTCCAGGGACAGGGGCGGCGGCGCGCCGGTGGTTCAGACGTGCAGGTCGGAGTCGCCCTCGGCGAGCAGCAGCGCGCCGAGGTGCAGGCGCAGGGCCTTGGCCGTCGCCTCCTCCACCTCCGGCAGGCGCGGCTCGTAGAGCTCGGGGACCGGGTCGGGCCGGGGCTGGCCGATGCCGAAGCCCTGCACGTGGGTCGCGCCCAGTTCCCGCAGCCCGTCGCACACCGCGGCGTCCTCGACGCCCTCGATGACCACGATGGGGAAGCGCTCGGCGAGGCCACGCACGAAGCGCTCGAGCTCGCGGCGCCGGCTGGCGTCGATGAGGCCGCTCGTGACGCTGCGGTCCACCTTGACGCCGTCGATGAGGTCGGCGGAGGGGATGCGGTCGGCGGCGTCGCGCTCGGTGACGTCGTCGAGGACCAGCGCGCCGCTGCGCTGCCGCAGGGCGGCCAGGCTGTTCCACAGGCGCCGGGAGTCGCCGAAGCGCTGCTCCGTGAGCTCGATCCGCAGCCGCCCGCGCACCTCGGGCAGCAGCCCCTCGAGGCTGGCCAGCGTCTGCGGGTGGGTGACCTGTGCCGGGCTGAGGTTCACCGACACGTGGACGTCGCCGTGCGCCGCGAGGGTGGCCGCCACGCGCTCGATGCTGAAGCGCGTGAAGACGTCCTGGCGCTGCTCGGACAGCCAGTGAGGGAGGATGTGGAGCGGCCCGCGGACGGTGCCGTCCGGCAGGTGCCAGCGCACGAGCGCCTCGACCCAGACGGCGTCGGGCTCATGGAGGCTGACGATGGGCTGGTACTGGAAGCCCAGTTCGTGCAACGGGGGCGTGCTGTAGGGATCAGGCACTGTGCGGCCCTCTGTGGGCTTCCGTCGTCTCGGAGTCGTGGGCAGGCGCGGCCGCTGGGCCGGGTCCTGCGGCTATGCCGGTCGCGCCGCGAGCCCCGTGGGGCTCCCCCCGTCCTCAGGCGCGCCGGGGCGGTCGGGGTGTGGGTAGGGTCAGGAGCCCTGCGGGATCAACCGGGGTCCCAGTCGCCCCTCTGACCGTAGCTGTCGGCGACGGTGGCGTTCGCCGTGAACGCGTTGCTGACCTGGACCGAGCCGAAGGCGAGACCGAAGACCGTGAGGGCGATTGCGAACGCACGAGCGACCTTGCTGGACATGAGTACCTCCTGAGATGGATGAAAGCTACTACCGCGGGCGCTTCAAACCCGCTTCACCCCGCTGCAGCGCCCCGGCGCCCACTTGAAGCGCGGGTGAATCGGCGCCCGGCCTACCGTGGCCGCACTACCAGGGAGGTAGGCAGTGGAAAGAGCAGAAGCACTAGCGCGTCTGCAGCGTGCGACTAGGTTCCAGTTCGTTGGGGAACGGCTGGTCGTCCGGGAGGTCGCGCTGCTCCGGTCGATCGCGGCGGCGGAACGGGTCGAAGAGGAGAACGGGGTAGCGGCGAGGGGCGCCGAAGCGAGCGCCGCCCCGTCGCTCGGGCTGGCCGCGGCCTAGACGCCGGCACGGGCCGCGCGCACGCGCGCCCGTCCCGAGTTCACCTGCACCGAGCAGCGCCTCGGCGGCGCTATCCTGGCGGCATGTGGCTGCCGCGCGTCGCCGAGGCCGTAACGGGGTCCGATAGGCCCGTCGCGCTCCTGGGCGGCGAGCCCTTCGGCGTCCCGTTCGTCATCGAGTCCCTGCGGCAGGACGGCCCGCTGGCCTGGTTCGAGCTCGACCCCTGGGGCGACCAGGTCTCCCAGGGCAACGCGCTCGCCCGGGCCGTGAACGGCGAGCTCTCCGCGCCGCTCCTCACCCCGGCGCTGCCCTACAGGTCGCACCTGTCGGCCCTGGCGCGCTACCGCGCCGACATGAGGCCGCTCCGGTTCGCGGTCACCACGGGCGACCTGGCGCAGCCCCTCGTCTCGGACCTCCTCGACCTCCACGGCAGCGGCTACTCGGTCGTCCTCGACGTGAGGGGCGTCGCCGCGGGCCAGCGCGAGGTGCTCGAGCGCTGCCTCGTCCTCGACGAGGGGTTCCTCAGGGTCACGCGCGAGGAAGCCGCCGCGATCGTCCCGGGCGGGCTGGGCAGCGACGCCGTGGAGGAGCTGTGGCGGGAGTCGGCGGGCCGGTTCACCGACCTCATGGCGGCGGCCCAGCGGGCCGCGGGCCTGCCGCGGCTGCACGTGCCGTCGCCGGCCGGGCCGCTGCTGCCCGAGACGGCGCCCGAGCTCGTCGACGTCAGGCAGGCCGTCTACGCCTACGTCAGGGAGGGCGACCACGTCGCGGCGCTGGAGCTCGCGGTGCTCAGGGCCCCCGAGCTCGTCGACGACCTCCTCAAGCACGCCGGCCCGCGCTTCCAGTCCGAGGGCCTGCTGGGACGTCTCCACGTCCTCCTCTCCGCGCTCCCCGAGTCGCACTCGCACGACGAGCGGGTGCTGGAGTGGCGGGTCGTCGCCGGCGTGGCCGCGAACGACTACCACGCCGCGCTCGCCGACGCCGACGCCTACCTCTCCGCCCACCTGGCGCCCGCCCTGCGGGCACGGCGCGCCGGCACGCTGCCCCAGGACGAGGGCTTCGCGATGGCCGAGCAGGCCGCCCAGGCGCGCCGCACGCCCCTGACCCTGTGGCAGTACGGCCGCCTGCACCCGAACAACGAGAAGGCCGCCGAGATCCTGCGGGAGAGCGTGAGGTTGGCCGAGGAGCAGGGCAGCGCCTACGACGTGGCGCGCAACGCCTTCAGCCTGGCCACGCGCCTCGTCCACATGGGCGAGTACGCGCGCGCCGCGAGCTGGTCGCGCTGGGCCCTCGACGTCGTCGACAGGGAACAGCTCCAGGACGGCAGCAGGCGCCTGATGATCATCAACCAGCTCGCCGTGGCCCGCATCATGACGGGCGACCTGGTGGGCCTGCGCAACGTCTTGGAGGACGCGCAGGTGCTGGTCGAGGGGAGCCTGCCGGCCCTGGCCGTGGCGTTCCGCAGCACGCTGGGCCAGCTCGAGCTGGCCGAGGGACGCCCCGCCGAGGCCCTGGAGCTGTTCAGCGCCACCTACCACGCCAGCCAGCGCCGTCACCGCGCCCGCTACGGCTACCAGCTCGTGCGCGCGCTGCTCGAGCTCGACCGCGTCGACGAGGCCAGGCGGGTCGCCGAGGACGCCTGGGAGGTCGCCTCGCCCGGGGAGGGTCACGAGCGCAGGCTGGCGGCCCTGGCCAGGGGCATGGTCGGCGCCGTCACGGGCGAGCCGAGCGCCACCGACGACCTCCTCGAGGCCCTCCTCGCCAAGGAGCTCGTCGCCGAGCAGCGTCTCACCGCGGCGCTCTACTACCTGCTCGCCAGCGGCGGCGCGGCGCACAACGTGCCGCGCGAGCTCGTGCCCGTCCTGAGCGGCCTGAGCCGCACCGGCCTCACCGTCCTGAGCGGCCCGGCGCGCGCCTTCGAGCGCGTGTGGGCGACGCTGTCGGCGCCGCGCGCGCCCCTGGCCTTCCGCTTCCTCGGCGCCTGCGAGTGCCGCTTCGGCGGCGAGGAGGTGCAGCTCCCGCCGCGGCTCGCGGAGGCCGCCCTGGCCCTGGCGCTGCACCCGGACGGGATCTCGCGCGACGAGCTCAACGACTTCCTCGTCTCCGAGGGGAACCCGCCCTTCACCAGCGGCGGCATGCGCAGCCTCGTCACGCGGCTGCGGCAGCTCCTGCCGGTGAGCGACGCCCCCTACCGCTTCACGGTGCCCTACGAGGCCGACGTCCTGCAGGTGAGGGAGCTGATAAGGGCCAGCCGCGTGCGCGAGGCCGTGAGCCTGATGCGCGGTCCGCTGCTGGCGCAGAGCGACGCGCCCGGGGTCACGGACCTGCGCTGGGAGGTGGAGGAGGAGCTGAGGCAGGCCGTGCTCCTCGCCGCCGACCCGGACGCCCTCTACGACCTGGCCGAGCGCCTGGGCGACGACCTCGAGTTCTGGCAGGCGGCCGCTGCGGCCCTGTCGGCCGGCGACCCGCGCCTGGCGCTGGCCAGGGCGCGCGTGCGGCGGCTCGAGGAGTCCTACGGGCTGTCCTGAGGCGCGGGCGAGGCTCTCTCAGCCCGCCAGGTCGGCGAAGGACGCCGCGGCCGCCGCCACGACCGCCGCCACGTCCTCCGGCGTGTGCGCGGACGACACGAAGGCCGCCTCGAACTGGCTCGGTGGCCAGTACACGCCCCTGTCGAGCAGCCCGTGGAACCAGCGCGCGAAGAGGCCCTGGTCGGAGCGCCTCGCGCCCTCCAGGTCGCGCACGGGTGCGGACGTGAAGAACACCGTGACCATCGAGCCGACGCGGTTCACGGTCACCGCGACGCCGGCGCTAGCGGCGGCGCGGCGCAGGCCGGCCTCGAGCTCGGCCGAGGTCTCCTCGAGCCGCGCGTAGAAGCCGTCGACGCCGTCGACGACCTCCAACGTCGCGGCACCGGCGGCCATGGCGATGGGGTTGCCGGAGAGCGTCCCCGCCTGGTAGACGTCGCCGGTCGGCGAGACGCGGTCCATGAGCGCCGCCGGCCCGCCGTACGCCCCCACGGGGAAGCCGCCGCCTATCACCTTGCCCCACGTCACCAGGTCGGGCTCGAGGCCGTACCTCTCCACGGCGCCGGCGCGGGCGAGGCGGAAGCCCGTCATGACCTCGTCGACGATCAGCAGCGCCCCGTGCTCCCTGGTCAGCGCCCGGACCCCCTCGAGGTAGCCCGGCTCCGGCGGCACGACGCCCATGTTCCCGGCCACGGGCTCGAGGACGACGGCGGCGACCCCTCCCGGCCGGGAGGCGAGCAGGCGCTCCAGGGCCCCCAGGTCGTTGTAGGGGGCCACCAGCGTGTCGCGGGTCGTCGCGGCGGGCACGCCCGCGCTCGAGGGCACGCCGGTGGTGAGCGCGCCCGAGCCGGCCTCCACCAGGAAGGGGTCGGCGTGGCCGTGGTAGTTGCCGGCCATCTTCACGAAGGCGTCGCGGCCGGTGGCGGCGCGCGCCAGGCGCAGGGCGCTCATCGTCGCCTCGGTGCCCGAGTTCACGAAGCGCACCCGCTCGCAGCGCTCGTACCTGCCCAGCACCAGCTCGGCCAGGCGCAGCTCGCGCGGGCTGGGAGCCCCGAAGGCCACGCCCGCCTCGACCGCTTCGCGGACCGCCCCTACCACGGCGGGGTGGGAGTGGCCCAACAGGTGGGGCCCCCAGGCCCCGACCATGTCGACGTACTCGTTGCCGTCGGCGTCCACCACGCGGCTGCCCCGGCCCTCGACCAGGAACACGGGGCTGCCGCCCACGGCTCCGAAGGCGCGTACCGGCGAGCTCACGCCGCCGGGCATCAGGCGGCGCGCCCTGGCGAACAGCTCGCGCGACCTCTCGCGGCTCCCGGGCATGGCGGGCATGTTCGCACACGCGGAGCGCGCGGCGGCGTCACGGTGAGCCGCCGCCACAGGCTGACACTTCCGTGACAAACGTCCGCCGGGACGCGCATAACATTCGCCGCGTGGACCGGCTGGCCGTCATAGGCGTCTCCCACGCTCGCGGCGGCCCCGAGGCCATCGCCGCCTTCCAGGCGTGCTACCGCGGGCCGCAGGACGTGGCGCGGCTCGGCTTCCCCGAGGCCGTGGTCGTGGCCACCTGCAACCGCTTCGAGGCCGTGGTGGCCCTGCCGCCCGGACTGAGCCCGCGCGCGGCGCGCACGGCCCTGCCCGCGGCGGGTGGGCGCCTCGAGCCGGCCTTCGCCTTCGCCGGCGACGCGGCGGTCGAGCGGCTCATGCGCGTGGCCTCCTCCCTAGACTCGATGAACCCCGGCGAGGACCAGGTGATGCGCCAGGTGAGGCACGCCTACGCGGAGGCCCAGGCGCGCGGCACCACCGGCCGACTCACCAGCTTCGCCTTCGAGCACGCCCTCAGGGCGGCCAAGCGCGTGCGGCGCGAGGTGCCTCTCGCGCCCCTCAACACCTCGCTCTTCACGCTGGCGCTGCCGCGCCTGCGGGCGCTGCTCGGGCCCGGGGAGACGGTGGCGGTGCTCGGCGCCGGCGAGATGGGCCGGGCCGCCGCCGTGGCGCTGGCGCGCGACGGGCTCCGGCTCGACCTGGTGGTCGTTAACCGCGACGCCGGGCGCGGCGCGGCCCTGGCCAGCCAGGTGGGCGGCCGCTGGTCGCCGCTCGGGGCCTTCCTGGCGGACCCGCCGGAGGTGGCGGCGGTCGTCTGCGCCACCCCGCGCCGCCACCTCCTGGACGCCGCCGCGCTGGCCGCCATGGGGTCGCTGCGCGTCGCCGTCGACCTGGGCACGCCGGCGAACGTCGACGCCGACGCCGCGCGCTCGCTGGGCGTGGAGGTGATCGGTCACGCGGAGCTGGAGGTCGAGGGCCGTAGGCGCCGCGAGCGCCTGGCCGCCAGGCTGGCGCGGGCCGAGGCCGTGGTGCTCGAGGAGCTGGACGCGGCGCTGGAGGCCTGGACCGAGCGCGAGCTCGCCCCGGCCATCGGGCGGCTGCGCGCCCACTACGTCGCGACGATAGGGGACCTGCTGGCGCCGGGCGACGCCGAGCGCCTGGCGAGCCGCTTCGCCCGGGCGCCGCTCAAGGGCCTGCGGGAGCTGGCCAAGCGCTACGGCGTGGGCGCGGCCGAGACCTTCGTGGACGCCATGGAGGAGTCGTGATACGCATCGCGACGCGGGCCAGCGCGCTGGCCCTGTGGCAGGCGCGCCGGGTCCAGGACCTGCTGGCCGCGCAGGGCGTGCCGTCCGTGCTGGTGAGGGTCACGACCCAGGGGGACCGCGACACGCGCCCCTTCGCCCGGCTCGAGGGCAGCGGGTTCTTCACCAAGGCCGTCCAGGAGGCGGTGCTGCGGGGCGAGGCCGACGCTGCCGTCCACTCCTACAAGGACCTGCCCGGCGACCCAGTGCCCGGCCTCGTGGTCGCCGCCGTCCCCGAGCGCGCCGACCCGCGCGACGTGCTGCTGTGCCGCCCCGAGGCTCACGACCCCGCGGCGCCGCGCCTGCCGGTGTCGGAGGGTGCCGTGGTGGGCACCAGCGCCACGCGCCGACGCGCTCAGCTCGCGGCGCTGCGGCCCGACCTGCGCCAGGCCGACCTCCGCGGCAACGTGCCTACCCGCGTGGAGAGGCTTAAGTCGGGCGACCTCGACGCGATCGTGGTGGCCAAGGCCGGGCTCGACAGGCTCGGCCTCGACCTCGGTGACCTCGCCAGTGCCGTCCTGGAGCCGGAGGACCTCATGCCTGCGCCGGCCCAGGGCGCGCTGGCCGTGGAGACGACGCCGGCGCTCGCTCCGCTGCTGGCCGCCGTCGACGACAGCGCGGCGCGCCGCCTCGTCGCCGCCGAGCGGGCGCTGTTGGCCCGCTTCGACGCCGGCTGCCAGCTCGCCCTCGGCGCGCTGGCGCAGGACGCCGGCGGGCCCGTGGAGCTGAGCGCCTGGTACGCCGGCAGGCGCGCGAGCGCCGCCGCGGACGACCCCGAGGCGGTCGCCGCCGAGGTGCACGCGCTGCTGACCGGCGCACGCGCCGCGGGTACCGCCGCGCTCGCGGACGCGAGGGCGCCATGAGGGTGGGTCTCACGCACTCGCGCGGTGCCCTCCCCGGCCTCGAGGCGCGGCTAGCCGCGGCCGGCCTGGAGGTGGAGTGGCAGCCTCTGGTGAGCGTGGCGCCGCGCTCCGGGTCGGAGCTCGTAGAGCAGGCGGCGAGGCTCGTCGGCTGCGACTGGCTGGTGTTCCCGAGCCGCTCGTCGGTGGTGACCTGGTTCTCGCGCGCGCTCCCGGCGCTGCGCTCGGCCGCGCCGGCCGGCGCCGAGCGCCTCCTCAGCGCGCGCGCCGAGGGCGGTCCTGCGCTGGCCGCCACGGGCGTGGGCACGGCGGCGGAGCTCCGGGCTCATGGGCGCGAGGCCGACCTCGTGGGCGCCGGCGACGCGCGCTCCACGGCCCTGGCGCTGGCGGACCGCACCCGCGAGGGCGAGCGCGTCGGCCTGGTGCAGGGCTCGCGCGCGCGCCCCACTCTGCGCTCGCTGCTCGTGTCGGCCGGCTGGGAGGTGCTCGCCGCCACCGTGTACGACACGCTCACGCGCCCCTGGTCGGGCGAGCCCGCCCACGTGACCGTGTTCGCCAGCCCCTCGGCGGTGAGGGCCTTCGGGAGGGTCGCGCTGCGCCGCACCCGGCCCGTGGCGATAGGGGAGGTCACCGGCGCGGAGCTCGCGAGCCTCGGCCTGGCGGCGACGGTCGCCGCGGCCCCCGCAGTGGACGCGGTGGCGGCGGCGGTGATGTCGGCCGCCTCCGCGTCGGCCCGCGCAGGCGCGGGCGCGCGGGGACGGGAGGCGCGCCCGTGACGCTGACCCGCGCCAGGGGGCCGACGGTGCGGCCCCGCCGCCTGCGGACGACGCGGGCACTGCGCGACGCCGTGGCCGAGACCGACGTGCTGCCTCGTCACCTCATCGCCCCGCTCTTCGTCACGGCCGGCGAGCCGGGGCCCGTGGCGGGCATGCCGGGCGTCGAGCGCTTGGCCCCGGAGGGCGCCCTGGCCGTCATCGAGGAGCTGCTGGGCCACGGGGTGAGGACCGTGCTGCTGTTCGGCGTCGTCGCGGCGCCGGCCAAGGACCGCGTGGGCAGCGCCTCGCGGGACCCCGCCGGCCCCGTGCCGCGCACGCTGGCGGCGGCCAGGAGCGCCTTCGGCGACGACGTGGTGCTCGTCACCGACGTCTGCCTGTGCGGCTACACGGACCACGGACACTGCGGCGTGCCGGCCGCGGGCCCGCGCTTCGCCGTCGACAACGACGCCACGCTGCCGCTCCTGGCCGCGATGGCTCTGGCCCACGCCGAGGCCGGCGCCGACCTCGTCGCTCCGTCCGACATGATGGACGGCCGCGTCGGCCACATCAGGGGCGAGCTCGACGAGGCCGGCCACGAGGGCGTGGGTGTCCTGTCCTACGCGGTGAAGTACGCCTCGGCCTTCTACGGGCCCTTCCGCGAGGCCGCCGGCTCCGCGCCCGGGCACGGCGACCGCTCCGGCTACCAGATGGACCCGCGCAACAGGCGCGAGGCGCTGAGGGAGGCACGGCTCGACGTGGCCGAGGGCGCCGACATGCTGATGGTCAAGCCGGCCCTCGCCTACCTGGACGTGATCGGCGACGTGCGCGCCGCGACCGACCTGCCGCTCGCCGCCTACAACGTCTCCGGCGAGTACGCGATGGTCAAGCACGCTGCCGCGGCCGGGGCCCTCGACGAGCCGCGCGCGGTGCGGGAGGCGCTCCAGGCCATGAGGCGCGCGGGCGCCGACATGATCATCACCTACCACGCCCTCGACGCCGTCCGGGGAGGATGGCTGTCATGACGACGAAGCACCTGCGCCGACGCGCCCGCTTCACGCAGTGGGCCTTCGGGGCGATAGTGGCCTTCATCTTCGCCCAGGTGGCGTGGTGGCTGTGGTTCCAGGCCCACTACATAGGCGGGGTCACGTCCGCCACCGAGGCCGCCTGGCACGACGACGCCGCCCTCGCCGACCGCATCGCCGCCATCGAGCCGGCGGCGATAGACGAGCTCCTGGACGCCCACCCGCACCTGCGCTACGAGGGCGGCGGCTTCGTCGTGGACCAGGCCCACCTGGACGCGTTCGTCGCCGAGCAGGGCAGCGCGCTGAGGATGTTCCGCTACGAGGCCGTCTTCTTCCTGCTCGTCGTCATGACCGGCCTCGTCCTGCTGGCCAGGAGCCTGGCCGCGGCGCGGGAGCTGGAGCGTCGCCAGCACAACTTCCTCCTCGCCGTGACCCACGAGTTCAAGACCCCCATCAGCGCGATGAGGCTGCTGATCGAGACGCTGCAGTACCGCCGCCCGTCGCCGGAGCGCCTGGCGGAGTACCTGCGGCGCCTGGACCGCGAGCTCACGCGGCTGCAGCACTCCAGCGACCAGGTGCTGGCCAGCGCCAGGCTCGAGCAGCTCGCGCACCAGGGCGAGGCGCGGCGCGAGGACCTCGACAGCCTGGTGCCGGCCCTGGTGGCGAAGGTGCGCGGGTCGTACGAGTCGCGGGGGGCCCGCATCACCCTCGTGCCGGCGGGCCAGCCGCTCGTGGTGCGGGCGTCGCCCGAGGCGTTCGAGCTGGTGCTCACGAACCTGCTCGACAACGCCGTGAAGTACAGCCCGGGCGAGGAGAAGCCCGTGCTGGTGGAGCTGGCCCGGCGCGGCGACGAGGCCGTGCTCGTCGTGGAGGACGCGGGGGTGGGCGTGCCGCCCGCCGAGGCCGACAAGGTGTTCGAGAGGTTCTACAGGCCCGGGAGCGAGATGACGCGGAGGAGCCGAGGTGTGGGTTTGGGTCTCTACCTGGTGCGGAGCAACGTCGAGATGATGGGCGGACGCGTGGCCTGCCGCCCGCGGCCGGACGGGCGCAGGGGCACCCGCTTCACGGTCACCATGCCGCTGGAGCAGGCGGCGGAGACCGCGTCCGCCCCACGCGCCGCCGTGGGTAGCCCGGCCGGGAGGTCGGCGTGACGGGACTGCTGGCGGACGGGGAGCGTCCCCCGGCCATGGTCCTCGTCGTGGAGGACGAGTCGGGCCTGGCCGAGGTCCTCTCCGACAACCTCGTGGAGGAGGGGTACGAGGTGACGGTGGCCGGCGACGGCGTCGAGGCCCTCGCCGCGTGGCGCCGCACGTCCCCCGACCTCGTCGTGCTCGACGTCATGCTGCCGCACGTCGACGGCTTCGAGGTCTGCCGTGTGCGGCGCGCCGAGGGCGACGCGACGCCGGTCCTGTTCCTCAGCGCCCGCGGCGAGGCCGACGACCGCATCACCGGCCTGGAGGCGGGCGCCGACGACTACCTCACGAAGCCGTTCCACCTGCACGAGTTCCTGCTGCGCGTGCGGGCGCTGCTGAAGCGGACGCAGCCGGCCCCGGCGCGGCGCCTCGCCTTCGGCGGTCACGTCGTGGACTTCAGGACGTGGACAGCCCGCCTGGCGAACGGGCGCGAGGTGCAGCTCTCCGAGCGCGAGCTCGGCATCCTGCGCGTGCTCGCCGAGCGAGCGGGCGAGGTCGTGAGCCGCGACGAGATCATGGACCGCGTCTGGGGCGACGACACCTTCCCCAGCAGCCGCACGATCGACAACTTCATAGTGCGCCTCAGGCGCCACTTCGAGCCCGACACCGACGCGCCCGTCTACATCCACACGGTGTGGGGCGTGGGCTACCGCTTCACCCCTGACGCCGCGCCGGCCGCGTTCGCCCGGACCGCCGAGGAGCGGAGGGCGTGAGCCTCTACCTGGAAACCCTGCGCGGGCGCGACGGCGAGCGCGCGCCGGTCTGGTTCATGCGCCAGGCCGGGCGCTACCTGCCGGAGTACCGGCGCCTCCGCGAGCGGCACTCGTTCTGGGAGATGGTCCGCACGCCCGAGCTCGCCGCCGAGGTCACGCTCCAGCCCGTCGAGCGCTTCGGCCTGGACGCGGCGATCCTGTTCCAGGACATCATGTCGCCGCTGCCCGACATGGGCGTGGAGGTCGCGTTCGCGCCGGGCCCGGTCATCGCCAGGCCCGTGCGCGACGCCGCGGCGGTGGAGGCGCTGCGGGTGCCGGCGCCGGGCGAGGCGGCGCCCTTCGCCGCCGAGGCCGCGCGCCTGGCGTCGTCCGCCTCGCCGGTGCCGGTGATCGGCTTCGCCGGCGCCCCCCTCACGCTGGCGGCCTACCTCGTCGAGGGCGGTGGCTCGAAGGACTTCGCGACGTTCCGGGCGTTCCTGCGCTCCGAGCCCCTCGCCGCCGAGGCGCTGCTGTGCAAGCTCGCCGAGGTGGCCGCCGGCTACCTCGCCGCGCAGGTCGCCGCGGGCGCCGCGGCCGTGCAGGTCTTCGACTCGTGGGCCGGCCTCCTCGACCGGCGCGAGTACGCCAGGCACGGGGTGCCGCACCTGCGGCGCATCGTAGGCGAAGTCAAGCGGCTGGGCGTGCCCGTCACCTACATGGCCGTCGGCGCCTGGCACCTCCTCGAGGAGGTCGCGACGCTGGGCTGCGACGCCGTGAGCGTCGACTGGCGGACGCCCCTGACGGCGGCGCGCCGCCTGCTGCCCGGCCGCGCGCTGCAGGGCAACCTCGACCCCGCCGCCCTGCTGGCGCCGCGCCAGACGCTGCTGGACGAGGCGCTCAGGGTCCTCGAGGAGGGGCGCGGCGGCCCACACGTCTTCAACGTCGGCCACGGGCTGCTCCCCGGCACCGACCCGGACGCCGTGGCCGCCGTCGTCGACCTGGTGAGGGGCTTCGCCAGGCGCCCGGCGCCGGAGACCGGGGTGGAGGCGTGAGCGCGGCCCGCGAGACCGCCACCGCGCGACGCGCCCACGAGCTGGTGCGGGCCGCCCAGTCCGCCATAGCGGCGCGCTTCGAGGAGCTCGAGGAGCGGGCGCGCTTCCGGCCCCACGCCTGGGAGCGCCCGGCGGGCGGTGGCGGCACGGCGCTGGTGCTGGAGGGCGGCGAGACCTTCGCCAAGGTCGGCGTGAACGTCTCGGCCGTGCACGGCGCCGAGGTGCCGGCCAGCCTGGCGGCCGTCCATCCCGAGGCGGCCGGGAAGCCCTTCTTCGCCACCGGCCTGTCGCTCATCGCCCACGCCGTGAACCCCTACGTGCCGTCGTTCCACGCCAACTACAGGTACTTCGAGGTCGGCGAGGTGTGGTGGTTCGGCGGCGGCGCCGACCTCACGCCCAACTACGGCTTCGAGGAGGACGTGAGGCACTTCCACGCCGTGCTCAAGGCGCAGTGCGACGCGCGCGACCCGGCGCTCTACGACGAGCTCAAGCGGCGCTGCGACGAGTACTTCTACCTGCCGCACCGGCGCGAGACGCGCGGCGTGGGCGGCATCTTCTTCGACCAGCTCACGACGCCGCGCCAGGCGTCGTCCGCCGGTGCCGCCGGCGCCCCCGGCGGGCCGCTGTGGGAGGCGGACCTGGCGTTCGTCACCCGCGGCCTCGCGGCGGTCCCCGAGGCGTACCTGCCGCTCGTCGCGAGACGGCGCGCCACCCCGTACGGCGAGCGCGAGGTGGCGTGGCAGCGCCTGCGGCGCGGCCGTTACGTGGAGTTCAACCTCGTCTACGACCGCGGCACGCTCTTCGGCCTGCAGACCGGCGGGAACATCGAGGCGATCCTCGTGTCCCTGCCGCCGCTGGCCGGTTGGGCCTTCGACCACAGGCCGGAGCCCGGCAGCCCCGAGGAGCGCCTGGCCGAGTTCCTCACCCCCCGCGACTGGCTGGGGACGCGCGAGCAGGAGACAGCATGAGCGAGACGGCAGCGTCGGTGGGGCACGCCTCGGGAGAGGTCCGCACGGACGCCGGCGCGACGGACGGGGCGGTACACGCCGGCCCCACGGGCATCGTGATGCTGAACCTCGGGGGTCCGCGGGACCTCGACGAGGTCGAGCCCTTCCTCCTCGAGCTCTTCGCCGACGAGGAGATCATCCAGCTCCCGGCGCAGCGCTGGCTGGGGCCCTTCATCGCCAGGCGGCGCGTGAGGTCGGTGCAGGCGAACTACAGGGACATCGGCGGCGGCAGCCCGATCCTCGACTGGACGACGAAGCAGGGGAGGGGCATGTGCGAGCGGCTCGACGAGCTCTCGCCGGGGACCGCGCCGCACAGGTACTACGTGGCGTTCCGCTACGCCAAGCCGAAGAGCGAGGACGCGCTGGCGCGCATGAAGGCCGACGGCGTCAGGCGCGCCGTGGCCTTCACGCAGTACCCGCAGTTCTCGTGCGCCACCACCGGCAGCTCCCTCAACGAGCTGTGGCGCGCCGCGCGGCGCCTGGGCATGGAGGACGACTTCGCCTGGAGCGTGATCGACAGGTGGTTCGCCCACCCGCGCTTCGTGGAGGCCATGGCCGAGACGGTCAGGGCCGGCCTGGAGGGCTTCTCCCCGGCGGAGCGCGAGGACGTGCTCATCGTGTTCAGCGCCCACAGCCTGCCGATGAGCGTGGTGAACCGCGGCGACGCCTACCCCGCCGAGGTGGGCGCGACCGTGCACGAGGTCATGAGGAGGCTGGGCTACGCGCACGAGTACCTGGTGAGCTACCAGTCCGAGGTCGGCCCGGTGCCGTGGCTCGGTCCCTCGACCGAGAGCGTCGTCAGGGAGCTGGGCGCCAAGGGCCGGCGCAACGTGCTGGTCGTGCCCGTGGCCTTCACCAGCGACCACATCGAGACGCTGCACGAGCTCGACATCGAGTACGGGCACCTCGCCGCGGAGGTGGGCGTCACCAACTACCGCCGCGCCCCCGCGCTGAACGACGCGCCGGCGTTCCTCGACGCCCTGGCGGCGGTCGTGGCCGAGCACCTGGCCTCGGGCGAGGCCTGCTCGCTCCAGTACGGCCTGAGGTGCCCCGGCTGCGTGAACCCGCAATGCCGCGACCTGCCGAACGCCGTCGCGCCCTACAGGCGCACGCCGCTGGGCCGGCGGGCCGGCGCGGGGGCGCGTTGACGACCGCCGACGTCCTCGTCGTGGGCGGCGGCCTCACGGGCCTCGTCACCGGGTTCTGGGCCTCCCGCCTCGACCCGGGCGCCCGCGTGGTCGTGCTCGAGGCCGGTCGGCGAGGCGGCGGCAAGGCCTCCACGGTGGACGTGGCGGGCTTCGCCGTCGACACGGGACCGGGCACGCTGGTCCTCGAGCCGTCGGCCACCGGTCCGCTGCTCGAGGCGTTGGGCCTGGCCGACGAGGTCGAGGCGCCCGCGACGGACGTGGGCCGGCGCTTCCTGGTGAGCCGCGGGCGCCTGGTGCCGGTGCCCACGGGGCCCGGCGGCTTCCTAGCCTGGCCGCTCCTGAGCTGGCCGGAGAAGGCCAGGGCGCTTCTGGAGGTCACGCGCCCGCCCGCGCGGGGCGACGAGTCGGTGCACGCCTTCCTCGCCCGGCGCTTCGGCCCCGCCGTGGCGCGGACCCTGGGCGAGGCGCTGGTCTCCGGCGTCGCGGCCGGCGACCCGGAAGAGCTCAGCGTGGCCGCGCTGTTCCCCCAGCTCAAGGGCCTGGAGGCGCGCTACGGCAGCCTGATCAGGGGCATGGCCGCGGCGCGCAGGGCGGGGGCCCCGCCGCGGCGCGTCGCGGCGCTGCGCGGCGGCATGCGCCGCCTGCACATGGCCCTGGAGGGTGCGCTGGGCGAGCGGCTCCTCACCGGCGCCGAGGTCGTGTCGCTGCGTCTCGCGGGCTCCGGCTACGAGGTCGCCACGGCGGACGGCCGCGCGTGGTCGTCCCGCTCCGTGGTGCTGGCCACGCCGGCGTTCGTGACGGCGCGGCTGCTGGCGCCCTTGGCGCCCGCGGCCGCGCGGGCGCTCGAGGGCGTGTCCTACGCCGCCGTGGACGTCGTCGCGCTGGGGTACAGGCGTGAGGACGTTCCGCCCCTGGCCGGCTTCGGCTTCGTGGCGCCGCGCGGCCAGGGCGTGAGGAGCCTGGGCGTCGTCTACGCCTCGGCCATCGCGCCCGGCCTGGCGCCCGCGGGCCACGTGCTGCTCAGGGCCATCGCTGGCGGAGCGCTGGACCCCGGCTTCGCCACCCTGGCGCCGGCGGAGAAGGTCGCGGCCGTGAGGGCGGACCTCGCCGCCACGCTCGGCGTCGCCGCCGAGCCGGCCATGGCGCACGTCGTGAGCTGGCCGCGCGGCATACCGCAGTACCGGCTGGGCCACGTCGACCTGGTCGCCGCGGCCGAGGCCGCCCTGGCGGGCCTGCCCGGCCTGCGCCTCGCCGGCGACGCCTACAGGGGGCTGGGCGTCGCCGACAGGCTGAGGGAGGGGCTGAGCCTGGCCAGGGCGCTGGCGGGCGCCCGCTCGGCGGCGACCGCCACTACGGCCCTGCCGGACTGAGGGGGTCGCCGGGCGAGCCGCGCGCCGGCCGCGTCAGGCGCCGGCCAGGCGCTCCAGCTCCGCCACGTGGCCCTCGAGCACGGCGAAGGCGCGCTCTATGGGGGCGGGCGTCGTGAGGTCCACGCCGGCGGCGCGCAGCGCCTCTATGGCCGGCAGCGAGCTGCCGGCGCGGAGGAAGCCCAGGTAGCGCTCCACCGCCCCGGGCTCGCCCTCGTAGACGTCCTCGGCGAGCGCGGCGGCAGCGGAGATCCCGGCCGCGTACTGGAACGTATAGAACGGTACGTACAGGTGGCCGAACTCGGCCCAGGTGATGCCCACGCGCTCGTCGGCGCGCACGTGCTCGCCGTAGCCCTCCTGGAACAGGTCGCGCATGAGCCCCACGAGCCTGTCGGCGGTGAGGCCCTCGCCGCGCGCCGCGGCCTCGTGGACGGCCAGCTCGAAGCGCACGAGCGTGGGCATGATGAAGAAGTAGCGGTGGAAGTTCGCGAAGGCCTCGTCGAGCACGTCGAGGCGTTCGGCGGGATCGGTGTGGCGCGCCAGCAGGTGCCGCCGCACCAGCGCCTGGTTGAAGTTCGAGGCCGTCTCGGCCGCCACCATCGAGACGTCGGTGTAGGGCAGCGGCTGCGCAGCGTCCATGAGGACGTCGTGCATGGCGTGGCCGAGCTCGTGGGCGAGGGTCGACAGCGAGCCCAGGTCGCCGACGAAGCTCATCATCACCTGGGGCGTGCAGCCGTAGGCGTGCGAGCAGAAGGCGCCGTCGCGCTTGCCGCGGTTCGGGTAGACGTCCACCCAGCGCTGCTCCAACAGGCCGCGGCGCAGCGGGACCACGTACTCGTCGCCGAGGGGCGCCAGGCCTTCCAGGACCATGTCGACGGCCTGGCGGTAGGTGATCTCCATGGGCCGGGGCGACAGGGGGGCGAAGACGTCCCACTCCTCGAGTCGCTCGACGCCGAGCAGCCTCCGCCGTGCCGCCCAGTAGCGGTGCCACACGGGCAGGTTCGCCTTGAACGTGTCGACGACGGCGTCGAGGACGCTGCGCGGCACCTCGTAGGGCTCGAGCTCCTGCGCGACGGTGTCGACGTAGCCGCGGGCCCGCGCGGTGTAGACGGCCTGCTTCACGCGCCCCACGTAGAGCTCCGCGAGCGTGTCGGCGAAGCGGAGGAAGCCGTCCTTGTATGAGAGGTACGCGGCCTCGCGCACGGCGCGGTCCCGCGAGCCCTTGAGAGCGGGGTAGGTGCTGCGCTCGACGACGTACTCCTCGCCGTCCACCCGCGCCGGCTCGAAGCGCATGTCGCCGTTCGCGAGGCTGTTGTAGGCGCGGCCCACGGCGCCGAAGGGCTCCGCCAGCCCCGAGAGCAGCTCCTCTACCTCGGTCGAGCGGACGTGCGGCCGCAGGGTCTCGAGCCGCTCGAAGAACCGGCTCAGGTAGACGAGGCCCGGCTCCTCGCGCATGAACGCCTCGACCCTAGCGGCCCCCAGGCTGAGGAGCTCGGGCCGCACGAAGGCCAGGCGCTGGCTCGCCCGCGCGGCCAGCGCGCCGAACTCGCCGGCCTTGCGGCGCGCCTCCTGGTCGTGCTGGTCGACGCTCACGGGCAGGGTCGCGTAGTTCCGCAGGCGCTGCATCGTGGCCAGCAGGTCGAAGTAGAGCTCGAGGAACTCGTGCAGCGTCGCCGCCGACTCGCCCAGCCTCCCGCGGTAGCCGGCCAGGGTCTCGACCTCGCCGGCGACGCGGTCCAGGTCGGAGCGGTACGACTCCTCGGAGGCGTAGAGGACCGAGAGGTCCCAGGTGTGGGCGGCGTCGACCTCGCGACGTGAGGGGAGCGTCTTGACTGCCATGGACCGAGTCTAAGGCCGTGCGGGCGCGCGGTCCCCCCAGGGCCACGCTCGCGCCGCGCGGGCTGGCCGGCGGCTCGCGCCGCGCGGGCCCGCTGGCGGGACCCGGCGCGCTCCCGCCGGGGCGCCACGTGACGCCGCCCGCGGTTAGAGTCGCCTGGTGTTCGCGGGCGGCAGGCTGGCGCTGTTCCTCGTGTGGGTGGCGGCCTACCTGCTGTCGTACTTCTACCGCTCGGCGAACGCCGTCATCGCCGGCGACCTGCGCCGCGACGTGGGGCTCGACGCCGAGCAGCTCGGCCTCATGACGAGCCTGTTCTTCCTGGCCTTCGCCGCCGTGCAGCTCCCCCTGGGCGGAGCCCTCGATAGGTGGGGGAGCCGCCGCGTCGTGCCAGTCATGCTCCTCGCCGGCGCCGCCGGGTCGGCGACGTTCGGCCTCGCCGACGGCTTCCTCGCCCTGGCCGCCGGGCGCGCGCTCCTGGGCGTGGGCTTCGCCGGCGTGCTCATGGGCGCCGCGAAGGCGTTCGCGGCGTGGTTCCCGGCCGCCGCCTTCGCCACGGTCTCGGGGCTGTTCGTGGCGATAGGGTCCGCCGGCGCGCTGGTGGCGGGCACCCCGCTGGCCCTGCTCGCGGGCGCCTTCGGCTGGCGCGCAGTGTTCGTCTGGGGCGCCGCCGCGGTGCTGGCGGCCGCGACGGCCATAGGGCTGCTCACCAGGGACGCGCCGCCGGCGGACGGCCCCCGCGGGGCCGCCGTGGACGACCCCGCGGGGGCCGCCGGGCACGAGCCCGTCGGCGGCGTCGCGCCCGGGGGCATCGCCGTCGTCCTGCGCGACCACCGCTTCTGGCGCATCTCGTTCGTGAACCTGGGCCTGGTCGGCGCCGTGCTGGCCGTCCAGGGCCTGTGGGCCGGCCCGTACCTCGCCGACGTCTACGGACTGGAGCCCGTGGCCGTCGGCGACCTGCTGGTGGCCCTCGGCGTCGGGGTCGTCCTGGGCAACGCCGTCACCGGCTGGCTGGCCGACAGGCGGGGCCGCTTCGCCACGGTGCTTCTCTCCGGCGCGCTGGCAGCGTCCGCGAACCTCGTGCTGGCCGCGGCTCCGCCCGGACTGACGCGGCCGGCCATCGGCGCCGTCTACCTGGCCCTCGGCTTCTCCGGCTCGTTCTTCGCGGTGCTGCTGGGGCACGTCAGGGAGCTGGCCCCGGCCGGGGTGCTCGGCCGCGCGATCACCGCGGTGAACTTCTTCGGCATCGGCGGCGCCATGGCGCTGCAGTGGCTGATGGGCGCGATCGTCGAGGCCGGCGCCTCCGCGCACGGCTACGGGGCGGCGGCCTATCGGCCGGCGTTCCTGCTGACGGCGGCCCTGGCGGTCGTCTCCACGACCCTGTACCTGCCCGTCGCCGGACGCCGCGGCACGGCGCGGGGGAGGCGCGCGCCGGCGGCGGAGCCGGGCTGAGGCTCAGGCCCCGGCCAGCCTGCCGAGACGCGCCTCGAGGTCGGCGCGCCCCTCGGCCAGCTCCTCGCGCGGCAGGCCGCCTGACTCCAGCTCGGCGTCGTCCCGCCGCTCCAGGTCGGCGTAGAACCTGCCGGCGACGCGCCCCACGTCCGCCGCGTCGCCGTCCCGGCCCTCCACCTCGTCGAGCCAGTCGAAGAGCGCGTCCTCGGCGCGGGCGTAGCGGCGCAGCGCGAGCCAGAACCACACGAGACGCTCGCGCGTCGCCCGGCTCAGCGAGCCCGGCGGGGTCAGGGCGAGGAGGCGCTCGACCCGGGCGGCCAGGTCGGGCTCGCCCAGCTCCTCGATGCCGGCCTCCAGCGCCATGTCGAGGGCACGCCCGCGCAGGGAGGTGACGAAGGGGTCGTCGGCCGCGGCGCCGAGCGCGTGCTCGAGCGCGGCCTCGGTCTCCAGCAGGGCCGAGAGCAGGTAGGCGCGCTCGCCGTCGACGTAGCCGGCGGAGCCGATCACCGCCAGCAGGTCGTCCGTGGAGAGGCGCGAGACCAGCTCCGCGCTGGTGCCCAGGAAGCGGCGGTAGACGTCGTCGAGCTCGGCGCGCAGCTCCTGGGCCTCGACCGCGTCCACCTCGAGGCGCGAAGGTCGTGAGGTGAGCCGCAGGAACGCCGCCGCGAGCTGGCGTATCACGCGCTCGATGAGCTCGTCGCGTACCGGCACCCCGGCAGGTTACGCCCGCCGGCGTCCGCGCGCCACGCCCGGCACCGGGCGGGGGCGCCGGGCCCCGCTGATAGGATTGGCGCCACCCATGCTCGGCTACGTCGGCCGGCGCTGCCTGCTGGCCCTCCCCACGCTCTTCGGCGTCGCCCTCATCGTCTTCGCGCTCATGCGCGCCGTGCCGGGCGACGTCGTCACGAACCTGGTGGGCCTGCAGGGCAACGTCTCGCAGGAGCGCCTGGCCGAGCTGCGCCGCATGTTCGGCCTCGACCTGCCCGTCCACGTGCAGTTCGGCCAGTGGGCCGCCGCCGCCGTGCGGGGCGACCTGGGCAGCTCGCTGCGCACCGGCAGGCCCGTGGCCCTGGACCTGGCGCTGCGGTTCCCCGTCACGCTCGAGCTCACGGTCCTCAGCCTCGTCGTCGCGCTCGCCATCGCCCTGCCCGTGGGGGTGCTGGCGGCGCTGAACCGCGGCAGGTGGGCCGACCACCTGGGCTCCGTCTTCGCCCTCCTGGGCCTGAGCATCCCGGGGTTCTTCCTCGGCATCCTGCTGATCCTGCTGTTCTCGCTGCGCCTGGGGTGGCTGCCGCCGGCCGGCTACGTGCCCTTCGCGGAGGGGCCGCTGGCGAACCTGCGTCACATGGTCATGCCCGCCCTCTCGCTGGGCCTGATCCTCGCCGCGGCCACGGCGCGCATCGTGCGCTCGACCCTGCTCGAGGTTCTCGGCCTCGACTTCGTGCGCACCGCCCGCGCCAAGGGCCTCTCGGAGCGCACGGTGGTGCTGCGGCACGCCCTGCGCACGGCCCTCATCCCCGTGGTCACCGTGGTGGGGCTGCAGTTCGGGCAGCTCCTGGGCGGGGCCGTGATCATCGAGCAGGTCTTCAGCCTGCCGGGCGTGGGGCGCTTCGCGCTCGAGGGCATCAACCTGCGCGACTACCCCGTCGTCCAGGGCGCCGTGCTGCTCATCGCCTCGGCGTTCGTGCTGGTGAACCTCCTCGTGGACGTCCTCTACGCGCTCATCGACCCGCGGGTCCGCTATGACTGACGGCGCCGCCACGCTCGCGGAGCGGCAGGAAGCCGGACCGCGCCGGCGCCGCCGGCCCTACCGCGCCGCGCTGGGCGGTGCCGGCGGACTGGGCGCGGCGATCGTGCTCGTGGCCGCGCTGGCGGCGGTGTTCGCACCGTTCGTGGCGCCCTACGACCCCGTCGCGCTGGACCCTCCCGCGCGCCTGCTCGGGCCCACCCGCGAGCACCTCCTCGGCACCGACCAGTACGGCCGCGACACGCTGTCCCGCATCGTCTACGGCGGGCGCAGCTCGCTCTCCGTGGCGGCGGCGTCCACGCTCTTCGCGCTCCTCGTCGGCGGCGCCCTCGGCGTGCTGGCCGCCTACTACCGCGGCTGGGTGGACGGGCTCATCATGCGCGTCACCGACGTGCTGCTGTCGTTCCCCGCGATCCTCCTGGCGATCGCACTGCTGGCCTTCCTCGGGCCCGGGTTCGTGAACCTCGTCCTGGCCATAGGCCTCGTCTACGTGGGGCCCTTCGCGCGCGTGGCGCGCGGCGCCGTGCTGACGGTGCGCGAGGAGCTGTTCGTGGAGGCCAGCCGCTCCCTGGGCAGCCGCGACTGGCGCGTGATGCTGCGCACCGTGCTGCCGGCCGCCGCCGCGCCCCTGATCGTGGAAGTCACGCTGCGCCTGGCCTACGGCATCCTGGCCGAGGCCTCGCTGTCCTTCCTCGGGCTGGGCACGCAGCCGCCCGCCGCGAGCTGGGGCCTGATGGTGGCGGAGGGTCGGCGCTTCCTCTCGCTCTCGCCGTGGGCCACGGTGGCGCCGGGGCTGGCGATCATGGTCGTCGTCCTCGGCTTCAACCTCTTCGGCGACTCCCTGCGCGACGCGCTCGACCCGCGGACGAGGAGCCACGGCTAGGGCTCTCTCCGGCGGTGCGTTCGACCCGCGGGCGACGGGTCGCGGCCAGGGCTCTGGCTTCGCGGACCGCGCGCGGGGCGAGGCGGCCGAGCCCCCCTCCGTGCCGGGCGCGCGGCAGTCGCCGACGACGGCGGGCGGCGCGGAGTATCGTCGGCCGGTAGCGCAAGACTCGGAGGAGGTCCTGCATGGCTCGTCGGTTGTTGGCCTTGCTACTCGTCGCGGGCGCCGGCCTGGCGCTCGCCCAACCCAAGTACGGCGGCACCCTCGTCGCCGGCATGCAGACGGACCCCGTGGGCCTCGACCCGCACATCACGAACGCCACCTCGACCCGCAACATGCTCGAGAACGTCTACGACACGCTGGTGATGTTCGACTCGTCGCTGCAGATAGTCCCCGGGCTGGCCGAGTCGTGGGAGGTGTCGGACGACGGCCTCACCTGGACCTTCCACCTGCGTCAGGGCGTGACGTTCCACGACGGCGACCCGCTGAAGGCGTCAGACGTCGTGTTCTCGATCAACAGGATCAAGGACCCGGCCGTGGCCTCGCCGCGCGCCGACGACTTCGCCGTGGTCTCCGACATCCAGGCGCCGGACGACAGCACCGTGGTCATGACGCTCTCCGAGCCGTTCAGCCCGCTGCTCTCGAAGCTGGCCGCCAGCCTCAACGTCATCGTCTCCGAGGACGTGGTGAAGGCCAACGGCGACCTGCAGAACGTGGTCGTGGGCACGGGGCCGTTCAGGTTCGTCGAGTACGTGCCGCAGACCCGCCTGGTGCTGGAGCGGAACCCCGACTACTGGGGCGCCGACGCCGACGGCAACCAGCTCCCGTACCTCGACGGCATAGTCTTCCAGTTCTACCCGGACCCCACGGCCCGCACGACGGCGATCCAGACCGGCAACGCCGACTTCATCGAGTACGTGCCCGCCGCGGACGTCGAGCTCCTGCGCGCCGACCCGAACGTCGAGGTCGTCGGCGGCCTGTCGGCGAACTTCCGCAGCATCTACTTCAACGTCGAGCGTCCGCCCTTCGACGACGTGAACGTCCGCCGCGCGATCGCCTACGCGATCGACGAGCAGGCGATCGTCGACCTGGCGCTGTTCGGCACCGGCGGCGTGCCGGCCACGGGCACGACGATCCCCGCCTCGAACTACTACGGCATCACCGACAGCCCCTACGTGGGGCGCGACCTGGAGGCGGCGCGCGCGGCGCTGGCGGCGTCGGCCTACCCCGACGGCTTCGAGTTCGACCTCTACGTGACCAGCACCTACGACTTCCTCCGCACGCCCGCCGAGGTGATCCAGGCGAACCTCGCCGACATCGGGATCACCGCGAACATCGTCGCCGAGGACTGGTCGATCTACCTCCCGAAGGCGCTGGACGGCGACTTCGCTGCCACGATCCTCGGCGAGTCCGGCCAGAGCGACCCGGACGACTTCCTGTTCAACGTCTTCTACACGGACAACGGCGGGAACCTCGGCAACTTCAGCGACGCCGAGCTCGACGCGCTGCTCGAGCAGGGCCGCAGGGTCGCCGACCAGGAGGAGCGCCGCGAGATCTACAGGCAGGCGCAGGAGAGGATCCTCGACCTCGTCCCGCACGTGTTCCTCTTCCACTCGTCGCAGTTCGAGGCCCTGCGCAGCGACGTGGAGGGGTTCGAGCACTTCCCCAACACCAGCTACCTCGGCCTGCGCACGACGTGGCTGGACCGCTGAGCCGCTGAGGACCGGCCGACGAGGGGCGCCCACGGCCCAGGCCGCCGTGGGCGCCCCGCTCGTGTGAGGCAGGTGCGAGGGGTGGGGCGTCCCTCCGCGGGGCGGCGACCTAGCTCGAGGGCGGGCGTCAGTCCCCCTCGCCCTCCACCAGGCCCAGCCCGACCGCGGTGGCCACGGCGCGCGCCCTGTTCGGCGCGCCCAGCTTGGCCAGCACCGCCGACACGTGATGCTCGGCGGTCTTCTCCGTGATCGCCAGCCGCGCCGCGATCTCGGCGTTGGTGAGGCCGGCGACCATGAGCGCGAGGACCTCGGCCTGGCGGGGCGTGAGATGCGCCGGGTGACGGCGCGTGACGCGGCGCGGACCGCGCGGCAGCCTGGCTATGCCGAGCTCGCGCATGCGGGCGGCTAGCCTGGCGGCGGCGGGCGCGGCGCCGAGGCGCCTGAACCCGACCAGCGCCTCGCGCATCGCGTCCTCGTCACCGTGCGCCAGGGCGAAGGCGCGCTCGTAGGGGCAGCCGATCCGAGCCCACAGCTCGGCCGAGCGGCGCCAGTCGCCGCGCACGAGGGCGGCGAAGGGCTCCGCCGAGCCGGGCAGCGGCTCCGCCGCGGCCCCCGCCTTCCAGAGCCACAGCGAGACCTCGCCGCGCGCCCAGGGGCTGTCGGCGGCGGTGACCTTCGGCAGCAAAGGCGCCAGCAGGCCGGGGATGTCGTCGTCGCGTCCCTCGAGCCAGGCGAGCTCGGCCAGCCCGCAGCACGGCGACCACACGTACTGCAGCGCGGCCTTCGGGCTGACGGCCAGCGCCTGCGCCAGCACCGCTGCGGCGCCGGCCTCGCCCCGGCGCACCAGCGTGCGGCCCTTCGCGCCCAGAGCGGTGATGGGTCCGATGATCCCGTGGCCCGGCCGCGGAGGCACCAGCTCGGCCAGGCGCAGCGCGTCCTCGTACCGGCCGCGCTCGAACGCCACGCGGGCCTGCCAGGCCAGCCCGTAGGCGATGGCCGAGTCGTCGTCCGTGTCGGCGGCGGCGGCGATCATCGCCGCCAGGGCGCCGTCGGCCTCGTCGTAGAGCCGCGCCTCGCCGGCGCCGGAGCCGAGCATCCAGGTGGCCAGCCGCGAGACCTCGGCCACGCCGCTGCGCTCGCCCAGCTCGTGCGCCTCGCGCAGTATGCCCACGGCGCGGCGCGCGTCGCCCATGACGATCTCGGCGGCGCCGAGCGCCACCAGCGTCGCCCCCTCGAGGCGCACGTCCCCCAGGCGACGCGCCAGCTCCAGCGCCCGCTCCGACGCCGCCACGGCGGGCTGGTAGTGCCGCTGGAACATCGCGATCATCGCGGCGTTGTGGTAGGCGCGCGCCTTGGCGGGCCCGTCGGGTCGACCCTCGAGCAGCGCGAGCGCCTCGTCCACCGGGCCGGCCACGAGGTCGTCGAGGCCGGCGCGGAAGCGCGAGTAGCCCAGCAGCCCGAGGGCGACGGCCAGGGCCTCGGGGTCGCCGAGCTCGCGCCTCAGCTCCACCGCCCTCTCGGCGGCGGTGAGGGCCTCGGCGTGCAGGTCGAGGACGTGGCACTCGTTCGCCAGCTCCACCAGCAGCTCGGCCTCGGTGGCGCGGCTCATGTGGCGGTCGCGCTCGAGCGCGAGCCTGAGGAACTGCGCGGCCTCGCGGTGGGCGCCGCGCTCCGCCGCCTGCCGCGCCGCCAGCGGCGCGAAGCGCACGAACAGCTCCCAGGCGTGCGCCCTGGCCGCGTGGTGCGCGAGGCGCGCGAGGTCGTCGGGCTGGGTCCGCTGCAGCAGGTCCACCATCGCCCCGTGCCAGGCGAGCTGGCGCCCCAGCGGGGTGACGGCCTCGATGGCGTCCCTGGCCAGCTCGTGCCTGAACCGCAGGTGGCCGCGCTCGGCCAGGAGCACGCCGGCCGCGACGGCCTCGTCGGCCGCCGACGGCTCCACCCGCGCCACCTCGAGGGCGACCTCCAGCTCCAGCGAGCGCGGCGCCGTGGCGACGACCTCCACGACCCGTCGGGCGTTCTCGCGCAGGCGGGAGGCGCGCGCCAACACGGCCTCCCTCACCGACCTGGGCACGGCCTCGCCGGAGGCGATGACCTCGGTGACGTAGAAGGCGTTCCCGCCCGTGACGCGGTGGATCCTCTCGGCGTGCGCGGCGTCCGCCCCGGACAGCTCCCTGACCGCCTCGACGCTGAGCGGCGGCACCGACAGGAGCCCCACCGACGGGCGCGAGGCCAGCTCGCCTATCACCGGCCGCGCCGGGTGCCGCGGGCCGACCTCGTCGTCGCGGTACGTCGCCACGACGAGCGAGGGGAGGCCGTCGATGCGCCGGCCTATGAAGCGCAGGAAGTCGAGGGTGCCCTCGTCGGCCCAGTGAACGTCCTCGATGACGAGGGTGAGGGGCATGCGCGAGTCGGCCATGCGGCGCTGGATCGCCGTGAACAGCTCGTAGGGCGAGGCGGAGGCGGCGAAGGACCCGGAGAGCCGCGACCGCGGGTCGAGCGCGATGTCGATGAGGGGGCTCAGCGGCCGCGGTGTCGTGAGCGGGTCGCAGCCGCCGAAGAGCACCTGCGCACTGCGGCCGTGGCGCCGACCGAACTCGGTGACGACGGCCGTCTTGCCGGCGCCCGCCTCGGCGCCGAGCAGCACGAGGGACCCATGTCCGGCCGCGGCGGCGTCCAGCCGCGAGCCGAGCTCTGCCAGGAGGCTCTCGCGTTCCAAGAGCTGCACCCGACACGCACCCCCTTCCCTCTGCGTGCTGCGACCATACTGCCGCAGCCGGGCCGGACCGTCTCCCTCAACGTTGTAGGGTGTCGGGGTCCGCGGACGGGCCGGGCGGTTCCCGCCGCCCGTCCGCGGCGCAGAGACCAGCTACGGGCGCAGTCCCTTGACCTCGACCGCAACGGAGACGACATGACGACAGTACCGCCACGAGACGCCCCTCGTTCCCCTCACGGCCACGGCACGGAGACGGCGAAGCTGGCCGTGCGGGGCCTCTACAAGGTCTTCGGCCCCGACCCGGCCCGGGCCGTAGCGGCCCTGGAGGGCGGCGCCACCAAGGCCGAGGTCCAGGCGCGCCTCGGCCACGCCGTGGGCGTCGCCGACGTGAGCCTCGACATCGCGGCGGGGGAGACCTTCGTGCTCATGGGCCTCTCGGGCAGCGGCAAGTCGACGCTGCTGAGGCTCCTCAACCGGCTCCACGAGCCCACCCGAGGCAGCGTGGTCGTGGACGGCGTCGACATCACCCGGCTCCCGCGGCGGGAGCTGCTGCAGGTCCGCCGCGAGAAGTTCAGCGGCATGGTCTTCCAGCAGTTCGCGATCCTGCCGCACCGCACCGTGCTCGACAACGTCGCGTACGGCCTGGAGGTGCAGGGGGTGCGGCCCGCCGAGCGACGGGCGCGGGCCCAGGACGCGATAGACCTGGTTGGCCTCGCCGGCTGGGAGGGTAGCTATCCCCACCAGCTCTCGGGAGGGATGCAGCAGCGCGTCGGCCTGGCCAGGGCGCTGGCCGTCGACGCCGACGTGCTGCTCATGGACGAGGCCTTCAGCGCGCTCGACCCGCTCATCAGGCGCGAGATGCAGGACGAGCTCAGCGACCTGCAGGCGCGCATGAGGAAGACGATAGTCTTCGTCACCCACGACCTGGACGAGGCCCTGCGCCTGGGCGACCGCATCGCGATCATGAAGGACGCGCGGGTCGTGCAGGTCGGGACGCCGGAGGAGGTCATCACCGAGCCGGCCGACGACTACGTGGCCGCCTTCGTCGAGGGCGTAGACCGCAGCGGCGTGCTCACCGCCGGTTCGATCATGCAGCCGGTGCGCGAGGTCGCCCGGCCGCGCGACGGGCCGCAGACGGCGCTGAGCAAGATGCGGCGCTCCGGCCTGTCGGGGATCCTCGTCGTCGACGCCGAGCGTAGGGTCCTCGGCTACGTGACGTCGGAGCGCCTCGTCGGCGCGCTGCGCCAGGGCGGCGTCACCGAGGAGCGCGTACGCGGCGACCTCATGGAGCCGGCCCCCACCGTCTCGACCGATACCCCCCTCAGCGACGTGATGCCCATCGCGGCCGAGGGCTCGCTGCCCGTGGCGGTGGTCGACGGTACCGGGCGCCTGCGCGGAGTGGTCGTCAAGGGCGCGATCCTGGCCGCGCTGGCGAGGACGCAGAGGGCGGACGGGGACGGCCGCATGGGCTTCGCGGCGGCTCCCGCGCCGGACCCGGGCGCGGTCGCGGAGGCCGGCCGTGCTTGAGCTGCGCATACCGATCCGCGGCTGGGTCTCCGCCGCCGTCGAGTTCCTGCGCGACGCCCTGGGTCCGCTCTTCGACGGCTTCGCCGACGCCGTCGACGCGGTCATCGGCGGCCTGTTGGCGGCCCTCCAGTGGGCGCCGGTGCCGGTGGCCATCGCCGTCTTCGCGGGGCTGGCCGGGCTGCTGGCCGGCTGGCGCGTCGGCCTCTTCGCCCTCGCGGGCCTCTTCGTGGTCGCGAACGTGGGCCTGTGGCAGCCGTTCCTGCAGACCTTGGCGCTGGTCCTCGCCGCGCAGGCGCTGATCCTCGTGGTGGGGGTCCCGCTGGGCATCCTGTCGGCGCGCAGCGACGCCGTGGAGCGCGTGCTCAAGCCCCTCCTCGACTTCATGCAGACGATGCCCGCCTTCGTCTACCTGATCCCCGCCGTGATGTTCTTCGGGATCGGCGTCGTGCCGGGCGTCGTGGCCACCTTCGTGTTCGCGATCCCGCCCCTGGTGCGCCTGGTGAGCCTCGGCATCAGGCAGGTGCCGGCGGACCTCGTCGAGGCGGCCGAGGCCTTCGGCTCCACGAGCTGGCAGCGCCTCGTCAAGGTCGAGATGCCCGTGGCGCGGCCCAGCATCATGGCCGGCGTGAACCAGTCGATAATGCTCAACCTCTCCATGGTCGTCATCGCCGGGATGATCGGCGCGCGCGGCCTGGGCGCCGAGGTGCTGCGAGGGATCCAGCGGCTGAACGTGGGCCAGGGGTTCGAGGCGGGCCTGGCCGTCGTGATCATGGCCATCGTGCTCGACCGCGTCACGGCCTCGGTGGGCCGGCGTCGCGCCCGAGACGCCTGAAGGGAGCGGTAGCAGTGCTCGTCTGGCACTGCCGCGGCACCTAGGGTTGGCAGCCACGGACCGCACGTGTTAGGTTCGGGACTAGCCGCTTTCGGCTGATGAACGTCAGCGTACGTGCGTACGCTCGCGGAACGTTTCGTCGTTCCGTCGCCACCGAAGCCCCGAACACCTCGGGAGGTAACAGATGCGCAAGTGGTTCGCCGCTGCGGCGGTCGCGATGCTGTGTGGTACCGCAGCCGCTCAGGACAGGCCGATAGAGCTCGGCTACGTCCTGTGGGACTCCG
This sequence comes from Deinococcaceae bacterium, assembly GCA_044508445.1. Lineage (GTDB taxonomy): Bacteria > Deinococcota > Deinococci > Deinococcales > Trueperaceae > DASRWD01. The sequence continues at coordinate 52,846 of JBIQHQ010000005.1, forward strand.
AGATCGCCTCGACGCACGTGGTCGCCGCCGTGCTGATGGACGAGCTCGGCTACGACGTGAACCTCACCTCGGTCGACGCTGGCCCCATGTGGACGGGGCTGGCCCAGGGCGACTTCGACGCGATCGTCGCCGCCTGGCTGCCCGCCACTCACGCCGCCTACTGGCAGCAGACGCGGGACAGCCTCACCGACCTGGGGCCGAACCTCGAGGGCGCCGACATCGGTTGGGCCGTCCCCACCTACGTGGACATCGACAGCATCACCGAGCTCAACGACAACGCCGACATGTTCGGCGGGGAGATCGTGGGCATCGACCCCGGCGCCGGGCTGATGGCCGCGAGCGACGAGGCCCTCGACGTCTACGGCCTGTCGAACTTCGTGCTGCTGGACGGCTCGGACGCGGCCATGACCGCCGCTCTCGACCGCGCCTACGGTAGGCAGGAGCCGATCGTCGTCACGAGCTGGCGACCGCACTGGATGTGGGCCGCCTACGACCTGAAGTACCTCGAGGACCCCGAGGGCGTCTTCGGGGAGGCCGAGCAGATCCACACGATCGTCAACCGCGAGTGGGCCGAGAACGAGGCACCGGAAGACGTGCTCGCGTTCCTGGACGCCTTCCACTGGACCGGCGAGCAGATGGGCGAGGTCATGCTGATGATCACGCAGCAGGACATGGACCCGCTCGAGGCCGCGCGCGCCTGGATCGCCGACAACCGCGACGTCGTGGAGGGTTGGCTGCAGTAGCCCGGCGGGCGGGCACCTCCGCGGACCGGCGCCTCACGCGGGCGCCGGTCCGTCTCCCAAGGGACCGCGTGCCCCTGGGGTCACGGCGGTCCCTCCGCGGCGCCGCCGTTCTCGAACTGGATGACGCTGAGCTGGCCGTCGACCTCGAGGACAGCCTGCTTCACGGTCGCGATGTCCTCGATGCCCTGCACGCGCAGGCTGGCGGCCAGTTCCTCGGCGGTGAGCCGCTCGCGGCGCATGTTCCTCCGCACCGGCCTGCCCAGGTGCACGACGAGGGTGGGGGTGTCCCGCGTCAGTCGGCGCCAGCCCGGGAACCTGAACTCGGCGAGGTCGATCAGGTAGCTCCACAGGATGACGACGACGGCCATGAGCAGGTAGTCGAGCATCGAGCTCGAGCCGCCGCCTATGGCGTCGGTCGTGAGGCCGCCGATGATCACCATGGCGATGATGTCGTTCGGCGACATGCCGCTGAGGTGTCGCTTCGGGATCACGCGCAGCACGACCACTATGGCCATGTAGGCCACGGTGCCGCGCAGGACGATCTCCCAGAGAGGCTTCTCGAAGGCGAAGACGGTCTCCATGTCCACTGGCCTCCAGTACGGCGCGCGCCGGCTGCTGCGCCGCGCCGCTCGCGGGCGGGCCCGCGCGCGCGGGCCCGCCCGCGACCAGCTTGGTGCGTGGACATGTGACGGTCCTCGCGCCGTGGGCCAGCTGCCGCGGCGGGCCGGCGGAGCCGGGCCGGAGAACGCGGCTTGACGCGCCCGCCCGCATCGTGATGTTGGAGATACGCAACATCACCTACGGAAGGTGTGGAGCGTGGCCGCCAGGGTGAAGGTCTTCAACCGACTGCGGGTGATGCGCACGGACAGGGGCCTGACGCGCCAAGAGGTCGCGGACGCTGTGGGCGCCGAGTTCCACGTGCAGCGCACCGCGGAGCTGCGCATCGCGGTGCGGCGGCGCGACCTCTAGCTCGCAGACCGACCAGACTCACCCGTCGCCGGCGCGGGCCGCGGAGCGGGCCCGACCACGGGCGTCCGCCGCGGGGCGCTCCGCGCGCCACCGTGCGCCTAGTTTGGGTACGTGAGGCGCCCCCTGTCGGTACTGGCCGTCGTCGCGCTCGCGGTCGCCGCGGCACTGCTGTGGGCGCCCCGCCGGCCCGGCGCGAGCGAGAGGGAGCTGACGGTCTTCGCCGCCTCGAGCCTGGAGGAGGCCTTCACCGACCTCGCCGCTGCCTTCGAGGAGCGCGAGCCCGGCGTCGACGTGAGGCTGCAGTTGGCCGGCTCATCGACGCTGGCGCTGCAGGTCGTCGAGGGCGCCGCCGCCTCGGTCTTCGCCTCGGCCGACGCGGCGCAGGTGGAGCGCGTGAGGTCCGCGGTGGAGGGCTACGGTCCGGGCCGCACTTTCGCAACCAGCCGCCTCGTGGTGGCCCTGGCGCCGGGCTCCGGCCTGAGCGCCGTGGAGGACCTCGGCGACCCTGGCGTGAGGCTCGTGCTGGCCGGACCCGAGGTGCCGGCAGGACGATACGCGCGAGCGGCCCTGGCGGAGGTGGCGGCCCGCCTGCCAGGGGGCGCGGCGTGGCTGGCGCGTGTGGAGGCGAACGTGGCCTCCGAGGAGCAGAACGTGAGGCTCGTCGCCGCGAAGGTGGCGGTGGGCGCCGCCGACGCCGGCATCGTCTACGCGACCGACGCCGCCGCGTTCCCGGGCCTCGCCACGCTGCCCGTCCGCACGACCGTGACGCCGACCTACGTCGTGACGGCCAGGGAGGACGACCCGCTCGCCGCGCGCTTCGCGGCGTTCCTGGTCTCCGCGGAGGGAGCGTCAGTGCTGCGGGCGCACGGCTTCGGGCCGGCACGGTAGCGTGCGCCCGTGACAGGCGGTCGCCCCCGAGCCCTCCTGCTCGCGGTGGGGCTGCTGCTCGCCGCCTACCTGTCGCTCCCCACGCTGGCGATCGCCGTGCGGGCCCTCGGCGCCCCGGCCGCAGCCCTGCTCTCGCCCGCCGTGCTGGAGGCGCTGCGCCTCAGCGTGGCCACCAGCACGCTGGCGATGGCGTTGGTCGTCGCGCTCGGCACCCCGCTGGCCTACCTCCTGGCCCGCCACGAGTTCCGCGGGCGCAGGCTACTCGACGCGGTCGTGGACCTGCCGCTGGTGCTGCCGCCCGTGATCGCCGGCCTCGGCCTGCTGCTGGTGTTCGGCAGGCGCGGCCCGCTGGGGGGCCTCCTGGAGGGGGCGGGGCTGGGCGTGGCCTTCACGACCGCCGCCGTGGTGATGGCGCAGGTCTTCGTGGCCACGCCGTACTTCGTGAGGACCCTCAAGGTGGGACTCGCCAGCGTGCCCCGCGAGGTCGAGGCGGCGGCGCTGACGGACGGCGCGGGGCGCTGGCTGGCGTTCTGGAGCGTGACGCTGCCCGTGGCCCTGCCCGCCGCCACCGAGGGCCTCGTGCTGGCGTGGTCGCGCGCCCTGGCCGAGTTCGGGGCGACGCTGGTGTTCGCCGGCAGCCTCATGGGCCGCACCAGGACGCTGCCGCTCGCCACCTACGCCGCGCTGGAGAGCGGGGTGGAGGAGTCCGTGGCGCTCGCCCTGGTCCTCACCGTGCTCTCGCTGAGCCTCTTCGCCCTGTCCCGAGCGGCGCTGCGCCCGCGGGAGGCGGGGCGGGGGTAGCGCGTCAGGCGCCCGCGGAGCCCGCGCTCGGCCCCGCGGCGGCGCGCCGCGGGCTCCCTCTACCCGGCCACGCCTCGGGCGGGCGGGCGTACCCGGAGCGGCCGCCGAGGACGGCCGCCTAGGCCAGGACCTTCAGGGCCTCGTCGAGGGCCGCGAACCCGAAGGCCAGGTCCTCGCGCGAGATCGTGAGCGGCGGCGAGACGATCAGCACGTTGTAGCGGCCGAAGGCGTAGACGCCCCGCTCGCGCAGCGCCGCGGTGAGCTTGCCGATGGGGGCGTTGTCGCCGCCGTACCACGGCACGAGCGGCTCGCGGGTGGCGCGGTCCTTGACCAGCTCGACCCCGAAGAACGCGCCCACGCCGCGCACGTCGCCCACGACGGGGTGACGCTCCTTGATGGCCTCCAGCCCCTCGCGCATGATCGGCTCGAGCTCCCTGGCGCGCTGGAACAGGCCTTCCTGCCGCATCGTCGTGACCGTCGCCAGGCCCGCCGCCATGCCCAGCGGGTGGCCGGAGTAGGTGTGGCCGCACATGAGCACGTGGTCGTCGAAGTGCCGGGCCAGGGACTCGCGGACCATGGCGCCGCCGAGGGGCACGTAGGCCGAGGCGACGCCCTTGGCGAAGACGATCATGTCCGGCGTGACGCCGAAGCGCTGCGCCGCGAAGGTCTCGCCGGTGCGGCCGAAGCCCGTCATGACCTCGTCGAAGACCAGCACGATGCCGTGGCGTGCCGTGATGTCGCGCAGGCCCTTGAGGTAGCCGTCGGGGTAGACGATCACGCCGTTCGAGCCCACCACGGGCTCGATCACCAGGGCCGCGACGTTCTTCGCGCCCTCGAACGTGATCACGTCCTCGAGGTGCTGCAGCGCGCGGCGCGTCTCCTCGGCCGGGTCGTCGGTGAAGAACGGCGAGCTGAAGGGGTAGGGGGCGAAGAAGCGCACCACGCCGGGCATGCCAGGCTCGTTGGGCCAGCGCCTGTCCTCGCCGGTGAGGCTCCCCGCGCCCGGCGCCGAGCCGTGGAACGACCTGTAGGCCACCAGCACCTTGTGGCGGCCCGTGATCATCCGCGACATCTTCACCGCGTCCTCGTTCCCCTCGCCGCCGTTGGTCGTGAAGAAGACCCGCGCGCCCTCGTCCCAAGGCGAGACCTCGGAGAGCAGGGCGGCGAACTCGCTGCGCACGTCGTTCATCAGCGACGGCGCGGCGTAGAGCAGGCGCTCGGCCTGCCGCTTGATGGCGTCCACGACGGCGGGGTGGCCGTGCCCCAGGTTCACGGCGACGAGGCCCGCCGACAGGTCGAGGTAGCGCTTGCCGTCCTCGTCGTAGAGGTACGAGCCCTGGGCCCGCGTGATCGTGGGCGTGGCGATGGCAGACTGCTTGCTCCACGGGGTGAGCACGTGCTTGTGCGTGCGGCTGGTGGCGGTAGGCGACATCCTCATTGCCTCCCTCGCTGCGCCGGTGGGCCGGCGTTCGCTGTGGCTCGGCAGGCAGCCTACTCCAACGGCGGGTCCACGGGCCGTCCCCACCGGCCCCAGGCCGGGCGCCCCCGCCCGCGCGAGGCCGGGCGCCCCGCCGCCCGTGCCCCAGGCTCGCCGCCGGGCGCCGGCTCAGCCCACGCGCAGCGGGCCGAAGCTCGGCAGGGGCAGACCAGAGTCGAGGCCGCGGATCACGTCCTCGAGGTAGTCCGAGGAGGACGTGGGCTCGTGCGGCCGCATGTAGCGCAGGTAGACGGGACCGGTGCCCGGGTCCGACGCCAGCGTGATCACGACCTTGCGGGCGTCGGAGGGGTGACGCGCCACGTCGGCGATCGCCAGCTCGTTGCCGCCGTAGGAGCTGGAGTAGTCCGGGCCGCCGTCTGGAGCGCCGTTCCAGGCCGTGAAGTAGCCGGAGTACGCGGACGGGCCCGCGACCTGGGGCGGCGTCACCTCGCGGTCGAACGTCAGGGTCAGCGTGGCCCCGGACCGCGCGAGGGACACGAGCCGCGGACCGGTGCCGTCGACGTCCCAGCCCAGCACGTGCTCCTCGTACGCCAGGGCCACGCGCATCGCCAGGACCTGCTGCGCCTCCGCGCTCAGGTGGATGCGGTCGAACCGGGGGAGGTCGTGCGTGACGACCATGTGCGCGCCCTGTACCCCGCTCCCTAGCCCGGCGTCCGGCAGCAGGTGGGGCGTGCCGAGGAAGGCGCCCTCCTCGAGGCGCCGCTGGCGCTCGGCGATGTCGTGCGACCTGAGCTGCTCGACGTAGGCGGCGGTGGGGCTCTCCTCGCCGAGGCAGCAGCCGTAGGCCGCGAGCTGGGCGTAGATGATCACCGGCTCCACGGCGCCGGTGGCCCCGGCCAGCGTCGCGCGCATCGCCTCGAACACGGCGGCCGTGTAGCCTGAGTAGTCCTCCCTCAGGTCCGGCGTCGAGTTGTCGGACTCGCCCTGGTACCAGAAGACGGCGCTCACCGGACCGCCCTCCGGCTCCTGGTCGCCCACGGGGTCGGCGCGCAGGCCGGCAGACGAGAGCGCCCTGTACATCGCGCTGCCGTAGAGCGTCTCGCGGTCCGTGTCCGCCAGGTCGGCCGGGCCGAGGTACCAGCCCACGTTCGTGTTCGGCCGCGGCGTCATGCGGCTGCCGCCCAGGGCCGCGGGGATCAGGTAGGCGGCGCGGCCCGTGCCCGTCACGCCGACGCCCTCGTCACCGGCGGCCAGCAGCCGGCCGAGGGTCGTGCCGGCCGAGGTGCCGGGGTCGGCGTCCTCGCTCACCTGGTCGAGCTGCCCCGTCGGGTCGTCGAGGGGCTCGACGGCCGGGCGCCACCGGTAGTCGTTCGCGAGCATCCGCACCGACGGGAAGGCCTCGCCGTCCCGCAGCTCGGCGGGGACGTCCTGGTCCCAACCCACGGCGTTCGACTGACCGGCTACGAGTACCGCGACGTTGCCGACGAGCACCCCGGCCTCGGCGCCGCCCGCCACCACGCGCAGCGTGCCCAGCGCGTCGTTCGGGTCGGAGGCGAGGGTCCACAGCGCCGACTGGCCCTCGATGACCCACTCGGTGTCGCCCACGAAACCGCTGCCGTTGAGGTTCACGCCGAAGAAGGCGAGTCCCGCGAGCGGCGCGTTGCCGGCGTTGCCCACCAGCACCGGCGTGCCGGCGCGCATCCGCGCGTAGGTGAGGACGGGGGGCTTGGCCACGGGCGCGGCCTCGGCGCCGGGGACGGTGGCCTTCACGAACGCCTGACGCACGTCGGCCTCGTCGTAGGCGCAGTCCCCCGTGAGGTCGGCGTGGAACAGCTCGTGGGCGTCCGCCGCGGCGAGCTCGTCGCCGTCGATGGCGGCGTGGAGCAGCACGACGTCGCGCACGTCCACGACGCCGCTGGCGTCGAGGTCGCCGAGCGGGTAGGAGGCCAGCTCGGAGGGGTAGTCGGCGGCGCGGCAGGCCGCCGCGGCGGCCGCGCCGGCGTCGAGCTCCTCCAGGCCGTCGTGGAACGCGACCGGCGTCGCCGAGCCGTCCTCGGCGAAGCCGCCGAGAGCGACGGCGTCCGCCGACGGCGACCCGTCGGGCCCGAAGGCGGCGGAGGCGGTGACGGCGGGCGGCTCGGACTCGGGCGGCGCCGTCCAGTGCAGCGTGAGGACCGGGCCCGACGCGGGCTCGTAGGAGAACCAGGAGACGGTGACGACGCCGGCGCCGTCGTCCCGCGCGGACGCTATCGCGGCGCCCTCCGGGACCGTGAGACCCCTGAAGGCGGCCTCCTCAGGGTCGTACGCGACGGTCGCCGTCAGGCCCGCGACCCCGCCCTGAGCCTGCACCGGCTGCGCGAGCCACTCCTTGCCCGGCGGCGGCGGGGGAGGCGGGGGCTCCGGCGGCGGCGGGAACAGGGTGTCGCAGGAGGCGAGCGCCAGCGCGATCGCGACCGCCGCCAGCCCGCGCGGCCAGGACCGCCAGCCGAAGAGCGGGCGGCCCGGACTCCTGCGGACCGTCCGCAACGGTGAAGGCTCTGCCACCGGCCCTCCTCCTGGGGCCGGCGCCTGCGGCGGCCGGGCCCGTGCCGCGCCCCAGCGGGCGCGCTGCCGTGCATCGTGTCAGCGGAACATGTGAGAGGCGTGACGGCCGGGAGGGGCTCACCGACGCGAGCGCCCGCAGGGGCTGCCATGCGACTCTCATCTAGCCAGCAGTTTCTCATCTGCGCGCGAGTACCCTCGCACTACTCGTACGAGCTCGCCTGCCCGGCCCCGCGCGGAGCGCGAGAGCCGTGAGAGGCGCGAAACGGCGATCGCAGCGGTGCCCGACCGGCTCGGGCGCGAGGCCAGCAGTCCGGGTACCAGGAGGAGACGACGTGCAGAGACTTCGGTTGGTAGCCATCCTCACGGCACTGGCGGTCGTCATCGCGGCCTGCGGGGAGCCGCTGCCGCCAGGCGGCGACACCTTCTCCCTCAGCGTGAACACCGCCGGCACCGGCTCGGGAACCGTAGCGGTCACCGTCGACGGCGAGGACGTCGCCGACACCTCCGTCATAGAGGCGGGCACGGACGTGACTCTCGTCGCCACGCCGGACGCCGGCTCTGAGTTCGCCGGCTGGTCGGGAGACTGCACGGGGTCGGATACCACCTGCGTGGTGACGATGGACGCCGACAAGAGCGTCACGGCGACCTTCGACCTCGAGCAGCAGCTCCCTGAAGAGGTGCAGCTCAGCGTTGACTTCGCGGGCAGCACCGGCGGCGGCACCGTGCAGCAGCCGGAGCTCGGCATCGACTGCACGTACGACCCCGGCACCGACAGCACCGACGGCGAGTGCGGACCCGTGACGGCGTCGACCTCCACCGCCTACACGTTCACGGCCACGCCGGCCACCGACATGGAGTTCGCCGGCTGGGCCGGGGACGCCGAGGCCTGCGACGACGCCAGCGACACCTGTGAGGTGACGCCGGGCTCCGACCCGTCCGTCGTGACGGCCATCTTCAACGACCCCACCGCGCCGGGGCCCACCACGGGTTCCGTCAAGATCGCCAGCACCGCCGACGACGGCTTCGAGTGGCTGGCGGACGCGAGCGGCGCCACCGGCGACCCGGCCGACGTGGAGGGGAACACCTACAACGACCTCCGCCAGATCGGCCTCTCGTACCTGCTGCGCTACGGAGTCGAGGTGACCTCCGGCTTCGCCTTCCGCGACCTCGACATACCGGCGGGCGCCACGATCCAGGACGCCTACATCCAGTTCACGAGCATCGTCCGGTCGGCGGGCTCCGGCCCGGCGGGCTCCTACGACCCCAGCGACGGCCAGGACGTGACGTTGACGATCGCCGTCGAGGACTCGCTCGACCCGGCGCCGATCCCCAAGCGCGACGACGGACCGCCGTTCGCGAACAACCTCAGCGGCCGCCCCCTCGTCACCGACGCCACGGTGGATTGGGACGTCCCCGACTGGCCGGACCGCTCCGAGGCCGGCGAGGCGCAGCGGACGCCCGACCTCTCGACGCTGCTGCAGAAGCTCGTCGACGACGATGGCTGGACGCAGGGCGACAGCGACGTGATGTTCATCATCTCGAACTCCGACGACTCGCCGCAGACAGGCTGGCGCCAGGTCGCCGACTACTCCGAGACCGACGGCGACCCGGGAGAGTTCGCGGCGGTGCTGCACTACTCCTACACGCTCGCCGGACCGTAGCGAGACGCCGCCGAGGCGCGAGGTGCCCCGCCACGCGCGGGGCACCTCCTCGTTGCGGCGGCCGCCACCTAGGCCGGCCCGCCGGCCCGTCCGGCGGCCGCCGCGCCCTGAGCGCGGACGGCGGAGGGGCGCCGCGATGCCGTACGTCGCCGACAGGGGAGCGGCGCTGACCTACCATGGGCGGGTGCGACGCGACGTGGGCTCGGCCATCGCCTGGCGCCTGGGCGCGCCGGGGCGCCGCGCGCGTCGCTGGTGGGACCGGCGCACGATGCCCCGCTTCGCCAGCGTCGGGCCAGGGTTCGTGATGCGCCAGCCCCGGAGCGTCGTGGGCGCCGACCGCATCCACCTTGGCCGCGACGTGAGGCTCGGTCCGGGCAGCGAGCTGAAGGCGAACGTGCGCTACCCCGGCGGCTGGATGCGCCACCCGAGCGGCGAGCACGTCGAGCAGAGCTTCGAGCCCGTGATCCGCATCGGCGACCGCGTGACGGCCACGGCGTCGCTGCAGGTCGTCGCGTTCCGGGAGGTCGTCATCGAGGACGACGTCATGTTCGCCGCCAACGTCTTCGTCGCCGACGGCACCCACGCGACGACGAGGGGAGACGTGCCGTACAAGTACCAGGGCATCGCGCCCGTGGCGCCCGTGCGCATCGGCCGGGGCGCCTGGCTGGGGCAGAACGTGGTAGTGCTGCCGGGGGTGACGATAGGAGAGCTGGCGGTCGTGGGCGCCAACAGCGTCGTCACGCGTGACGTCCCGCCCCGCACGGTCGTGGTCGGCGTGCCGGCCCGGCCGGTGAAGGCCTGGGACGCGTCCGCGGGCGCCTGGCGTCCCGCCGACTGAAGGGGGGAGACGTGAGCCGAGACAGCCGGCCCCTGGTCACGATCGGCATACCCACCTACAACAGGGCGCGGGGCTTCCTGCGCGAGGCGCTGGCGTCCGCGCTGGGGCAGACCTACGAGCGCGTGGAGGTCGTGGTGGCCGACAACTGCTCGGAGGACGACACCGCGGCCGTGGTCGCGGAGGTGGGCGCGGGCCGCGTGAGGTACCACAGGCACGAGCGGAACCTGGGCGCGCAGGCGAACTTCAACTCGGTCGTCAGGCTCGCCTCCGGCGGGTACCTCGTGCTGCTGCACGACGACGACATGATCGACCCGGACTTCGTGGCCACGTGCGTCGCGGCCATGGGCGAGAGGCGGCCCGGACTGGTGCGGACGGGCACCCGCGTCCTCGGCGAGGACGGCCGCGTCGTCTACGAACGCGCGAACCTCTCGCCGGGCACGGACGTCCGCGGCCTGCTGGAGGCGTGGTTCGCGAACCGCACCTCCTTCTACCTGTGCAGCACGATGTTCGACACCGCGGTGCTGCGCGGCGTCGGCGGCTTCGACACGCCCAGGGCCCTCTTCAACGACGTGGCCGCCTACGTGCGAGTGGCCGCCGCGGCCGGGACCGTGGAGGTGCCGGACGTGAAGGCGACGTTCAGGATGCACGCCGACAACGCGGGCAAGGCCGCCAAGGTCAGGGCCTGGGCCGAGGACGCCGCCTACGTGATCGAGCTGATCACCGAGGCCGTGTCGCAGTCCGCCGCGATGCCGGACGCCGCCTTCGCGGCCCGCGCCAGGGCCTTCTTCTGCGGCAACTGCTACCACCGCGCCGGGCGCATCGCCGACCCGCGTGCGCGGCGCGAGGCGATGGCGGCGGTGCACGAGGCCCTGGGCTGCACGCCGCCGTGGCGCCACGGCGTGGAGCGGCTGGCCGCGCGCGCGCGCCGCCGGCTCAAGCCCAGGCCGGCTTGAGCGACGGGCCCGCCACCGGCGGCCTCAGGGTCGCGTTCATCACGCCCGAGTACCCGACCGAGCTGCGGGGCGAGGGCGGCGTGGGCAGCTACGTGCACAAGACGGCGCACCTGCTAGCGCGCCTCGGTCACGACTGCACGGTCCTCGTCACCAGCGACTCCGCCGGCGAGCTCCGCGACGGCGACGTGAGGGTCGTCCGCGTGCCGCGCAGCCGCTCGCCCGCCCTGCGCGGCCTCGCCTGGCTGCTGCGCCGGCTCGACCCCGCCTCCGGCTACCTGCCCGCCTACCTGGAGAGCGCGCGGAGGCTGGCGGCGACCCTGGAGGCCGAGCACGAGCGTGCGCCCTTCGACCTCGTGCAGTCCGCGAACCTGCGCCTCGTGGGCCTGTTCGTGCGCCGACGTGAGGACAGGAGGCACCTCGTGCGCATCAGCACGTCGCGGCTGCTCTACGAGCCGGCCTCCGGCCGCCCCGTGACCCCGCTGGCGCGGCTCACCGAGCGCCTCGACGTGCTGGCCCAGCGCCGCGCCGACGCCGCCTACGCCCCGAGCCGGCTGCTGCAGCGGCACTTCGCCGACCGCTACGGGCTCGACGTGGGGCTCGTCAGGCCGCCGCTGCCCGTGGACGTCGCGGAGCGCGAGGACCCGCCGCCGGGCCTGCCCGCGCGCTACCTCGTGCACTTCGGCTCGCTGGGGCGGCGCAAGGGCACGGACGTGGTCGCGGACGCCCTCCCCCTGGCGTGGCGGCGCGAGCCGGAGCTGCGCATGGTGTGGGCGGGACCCTTGGGCGGTGCGGCGGCGGAGCGCTACAGGTACGCGTGGGGCGAGCGCGCCGGGCTCGTGACGCTCCTCGGCCCGCTCGGGAGGCGGCGCCTCTACGGGGTCGTGGCCGGGGCCATGGCCTCCGTGCTGCCCTCGCTGATGGACAACCTGCCGAACACCGTGATCGAGAGCCTGGCCCTGGGCGTGCCCGTCGTGGGCACGGACGGCGCCAGCATCGACGAGCTGGTGACGCACGGCGAGAGCGGCCTGCTGGTCCCGCCGGGCGACGCGGCGACGCTGGCGGACGCCCTCGTCGAGGTGTGGCGGGGCAGGACGTTCCCGCGCGTGGCGCCGCCCGAGGAGATGGCGCCTGAGAGGGCCGTGAAGGACCTCTTGGCCTTCGCCGGGTTGGAGCCTGGTACGAGACTGGTATAGTCCCCGGGTAACGTTCTATCCCAGCAGGAGGTGCTGATGCGACGGTCCGCACTGAAGGTGCTCGTGGCGCTGCTGGCTCTCACGCCGGTGGCCGCGGCGCAGCCACAGATCGAGCTCACGTGGTGGATCAACCCGTGGCGCATCGTGACGCCCGACTTGCCGGAGGGCGCCAGCCCCACGGGCGAGGAGTACGCCCGCTACATGAGCGAGCAGTTCATGGCGCTCCACCCCAACGTCACGGTCCACTACGAGCTCGTCCCCAACGCCGGCTTCGGCGAGAAGGTGACGACCGCGATATTCGCGGGCAACCCGCCGGACGTCCTCAAGGACCTCGACTGGAACCCCGACTGGGCGCGCGAGGGCCTGCTCGAGCCCATCGACGACTACCTCACCGACGAGGACCGCCAGGACTTCCTGCCCTACGCGCTGGAGAAGGGCAACGTCGACGGCCAGCACTACATCTGGCCGTGGAACAACTCGAACAACGGCATGGGCTCCACGCTGCTCCTGAACACGGCCCTGTTCGAGGAGGCGGGCGTCGACATCCCGCCGCTGCCCGAGCGGTCCTGGACGATCGACGAGTTCCTGGCCGCTGCCGAGAAGCTGACGATGGACCGCGACGGCGACGGCACTACCGACGTCTACGCGATCACCTTCGCCGCCCGCGACACCGAGAACATGCTGGCCTGGCTCATGCGCTTCGGCGCCAAGCTCATCAACGACGAGGGCACGGCGTTCGTCCTGAACTCCGAGGAGGGCGTGCGCGCGCTGCAGTTCATAGTCGACCTCGTCTACGAGTACGGCTACGCCCCGAAGGGCGGCGAGGCGCTCGACGTCTACGGCACCATCGAGAACCTGCACAACGGCCGCGCGGCGATCGGTTACGGCGGCATCTACGAGATCGGGCGCATCGACAGGTACCTCAAGGAGGGCCGCATCGCGAACCCGATCGACGTGGTCATCGCGCCGTTCCCGCACGACCCGGACGTGGGCCCCATCGCCTACGAGACCTCGGGCGGCTTCCTGGTCTTCAAGCAGGACGACGACTACAAGCGCGACATGGCCATGGAGTTCGCGCGGTTCCTGACCAACCAAGAGAACATCAAGATGCTGGAGAGCCTGCTCTACATCACGGCGCGCCGCTCCGCGAACGCCGAGCTCGACTTCGCGAACGTCGCCGAGTACACGGAGGACGTGCCCACCGAGGTGCAGGTCTACCAGGCGGCGATCGACCACGGCGTGCCCTACTTCGGGCCCTCCGACCTCGACATCTCGCCGGCGATGGAGCACTTCACCGCGGCCATGGAGGCCGCCCTCAGCCGCAGCAAGACACCGCAGCAGGCCCTCGACGACTTCGTGAGGGAGGCTAACCGGGCCGTCTTCGGCGACTGACGGCGGGACCGGAGCCTCAGGTGTCGACCACTCAGGCGCCCGCCGGGACCCTCGGCGGGGACACGCGACCCCGGGCGGCAGCCCGGGGTCGCGCCTCCGAGCGCCCGCGGGGCGGGCGCGGCGGGCGCGGCCCCGGCTCCGGCGGGCTGTGGGGCGTGGCCTTCGTGGCGCCCCAGACGCTGCTCTTCGCCGCGTTCTTCCTCGTCCCCGTCGTGATCGCGTTCGCCCTGGCCTTCATGGAGGTGCGCCCGACGCGCATGACGTGGGTGGGGCTCGACAACTTCGAGCGCGTCCTCGCCGACCCCCTCTTCCGCCGAGCGCTCGTCAACACCAGCGTCTTCACCGCCGTCGTCGTCGTGTTCTGGCTGGGCAAGGCGCTGCTCATCGCCTACCTGCTCGACCCCATGAACGCCGCGCTGCAGACGTTCTTCAAGTCGGCGTTCTACCTCCCGGCGGTGACGTCGAGCATCATCATCTCGCTGATCTGGCTGTGGATATTCAACCCCACGTTCGGGCTGCTCAACGCCTTCGTGGGGCTCTTCGGCGTCGAGCCCGTGGCGTGGCTGGGCAACACGAGCACGGCGTTGCCGTCGCTGATGGTCATGCAGGTCGTGATGGGCGGCGGCTCGAGCATCGTGCTCCTGTCGGCGGCCCTGGCCCGCATACCGCGCGACCTCTACGAGGTGGCGCTCATCGACGGCGCGAGGCGCCCGACGATCTTCGCCAAGGTGATACTGCCGCTGATCCGGCCCACGCTGCTCTACCTGGTGGTGACCGGGACGATCAACACCTTCCAGGTCTTCGACTCCGTCTACGTCATGACGCAGGGCGGCCCGCAGTTCGCGACCACCACGGTCGTGTTCCGCATCTACCAGGAGGCGTTCCAGCGCTTCAACCTCGGCCTCGCCTCCGCCCAGGCGATCGTCCTCTTCCTCATCACGCTGGTGCTGGCCGCGGTGCAGTTCAGGCTGCTCGGCCAGAACGTGGAGTACTGATGGCCGCCATCACGCGTCGCGACCCGTTCCTGCGCGACCCCTCGCACCCCGTCAAGCCGACGCCGGTGGGCGCCGTGGCGGTCCTGGTGGTGCTCGTGGCCCTGTCGCTGGCGGCCCTGGTGCCGCTCTACTGGATGTTCGCCACGTCGCTGACGCCGTCGGCGTTGACGGTGCGCTTCCCGCCCGAGCTGATCCCCACCGACCCGACCCTCGACAACTACAGGGCCGTGCTGCGTCAGCCGAACTTCTGGCGCTGGGTCCAGAACTCCGTGATCCAGTCGCTGGCCGTCACCACCGTCGTGGTGGCCACGGCCTCGATGGCCGGCTACGCCCTCGCCAAGCTGCCGTTCCGCGGTTCGCGGGCGCTGTTCTGGCTCTTCATCGTGTCGATGATGCTGCCCTTCGAGGCGATCCTCGTGCCGCTGTTCCTCGTCGTCACCCGCCTCGGTCTCGTCGACACCTACCTGGGCCTACTGCTGCCGCTCATGGCGGCGCCCTTCTCGATCTTCCTCATGAAGCAGTTCATCCAGACGCTGCCCAGCGAGCTGATAGACGCCGCCCGCGTCGACGGCGCCAGCGAGCCGCGCATCTACTGGGACGTCGTGCTGCCCCTGGTGCGGCCCGGCCTCGCCTTCCTCGGCATCATCACGTTCGTCGCGCAGTGGAACTCCTTCGTGTGGCCGCTGGTCGTGACCCGCTCCAGCGAGATGCGCACGCTCCAGGTGGGCCTGGTCCTCATGAGGGAGCAGGAGCCACTCTTCTTCGGCCTGCAGATGGCCGCGGCGATGCTGGCCGCGGTCCCCGTGATCGTCGTGTTCTTCGCGTTCCAGCGCTACTTCCTGCGCGGCGTGACCGTGGGGGCGCTGAAGGGATGACGGAGGCTCCCCGCGAGGCGGGCCGCCGCCGGGCGGGCCGACCCCCGTCCGTGGGCTTCGACCTCGACGGCGTCCTCATACGCAACCCCTTCGAGACCTGCGTGGTGCCGCGCCTGGCCGCGCTGCTCAAGGCCACGTCCGGCCTCAGGGACCTGGGCGAGGAGGAGGCCGCGCGCGCCGTGCGTCGGCGCGTGGCGGGCGGCTGGCAGCGCCGCATGGACGCCGGCGACCTCGTGGGGGCCTACGACTGGGACGCCATCTACCGCGAGGTCGCCGCCGAGCTGGGCGGCGCGCCGGAGCTGGCCGTGGGCATCGACGTGGCTGGCTGGGTCGTCGAGTGCTGCGGTCAGGACGGTCACATCGCCGCGCTGCCCGGCGCGCGCGAGGCGCTGGCCGGACTGCGGGGGCTGGGGACGCGCCTCGTCGTCGTCACCAACGGCTTCGCCGCCTACCAGGAGCCGGTGCTGGACGCGCTGGGCCTGCTGGCCTACTTCGACGCCGTCGTCACGCCGGAGCGGGCCGGCGCGGCGAAGCCGCAGGCGCGCATCTTCGAAGCGGCGGCTCCCCTCGACCTCTTCGTCGGCGACACGCTCGTCCACGACGTGCTCGGCGCCCGTTCGGCCGGCGTGCCGGCGGCCTGGCTGCACGCCGCGCTGCCGCCGGAGCTCGCCCCGCTGTCGCCGCGGGAGAGGGCGCTGCACCCAGCCGTGGTTGGGGTCGTCGAACGGTCGCTGGCGACCTCACCGCACCGGCGCTTCCACCCAGAGGCGAACGTGGGGAGCTGCCGGCCCGACTACGTGCTGGCGCGCGTCGACGAGGTCGTGGGGCTGGCCGCCGAGCTGGCCTGAGGGCCACGGCCGGGGGCCGCGCGAGCGGGCCTCAGCGGTAGGGCGCCCAGGCCGGGTCGTGCTCGAACTCCCACCTGTAGTGGTCGCGCCCGGCGAGGAGCGACGCCGCGGGCTCGTCGACGATCACGACGCAGTGGGGGTGGAGCTGCAGGGCCGTGGCGCTGATCATCGAGGTGATCGGTCCCTCCGTGGCGCGCGCCAGCACCTCGGCCTTGCGCTGGCCCGTGACCACCATCAGCAGCTCGCGCGCCTCGAGGATCGTGCCCACGCCCATCGTCAGCGCCCTCTCCGGCACGCTCGCCGGGTCGCCGCCGAACATGGGCGCGTTCTGCTCGCGGGTCGTGGGCGTTAGAGCGATGTGCCGCGTCCGCGACATCAGCGCCGAGAGCGGCTCGTTGAAGCCTATGTGGCCGGTGCGGCCCAGGCCGAGGAGCTGCAGGTCGATGCCCCCCGCCAGCTCGATGTCCGCCTCGTACGCGCGGGCCTCGGCGTCGAGGTCCTCGGCGACCCCGTCGGGCAGGTGGACGTTCTCGGGCCGCAGGTCCACGTGGTCGAAGAGGTGGCGCCGCATGTAGTAGTGGTACGAGCGCTCGTCGAAGGGCCCGAGCCCCACGTACTCGTCGAGGTTGAACGTGGTGGACCGCGCGAAGCTGAGCCCCTCCTCGCGGTGCAGGCGCACCAGCTCGGCGTAGATCCCCTCCATCGTGGCGCCCGTCGCGCACCCCAGGACCAGGTCCGGCTTGGCCCTCAGGCGGTCGGCGACGATCCGGGCGGCCAGCCGCTCGGCGTCGCGCGCGGTGGGCAGGATGACGATCTCCATCGGGCCATCCTAGCCGGGCGGCACGCGCCGGCGGCGGCCGGCGACGTGGCGAGACGGCGTCGCGTGGCGCGGTCCGGAGCTCGGCGGCGCCCCGGCGGAACGAGTGGTCCCCGCGTCCGGCCGGAGGCCCCTCAGCGCAGCAGCAGCGGGTCGCTCTTGCGGGGCGCGGCCTTCACGCGCGCCTCCAGGTCGCGCGCCTGGTCGAGCGCGCGCTCGGCGGCGGTCCTGTCGCCCGCCTGGAGGACCTCCTCCACGGTGCGTTGGAGGGCGAAGAGGTCCATCTCGAAGGCCTGCGTCAGGCCCTTCTCCTCGGCCAGGGCGCGGATCGCGTCCACGATGGACCTGAGCTGCGCCTTCAGGAAGAAGGGAGCGTCGTCGTGCCGCATCGCCGTCATGGTCGCCCGCGAGCTATGTCGGGAATGTCACACGCAGCCATGTCGCCCTCCGGCCAGCTCCTCCGCGCGGGTGAAGGCGTGGGTACTCAAGCGAGGCGAGCTCGGCGCGCATCCTACCCTGTCGCGGGCCGGCGCCCGCGCCGCGCCCGCGCCGCGGGGGCGACCCGCCACGACGGCCGCGCCGACGCTCAGCCAGGCGGGAGCGGGTGCAGGGGACCCGTCGTGACTGCGACCTCCTCGCCCACCTCGTGCATGCCGCGCTCGGCGGGGTTCGCCTCGTGGGCCACGACCGTCTCGCCCGAGGGGAGGCGGACGTCGTACTCGGCGTGGTCGCCCAGGAACGACGCGCGCGCGACGACGCCGCGGGGACCCGGACCCTCGCGCCGCAGCACGACGGCCTCGGGGCGCACGACGAGCTCCACGCGCTGCCCGGGGCCCACGGGCGCGTCGGAGCTGAGCGGCAGGCGGGCGCCGGCGACGTCGACGGTGCGCGCGTCCACGACCTGGCCCGTTAGGAAGTTCGCCTTGCCTATGAAGTCGGCGACGAACCTGCTGTTGGGGCGCGAGTAGAGCTCCCGCGGCGGAGCGACCTGGGCGATGCGCCCGCGGTTCATGACCACGACGAGGTCGGAGAGCGCCATCGCCTCGGCCTGGTCGTGGGTGACGTAGACGCTCGTCACGCCCAGGCGCTGCTGCAGCTCGCGCACCTCGATGCGCATCTGCTCCCGCAGCTTGGCGTCGAGGTTCGAGAGCGGCTCGTCGAAGAGCAGCACGTGCGGCTCCAGCACGATGCACCGGGCCAGCGCCACCCGCTGCTGCTGGCCGCCGGAGAGCTGGTTGGGCGCCCGCCGCTCGAGCCCCTCCAGTCCCACGAGCTCCAGGACCCGCCCCACGCGCTCCCGCAGCTCCGCCTCCGGCACCCGCGCCATGCGCAGGCCGAAGGCGACGTTCTCGAACACGTCGAGGTGCGGGAAGATCGCGTAGGACTGGAACACCATGGCCGTGTCCCTGACGTTCGGAGCCAGCATGTCCACGCGCCTGTCGCCGAAGTAGACCTCGCCGCGGGTGGGCTCCTCGAATCCGGCGATGAGCCGCAGCAGCGTGGTCTTGCCGCAGCCCGAGGGTCCCAGGAGGGTGAGCATCGCCCCCCTCTCCACCTCCAGGCTCACGTCGTCCACGGCCACCACGACGTCCCCGCCGTCGTGGCTCGGGAACTCCTTGCGCAGGCCGACGAGCCTCAGGTCGACGGACACGAGCCGAGCCAGCCTCCTCAGAACCGCACCGAGGCGGCGGTCTCCGCCCGGCGGCCCACGAGGGCGCCTATGACGCCCACCGCGACGAGAACGATACCCAGCAGCACGATGCTGAAGGCCGCGGCCACCCCGAGCCTGCCGGACCCGACCTGGTTGAGGATCTGCACGGTCATCAGGTTCCAGTTCGCCGACACCAGGAAGATGGCCGCGCTGATCGCCGTCATGGCCCGCACGAACGCGAACACCAGGCCGGAGAAGAACGCCGGCGCGATCAGCGGCAGCGTGACCCTCCTGAAGGTCGTGACGCCGTCGGCGCCGAGGTTCTGGGCGGCTTCCTCGATCGCGGGGTCGATCTGCCGCAGCACGGCGACGCCGTTCTGGATGCCCACCGGTACGTAGCGGAACACGAAGTTGAGGACGAGGATCGCCAGGGTACCCGTGAGGATCAGCGGCGGCCTGTTGAAGGCGAGGATGTAGCCGATGCCCACCACGGTGCCGGGCACGGCGAAGTTGAGGATCGAGAGGAACTCCATGGGCCGACGGCCGGGGAACCTCCGCCTCACGACGAGGAAGGCGACGAGCATGCCGAGCAGGCCGGAGACGGGGGTGGTGGTCACGGCGATGACGACGGTGTCCTTGACGGTGTCCCAGCCGACGTCGAAGACGTAGCGGAAGTGCCTGAGCGTGGGCGTGTAGTCGAAGCCCCACACGGCCGTGGTGGCGCCCACCAGTATCACCGCGTAGAACGCCACGACGACGAGGGCGAAGAGCAGGACGGCGGCGTAGAGCAGCCACTTGGCCGACCGGCTCACGGCCTTCGTGGTGGAGGCCGTCGGCTTCCCCGTGACGGTCACGTACTGCCGCCTGCCTATGTAGTAGCGCTGGACCGCGAAGGCCGTGAGGGACGGGACGAGCAGGACGACGGCGAGCATGGCGCCGCGCGGCAGGTTGAAGGAGCCGGTGATCTCCAGGTAGGCCTGCGGGGCCAGCATGGGGAACGCGGCGCCGGCGAGCACGAGCGGGTTGCCGAAGTCCGCCATCGACTCGATGAACACGACGAGGAACGCGCTCGCCACGCCGGGCAGCGACAGCGGCAGCACGACGCGCTTGAACACCTGCCAGCGCGACGCGCCCACGTTCATGGCCGCGTCCTCGAGCGTGGGGTCGATGCCGGCGAGGACGCCCCGGAGGCTGAGGTAGGCGATGGGCGCGAAGGTGAAGACCTGCGAGGCGACCACGCCCCAGAAGCCGTAGATGCTGAAGTCGCGCAGGCCGAGCAGGTAGCGCGTGACGAGACCGTTGAAGCCGAAGAGGAAGAGTATCGAGATCGCCCCTGAGAAGGGCGGCGAGACTATGGGCAGGATCGTGAGGTTGTGCAGCAGCCGCTTCAGCGGCACGTCGGTGCGCGCCAGGGTGAAGGCCACGACGTAGCCCACGGCGACGCTGAGGGCCCCCACCAGCGCGGCCACGGTCACGCTGTTGCGCAGCGCGTTGCGGTAGAGGCGCCTCTCGGCCAGCAGGCCGAAGTTGTCGAGCCCCAGCCCGTCCGCGGTGACGAGGCTCTGCCTCAGCACCAGCACCAGCGGGTAGAGCACGAAGACGAGCAGGGCCGCCATGATCACCAGGACGAGCCCCAGCAGGATGGGGTCCCTGGCGAGGAGCCTCAGCTCCCTGGCGGCCCTGCGCACGGCCTCAGCGGGCCCGGGCGCCCGCCGTCACTGCCCCAGTACCTCCTCGACCCAGCGGTCCACCAGGCGCTGGCGCTCGGCGGCGGCCTCCTCGGGGTCGAAGCTGACGAGGTCGATGGTGTCGAGCGAGGGCACGCCCTCGCCGGCGCTGACGTCGGGACGGATGGGCATGAAGTAGGTCTGCTGCTCAGACAGCGCCTGCTGGCCGGCCCGGGACGTGATCCAGTCGGCCAGCGCCCGGGCGTTCTCGAGGTTGCGGGCGCCCTGCAGTATGGACATCGCGGCCACCTCGTAGCCCACGCCCTCCGCGGGGAAGACGATCTCCACGGGGTAGCCCTCGTCTATGAGCCGCAGGAAGCCGGGCGAGAACTGGATGGCCACCGCGGTCTCGCCCACGCCGAGGGCGCCGGAGGGCGCGGTCCCCGACTGCGTGTAGGTCTGCACGTTCGCGTCGAGCTGGCGCAGGTAGTCGAAGGCGGCGTCCTCGCCCATGACCTCACGCAGCGTGAGGATGACGTTGTAGGCGGTGCCGGAGGACTGCGGGGACGGCATCTGGATCAGGCCCTGGTAGGCGGGGTCGAGGAGGTCCTGCCAGGTCCGCGGCACGGCCGCGCCGCGCTGCTGGAGGAGGTCGGTGCGCACGCCCACGGCCATGGGGTTCATGTAGATCGCGTGCCAGAAGCCCTCGGGGTCCTTGAACTGGTCGGGGAGCGCGTCGGCCTCCTGCACCCTGTAGGCCTGGGTCAGGCCGCGCTCCTTGGCGACGATGTGGTTCTCGCTGGGGGCGCCGAACCAGACGTCCGCCTGCGGGCGGGCCCGCTCGGCCTCGATGCGCGAGAGCGCCGGGCCGGAGGAGAGGAACACCATCTGGACCTCGATGCCCGTGTCGGCGGTGAAGGCGTCGAGGAGCGTGCGGGCGTTCTCCTCGTCCACGCTGCTGTAGACGATGAGCCCCTGGGCGGACGCGACCGCGACGAGCGCGGCCGCGCAGGCGAAGAGCACTCTCCGAAGCATGCTGCCTCCGTTCGGGCCCGCTGGGCGGGCCTGTCACGACGCCTCATGGTAGCCGCTAAGGCGACCGCGCGGCGCGGTAGCGGCGCTCCACGGCGGCGTAGAGGCGCCGGCCCAGCGGCGTGCTCAGCCGCCGCTCGGCGCTGGCGAAGAACTCGTCGAGGTGCCTGTGGCCGCCCGACGAGGGGATGGGCACGCTCGGGTCGTAGCGCCCCCACTCCTCGTAGGCCAGCGCCTGGAGGCACATGTCGAGGATGTTCATGTCGCGTGCGAAGACGGCCTCGGGCGAGGCGCGGTCCTCGTACTCCCGCCACAGCTCGCGCAGCTCGCCGGCCTCGGGCGGCACCAGCGCGGCGATGGCCGCGCTCTCGGCCGCCGCCTTCGCGGCGTCGCTGACGCTGCGGTCGGCGGCGTCGGCGCGGTTCGCGAAGTCGCCGGTCACGGCCTCGGCGAGGTCGTGCGCCAGGGCTATGGCCACGGCCCGCCCGCGGTCGACGCCGGCGTCAGCGGCGTACAGGAGGCAGAGCAGGGCGGTGCCGAAGCTGTGGTCGGCCACCGACTCCGGCGCGACGACGCCGTGCATCGTCCAGCCGGCGCGCTCGACGTCCTTCAGCCGCAGCGCGGCCAGGGCCAGGCCGAGCCGCGGCTCGAAGGCGGCGTCCTCGTGCCTCCCCCCGGTGCCCTGCCCGCTCACCTGGCCACGCCGCTGTCGGCGCCCTCCGGCACCGACATGTCGTCGAGGAGCAGGCTCTCCGGCAGGGCCGACGGCGCCGCCGCCTTCTCCCGCTGCAGGCGCCCCACCACCGCGTAGGCGGTGCAGGCGCCGAGCGTGACCATGCCCGCTACCCACAGCGCGAGGCGCGGCGAGGTGGCGCTGGCCAGCCAGCCGAGGGGCCCGGACGCGACGGCGATGCCGAGCGAGAAGACCAGCGAGTGCACGCTGAGCATGGACGAGCGGCGCGACGACGGCACGGCCTGGTGCAGCAGCGTGTCGTGCGGGACGTTGCTGGCCGCGAGCGCGAAGTAGCCGACGCCCAGTCCCGCCGCCAGCCAGCCGGCGCCGCCGGCCATGGCGAAGAGCAGCATCGCGGCACCGCGCACGAACATGCTGGCGCCGGCTAGGGCCGCGCTCCCTCCGGGGAAGCCGTGGCCGTAGCGCATCACGGCGAGGCTGCCGGCCAGGACGGCCACGCCCGCCAGCGTGCCGAGCACCGCGAAGCCCTGGCTGTTCTCGGCCGCGGCGCCGAACACGGTGGCGGCGATGGGCTGCCAGAAGGTCTCGACGCTCACCATCGCCAGGCCGCCCGCGGCCGCCGCCAGCAGGAGCCAGCGGATCACGGGCTCGTCGCGCGTCAGGCGCAGGGCTCCGGCCAGCACGCTGGGCACCGAGCGCACGCCCTCGCGCAGCCGGGCGGCGTCGACGCGCGGCCGCGCGGGCTCGCGCACGAGGGCGGCCGTGGCCACCCAGACCAGCGCGCGCACGGCGACCCCGGCGAAGAGGGCGATCCCGAAGCCGGAGAGGGGCCAGGGCAGGCCGAGGGGAGCGGCGAGGCTGGGCAGGAGGCCGCCCGCCGCGGAGCCCGCCAGCATCCCCGCCGCCTGCGCGACGTCCACCGTCGCCAGGTGGCGCTGCAGCGGCACGTCGGGGTCGAGCGCGTGGAGCTCGTCGACGAACCAGGCGTCCATGGCGCCGGAGTGCAGGGCGGAGCCCACGCCCTGCAGGACCGCGTAGACGAGCGCGGTCACGGGCCCGGTCACGAAGAGCAGGACCGTGAACGACGCCAGGGTGAAGAGCTGGGAGGTCAGCGCCACGGGCCGGCGTCCTATGGCGTCGGCGAGGCCGCCGGTGGGCAGCTCGAGCAGGACCACGAGCAGCGCCCGCACCGTGAAGGCCAGGCCTATCAGCGCCAGGTCGAGACCGCGGCCCGTCATGTGCAGTATCAGCACGGGCATCGGCAGGGCGATCGCGAGCTCGAGCGAGCCGGCCAGCGCGGCGTACCGCCAAGTGAGCGCCCTGGCACTACCGGGCTTCAATGCTTCGTCCCCCCACCTCTCACCGGCGCGCGGCCGGTACCCCCAGGAGCGAGCGAGTTGTGGCGCGATGATACCAGAGGGCCGGGAAGGCTACTCACGGGACGCGGACAGGAAGCTGTAGGTGGCCTCCCAGGGCGTCTCGGCGTCGGCGAGCTGGGCGAGGAAGGCGCGCCTGACGCGATCCACGTCGGACGGCGCCAAGCGCGCGGCCAGGTGGTCGGCGTAGCTCGGCCGGCCCTCGCCGGGCTCGAACCAGCCCTCTACGGTGCGGCGCGGGAGCGTCTCCCGCGTCCGGAACGTCCTCCGCTCGAGCCGCGCGCCGCTCAGGCCGGCCTGGCGCGCCGCGGCGAGGAGGGCCTCGTCGTCCTGCCGCTCGCCGGCGTAGACGGCCTCCTCGGCGGCCGCCACCGCCGCGGCCAGGTCGGCGTCGCCGAGGTCGACGAGGCGGTGCAGGCGCTGGGCGGCGCCGCGGTCGACCTCGACCAGCACGAGCCGCCCGCCCGGGGCGAGCAGGGAGGCGGCCCGGGCGAGGACCGCGGCGGCGTCCGCGGCGCCGACGAGGACGCCACGGCCGACGACGACGTCGAAGGACGGGGGTCGCGTGCCCTGGCGCCGGGCCTCCGCGGCCACGCGCTCGGCGGCCTCCGCCGGCGCGCCGACCACCACCACGGGCCGCTGCGCCTCCGGCAGGGAGGCGGCCCCCTGCGACAGCGCCGCCGCCTCCCTCTCCGTCGCGGCCAGCGCCCAGACCTGCCCGTCGGGAGCGCGCCGGAGGGCCTCCCAGGTGAGGAGGCCCGCGCCGGCGGCGAGGTCGAGCACGAGGTCGTCGCGGCGCACGCCGGCGAGGCCGAAGACGTGGTCCCGCAGCGCCGCCAGCCGCTCGCCGGCGCGCGACACGGTGCGCTCCAGCCAGCGCTCCGCCTGGCGCTCCGCCAGCGGACGGCGCGGGCCGCCGCCGCGCGCGCCGGCGGCCCCCTCGGCCTCGACCATGGCGGCGAGCTGCGCCTCGCGGCGGCGCATGACCTCGTCGCGCACGGTGGCCTCGTAGCCGACGTCCGTCGGCTGGTAGAAGACCTTGCCCTGCAGGGCGTCGGGCAGGTACTGCTGGGCCACCCAGTGGTCCCTGTAGGCGTGGGGGTAGAGGTAGCCGGCTCCGTGGCCCAGGCCCTCGGCGTCGCGGTTGGCGTCCTTCAGGTGGTCCGGCACCTCGGCCTCGCGCTCGCGCTCCACGGTGGCCAGGGCGTCGAAGAAGCCCATCGTCGAGTTGCTCTTCGGCGCCGTGGCCAGGTAGATCGTCGCCTGGGCGAGGTGGAACCTCCCCTCCGGCAGACCCACGTAGTCGAGCGCCTGCGCCGCGGCGGCGACGACGCCGAGCGCCCGCGGGTCGGCCAGCCCCACGTCCTCGCTGGCGAGGATCAGGAGGCGGCGCATGATGAACCGCGGGTCCTCGCCGGCGTAGACCATCTTCGCCAGCCAGTAGAGCGCCGCGTCCGGGTCGGAGCCGCGCACGCTCTTGATGAACGCGCTGATCGTGTCGAAGTGCGCGTCGCCCTCCTTGTCGTAGAGGACGGCGCGCCGCTGGATGGACTCCTCGGCCACCTCCCTGGTGACCCTGACCACGCCGTCCGCGCCGGGCGGCGTGGTCTCGACGGCCAGCTCGAGGGCGTTCAGCAGGGCCCGGGCGTCGCCGTTGGCGACGTTCACCAGGTGGTCCAGGGCCTCTTCGTCCAGCTCCACGTCGAGCCGCCCGTAGCCGCGCTCCTCGTCCGCGAGGGCCTGGCGCGCCACCTCGCGCAGGTCGTGCTCGGTCAGCGGCGTGAGCTCGAAGACGCGGCTGCGGGAGAGCAGGGCCTTGTTGACCTCGAAGTACGGGTTCTCCGTGGTGGCGCCGATGAGCACGACGGTGCCGTTCTCCACCCACGGCAGCAGAGCGTCCTGCTGCGCCTTGTTGAACCTGTGGACCTCGTCGACGAAGAGGATCGTGCGCCGCCCGGCCTCGCGTGCGGCCTGGGCGCGCGCCACCGCCTCGCGGATGTCCTTCACGCCGGCCAGCACGGCGTTGATGGCCAGGAAGTCGGCCTTGGTCGTGTTCGCGATGACCCGCGCCAGCGTCGTCTTGCCGGTGCCCGGCGGACCGTAGAAGATCACCGAGCTGAGCTGGTCGGCCTGTATCGCGCGCCTCAGCAGCCGTCCGGGGCCAACGATGCGGTCCTGGCCGACGAACTCGTCGAGCGTGCGCGGCCGCATGCGAGCCGCCAGCGGCTCCGGCGCCGACGCGGCGAAGAGGCCGGACTGCCTGGGCGCCGTCATGCCGCTCTCAGCGCTTGTAGTACGTCTCCAGCGTCAGGGTGTAGGCGCCGGCCTCGCCGGCGAAGTAGGTGCTGGCGGCGATGACGTACGCGCCCGGCTGGAGGAGGGCCACGAGCATCGAGTCCGTCGAGTAGCCGTCGTCGTCGTTCTCGGCGACCACGGCGCCCGTGGCGTCGTAGAGGGTGAGGTAGGCGTCGAGCTCCTGCGAGGACATCGCGGCCAGGAGCAGCGTCTCCTCCGCGACCTCGAAGGAGAAGAACTCGGCGCCGCCGCCGGAGCCGTTCGGCAGCGGCGGCATCTCGGCCGTGATCGCCGACTCCATGGTGGCGGGCAGCGTCACGCCGCGCGCCGCGGCGGGCCCGGCGGTGGTGGCCAGGCGCGTGAGCGTGTACTCGCCGAGGTCGTAGTCGGACCAGCCGCTGACGACGACCACGTAGAGGCCGGTGGTGTCGGCGACGAAGCTCACCGACGCCTGGCCGAAGTCCTGCCCGTAGTCGGCGAAGGCCACGAGGTTCCCCGCGGCGTCGAAGACGCTGAGCACCGGCGAGAACGCCGGCGCGACGACCCTCACGGTCTGTGACTCGCCGGCCCGCGCCCTGAGGGCGTAGAGGTCGAGGCGGCTGCCGTCCTTGAAGTTCTGGCCGTCGGAGGCGTCGAGCTCGCCGGCGACCTCCTGTCCCGGCAGGAGCTCGGTGAGCTGCGACGCGTAGTAGTCGGGGGTCACGAGTGGCCGTTGCGCGAGGCCGGCCGCGGCGGTCCAGACGACCGCGCCGGCCAGCGCCGCGCGCCTGAGGACCGTCATCGGCGTGGGCACGATCCAGACTACCCGGTCAGGGCCCGAAGAGCGAGGGCTGCTCCGCCGAGCCGGGCCGCCGGAAGCGCGAGGTGTCGAGCTCCGGGTAGCGCTCCCTCTGCAGGCCGAGGCGGTTGGCGACGAGGTGGAAGAGCTCCCGCACCTGCTCGGCCAGGGCGCCGTGCCCGCGCATGCGCCGGAAGAACACGGCGTCGGAGAGCGCGCCGCCGTGCGCCTCGCGCACGCGGTTCAGGACCCTCTCCCTGCGCAGGGGGAAGTTCGCGTCGAGCCAGTCGGTGAAGACGTCGGCGACGGCGCCGGGCAGCCGCAGGAGCGTGTAGCCGGCGTAGGTGGCGCCCGCCTCGGCGGCCGCGGCGAGGATGTCTGGCACCTCGTGGTCGGTCAGGCCGGGGATGATGGGCGCCACGTTCACGCCCACGGGGACGCCGGCGGCGGCCAGCTCGCGCACGGCGCGCAGGCGGTTCGCGGCGGTGCTGGTGCGCGGCTCCAGGCGCGAGCGCAGCGCCTCGTCCAGCGTGGTCACGGAGAGGAAGACGCTGACGCCGTTCCACGCGGCCATCTCGGCGAGGACGTCGATGTCGCGCGTCACCAGCGCGTTCTTCGTGATGATGCCCACCGGGTTGCGGTAGCGCGCCAGCACCTGCAGCACGCCCCTGGTGATGCCGAGTTTGCGCTCCACCGGTTGGTACGGGTCGGTGACGCCAGACATGGCCAGCACGGTGGGCTGCCAGCGCGGCGAGCGGAGGCGCTCCTCCACGAGCCGCGGCGCGTCGCGCTTGACGAGGATCACGCGCTCGAAGTCGAGGCCGGCCGAGAGGCCGAGGAACTCGTGGGTGGGCCGGGCGTAGCAGTTGTGCGCCACGACGCCGTTGGCCAGGAAGTCGCCTGTGCCCGTCGTGATGTCGTACAGCACCTGTCCGTCGTTCAGCCGCTCGACCACCGCCACTCGCAGGTCCGCGCTCGACCTCAGCGCGGTGCCTCCTCCTCCAGAGGTCCGCGCGTGGGTGTAGTGGCCCAAGGGGCCGTCGCCGCGGACGACCCCCGACAGGTATCCGATCGCGTAGTCGTCGTCCGGCTCCGCGGCAGTGCCGTGTGCACCCCAGCCGACGAGGCTGTTCGCGGTCGTGAGCGTGGGTCGGCGCTCGCCCTCGGGGCTCGCCACGTGCTTCCAGCCGCGCTCGGTGAGGAAGAGGTGGTCGGCGCTGGCGACGAGCTCCGTGCCGTCCCGTAGCCTCACCGCGTAGGCGGGCTTGAACGTCGTCCACTTGTCGCGCACCACGGTAGGCACCAGGCGGCGGTAACGGCCCCGCCTGGCCGTCCCGAGTATCGCGTCTCCGACCTCGACGTCGGCGAGACGCCTGCTGCTGCCGTCGGCCATGAGGATGAGGGTGTCGCCGCTCAGGCAGTAGCTGCAGCCGTGCTCGCAGCCCCGGTAGGGGTTGATGCTGAAGTCGAAGCCGATGTCGGGGCTCGAGTTGGTGGCTACGGCCGAGCGGGAGGTGTCGTCGAGGTAGCGCGTGCGCACGCGCAGGTCGCCCTCGGTGACCTCCTCAGGGTCGAGCTCCACCGCGAGCTGCGTGTAGCGGTTCAGGGTGTTGAGCCGCGCGCCCCTGCCCCTGTGGGCGAAGGGGTCCGTCGGCCGCGAGCCGTCGTCGCCGGGCATACCTTAGATGATAAGGTATCGCTCGTGTCGGCGTCGCGGCGGCTGCCACACCGCCACATCGCGCCGCGCGGGTTAACCTGTCCCGTCATGCCCGATACCAGCACGCCGCCCGATGCGGTGAGGACCACGGCACGTCCACCGGCGCGGGCGGCAGCCGAGCCCACGACCTGGCGAGGCAAGCTGTGGCGCGAGGTCAGGGGCTACGCCGAGGCCCTGGCCATCGCCTACCTCGTCGTCACCTTCGTCTTCACCACCGTCGGCGTCGTGGGCAGCTCGATGGAGCCGAACCTGAACGGCGGCCAGGGCAGGGGCAACCTGCTGCGCTCCCTCCTCACGGGGGACCGCGTGTTCATCCCCAAGTTCGACACCTGGCTGAGGCGCGCCGGCGTGCTGGGCGAGTACGAGCGCGGCGCCGTGGTCGTGCTGCGCGAGCCGGCCAACGCCCCCACGGCGCTGGAGACGGGCCGGCGCAGCTTCTACATCAAGCGCGTGATAGCCCAGCCGGGCGACAGGGTAAGGATCGAGCGCGGGCAGGTGTACGTGAACGACTACCCGGTGGACCAGGGCTTCATCACCGACAGCGGCGAGATCTACGTCGCGCCCGTCGACTTCCCCAGGGTGATCGTCGAGGACGGGAAGGTCGCGGCGATGGTCGCCGACTTCCAGATGTCGGCCAACGGCAACTGGCTGCCGCGGCTGGGTGGGGACAACGCCTACGACGTGAACGACCCCCGCGTGCAGCTCTTCTACGGGCGCGTGGTCGACAACGTGTACGTGCCGGAGGGCACGCCGGAGGGCGTGCCGGTAGTGCTCGACCTCGTGGTCCCCGAGGGCACCTACTTCGTCATGGGCGACAACCGCACGCCCAGCGGCAGCGAGGACTCCCGCTACTTCGGGCCGATCGACGCCGTCACGATCGCCGGGCGCGCGACGGCCGTGATCTGGCCGCCGCGGCGCGACGGCGACTGGAACTGGCGCCTGCTGCCGTCACCGGAGGCCTTCGACGCCGTGCCGGAGGCGCCCGCCAGCGCCAGCCGCTAGGACGAGCGGCGTTCCGGGCGCCGGGCGGCCCGATGGTAGAATCGGTGGTCGCCCATAGCCCTGGCGGGGCCCCGGGTGCCCCGCCGCGCCGCGGGAGCCGCCCTGGCGGGGAGGCGACGCGAGAGGGACACGGGTGAAGACGTTCTACGTCATCGACGGGCACGCGCAGCTCTTCCGCGCGTACTACGCGCCGTTCCGCGACCTCACCGGCCCCAACGGGGAGCCGGTGAAGGCGGTCTACGTGTTCACCCAGCTCCTCATCAACCTGCTCAGGAACGTGAGGCCCGACTACCTGGCGATCGCCTTCGACGTCAGCGACTCCACCACGCTGCGCAAGGGCGACTTCGCGGAGTACAAGGCCAACCGCGACCACGCGCCCGACGACCTGCACACCCAGTACGCCCGCATCAGGCAGGTCGTCGAGGCGATGGGCATCAGGGTCTACGAGATCGAGGGCCACGAGGCCGACGACGTCATCGCCACGATCGCCGAGCGGCTCAAGGGCGAGGACGTGGAGCTGCGCATCGGCAGCAAGGACAAGGACCTCCACCAGGTGCTCTCGGACAAGGTCAAGCTGTGGGACCCTTCCAGCGGCGAGCTGCTAGGCCCGCGCGAGCTGCTCGAGTCGCGCGGCTACACGCCCGAGCAGTCGGTGGAGGTCCAGACGCTCACGGGCGACAGCACCGACAACATCCCCGGCGCCAAGGGCGTGGGCACGAAGACGGCGGCGAAGCTGGTCGCCAAGTACGGCTCGGCCGACGCCGTGATGGAGCACCTCGACGAGCTGACCCCGAAGCTGCGGGAGAACCTAGCCGAGCACCGCGAGAACATGCAGCTCACGCGGCGCCTGGTGACGCTCGAGCGCGACGTGCCCATCGACTTCTCCCTGGAGGACTGCGTCACGCCGCGCCCCAAGCGCAGCGACCTGCGCGAGCTCTTCGAGGAGCTGGGCTTCAGGTCGTTCCTCGACCAGCTCGACTTCGCGGAGCCGGAGGCCGTGGCGGCCGCCGCGGAGGCGGCGCCTTCGGACGTCGAGGGCGCCGGCATGGAGACCGACTACCGCGTCGTGAACACGCCAGACGCCTTCGAGGCCCTCGTCGCCGAGCTCGAGAAGCGCGAGGCCTTCGCACTCGACACCGAGACGACGGCGCTGAGGGCCGTGGACGCCGACATCGTCGGGTACGTGTTCTCGTGGCAGGCCGGCACCGGCTGGTACGTGCCCGTGCGCGGCGAGCACGGCGAGACGCTGGACCCCGACATGGTGGCGGCGAGGCTGAAGCCCATCCTCGAGAACGAGGCGACGCTGAAGGTCGGCCAGAACCTCAAGTACGACATCATCGCGCTGTCCCGCGCCGGCATCGAGCTCAAGGGCCCGCTCTTCGACACGATGGTCGCGGCCGCGCTGCTCTACCCGGGGCGGCGCACCTACAACATGGACGACCTGGCGCGCGACCTGCTGGGCGTGAGGACGACTCCCATCAGCGACCTGATCGGCAAGGGCAAGGACCAGCTCAGCATGCTGCAGGTCCCGCTCGAGCAGATCGCCGCCTACGCCGCCGAGGACGCCGACATCACCTGGCGGCTCTACGAGCGCCTGGCGAAGGGCATCGACGCCGAGCCCGTGCCCGGCCCTGAGGCCAACGGCCGCTCGCGCGCGGCGGGCAACGACGGCGCCACGCTCAAGCAGCTCTTCACCGAGGTCGAGATGCCCCTCGTGCGCGTGCTCTCCGACATGGAGCGCGAGGGCGTGAGCCTCGACGCCGACATGCTCACTACCTACGCCGAGACGATCAAGGGCCGGATCGCGGAGCTGAGGGCGCGGATGGTCGAGGTCGTGGGCGCGGAGTTCAACCCCGACTCGCCGAAGCAGCTCGCCGAGGTGCTCTTCGACAGGCTCGGCATGCGCGTGGTCAAGACGACGAAGACGGGGCGCTCCACGGACGCCGAGGTCCTCGAGACGCTGGCCGCCGAGACCGACCACCCGCTGCTGCCGCTGCTCCTCGAGTACCGCGAGCTGAACAAGCTGCTCGGCACCTACCTCCTGCCGCTGCCCGGCTATCTCAGCCCGGTGACGGGCCGCCTCCACGCCTCGTTCCACCAGACGGGCGCGGCGACGGGCCGGCTGTCGTCCTCCGACCCGAACATCCAGAACATCCCCATACGCACGCCGGCCGGCCGCGAGATCAGGCGCGCGTTCCGCGCCCGCGACACGGACAGCGTGCTCATCACCGCCGACTACTCGCAGGTGGAGCTGAGGATGCTGGCGCACTTCAGCGACGACGCCGAGCTCACGAAGGCGTTCAGGGAGGGGCAGGACATCCACGCCTTCGTGGCCTCCCAGGTCTTCGGCGTGCCCATCGAGGAGGTCACGCCGGACCAACGGCGTATCGCCAAGACCGTGAACTTCGGCATCGTCTACGGCCAGACGTCGTTCGGGCTGGCGCGCACGCTGCGCATCCCGCGGGGCGACGCGCAGCGCTTCATCGACGAGTACAAGGAGCGGTACGCGGGCCTCGACCGGTTCCTCAAGACCTGCGTCGAGGAGGCCGAGGAGCTCGGCTACGTCACCACGATCCTGGGCCGGCGCCGTGAGATCCCCGAGATCAGGTCCCGCAACCACAACCAGCGCTTCCTGGGGGAGCGCCTGGCCATCAACTCGGTGATACAAGGCAGCGCCGCCGACCTCATCAAGGTGGCTATGGTCAAGCTGGGCGAGCGCCTCAGGACCGACTGCCAGGGCGCGAGGCTGCTCATCCAGGTGCATGACGAGCTCGTGCTGGAGGCGCCGCGCGAGGTGTCGGACGCCGTGGTCAGGGCCACGGTGGAGACCATGAGCGGGGCCCTGCCGCTACGGGTGCCGCTGAAGGTGGACGCGTCCATAGGCACGAACTGGCTGGAGGGCAAGGCCTGAGCGTCGGCTCGCGGCCCCGCCCTCCGGCGCGGCTCCCATGAGCGGATAGACGGGTCAGTCTCCCTCGGCGTCGCCTCCGCCGCCGGGCAGGGCGTCCTCACCCTCCGGGGCCGCGGGCGGCGCCTCCAGCTCCGGCGCGCCCTCCGCGGGCTCGCCGCCGCCCTCCATGAGCCGCGCCGACTCGCGTGCGAACCACTGGTAGGCGGGCTCGTCGGGCTGGAGCGCCACGGCGCGCTGGTAGGCCACGTTCGCGTCGGCGTACAGCTCCTGCTCGAAGTAGACGCGGCCGAGCCAGGCCCACGCCGCGGCGTAGTTCGCGTTGCGCGCGGTGGCCGCCGCGAAGCTGTTGCGGGCCCGCGCGAGGTCGCCGCTCTCGTAGGCGGCCACGCCGGCGTAGAACGAGTTCGCGGCGTCCACGCCCCAGCGGGCCTGGGCCTGCGCCAGCTCGAGGAAGTACTCGGCGCCCGGCGAGTCGGGGTCGAGCTCCACCACGGTCCGCCAGGCCGCCACGGCCTGCTCCGGCATGCGGAGCTCGAGGAGGATCCGCCCCAGCCACCTATGGGCCTCCACGTTGTCCGGCTGGACCGCGACGATGTCGGCGTAGCGCTCCGCGGCGAGCTCGCGGTCGCCCACCTGGTAGGCGGCGAAGGCGTACTCGTTCGCCGAGTGCGCGAACAGCTCCGCGTCCTCGCCCTCGAGGGCGCCTCCGGCGTCTAGGTAGTCGTGCCACGCCTGCACCGCGGGTCCGTGCCAGTTCGACAGGCTGTAGGCCCTGGCCAGGAAGCGCAGCGGCTCGGGGTTGCCGGGGGCGAGCTCGATGGCGGTGCGCGCCTCGGCGAAGGCCTGGCGCCACAGCGGGCGGTCCGGGTACTGGGCCTCGTAGGTGCTGAGGGCCTCCTGGACGAGGGCCTCGCCTCGCTCCAGCGCCTCGGCCGCGTTCTGCGGCAGCTCCTGCGCCGTCGCGATGGAGAAAGCCGTCGCCGCGGCGACGAGCAGGACCAGCTCGCGTGCCGCTAGCCCTGCCCGTCGCAGGACGCGTGAGCCGTGGGTCATCGTGCACCTCCGTGTGGAGCGCGCGCACGCCGGCAGCGGAAAGCGACGCGCGCTCACTCTCATGAGCGAGCCTATCGCGCGCGGATTAGAACCCCGCGTAGCCCGCAAGTCATGGGGCTACAGGCGCCTCAGTTGGGACTCCGCGGCACGTCGACGGGCAGGGGAGGCAACAGGCGGGCGCTGGCGCGCGAGTTGCGTGGCGGGACTATGTTCTCGCAGGCCGTGGGCCGGGAGAAGAGGTAGCCCTGCCCGAAGCGCACGCCCTGCTGGATCAACCAGGTGCGCTGGCTCTCCGTCTCGATGCCCTCGGCCACGAACGGCATGCCGATGCCCTTGGTGAAGAGCTTGACGGCCCTGAGCAGGTACTCGTCCTTGTGCGAGGTGCCGATGCCCTGGGTGAAGCTGGCGTCGAGCTTGAGGAACGAGATCGGCAGGCGGTCGAGCGTGGAGAGCGACGAGTAGCCGCGGCCGAAGTCGTCGAGAGCGATGCCGACGCCGGTCTCGCGCAGGCTGCGCAGCACGCCGGCGCTCGCCTCGAAGTCCTCGAGGGCCGTACGCTCCGTCACCTCCAGCACGAGCTGCTCGGCGGGCGCGCCGGTCTCGCCCAGCAGCTCCTCTATGTAGGCGGGCAGGCCGGGGTCGGAGAGCGTCTGGGCCGCCATGTTCACCGTCACCAGCACGTTCGCGCCGAGGCGCGACCACGAGGCGAGCTGCGCCGTGGCCTCGCGCAGGGTCCAGCGGTCGAGGCCGTTGATGAAGCCGCCGCGCTCGGCCAGCTCGATGAAGGTGGCGGGCGCTATGGGTCCGCGGGTCGGGTGCTCCCAGCGCGCCAGCGCCTCGAGGCCCAGGATCTCGCCGGTCGGCAGGTAGCAGATGGGCTGGTAGACGACGGTGAGCTCCTCGCGCTCGATCGCCGAGCGCAGGTCGGACTCCAGGTAGAGGCTGGGCCTCCCGGGCGCGTCGCTGTCCTGGCGGTAGAAGGCTATCGCCCGCCGCGCCCGCTTCGCCCGCTCGAGGGCCCGCTCGGCGCGCTGCAGCAGCCCGTCGAGCTCGGAGGCGTCGCGTGGGAACAGGGCCACGCCCGCGCTGGCCTCGAGCCTGATCTCGCGGCCCGAGGTGCGGAACGGGCTCGCTATGGCGCCCACGGCGCGCTGGGCCGCCGACCGCGCGGCGCTCTCGTCGGCGGCGGGCATCAGCACGGCGAAGTCGTCGCTGCCCAGGCGGGCCACGTAGTCGTTGCCGCGCACCGAGGCGCGTAGTCGTTCGGCCAGGTCCCTGAGGAGCTTGTCGCCCTGGGCCCGGCCCAGGGCCTCGTTCACGAGCTTGAACCTGTCCACGTCGATGAGCATGAGCCCGCCGCCGCGCCCGGACCGCCTGCTGTCGTCGAGCACCGCGCGGGCGGCGGAGCGCAGGTAGTCGAGGTTCGGCAGGGCCGTCACGGGGTCGAAGAACGACCTCCTGGCCAGGCGCGTCGCGAAGAACGCCGTGAGGAGCACGAGCGCCACCGAGAGGGCGACGACGACGAGGACGATCAGCCAGCGCGCCAGCGCCATGTCCGCGGCTATGGGCCCCAGGTCCTGGGTGACCTCGAGGACGCCCGCCGCGTCGCCGGAGCGGCGGGCGAGGGGGATGAGCACGGAGTAGGACCGCGCGGACTCGGCGCCGGTGAGCTGCGCTAGGCGCGCGCCCATGGGTATTAGGCGCGTCTGGCGCTCGCCGCCCAAGGCGGCGAGGAAGGCGGCGTCGCGGGGTACGCGCTCCCCGATCTCGGACCTGTCCCGCGCGTACGCCACGCGGCCCGAGTCGTCGTAGACGTGGACGCCGCGGGTGTTGGGGTTGCGGCCGACCACCGTGTCGAAGTACTGCCACGCCGCCAGCGCGTTCTCGGGGTCGGCGAAGACGATCAGCGCGTCGCCCGCGGAGGAGGCGGCCAGCCCGCTCTGCCGCAGGACGGCGGTGGCGTTCGCCGCCACCTCGGCGGAGCTCGCCTGGGCGACGTGCTCGGTCACGCGGCGCGCGACGAAGTTCCCGGCGGTCCAAGCGAGCGCCAGGGTGGGGAGCAGGACGATGGCACTGGCGGTCACGAGGAACCGACGCACGGGGTCCGCCTTGAGCACGCGATGCCACTCGGTGCCTCGCGGTCGCCTATCGGTGGACGATGGAGGAGGAGAAGGGTTCGGTTCGCTTCGTGCCGGCTGAGATGGAGCCGACATCCCGGCAATCTTCGCATCCGTTCGATGAAGATGCGGTGAGCGTCGCCGCGGGGGGCGCCACCGAGCCCTCGGTGGGCGCGTGCCGCCCGGGCGACCGCGGCGCGGGCCCGGCCCGTCGGCGCGGCGCCGAGGCGTAGCAGCGCACGCCGGGACGGGCTCCCAGGGCGCTATGATGGCTCCCCACCCGCAGCGCCCCTCGACGCTGTCCCGGGCAGGCGACATGGAGTTGAAGCGCATGCGGATCTTGGTCAGCAACGACGACGGCATCTTCAGCCCCGGAATCAGCGCGCTGGCGAAGGTGGCCGCGGAGTTCGGCCAGGTGAGGATCGTGGCCCCGGACGTGGAGCAGTCGGCGATGAGCCACGCGATCACCGTGAGGCGGCCGCTGCACTACACGAAGACCACGCTGGAGGACGGCCTGGATGGCTTCCGCGTCGACGGCACGCCCGCCGACTGCGTGGCGCTGGGCACCCACCACTGGGAGCAGGTGGACCTCGTCCTCACCGGCATCAACCTGGGGCACAACCTGGGCCACAACATCTGGCACTCCGGCACCGTGGCCGCGGCCAAGCAGGCGGCGTTCCTCGGCATCAGGGCCATAGCCTTCAGCGCGCGCTACAGCGACGAGCCCCCCGACTACGACCGCTTCGCCCCCTACGTGCGCCAGGTCATCGAGCGCGTGAACGGCGCGGCGGGGCCGCTGCTGCTCAACGTGAACTTCCCCGACGAGCCGAAGGGCGTGCTGTGGACCAGGCAGTCGGTGAGGCACTACGAGGGCTTCGTGATACCCGGGGAGGACCCCATGGGCCGGCGCCACTACTGGTTCGCCGAGGAGCCGCGCGACAGGCTCGAGGAGGGCACGGACAGGTGGGCCGTCGAGAACGGCTACGTCTCCATCACCCCGCTCCGCCTCGACCTCACGGACGAGCTCGAGCTGCGCCGCGCCCGGGCCACCGACCCGGAGGCCGCGCCCGCCGCCGCCGAGTGAGGAGCGGGGCCGTCGCGGCCCGGCGATGAGCTCGGGCGGCGCGTTCTAGCCGAACTCGAGCCGGGGCTGCACCGCCGCGCCGTCGCGCTCCGAGAGGTCGGCGACGCTCACGCCCAGCAGCCGGACGGGGCGGCGCGGCCTGTCGGCGTCGAACGCCAGGCGCCGCGCCAGCGCCAGCAGCGCCTCACCCTGCCAGAACGGACCCGGCTCGGTGTGGCTGCGCGTGATCGTCTTGAAGTCGTCGAAGCGCAGCTTCACGGTCACGCGGCGCGCGGCCAGCCCGCGGCGCTCCATGGCGCCGCGTACGTCGTCGCAGAGCTGCGCCAGCACACCGTCCAGCTCCGCCTCGTCGCTGACGTCCACGTCGAAGGTCGTCTCGGCCCCCAATGACTTGCGGGGCTGGTCCGCCACCACCGGCCTGTCGTCCACGCCGTTGGCGATGTCGTGCAGGAAGGCCCCGAGCTTGCCCAGCTCGGCCACGAGCCGGTCCCTGCCGGCGGCGCGCAGGTCGGCGCCGGTGCGCCAGCCCAGCGCCTTCAGCTTCGCCGCCGTGCGCGGGCCCACGCCGTAGAAGCGCTCGACGGGGAGCGGCAGCAGGATGCGGTCGACGTCCTCGGGCTTGATCACCGTGAGGCCGTCCGGCTTGCTCATGCCGCAGGCGAGCTTGGCGAGGAACTTCCCGCCGGCCACGCCCGCCGACGCGGTGAGCCCCGTCTCCGCCTTGATCTCGGCCTTGATGGCCCTGGCGATCAGCGTGCCGGAGGGCGGTCCGCGCTTCGGCACCGTGACGTCCAGGTAGGCCTCGTCGAGGGCCAGCGGCTCGACGAGGTCGGTGTAGCGGTGGAACACGGACCGCACCTGCGCCGAGACCTGGCGGTAGACCTCGAAGCGCGGCCGCACCACCACGAGCTCGGGGCAGAGCCGCAGCGCCCGCACCATGGGCATCGCCGAGCGCACGCCGTGGGCGCGGGCCTCGTAGCTGGCCGCCGCCACCACCGCCCGCGGGCCCGTGCCGCCCACCGCCACGGGCAGGCCGCGGAGCTCGGGCCTGTCGCGCTGCTCCACCGACGCGTAGAACGCGTCCATGTCGACGTGGACGACCTTCCTCACGGCCTCAGGCGGCCCGGGCCTGCCTCGCGTGGAGCGCCCTGAGCACGGCCAGCGTGAGCGCCGCGTCGCCGGCGCTGCGGTGCGACTGGTCCCCCACCAGCACCCCCTCGATGGCCGCCGCCCTCACCAGCCGCACGCCGCCGCTGGACACGCCGCGGCACACGGCGTACGCGCGCATGGCGCACTCGAAGCCGGGCAGCGGGTGCTCCACCGACCAGGCGCGGCTCGACTGCGCCGCCAGCCTCTCATCGAAGGGGGCGTTCCAGGCCAGCACGCGGTAGCCCAGCAGCGCGTCGGCCAGGGCGTCGACCACCTCGGGCCACGAGGGCGCCGCGGCGAGGTCGTCCCAGGTGAGCCCGTGGATACGCGTGGCCTGGGCCGGCACGTAGCCCCGCTTGGGCCTCACCAGGCTCTCGAAGAGGACGTCCCCGCCCGAGGAGACCGCGGCGACCTCCACGACCTCGTCGCCGCGTCCCAGGCCCGTGGTCTCGATGTCGACGACGGCGAAGCCCTCGCGGAACAGCTCGTGCAGCCAGCGGCGCGGCTCGCGCCGCAACGAGGGCCGGCGGTAGCGGGACGACGGGACCGGCGTGTGGCTGCGCCGGAACGCCAGGCCGGCGGACGTGGCGCGCTTGGCGGCGAGGCCGCCGGCACGCAGGGCGGCGTGGGGGCGTGGTCGCGGCCACATGTCGCCGCGCAGACGCCTGGCCTCCGTCGTGCTGTAGAGGGGCGAGAGCCAGCCCCCGGCGCCGACCCAACCCGCCGCTCGCGGCGGCACCGGGTAGCCGCGCCCGCGCAGCTCCTCCGCGGTGCGCAGGTCCCGCGGCGCCTGCGCGCGTTCCCGGTAGACGGGCGCGGCCTCCGGCGCGCTCGGCCGGTCGTCGTGGGGACGGCCGCTCACGTCGCGAATCCTACCCCCGCGGCCAGCGCCTATGATGGCGCCAACGTCAGGCAGGAGGTCGGGCGGATGCAGGTTGGGCGTACGGTCAGACAGCTGCTGCAGGACAAGGGCGCCGCCGTCTACACGATCTCGCCGGACGACACGGTCTTCAGGGCCCTGGAGGTGATGGCGCAGCGCGACGTCGGGGCGCTCGTCGTCGTGGACGCGTCGGGCGCGGTCGTGGGCATGTTCTCGGAGCGCGACTACGCCCGCAAGGTCATCCTCCACGGGCACGCTTCGCGCGAGGTGAGCGTGAGCTCGATCATGTCGAGCCACGTCGTCACCGTGACGCCCGACCAGACCGTCGCCGACTGCATGCGCCTCATGACCGACAGGCGCGTGAGGCACCTGCCCGTGGTCGAGGGCGGGAGGCTCGTGGGCCTGGTCTCGATCGGGGACGTCGTGAAGGCCGTGATGTCGGAGCAGGAGTTCCTCATCGAGCAGCTCCAGGCCTACGTCTCCGGCGAGCTGCGCTGAGGCCGAGGGGCCCCGGCCGGCGCGGGCCGGCGCCCTGGGCGCGGGGAGCGCCGCGGCGCCCTTGCGGGCGCGCGGAACGCGTCGAGGACGCGCCTCATGGACTTTTGACATAAAGGACTTACAGAACTGCCATGATGGTGTTACCCTCGGACGAGGAGCGCGATCATGGCGAACCGGTACGTGTTGATCGGCGGCGGCATGGCGGCCGACGCCGCGGCCAAGGCCATAAGGGAGGCCGACCCGTCTGGGTCCGTCACCCTCGTCACCGCGGAGGGCGACGCCCCCTACCGCCGACCCCACCTGTCGAAGGCGCTGTGGAACGGCGGCGACGTGGCCAAGGCCATGCTGGGCACGGCCGACCGCGGCGTCGACGTCGTCACCGGCCGCCGCGCCACGGGCATCGACACCGCCGCACGGCGGGTCGTGCTCGACGGCGGCGAGGCCCTCGACTACGACCAGCTGCTCATCGCCACCGGCGCGCGGGCGCGCGAGCTGCCGGGCCTGCCCGCCGGCGGGCCCGTCGTGGCCTACCGCACGCTGGCCGACTACCGCGCGGCGCGCGAGCGCTCCGGCGAGGCCAGGCGCGCGCTGGTCGTCGGCGGGGGGTTCGTGGGCGCCGAGCTGGCCGCCGGGCTGACGAACGTCGGCACGGAGGTCCACATGGTGTTCCCCGAGGAGGGCATAGGCGCCGCCAGGTTCCCCCGGGCGCTCGGCCTGGCGCTCAACGAGCGCTACCGCGGGCACGGCGTGGGCGTCCATGCCGGGGCCACGGTCGAGCGCGCCGAGCGCCGCGGCGAGTGCGTGCGAGCGCGCCTCAGCGACGGCTACGAGGGCGAGTTCGACCTCGTGGCGGTGGGCATAGGCGCCCAGCCGAACGTCGAGCTGGTCAGGTCGGCGGGCCTCCCCGCCGAGGACGGCGTGTCGGTGGACGCCGCTCTGCGCGTCCTGGGACCGGACGGACGCCCCGTGCCCGGCGTCTTCGCGGCCGGCGACGTCGCCTCGTTCCCCTGGCCGAGGCCGCTGGCGCGCTCGCGCATCGAGCACGAGGACGCCGCCGTGACCATGGGCGCCCACGCCGGGCGGCAGATGGCGGCGGCCGCGCGCGGCGAGGAGCCGGTGCCCTACGAGCACCTGCCCTTCTTCTACTCCGACCTCTTCAGCGACGGCTACGAGGCCGTGGGTCGCTTGGACGGCAGGCTGGAGACCTGCGAGGACTGGCGGCGCCCCCTCGAGGAGGGCGTCGTCTATTACCTCGACGGCGGACGCGTCGTGGGCGTGCTGCTGTGGAACACCTGGGGCCAGGTGGACGCCGCCCGCGAGCTGCTGCTCGCGGACGAGCCCGTCGACAGCTCCAGTCTGCGCGGGAGGCTGCCGGCGTGATCCCCACCCGCGCCCAGCTCCCGCCCCGCCCCGGTGCGCGCCGGCGCGGCGCGCAGGCGCCGACGGGCGGCCGCCGCGTGGACGGCATCGCCGTGCTGGGCGAGCTGAGCATGGCTCCCGGCGAGCGGCTGTACGCGGAGGGCGAGACGGCCGCCGCGCCGTTCCTGGTGGTCGAGGGGGTGCTGCGCGTGACGGTGGACGCGCACGGCCGCAGTCGGCTCGTCGACCTCGTCGGCCGCGGCGACGTCGTCGGCACGGCGGCGCTCGAGGGCAGGCCCCACGCCGAGTCGGTGCACGCCGCCGAGCGCGGCGCCGTGGTGGCCGCCGTGGACCTGGCCGCCACGCTCGAGCACCGCGAGCCGCGACAGGCGCTCGTGGCCGCCCTGGTGCGGCAGATGGTGAGGAGCCGGCAGCTCGCCGACGACCTGGGGCTCCCCATGGGCGCTCGCATCTGCCGGATACTCGCGCGCCTCGCCGAGAGGCTGGGCGAGCCCGTGGAGGGGGCGCCCGGGTCCTCCGTGGGCGGCTGGCGGCACCTGCCCTTCAGCCTCACCCACGACGACGTCGCTCTCATGGCCGGCTGCGCCAGGGTGACGGCGACGCGCGTGCTCGGCGACCTCAAGGAGGCGGGCGTGCTCGGCGGCACCAGGGGCGACTACGCGCTGGTGCCGGAGGCGCTCGAGGAGGCCGCCGACAGGTACGTATGGGAGGTCATCTGACCGATGCCCGATAGTTCGCAACGCCCCGCGGCGGGGCGGGACTAGCATCCGGGCAGAGGGGTGGGGTGCCTAGTCCCACCCGGCGCGATCCGCACAGGACACTCCCATCGTCGTCGTGGTGGCACCCCCCTCTCACGGCTATCGCCGAACGGACG
This sequence comes from Deinococcaceae bacterium, assembly GCA_044508445.1. Classification (GTDB taxonomy): domain Bacteria; phylum Deinococcota; class Deinococci; order Deinococcales; family Trueperaceae; genus DASRWD01. The sequence continues at coordinate 93,959 of JBIQHQ010000005.1, forward strand.
GCGGCCTTCCCGCGCGCGTCGGGGCGCGGGCCCCGGGCCCGTGGCGCCGGGCGCGGCGCAAGGGCGGGGACGTCGTCTCTAGCACCCGTGTAACAGAGGCTCGGCAGACTCGCAGCGGAGGTCCGCATGGACGGAAGGAAGCTGCTGGTCGTCGCCCTCGTGGCCGCGTCGTCCTTCGCGTTGGGCTACGGGCTGCTCGGCCTCGCCCGCCCCGCGACAGGGGACGGGGTAGGGGGGAGCGTCTCGCTCCAGGGCGCGCCGGCGCCCCTCGGGGTCGCCGGCGCCTACCCGCACGACCACGAGGACGACGAGGACGAAGAAGACGAGCGCGAGTGGCCCCACCGGCCCGGCGCCGGCTCGTCGTACGAGGACCGCGAAGACGACGACCACGACGACGACGAGGACGAGCGCGAGGACCGCGACCGGCGCGGGCGCGGGAGCCTGGGCTTCGCGGCGCGGGGCGGCCATGAGCGCGACGACTGAGCGCAGGCCCTTCGACCGCCGGTCGGCGAGCTCGCTCCTCCTCGTGGCCCTGTTGGGTCTCGGCGCCGGCGCCACGGCGCGGCTCGCGGTGCCGCCGCCCGCCGTCGCGACGACCCAGCCGCACGCCGGCGTCCGCGTCGTCTCGCGCGCGCCGGAGGCCAGGCCCGTGGCGCGCACGAGGGCGAGCTGATGAGGCTGGCGGCCCTGGGCACCGACGTCGAGGTCCGCGGCGACGGCGAGGAGGCCGCCGCGGCCGAGGTCGTGCGCCTCGAGGCCATCCTCACCCGCTTCGCGCCCTCGCCCCTGACGCGGCTGAACGAGTCCGGCCGGCTCCGCGACCCGCCGCGCGAGCTGGTGGCCGCCGTGCGTCACGCCCTAGCCGTGGCCAGGGCGACGGGCGGCCTGGTGACGCCCACGGTGCTGCCGGCCCTGGAACGCGCCGGCTACCGGCGCCCGTGGCCGCACGCGTCGCCTCCCGCGGACGCGACGCCCCGGCCCTGCCCGCCTGTGGACGGCATCGTGGCCGGCCGCGAGACGCTGACGCTGCCGCCCGGCGTGCGGCTCGACCTGGGCGGCACGGCGAAGACCTGGATCGCCCGCCGAGCGGCGCGCCAACTGAGCGGCGACGTGGTCGTGGACGCCGGCGGTGACGTCCACCTGGACAGGGGCGTGCCGAGCCTCGTCGAGGTCGCGCACCCCGCGGGCGGGGAGCCGCTGGCGCTGTGGCTCGGGCCCGGGCGCTGGGGGGTGGCCACGTCGAGCGTAGCGTCGCGCTCGTGGCCGGGCGGCCACCACCTCATCGACCCGCGCACCGGCGCTCCCGCCGTCACGCGCTGGGTGCAGGTGACGGCTGTGGCGAGGTCGGTGACGTGGGCCGAGGTCGCGGCGAAGCTCGCCCTCTTCGGTGTCCGCCCCGCGCGAGTCGCCCTGCTCGTCGCCTTCGACGGCGACGGCGCGGCCTGGACCGACGACGGGAGGGGGTGGTCGGCACATGGTGCGCGGCGAGACGCGTCCGTCGCCTGAGCTCCTCGGCGGTGTGCTGCTGGCGGGCGCGGCGCTGCTGTGGACCGCGGCGGCGCTGGGCGTGGGGCCGTCCGGCCTGGCGTGGACCTTCGACAGGCTCGCCGGCGTCGTCGGCTACGCGGCCCTCGCCGCCGCCGTCGCCGTCGGAGCGCTGCTCGGGAGCCGGTACGTCCCGCCGCGGCTGGCGCGTCCGCTGCAGTTCGGCTGGCACGGGGTGCTGAGCGGCTTCGCCCTGGCGCTCGTCGCGGCGCACGTGGCCTTCACCCTCGTCGACGCCGAGCACCCGCAGACCGTGGCCGGCGTGCTCGTACCGGGCCTCGCCACCTACGCCCCCGGCGCTCTGGCCGCGGGCACGCTCGCCATGCACGCGCTGGCGGCCGTCTACCTGTCCTTCGCGCGTCGGAGGACCCTGCCGCTCAGGCTATGGCGGGGCCTGCACCTCCTCGCCTACCCGGCGTTCGCGCTCGCCACCCTGCACGGCGTGCTGGCGGGCAGCGACGACCTCGGCTGGCTCTACCTGCCGGCGCTCTCCGCCGTGAGCGCGGCGACCGCGCTGCGCTTCCTGGAGCGCCGTAAGCTCCTGGCGTGAGGCTCCTCCTCGTCGAGGACGACGAGCGGATCGCCGCGCCGCTCGTCCAGGCGCTCACGGAGGCCGGCTTCAGGCCCACCTGGGCGCGCGACGGCCGCGAGGGCCTGGCCGAGGCGCTGTCCGGTGAGTTCGCGGTCGTCGTCCTCGACGTCATGCTGCCGGGCCTCGACGGCTTCGCCGTGGCCGCTGCGATGCGCGAGCGGGGCGTGGCGACGCCGGTCGTGTTCCTCACCGCGCGCGGCGAGGTGGAGGACAGGGTCAGGGGCCTCGACATCGGCGGGGACGCCTACCTGCCCAAGCCCTTCGCCCTGCCCGAGCTGCTCGCCACGCTGCGGGCGGTCCGCCGGCGCGGCGAGAGCGCCGGCAGCGCCCGCAGCGCGTTCGGCGCCGGACGGGGGACGATCGACGCCCGCACCAGGCAGGTCTGGTGGGGCGAGCGGGAGGTCGCGCTCACGGCCCGGGAGTACGAGCTGCTGGAGGTGCTGGCGTTGACGCCGGGGCGCTGGTTCACGCGCGAGGAGCTGCTGGACCGCGTCTGGGGCCCCGGCTTCATGGGACAGCCGCGCGTGGTCGACGTCTACGTGCGCTACCTGCGGCGGAAGCTCGCCGACGACGCCGTGCGCAGCGCCCGGGGACGCGGCTACTCGATCGGATGACCCTGCGCCGCCGCTTCGCCCTCGTCGTGGCCGCGCAGACGGCTGTGCTCCTGTCCGTGCTGGCGCTGCTCCTGTTCTTCGTGCTGCAGCGCTTCCTCGTCGTGGGCGAGGAGGCGCGCCTCCAGGCCGCGTTCGCACGCCTCGACGCGGACGACCTCGACGCCGACGACGACCGCGAGAGGGCGCGGCTCGTCGAGGAGCTGAGCGAGGCGATGCCGGAGGGCGTGCACGCCCGCGTGGTCGCCGAGGGGACGGTGCTGGCCGCGACGCCGGGCTTCCCGCCGCTGCCCCTCGACCTGCAGGTGGGCACGACCCGCGCGGAGGGGCACCAGGTGCTGGTGCGCACGCTCAGGCACGACCGCCGCGTGTTCACCGTGCAGCTCGCGGCCGACCTGACGGACGTGAGGGAGCCGCTGGCCGCCTACCTGCGCGCCCTGGCCGTGACGGTGCCGGCGATGATCGTCGTGGCTGCGCTGGTGGCCTACGCCGTGGCCGGACGCCTGCTCGCCCCCGTGAAGGCGTTGGAGCGCGCCGCGCGCGCGATCGCCGCGGGCGGCGGGGAAGCGCTGAGGCAGCCGGTGCCGGGCGCCGACGTGGACGACGAGCTGGGCAGCCTGGCGCGCACCCTCCAGGCCTCGTTCCGCGAGCTGGCCACGGCGCTGGAGCGCGAGCGCGAGTTCACCAGCGCGGCCGCGCACGACCTGCGCTCGCCCCTCACCGCGCTGCGCACCCGGATCCAGGCGACCCTGGCGCGTCCGCGGGTGCCGGCGGAGTACGTCCGCCAGCTCCGGGAGCTGGAGACCGACGTGACCCGGCTGTCGTCCCTGGCCGAGCACCTGCTCCTGCTGGCCCGCGACCCGGGTCGGCTGGCGCTGGCGCCCGTGGACCTGGCGGCGCTGGCGGGGGAGAGGGTCGACGCCGCCCGCGCCGCGCACCCCGCAGCGGTCATCGAGGTGGAGGCCGTCCCCGGCGCCGAAGTCGAGGGCGACGCGGGCCTCCTGGCGCACCTCCTCGACAACCTCCTCGACAACGCCGTACGGCACGGCGGGGGCGCCCCCGTGCGGGTGAGCGTGGAGGCGGTGGGCGACGCGGTGACGCTTCGCGTCACCGACTGCGGGCCCGGCGTCGACGAGGCGGAGCTGCCGCACCTGGCGCGCCCCTTCTACCGCGGCGACGCGGCGCGCACCGCCGGGGGCGGGGGCCTCGGGCTCGCGATAGTCGCGCGGATCGCCGCCCTGCACGGCGCCGAGCTGCGGACATGGAACGCGCCGCCCGGCGGGCTGGCCGTCGCCGTCACCTTCCGGAGCGGCGGCACCGGCCGTCCCTGACGGGAGGCGAAGTGAAGAACCCCTGGTGGCCGTGAACGTGACGTGTTAGAACCTTGTGCATGAACAAGACCGAACTCGCCGCAAAGCTCGCCAAGAAGACCGGGCTCTCCGAGGCCAAGGCCTACGAGGTCGTCAACGCCATCTTCGCCACGGCCCCGGGAGAGGGCATCATCGCTGTCGAGCTGGACGCCGGCCGGAAGGTCCAGATCACCGGCTTCGGCACGTTCGAGACCCGGCGCCGCAACGCCCGCAAGGGCGTGAACCCCGGCACGGGCAAGCCGATCACGATCCCGGCCAAGAAGTACGCGGCGTTCAGGACCGGCAAGGGCCTCAAGGAGCGCGTCGAGAAGTAGCCGCGGCCCGACCGCCGCGCCCCCTGGGCGCGGCGACGGACGTCGTCAGCCGGCCACGACCTCGAAGTCGTGGCCGGCGTCCACTTCCTTGATGTGCTTGCGGGCCCAGGCGTCTATCGAGTCGATGACGTCCTGCAGCTCGTAGCCGGCCCGTGTGAGCTCGTAGCGCGTGCGCGGCGGCATCGTCGACTCCACGTGCTTGCTGATCACGCCGAGCTGCTCGAGCTTCTCTAGGCGCTGCGCCAGGGTCGCCGTGTTCACGCCCCCCACGTCGCGCGCGATGGCGTTGAAGCCGCGCGGACCGGCCAGCAGGGCGCGGATGATGTGCAGTACCCACTTCCCCTGCAGCAGGTCGATGGACGCGTGGACGGGGCAGAACTCGTCCCTCACGGCGGCAGGTTAGCACGCGGCGCACCTGTCGTCGCAGCGCTTGACACTACAAAGCGCTTTATTTTATGTTGCACCGGTCTCGGTGCGGCCCACGGATGGGCCCTCCCCGGTACACATCCCAACACAAGGAGCGTGAGCATGAGCCTGAAGCTCGACAAGTCGCACAGCAGTCTGGAGTTCTCCGTCCGGCACATGGGCCTGGCCACGGTGAGGGGCCGCTTCCGCGGCTTCGAGGTCGACGCGGACGTGAACGAGCGCGGCGAGCCCGTCGCGGTCAAGGTCACCGTGGACGCCGCCTCCATCGACACGGGGGTCGCCGACCGCGACGGCCACCTGCGCTCGCCCGACTTCCTCGACGTGGCGAACCACCCGGAGATCGTCTTCGAGGCCAGGAGCTTCGGGCGCGACGGCGACGCTCACGTCGTGGAGGGCGAGCTGACGATCCGCGGCGTCACTCGTCCCGTGACCCTGCGCGGCGAGATCAACGGCCCGATCAGGGACCCGTGGGGCAACGAGCGCTTCGCAGCCGACCTCGAGGGCAGGCTCGACCGCCGGGACTTCGGGCTGACGTGGAACAAGGTGCTCGAGGCCGGCGCCCTGCTGGTGGGCGAGGAGGTCAGGCTCCACGCCGTCGTCGAGCTCGTCAGGGTGGGGGAGCCCGTCGCCGCCTGAGCGCGCCCAGCGGCGCGCCCGCACACGTACCTAGCTAGACACGTCTGTACATCAATCGTCGGCCGCGCCGGCGATCAGCGAGGCCGCCGCGCTCTTCGCCAGCTCGGCGGCCTTGGCGTCGCCCGTCACGACCACGTAGACGCTGCCGCCCTCGAGAAGCATCGTGAGCTGGGCGGCCAGTCCGGCGGGGTCGTGTAGACCCGCCTCCCCGGCCTGCCGCGCGAAGTACTCCTCGACGTGCCTGAGGTGCTCCTGCGCGTAGGGGCGGGCGGTGTTGAGCTGGCCGCCGAGCTCGAACGTGGCGGAGACCAGGGGGCTGCCGCGGAACTCGGGCGTCTGCGCCCAGTCGACGAAGAGGTCGAAGACGGCGAGCATGCGCCCGAGCGGCTCGTCCGCCATGCCGGGCGCCTGCGCCAGCCACTCGTCGCGCTCGGCCTGCCGCCGCTCCAGCACGGCCTTGACCAGGGCCTCCTTGGAGGGGAAGTGGTGGTAGAGGGTCATGCGCGCGACGCCGGCGCGCGCGATGATCTCGTTGATCCCCACGTTCGACACCCCGCGGGCGTAGAAGAGCCGGGCGGCGGTGTCGAGGAGGCGCTCGGCTGCGCTCGATCGGGGCTGGTCGCTCACGACCGGATGATACGTACCGGTCGGTATGAGCACAAGGGGCTCGCCGCGACGGGCGTGCCCCACGCGAGCCGCTGGGCCGCGGACCCGGACCGCGCCGCCCCCGTCGCGGCCGCCTCAGGCCGCCAGGGTGGCCTCGCCCTCGTCGATGCCCGCGACCCGCCTGATCTCGGCGGCGTCGAGCGACTCGTGCTCCAGCAGGGCCGCCGCCAGCGCCTCGAGCCTCTCCCTGTGCTCCTCGAGCAGCTCCTTGGCTCGTCCGTAGCACTCGTCGACGATGCGCCTGACCTCGGCGTCCACGAGCCGGGCCGTCTCCTCGCTGAGGGGCTTGCCCACGGGGGCCGAGGCGTCGCCGCCGAGGTAGGGGTCGTCGCGCGAGGCCAGTGAGAGCGGTCCCACGCCGCTGCTCATGCCCCAGCGCGTGACCATCAGGCGGGCGAGCCTCGTGACCTGCTCGAGGTCGTTCTCGGCGCCCGTGGTGCGGTCGCCGTAGACGAGCTCCTCCGCCGCCCGGCCTCCGAGCGCCCCCACGATGCGGGCCCGCACGTAGGCCTCGGAGTGGTTGTAGCGGTCGTCGTCGGGCGCCTGGTAGGTGACGCCCAGCGAGTGGCCGCGCGGCGTGATCGTCACGCGCGTCACGGGGTCGGCCTCGGGCAGCGCCAGCCCCACGACCGCGTGGCCCGCCTCGTGGTAGGCGATGCGCTCCCTGTCGCGCTGGCTCAGCACCAGCGGACGCTTGGGTCCGAGGACGAGCTTCTCGAGCGCCTCCTCGAAGTCCCGGCGACCGACGGCGCCGGCGTCGCGTCGCGCGGCCGCCAGGGCGGCCTCGTTGACGAGGTTCCGCAGCTCGGCGCCCACCAATCCAGGCGTCTTCGCCGCCAGCGCGGCGAGGTCGACGTCGTCGGCGAGCGGCACGCGCCGCGTGTGGACCCGGAGCACGGCCAGCCGGCCGGCCTTGTCGGGCGCCTGCACCGTCACGCGACGGTCGAAGCGCCCCGGACGCAGCAGGGCGGGGTCGAGGACGTCGGGCCGGTTCGTGGCGCCTATGACGATCACGCCCTCGCTGGCCGAGAAGCCGTCCATCTCGGTGAGGATCTGGTTCAGCGCCTGCTCCTGCTCGGCGTTCGCGCCCGAGAAGCCGCCGGCGCCGCGAGCGCGGCCTATCGCGTCGAGCTCGTCGATGAACACGATCGCGGGCGCGGCCTCGCGGGCCTTCTGGAACAGGTCGCGCGCCCGGCTGGCACCCACGCCCACGATCATCTCCACGAACTCCGAGGCGTTCATGCTGAGGAACGGCACGCCGGCCTCGCCCGCCACGGCCCGGGCCAGGAGCGTCTTGCCGGTCCCCGGCTGGCCCACCAGCAGCACGCCCTTCGGCGCGGTGCCGCCCAGGCGCGTGTACTTGTCGGGGTTCTTGAGGAAGTCCACGACCTCCTCGAGCTCGGCCTTCGCCTCGTCGATGCCGGCGACGTCGGCGAAGGTCACGGCCAGCGACCCGCCCTCGAAGCGCTTGGGGTCGCTCTTGCCTATGGCGAAGCCCAGGTTCCCGCCCAGGCGCCTGATGAGCAGGAAGCCTCCGCCCAGGAGCAGCACGGCCGGCACGAGCTGGAGCAGGAACGTCAGGAGCGGGTGCCTGTCGGCGTCGGCGGCGACGGCGCTCACGACCACGCCCTGCTCCAGCAGCAGGGCGCCCATCTCCGGTAGGGCGAAGGGCGGCAGGGTGGTGGCGAAGGTCTCGAGCTCGCGCTCGCCGCCCGCGACGGTGTTCACGGACGCGGGGCGCTTCAGCGTCACCGTGAGCGTGCGGTCGCGGGCCGTGACGCTGGCGACGTTGCCCGACCTGAGCTGCGCCAGGAACGCCGAGTAGGTGACGTCGACGGGCCGACGCGACTGGGTGACCAGCAGGGCCACCACCGGTGCGGCGACGAGCAGGGCCGCGGCGACCGCGAGCGCCCACGGGCGCCAGCGCCGGCGGGGAGCGCGCTCCACCCGGGTCACGACTCCTCCGCCTCGAGCACGGCGAGCGCCTCGAAGAGCCGTTCCACGCGCTCCCTGCCCAGCCGCGCGATCTTCGGCTGCAGCGACGCCGCCAGGCAGTCGCGGCTGCGCGCCACGGCCCGCTTGCCCGTGCGGGTCAGCGACACGCGGAAGCGCCTGAGGTCGCCCGAGTCCACCGCGCGCTCCACCAGCCCGCGGCCCTCGAGCGCGCGCAGCAGGCGGCTGACCGTGGACGGTGGGATGCCCGTGGAGCGGCTCACGACCGTCGGGTGGGAGGTGACGACGAGCTCGTTGAGCACGAGCAGCTCGGGGTAGCTGAGGTCCAGGCGCGAGGCGCAGGCCTCGCCGTAGCCGACGAGCGTGCGACGCGCCCGCTGGAGGCCGGCCAGCAGGCGGAGAGCCGTCTCGCGCTCAGCGGTGGGCGGAACCGAGGTGGGCGGTGCGGAGCCGGATGAGGTCACGATGGCAAGGATATGACGGGCGCCAAGATAATTGCAAATGGAAGTATTCGTGACGGTCCGTCACATCCGCGCCCCATGCGACCCTCATGACGTGGGGAAGGCACGCGCGTGGGCCTCGCGCAGGCGCGCCATGGTGAGTCCGGAGGTGTCGGGAAGGGTCAGGTGCGCCGCTCCCAGCGCCTCCGGGGAGCCGACGCCGACGGCCGCCATGCCGGCGCCCAGCACCGCCGCGACGCCCGCGGAAGCGTCCTCGACGCCCACGCACTCGTCGGTGAGCAGGCCGAGGGCGTGGGCGGCCCTCTCGAAGGTCTCGGGCTCGGGCTTGCCGCGGAAGAGCCGCGCGGGGTCCACGACAGCGGCGAAGCGCCCCGCGAGGCCGAGCCGGGAGAGGACGGTGGCGGCGTTGCGGCTGGCCGACCCCAGGGCGAACGGCACGCCGGCGGCGTCAAGCTCGCCGAGGAGCTCGCGCACGCCGGGCAGGACGTCGCGCGGGCTCAGGCGGCCCAGCAGCTCCACGTAGCGGCGGTTCTTCCTCTCGGCGAGCTCGCGCAGCTCGCCCTCGGAGAGCACGAGCCCCGAGCCCTCGAGGACGAGCTGCAGTGAGCGCAGGCGGTCGACGCCCTTCAGAGCCTCGTTGCGGCGCCTGTCGAACGGCACGCCGAGGTGGTCGGCCAGCTCCTGCCACGCCTGGTAGTGCAGCTCGGCCGTGTCGGTGATCACGCCGTCGAGGTCGAAGACCACGCCCCGCAGCTCGGGGCCCGTGGGCACCGCTACCTCCGTGCCGGGCAGGAGCGTCACGGACCGCCCGCGATGCGATAGCTCGACCTGTCTACCTGACAGCAGCCTGTACCTGGTGGTCGCGCGGGTGATGTCGACGAGGAAGAGCGACCCGCGCCAGTTGAGGCGGAACGCCAGCCGTCGCCAGCGCCCCGGCAGGCGCGGGCGCAGCGACACGCGGTCGCCCTCGACCCTGTAGCCGGCGAAGCCGTCGACGAGGCCCAGGTAGGTGCCGCCCATGGCCGCGACGTGCACACCGTGGTCGGCGTTGCCGTGCGTGTCGTCGAGGTCGATGCGCGCCGTCGCGTCGAAGAACCGCGACGCGGTCTCCAGGTCGCCCAGCTCTGCGTAGGCGACGGCGTGCGTGCAGGCCGATAGGGAGGAGTCGTGCGTGGTGCGCGGCGCGTAGTAGGCGACGTCACGGCGGAGCTGCCAGCGGGGGACGTCGTGAGGGAGGAGGGTGTGGGCGAGGAGCACGTCGGCCTGCTTCAGGACCTGGTGCCTGTAGATGTCGAGGTAGTGGTAGTGCAGCAGCAGCGGGTAGCTCTCCTCGGGCACCTCGTCCCACGGCCACTCGGGCTTCGAGAGGAAGCTCGCGTCCTGCTTCGTGACGCCCAGCCTGTCGTCGACCGCCAGGTGGACCAGCGAGGCGAGCTCGAACCAGCGCGCCACCTCGGCGTCCTGCAGGCCCGTCCTCCGCCTCACGGCGGCGAAGCGCTCCGGGTCCCTCAGCTCCAGCGAGCCGGCCAGCTCGGCGGCGTAGCGCAGGGTCTCGCGCACGAGCTTGTTCGTGTAGTGGTCGTCGTCTATCAGGGCCGTGTACTCGTCGGGCCCCGTGACGGTGTGCAGGTGGAAGCCGCCGCCCGGGCCCAGCGAGCCGTAGCCGGCGTAGAAGCGCGCGCACTCGAACACCACGTCGGCGCCGCCCTCCCACAGCAGCTCGACGTCGTCCGTGGCCTCCACGTAGCGGCGCAGCGCCAGCACGACGTCGCCGTCTATGTGCACCTGCGCCGTGCCGGCGGGGAAGTAGGCCGAGGCCTCCGGCCCGGCGATCGTGCGCCAGGGGTAGAGCGCTCCGGCCCGGTGCAGCTCCCGCGCGCGGGCCACCGCGGCCGGCAGCAGCGCGATGCGGTAGGACAGCAGCGCCCTGGCCAGCTCCGGCCAGACGCGGGTGAACACCGGCACGACGTAGACCTCGCTGTCCCAGAAGGTGTGGCCCTCGTAGCCCTCGCCGGTGAGCCCCTTGGCCGCGATGTTCGTGCGCCCGTCGCGTCCGGCGCCCTGCAGCAGGTGGAAGAGCCCGAAGCGCACCGACTGCTGCACGGCGTCGTCGCCCTCCACCTCCACGTCGGCGGACGCCCAGAAGCGGTCCAGGAACGCGCGCTGGCCCTCCAGCAGGGCCGATACGCCGCCGGCGTCGGCGTAGGCGTCGAGCTCGGCGCGGGCGGCATCGAGCAGCTCGCCGGGCGCCGCGCGCCGCGCGTCGAGGTAGACGACCCGTGTGTCGACGCGCACCGGGCCGTCGGCGTCGAGCGCCGCGCGCCAGACGGCCGCGTCAGGGTCGCTGGTAGAGGAGGAGACGAACCCGGCGCCCACGACCTCGTGGTCGGCGCCGCAGACGAGCTGCATGCCGCTGCGGTCGGCGCGCTGGCACAGCAGCAGCCTGCCCGTGGCCTCGTGCTGGTGGGCGACAGGCCGCAGCACCTGGCCGGCCAGCGCCGAGCCGAGCCGGGGGTCGCCCTTCTCCACCTGGTTGCGCACGCGGCCGTCGACGGCGTGGCTCACCTCGATACGCACGGGCCCGTCCAGGGGCTCGACGTCGAGGCGTATGGCCAGGCGCGGGTCGTGCTCGAGGGAGACGCAGCGCGTGAAGGTCAGGCGCGTCCGCTTGCCGCCGGCGCCGCGCCAGACGAACGCGCGGGTGAGCGTGCCGCTCCGCAGGTCGAGCGTGCGCACGTGCCCCTCGGCGCGCTCGCCCACCCGCACGGGCTCGCCGTCCACCGACACGGACAGGCGCGTGGCGTCGGTGACGTTGAGGAGCGTCTGCCTCACCTTCGCCTGGCCGTAGCCGCCCTCGGCGTAGACGATCTGGTCGACCTCGTGGAAGCCGTTGAGGTAGGTGCCGGGCACCGAGGTCGCGCCCGGTGGCGGGCCCTCGTCGAGCACCCCCCGCACCCCCAGGTAGCCGTTGCCCAGCGCGAACACGCTCTCGTGGGCGGCCAGGCGCTCGGGGTCGAAGGCGACCTCGCGGACACGCCACGGCTCGACGGTGAGGCTGCGCCTGCCCTCGCGCCGCAGCCGCGCGAGCCCCCGGTCCGGCACGCTAGGCGGAGGGCACGGGCGCCAGGTCGGGGCGCACCGCGTGGAGATGGTCCAGGTGGTCCGTGAGCTCGCGCGCCAGCTCGTCGTCGAGCTGCTGGCCCGGCGCGCGCACGAGGGCGTGGCGGATCGCGCCGCGGCGCCTGTAGACCTCCTTGCGCAGCGCCAGGCCGACGCCGGGCTGGAACTCGAAGGAGAGGAACGCGGCGGCCTTCCTGTACTCGGCCGCCGCGCGACGACGCGCCTCCGCGCCGGCCGACGCGCCCCGCACGGCGTCGAGCAGGAGCTCGGGGTAGGAGACCCCCGTCATCACGCCGTCGGAGCCACGTCCCAGCTCCTCGACGAGGTAGAGGCCGCCCAGGCCGCCCAGGACGGCGAGGCCGGGGGCGCGGCGCTTGAGGGCGCCGAGCTTGGCGCCGGTGGGGGCGTCCTCGAGCTTCACCGTCGTGACGGCTGGGACCTCGTCGTGGAGTCGCGCCAGCGTCGCCGGCGAGACCCTCACGCCGGTCGCGGCGGGGTAGTCGTGCACGACCACGGGCAGCCGACCCCCGCCGGCCGCCAGGGCCTCGTCGAGCTCGCCGAACTGGGCCAGCACGGTCTCCTCGTCGGAGGAGACCGGTGCGACCATCAGGCCGCCGGCGCCCAGCTCGACGAAGCGCATGGCGCGCTCGACGGTCACCTTCACGCCGCCGGCGCTGGCGCCGGCGATCACGGGGACGCGGCCGCCCGCCGCCTGCACGGCCACCGTGACGACGACCTCCTGCTCGGCCTCGGAGAGCTTGTGGGCCTCGCCGAGGAAGCCGAGCACGGTCACGCCGTCCACGCCGACGCCCACGAGGAAGCGCGTGAGCGCGGCGACGCTCTCCTCGTCGAGCCGCCCGTCCGGCGTGAACGGCGTGGGCATGATCGTGTACACGCCGCGCAGGGCGGCGGGGCGCGGGCCGGCCACGCCCGGCGAGTCGGGCGCGACCCCCGGCGCCTCCGCTCCGCCCGAGGGGGCCCCATGGTCCCGTGCGGCTGGGTCTGCCGTCGCCGCGTTCGCGTCCTGGTAGGTCACTCCCACTCTGACAGGCTACCGCGCAGGCGGCGCCTGTCGACGGACGCGTAGCGGCGCGCCATGTCGCCGGCCCTGTGCCTGAGGTGCTCCTGCACGAGCGCGAGGTCGCCGGTCTGGCGGTAGAGGCGCTTGCCGGCGGCGTGGCGCAGGGCGTGGACGCCCTTGAACTCCACCTGGGCGCGCCTACACAGGCCGCGCAGGCGGTTGTAGACGCCGTACTGCGAGCGGAGCTCCAGCACCTCGGCGCGGTGCCGGCGCAGCGGGTCCGCCTCGACCTCCCGCGCGAAGGCGCTCAGTTCGGCGGCCAGCCGCGGGCTGAGCACGACCTCGTCGGCGTCCTGCGCCCCGGCCGGCGCCGGCTCGCCGCGCTCCCTGGTCGGGCGCACGCGGATGGTGCCGGCGCGGAGGTCCACGTCCTCCCAGCGCAGGCGCACCATCTCGCCCACGCGCAGGCCGGCGTGGGCGCCCAGCAGGAGGATGACGCGCTCGTGGGCGTCGCGGGCCGCGGCGAGCAGCTCGTTCAGCTCCATCTCCGTGTACGCCCTCGCCCCCGTGACCTCGTCCGCGCCGCCGGGTCCGGGGAGGTCGCGGAACGGGTCCACGGTCGCGGCGCCCGCCCAGATCAGCGCGCCGTAGAGGGCCCTGCCGGACGCCACCCTCAGCGCCACGGTGGCGGGGGAGAGCGGCCCCCGCTTGACCCTGCGCCCACGCCCGCCCTCGCGCTGGGTCGCCACGAGAGGCTCCCTCTCGCCCTCGAGCAGGCGGCGGACGTACTCGCGCCCCGCCTCGCGGCCGGGCGTCAGCAGGTCCTCCTCGGGCCACAGCGCCAGTAGCTCCTTGAGGCCGCGCCTGTAGGCGCGCAGCGTGTGGCGGCTGGGGGCCGACCCGTCCAGCGTCAGGTGCGCCTCGACGAGCTCCCACAGGCCCTGCTCGTCCCGGGCCGACGCGGCGGCCTCGGCGTGGCGCCTCAGCGCCTCAGGGGACAGGCCCCGCAGCCTGGCCACGCGCTGCGCCGGCGCGGCGCCGGAGAGCTCGAGCGAGGTGATGCCCACGACCCCAGGCTAGGCCGCCGGCCACGGCGTGACAGTGACCTGCTTCGCGTTATCAAATCCCGCGTTCGCGCCAGCGCGCGGGAGCGACGCGACCCGCGCCCGGAACCACTCCTCAAACGCCCCCGAGGGCCTCGGCGATCAGCCGAGCGTCGTGGCGCAGCAGCTCCTGGTACGTCTCGGGGCCGGGGGGCCCGCCTATGGGGTCGAGCGTCACGACCTCCACGCCGGCCGACTCGGCCACGACGGCCGCCGTCCTGCCGGAGAGCTGCCGCTCGTCGAAGATCACGCGGGCGCCGGTGCGCCTTATGACGGCCACCGTCTCGGCCACGTAGCGGGCGCTGGGCTCGCGACCAGGGAACGGCTCGAGCGTGGCCGTGAGCTCGAGCCCGAAGCGCCTGGCGAAGTACGGCCAGGCGTCGTGGAAGGGGACGAAGGGTCGGTCGCGCACCGGGGCCAGCAGGTCCTCGAGCTCGCTGGCGAGCTCGCCGAGGTCGCGGCGCACGGCCGCGGCGTTGGCGCGGAACGTCTCGGCCTGCTCGGGCCGCAGGGCGGCCAGCTCCTCGGCGAACGCCGTCACGGCGGACGCCGCGATGTCAGGGTCCAGCCACACGTGCGGGTTCGCGGCCACGCCGCCGCCGTCCCGCGCCTCGCCGCCGATGGGGTCGAAGGGCACGCGCTCCATGACCACGAACCGCCGCGCCGACGGCGCCGTGGCGTCCACGAGCCGCTCGAGCCAGCCGTCGAGGCCGCCGTTGATCACCACGAGGTCGGCGTCCGCCAGGAGCGCCGCCTGCGACGGCAGGGGCTCGAACGAGTGCGGCGAGGCGCCGGAGGGCAGGAGCGCGGTGACCTCCACGGACGCGCCGCCCACCTGGCGCATGAGGTCGGCCCAGGGCTGCAGCGAGACGACCACGGACAGGCCCTCGGCGTGCGCGAGCGCGGGGCCGGAGAGCAGGACGAGGGCGGCCAGAGCAGGCGCGAGCCGGCGCCGCGCGGCCACCCCCGGCGACGGCGCGCGCGGTCCCGCGGACCCGCCGGCCGCGCGGTCTGCGGCGCCAGGTTGAGAACCCGTTCTCACACGGCCTGGATAGCCCCGGCCGACGACCCCTGTCAAGCGCCCTGCCCGCGCGACGCCCGCGGCTCGTGAGTTTAGGCTGGTGGTGCCGGACGACGGCCCAGGCCCGCACTGGGCGCCGGTGACGCGCGCAGCGCGAACCGGACAGGAGGGTAGAGATGACGACGGATCGGCTCGACCGCGAACTGAACGACCTCGACGCGCTCGTGACCCTCGTCGCCCGTCGCGACCGCGGCCAGGGCGACACGGTCGCCGCGCGGGATCCGTTCGAGGGCGAGGACGACGAGCTCGACGGAGAGGGGTCGCCTTTCGACGACGAGGACGAGTGGGAAGACGACGGCGACCCCGAGGACGTCGACGACGACTGGGACGAGGACGACGACGACTGGGACGACGAGGAAGACGACTGGGACGACGAGGACGAGGACGACGACTGGGACGAGGACGGCGAGGAAGACGCGAACGGCCTGTGGGGCGACGAGGACGAGGAGGACGAGGAGGAGATCGACTTCGGCGACGACGAGGACGAGTGAAAGCGCCTCGCGGCGCGGCCCACGGGGGACAGGTCCCACCCGGCGCGGCACGCGGGGGACGGGCACCCGGCGGCGCGGCCCCCGCGGCTAGGCGGCCCCGCGACCAGGCGCCGGTAAGAACGGCGTGAGCGCCGGCATCGCACACTCGTGGCGGCGCCCCGAGGGCGCCCCGGAACGCCGCCGCGCGGCGGCGGACGAGAGCGAGGCCGGCGAGACGTGTCTAGGTCGAACGAGAGAGCGGGCGGGGTCGAGGATGGCCACGACCCGGCGCGGGCCCCGCTCCGGCCGAGCGCGACCCGCCCGCGGCCGCGAGGGACGTCCCGGCGCTCGGTCCCGTTCTGGAGCCCCCGGTTGGCGCAGGACCCGGCCCGCGGACCCGTGCTGTGGACCCTCCTGGCCATAGGCCTGGCCTGCGCTGGCGCGGTGGCGCTGCGCTGGGTCTCGGGCAAGGGACCGGAGCCGCTGGTCAGCGGCATCCTCCTCACCGTCTCGTCCTGGCTCGCCGCCTTGGCCGCATCGCGCGGCCGCCTGGGCCGGTCCCTGCTGGCTTCGACCCCCTACCTCGTGGCCGGACTCGCGCTGACGACGCTGTGCGTGCTGCAGGCCGCCGGCGACCCCGCCGACCTGGTGCACACCGACGCCCTGCTCGGTGCCTACCTCGCCCTGCCCGTGGCGTACATGCTGTTCTTCCTCGTGCGACCGGCCCGCGAGGCCCTCTTCGCCTCGATAGCCGCCTGCGCCGCGTTGGTGGCGGTCCAGCTCGCTCTCCCGCCGCTCCTCCTCGGGCGCAGCTCGAGCGGCACGTGGTCGGCGCTGATCATCGGCTTCTGGCACGGAGCCGTGGTGCTCCTGCTCTTCGCCGTGCCGCGGCTGCGCTCCGACCGCGAGCTGCTCCAGGCCGTGATGCGCTCCTCGCGGGACGCGATGGTGCTGCTGCTGCCCGACGGCCCGTCCGGGCCAGCCGACGGGCTCTCGGCCGGCGCCTACGCTTCGTTCCGCGTCGCCTTCGCCAACGCCGCCGCCGAGAGCGTCCTCGGCGTGCGCGCCGGCGTCCGCTTCGCCTACGGCGGCGCCTCCAGCGCGTCGCCCGAGCTCGTCTCCGGCCTGGCCGCGGCGCTCGAGGGGCAGGCCGAGGCGTCCTTCCAGGTCGACCTTGCCACGCCCGACGGGCCCCGCTGGTTCCGCGTGGCCGCGGCCCCCTCCAGGAGCGGTGTCGCCGCCACCTTCGTGGACGTCACGGAGCTCAAGGAGACCGAGGGGCGCGCGCTGGCCCTGGCGCAGACCGACGAGCTGACGGGGCTGGCGAACCGCCGCGGCTTCGAGGTCGAGGCGGGGCGCAGGTTCGCCGCGGCCGGGGCCGGCGAGGCGGGTCTGACGCTGTGCTACCTCGACCTCGACGGCTTCAAGGACGTCAACGACAGGTTCGGTCACGGTGCGGGCGACGAGCTGCTGCGGGCCGTGGCCGAGCGCCTCCGCGCGACGGTGCGCGCGACCGACCTCGTGGCCAGGCTGGGCGGCGACGAGTTCGTGATCCTCGCCGGCGGCCTGGCGGACGACGACGTGGCGCCCTTCTTCGACCGCCTGAACGCCTCCTTCGCCGACCCCTTCACCGTGGCCGGGCGACCCGTGACCGTCCACCCCAGCCTGGGCGTCGTGCCTCGCGCCGAGGAGCTCGTCGACGCGCTGGCGGCGGCGGACGCCGCCATGTACGACGCGAAGCGGCGCGGCGGCGGCGTGGTACTAGCGGGTCCGGAACGGCGGGCGGTGAGGGCCTGAGGGTCCGTTCCTCGCGCGTCCATCACCCTTAGATAATGAGGGTATCCTGGAGTCGGCCGGGCCGACGGCGGCCGCGGCCCGTCGTCCGCGAGGGCGACGCGCGACACGCGGAGGACTGTCAGGAAGGACCGACCGTGACGAAGAAGCCCCTCACGAAAGCGCCCGAGACGAAGCAGCGTGACGCCGAACGGACCGCCGTCGTGGAGCGCCGCCTCGACGACCTGCACACGACCCTCAGGCTCCTCCTCGAGCCACTGGCGGGCAGGAGGGTGAGGGTCGTCGAGTACCGCCGCAAGCGCGACACCGACGCCCGTTGGTCGAGGAACAAGGACCAGGAGGGCGCCGTGTACGCCTACGACGAGCTCGGCCTGGGACCGTCGTTCGACGAGCTGTTCCCGCAGGCGAAGCTCTTCGACAGCGCCGACTGACGGGCGCGAGTCGGGCCGGCCGCAGCGGGCCGGTCCCGCGTGGCCGATGATGGGTCATGGAGCCGAGGATCAGCGTCATCACGCTCGCCGTGGACGACCTCGAGAGGTCGGTCCGCTTCTACCGCGACGGGCTCGGCCTCGACACGCCCGGCATCGTGGGCACCGAGTTCGAGCACGGCGCCGTGGCCTTCTTCGACCTAGAGGGCGGCGTGAGGCTCGCGCTCTGGCCGCGGCGGAGCCTGGCGCACGACAGCGGCCTGCCCGAGGGCCCGGCGAGCCCCACGGCCTTCAGCCTCGGCCACAACGTCAGGACGCGGGCCGAGGTCGACGCGGTCATGGAGCAGGCGCTCAGGGCCGGTGCCGAGGTCATCAAGCCGGCGGGGGAGACCTTCTGGGGCGGCTACGGGGGCTACTTCACGGACCCGGACGGGCACCTGTGGGAGGTCGTGTGGAACCCTCACGTGCTGCCGCCGGGCTGACGGCCGAGAAGCCTGCGCCTGCCTTCCTGTAGACATGTCCCATGCTGATGCCGCGGCGTGGTGTCTCTGGCCCGTAGAGGCCGGGTTCGATCGCTGAGCAGTAGCCACCTCTCAGCGGTAGGTCGACAAGTTCGTCGAGGAAACCCGAAAGCAAGCCGAGCTCGACATCGCTGCCGCGGGCCCAGCGTGCTCATCCGGATCGATGGACGGGATGTCTTCTTCGCCGAGAACGAAAGCGTCGAGAGCCTCATCGGCGTGATTGGCGTTCCGCTCGCGTGTTTCCGGAAACCATCTGCCACCAGCGGCGCCCACGCTGCCATCCCCCTGCTCCACGTGACGTGGTGGTCGATTCGCCCGGACGGGAAGGTCCTCTGCTAGGCGAGAAGCATGCGGCACGGCCCAATGATCGGCGTGCGCTCGCAAGGTCACGTGGGCGCGCGTGCGTACTACAGGTTTCGCTCCGTGGCGTGTTCCATCAATCTAAGGATGGCGAGGGGCCCGACACCGCATTGGCCCGCCCTTCGTTTCGCATAGCCCAGGTCGTCACGGAAGTACTCCAGCGAGAAGCAGAGCTCACTGTGGCCAGCCCTTGGCGAGACCCTCGGCCATCAGCTCACGATGCTGCTCTTCGTTCAGCCCGTACTTCTCGCGGATCTCCGCGACGTACTGCCCGTAGAGCTCACCACTGAGGCGCATGTTCGCCTCAAGGTTGGTATTTGGGTCGATCCGCGCGTCAGCGTCCCTGTAGGAGCGGATGCCGGCCTGGCCGACCTCACGGAAGTACTGGCGGCGCTGCTCCACCGTGAGGCCGAACATCTCATCGGTGCTGTTGCGGTTGGCGAGGTAGGTCTCGACGTCCGGCTGTATGTCGTAGGTAGTGGAGTAGCCGGCACGCAGATTGTTCTCGGCGATGGCTGCCGTGGCGTTCCCTAGGTTCCCGCCGAACGCCCAGACAGCCCTGCCGATATCGAAGCCTTGGCCCACCCGTCCCTCCTCGCTGTTGAGGAACACAACTACCTCGTCCAGGTCCCTGTCGGAGTCCCGGAACTGGCTGATGATGGCGTCGAGGGTAGGTTCCACCTGTTCCTGGGTGATTCCCCCGGCAAGGACGGCGTTGACGACCACCCGCCGGACCAGCGGCAACGCTTCGATCTCGGCGAGCGAGTAGCTGGACAAGGGCCGGTCACCGAGCGCCTTGGCGCTGTCGTCCTTTGTGGACACGACCCGATAAGGTGCTGGAGGAACTCCGCCGTCGGGGGCGACCGCGAGTGCCCTAGCTGGCGCAGGCCGGCCCGCGTCATCCGAGAACGCTCCCCACGCCAAGTAGGCGACACCGATGCCCACCAGAACCAGCGCCCCGGTCAAGACCTTACGCATGAGTCCCCCCGATCGTCGGGCAGCAAGATGCCGACTTTGCCTGGTGCCAGCCGGCGCGTCGCTTCGCCCGGTTCTTCGATGCTGCTAGCCTAGCGCGCGGCGCTCACGGCTCGTCGAGCCCGAGGCTCCAGTCCTTGACCTCGTCGGTGTCCTGCGCCGCCGCCATGTAGATCTCGGTGCTGCTCATGCTGGCGTGCCTCAGGTGGTCGCGCACCTTGCGCAGGTCGCTCGTCTGGCTGGCGTAGTAGACGCCGGCGAAGTGCCGCAGGCCATGCACGCCCTTCGTGAAGCGCTCCGGCGGCAGGCCACGCGCCGTGAACGCCAGCTCCCACAGCTCCTCCAGGCGCGTGTAGACCCGCGAGCGCGAGCGCGTCTCGAGCACGAACGGCGCGCCCTCTCCCGGGGTGCGCGCCGGCAGGTCCTGCGACCGCGCCAGCAGGTTGCGCCTCAGCTCCTCGCTCATCGTCACCGACGCGGTCTTGCCGCCCTTGCCGAAGCGCACGGTCAGGCGTCCGGCGCGTAGGTCGACGTCGTCCCAGGTGAGGGCGAGCATCTCCGAGACGCGGAGCCCGGCGTGAGCTCCCAGCAGCAGGATCAGCCTGTCGTCCCAGTCGCGACACACCGACGCCATCCACTCGAGCTCCTCGAGGGTGTAGGCCTTCGCCTTCGCCCTCTCGACGGGCTTCTCGGTGAGCTTCGGCAGCGGCACCTCGTCGAAAGGGTCGGCGCTGGTCACGCCGGTCCACCTGAGGGCCTCGTAGAGGGCCCGGGCCGCGGCCACGCGCTGCCGCACCGAGGCGGGGGATAGCGGCTTCACGGGGCGCTTGCCCAGGCGCCGCTGGGCCTCGGCGCCGCGGTCCTCCGGGTCGGCCTCGCGCCGTGGGTCGCGCAGGCGCCTCACGTAGGCCTCGGCGTCGGCCCTGGTGGGCCTCAGCAGGTCGACGCCGCGCCAGGCCTCGAGCAGCACCGTCACGCCCTTGCGGTACGAGCTGATCGTGTTGGCGGACCGCTGCTGGGCCTCCAGGTACGCGCGGGTCACCAGCCACAGCGCCTCGTGGTCGCGCTCGCTCACGGCCCTCGCGGCGAAACGCCGACGCTCGGCCTCGCTGGAACCTATGAGCCTGTCGACCTGGGCGAGCTCCGCCTCCGGCGACCAGCGCGCGAGCTCCGGCGCTCTCGACCTCATCCAGGTCGCCTCCCCAGGCTGACCGCGTCCCACCACCAACCGCTGGCCTTCAGTACGCGCTCCTCGTCCCACACGAGCCTGTAGCCATGCCTGGCGAACGTCTCCTCGACGCCCGGCAGCGGCCCGCCGTCCCCCTCGACTCGTAGGAACAGCCCGCTCCCGGGACCGCCTGTCACGCCTGCCAGGTCTTGGATCAGCCCGCGCGGGAACCAGTCGAGGGCCAACCAGCTCGGCTGCTCGGGATAGTCGCCATCCTCCACGCCCGGCAGGACACGGGGGTCGAACGGGTCCTCGTCTCTCGGCCTGAAGCGCTGCGCGTCCTCCGGCTCCTCCCCAGCGGCCCACTCCGCGAGCGAAGCCTTCAGCCTCATCGCTTCCGACGCGGGCAGTGTCGCCCAGAACTCGCCCCAGGTGCGCGACAAAAGAAGCGCCCTGTGGACGTCGGACAGGTGCTGGGCGTGTTCCTGGGGTACGAACAGGTACTCGTCCGAGCCCTTCGCGTACGCGTAGAACACGGTTGCACCCGGGGCTATGAGCGATCTGCCGTAGAGCACTAGACCCTCCTGAGTCCAAGGAGTCCGATCCGGACGAGGTATCGGGACGAGAACATAATACTGCTTATGTTCCAAGAGGACCAGGGGAGACCCCGGCCCTCAGCCTCCCCGAGGCGACCGCGGCGCCGAGTCGGTCGCGGGCGCGGTCCCGCTGCCCCTCTCGCCATGTCCGGTCGCGGCGCTCAGCGCGCCACGCGGCCCAGGGAGCCCCTCGGCGGCACGCCGCGGCGACCATCGGCGCGACGTGTGCGCCACCCGACCGCGTGAGCCGTCCACAGGACGCCGATCACCCCGTCGAGGCTAGCACCCCGGCTCGGGCGCCCCGACAGCCGTCACCTGGCCCTCCCCGACGAAGCTCGGGCGCCTCGGGTGTCGCCTGGCCAGCCGCTGGCGGGGGGCGGTGCGGAGAGGAACGGCATGGCGGTCTCCGTCATTTGAGAATTCGCATTATCAATATGTATAGGCTAAGTACGCATATGCACGCGCGGCGACATCAACCCCCGTTGCGCCCTCCCACGTCCGCGAGACGCATATACAGCGCCGCGGCCGTGCGTGGGCGGCCCCGTGCCGCTCCCAGGTGCGTTGAACGGGACGCGCGAGACGGCTAGACTCGCCCTGTGGTTGGACCAATTCCCTCCCCGCTAATGTCCCCCGGAGGCGGACCGACCGAGGGGTCCCACAGGGTCACGGCCGCCGAGCAGGCCTGGGACGCCGTGGTCGCCTTCGTCACCGCGGCGCCGGACGGCACGCGCCTGCCGCCCGAGCGGTCCTTCGCCGCGAGACTCGGCGTCTCGCGCTCGACGCTGCGGGCCGCGATAGCGCGGCTCGAGCTGTTGGGCCTCGTCGAGGTCAGGCACGGTTCGGGGATCGTCGTGCGGCGCCCCGACCCCGCCAAGCAGCTCGGCCTGCTACTGTCCGCGGCCGGAGCCGGGACCGACGTGGCGCCGTGGGCCCTAGAGCTGCGGGCCCTCATCGAGCCCCCTCTCGCGGCGGCCGCGGCCAGGCGCCGCGCCCACGTGCCGGACGACGGGGACGAGGCACGGTTCCACCGCTCCCTGGCAGCGGCGTCAGGGAACGAACTCGCCGGCACGCTCGTGGCCGCGCTCGTGGCCGTGGGCGCGGCGCCGGCGCTGCCCGACCCGCTCCACTCCGCTCAGCACGCCGCCATCTCCGCCGCGGTGGCGGTCGGTGACGCCGACGCGGCGCGGGACGCCATGACCCTGCACCTGCGCTCCCTCAGGCGCGCCGGGGCGCGTCCCTAGCCTGGTCCTGCCTTACTGGCTGGGCTCGCGTTCGCGTCCCGTCAGTCGGGGCGGCGCCTCACCATGTAGGCCCCGCGCCTGATGCGGCTGACGCTCTCGGGCTCCTCGGAGATGCGCTCGAGAGCGCGTTCGGCGCGCGCGTCGCCGATCCCCAACAGCTCGCCCACGGCCTCCGACCTCACGATCGCCGGCGTGCCGGGGCTGCTCAGGTACTGCCTCACCAGGGCGACGTCGCCCTCCAGGCTGCCCGGCGCCGCCTCGACCGCACGCCGGCTCTCCTCGCCCTGGTCGAGGTACTCGCCGCCGAAGTCGGCGTCGTCGATGAGCAGCGTGTGTCCCAGGTCCTGGTCGCGGCCCCGCGGGTCGGCGGCGTCGGGGACCGGCGCCGGCGTCACGCCGGCGGGCTCGACCGGGTCGCGCCGCGGCCCGGCCGGCGCCTGCTGCTGCGAGCGACGCGACACGTCCGCGTAGCCCAGCGCGGCCCTGAACGGGTTGACGTTCGCGTCCCCGTTACCGCCGTCCGCAGGAGTGGCGCGCGCCGTGGGACCCGCGACGGGGGCCTGCTGCACGACGGCGCCTATGAGCTCGCGCGCCTCGACGACGCCCTCGGGCCGAGCGTTCCGCGCCGCCTCGGCACGAGGCGCGCGGGGATGCGGCTCACCTCCGCGCTCGTCGGTAGCATCCCTGGCCTCCTGCCGCCGCGGCGAGTGCTCGCGCCCCTCGCCGCCGGGCGACTCGCGGTCCGCGACGACCGGCTCTTCCCTGCCCCGCGACGGTCCACTGGTGTGGGGCTGTCTCTGCGCCGTCTGGCCGGCCGCGCGCAGGCGTGGCGGCAGCACCCAGCGCCGGGAGCGGCGCGAGGCAGCGTCGCCGCCGACGTCGTCGATGGGCGGGGCGATGAGGTCCGAGAGCTGCAGCGGCGGGTTCGGCCGGGCCACCCGGGCTTGGAACGCCGTCGACCCGACGATTGGTCGGACCACTTGGTCCTGCGCGGGCCCGCCGGTCGCCGCCGGCACGGGGCGCTCCTCCACCGGCGCTGTCCGGCTGGCCTCGGAGGCGGCGGGGCGTCGCCGCACCGCCCTCACCGTGGTGATGCCGTCGTCGAACACCTCCTGCTCCTGGACCGCGGACCGGCCTTCGCGGGCCGCGGCGTGCGAGGAGCTCACGGCGGCGCCGCCCGGGTCGACCTCGGTGGCCGGCTCGGACGCCGCCACCAGCTCGGCGGGTCCAGGCGACGCCGACAGCCCGGGGATCCGCACCTTGGTGACGACCCTGACCCCTCCTCCGCTCTCCCAGGAGCCGCCGACCGGCCTCACGTGCGCGGCCTTCACCTGCTCACCGGCCGCCGGCCCTTCAGGGGCCTTGGGCCTCTCGCGCCGCACGCACGTGAGCCGCAGGCCCACGACGTGGCCGCCCTCGGCCTCGAGCTCGAAGCGCACGCGGTCGTTGCTCCGCAGGCCGCGCTCGGCGAAGTGCTCCCGCAGGCCGGCGAGGCGGCGTGGCGCGTGGAACTCGAGCTCCAGGGCCTGGCCGTCGACCACGGCGGGCACGCGCCCGGGGGTGAAGAACTGCTGCATCTTGAGAGGCAGCTGAAGCGTGCCGCTGCTGACGCAAACGCTGGTGAGGTCCAGCTCGAAGGTATGTGTAGACAATTCGGTCACCGCCCGCCCCATGATCCGGCGTTATGCAACGCCCCCGCTTGGCTTCCGTACACTTTGCCACATACTACGGGGCTGCTGTCCAGATTGCCACGTCGACATCGGGCAGGTCGGAGGTCGCCCGCCGCAATGTGCCGGGTGACCACTTTATGCGCGTCTCGGCTCGGCCCGGGCCCCAGCGGTCCGGAGCGCCGAGGAAGGCGCCGCGAGCGGGAACGTCACGTCGGCAGCGGGCCGATCGGCAGGGTGCGGGCCGACGTACAGGTCGGTACGACGGCCTCACGCCGCGGCGCGCGGCGCCGCTCAGCGCGGCTCGTGGAACACGAACGTGCCCCGCACCGACCCCTGGCCGACCTCGGTGAGGTAGAGCTCCACCCAGCCGTACGCGCCGCCGAAGCTCAGCGTCACCGACCAGACCCCGTTGGCCGAGCGCCAGTCGCCGCTGCGCAGGCCGGCCGAGGCGTAGCCGTCCACGACCTCGGCCAGCCGCCCGGCGAGCCAGGCCGCGCCTGCCGGCTCGACCTCGAAGCAGAGGTCGTGCTGGTAGGTGGCCAGCGGGCACAGGGTCTCCTCCGCCCCGAAGGCCCCCAGCAGGTCCACGACCACGGGTCCGTAGGCGGAGGCCATGAGGCTGTCGCGCGCACAGGCGACGCCCAGCGACAAGGCGAGTGACAGCGCGACGCTCCGCAGCCACCTGGCCGCAAGGTGTGCGCGTATATTTGGCATCTCGTTGACAATTGGCTGGACAATACGCACTCGTATAACGATTTCTGGCCCAACGGCGTGGGCCTGAACTTGACCTATGTGATGGCGCCGTGTGCCGTTGGGGGGGAACGGCACACGGCGCGAGTGCCATTGTTTCACCAGCCTCCGACCTCTACATGAGGGGCATGCCACACGCTCGACCGTCCAGCACGCTCGCGCGCGGCGCCCGGTGTCCGGCCCGGCCCGCGGCCTCGGCCGGAGCCGACGGTCGGGACGGGCGGCGTGACATCGGTGCTACCCTGACGCCCGAGGGTGACCCCAGTCAACGACCAGCCAGGCCTCTTCGACCTCGGCGGCGAGCCGGACCGAGACCGGCCGCTCTTCCCTGCCCAGCGGCGCGGGGCGACCGAAGGGACGTCCAGCAGGGGCTCCGCTCGCGGCGCCCCGCCACGCCCCGCCGGCGAGGCCGCTGCGGACCGCACCCCGGCGGGCAGGCGGGCGAGGGCCGGCGCTGGCACCTCCGTCGACGAGCTCGAGGAGCTCGCCAGGCGCCTGGAGGAGTCGGGCCGGTACCGGGTGCTCCGCCGCTTCGAGGAGCGGGTGGACGGCCCTCCCGAGCCACAGGAGGCCGCGGGCCTGCGCAAGGGCGTCTACCTCGACGTCGAGACCACGGGCCGGTCGGCGAGCGACAGGATCATCGAGCTGGCGCTGCTCGAGTTCCGCTACGACGAGGCGGGGCGCGTAGCGCGCGTCAGTCGGGTGTTCGACGCCTTCGAGGACCCGGGCCGCGCCATCCCCGCCGAGATCGTGGCGCTCACCGGCATCACCGACGACATGGTCCGCGGCCACAGGATCGACGACGGGGAGGTCACGGGCCTCGTTGCGGACGCCGACATCGTCGTCGCCCACAACGCCGCCTTCGACAGGCCCTTCGCCGAGGCGCGCTTCCCCGTCTTCCGTGACCTCGCCTGGGCCTGCTCGGTCAACGACGTCGACTGGGCGGCGGGCGGCTTCGGCAGCCGCAAGCTGGAGAACCTGGCGATCGCGAAGGGCTTCTTCTACCAGGCCCACAGGGCCATCTACGACTGCCACGTGGGCGTGAGGCTCCTCGGCGACGCGCTCTTCGACGGCGGGCCCACGGCCCTCGCCGACCTGCTCGGGCGCTCCTCCCGCGAGACGGTGCGCCTGTGGGCCGAGGGCAGCCCCTTCGACAAGAAGGACGACCTCAAGGCCCGCTACTACCGGTGGAACTCGCAGGCCAAGGTGTGGTGGTGCGACGTCCCCGCCGAGCGCCACCAGGAGGAGCTCGAGTGGCTCGCCGCCCACGTCTACTCGCGGCGCCCTCCCCTCCCCTTCCTCAGGGTGGACGCCCGCCTGCGCTACTCCCCGCGCCTGCCCGAGGCCCCGCCGCCGGGCTGCGAGCGTCTCTGAGGAGACGCGCCGGCGGAGCGACTGTCGGCTCCGCCAGCCCCGGCGCGGCATCTGATACTGTGTGCCCTCGCATGGAGGGCCAGGCCGCTTGACACCCGCACCCATCGAGATCGTCGCGGCGGTCCTCTTCGGCGTCGCGCTGGTCCACACCTTCTCGACCAGCATCTTCGCGCGGCTCGAGGAGTCGCACCCTCGTCACGCCGGCGTCTGGCACCTCCTCGGCGAGGTCGAGGTCGTGTTCGGCTTCTGGGCCATGGTCCTCGTGGTGGCCATCGCGTTGGCCGAGGGCACGGAGGCCGCGACCTCGTACGTCGACGCGCGCGACTACACGGAGCCGATGTTCGTCTTCGCGATCATGGTGATCGCGGGCACCAGGCCGATCCTGCAGACGGCGATGGCCGCGGTGCGCCTGCTGGCGCGCGCGCTCCGGCTCCCCGGCAGCATGGGCACGTACCTCGTCGCGCTGACCTTCGTCCCCCTGCTGGGCTCCTTCATCACCGAGCCCGCGGCGATGACGCTGGCCGCGATGGTGCTGGCGACCAGCTTGTTCGCGCGCGGCATCTCGAACCGCCTGAAGTACGCGACGCTCGGCGTGCTGTTCGTCAACGTGTCGATAGGCGGGGTCCTCACGAACTTCGCGGCGCCGCCCGTGCTCATGGTCGCCGGCACCTGGGGCTGGGACCTCGGGTTCATGGCCACGCACTTCGGCTGGAAGGCGGCCCTCGCCGTGGTGGTGAACGGCCTCGCCGCGACGCTGCTCTTCCGCCGGGAGCTGGCGCGCTTCGAGCCGGCCACGGGTCCGCTGGAGCGGCGCGTGCCCCTGCCGCTCGTCGCCGTGCACGTCGCGTTCCTCGTGGGCCTCGTCGTGTTCGCGCACCATCCCGCCGTGTTCATGGGCATCTTCCTGCTCTTCCTCGGCGTGGCCAGGGCGTACGAGCGCCACCAGGACCGGCTGATCCTCCGCGAGGGCCTGCTGGTGGCGTTCTTCCTGGCCGGGCTCGTCACGCTGGGCGGGCTGCAGGAGTGGTGGCTGCAGGACCTGCTCACCCGCATGACGAGCGGCCAGGTCTTCTTCGGCGCCGCTGGCCTCACCGCCGTCACCGACAACGCCGCCCTCACCTACCTGGGGTCCCTGGTCCCCGGCCTCAGCGAAGGCTTCAAGTACGCGCTCGTCGCCGGCGCGGTCACGGGCGGCGGCCTCACCGTCATCGCCAACGCGCCCAACCCCGCCGGCCTCTCGATCCTCAGGCGCTACTTCGACGACGAGGCCGTGAGCCCTCTCGGGCTGCTCCTCGCGGCCCTGCTCCCCACCGTCGTGGCGGCCGCGGCCTTCCGGCTGCTGTAGCGGCGGCGGACGAGCGTTGGGCGTGGAGCACCCCTTCGCGAGCACGGGCAGCTACCCCGTGCGCGGCGGCAACGCGGTCGGTCTGCTGGTGGACGGCAACCCGGCCTTCCGTCGCCTCTGCGAGGCCATCGAGGGCGCGCGCCGCAGCGTCTGGGCCACGGTCACCTTCATGTGGCCGGGGTTCCTCATGCCGGACGGCCGCGGACCGGCGCTGGAGGTCCTCGCGGGGGCCGCCCGGCGCGGCGTCGACGTCCGCCTGGTGTTCTGGCGTCCGGACGACGAGACGGCGACCCTACGGCGCAACGCGTTCTGGGGAGCGCCCGAGCACATGGGTCAGCTCGAGGCCCTGGGGGCGCCGCTGGGCGTGCGCTGGGACCGGGCCCACCCCGGCTTCTGCCAGCACCAGAAGGCGTGGCTGATCGACGCCGGCGAGCCGGACGCCGTGGCCTTCGTGGGCGGCATCAACCTCAACCCGCACTCCCTGGCGGACCCGGGACACCCCGCCGGCGGCCAGAACCACGACGCCTACCTCGAGCTCAGGGGCCCCGCCGTGGCCGACGTGGAGCACAACTTCGTGCAGCGCTGGAACGAGGCCAGCGAGCGCCACGTCCCGGGCGGGGCCTGGGGCGAGCCCGAGCCACGCGACCTCCGGTTCCCCGCGGACGCGCCGCCCCCGGCGGGCTCGGTGGTCGTGCAGGTGCAGCGCACGACCCATGCCGGACGCTACCGCGACGGGCACGCCGCGGTCGGGGGCCGGCCGTACGACGTCGCCGCCGGCGAGACGACGGTCCTCGACCAGTACCTGCTAGCGATCCGCGCCGCCCGCAGGACGATCTACCTCGAGAACCAGTACCTGGAGGTGGACGGGGTCGTCGAGGCGCTGCACGACGCGCTCTCCCGGGGCGTGGCCGTCACCATGCTCATGCCGGCGGTGCCCGGGCTGTCGCCGGCGGCGTACGGGTCCCCAGAGCGGCGGGCCTTCCACGCCCGTCGCGCCGCGCTCGGCCGCCACGAGGGCTTCGCGCTGTGCGGCATCGCGGGCCTAGGGCCGGACGGACGCCGCACGCCCGTCTACGTGCACTCGAAGCTGATGCTCGTCGACGACGCGTGGGCCACGGTGGGCTCGGCGAACCTACACCGCTACTCGCTGCTGGGCAACGGCGAGATGAACGTGTCCCTGTTCTCGCCCGCGGACGTGCGCGCCTTCAGGGTCGCCCTGTTCGCCGAGCACCTGGGGCTCGACACGTCGGGGCTCGACGACGTCGAGGCCGCGCGCGCCTTCCGGCGCGTCGCGTCCCGCAACAGGGAGCTGTGGGACGCCGGGGACCACGCTTGGCAGGGTCTCGCGTTCGAGCTCGACGTCGCGACCTACGGACTGGGTCCCGGACCCTTCTGAGGACGCCCGGTCCCGGCCGCCGCGCCCGGCGCGCCGCTGCGGCGCCGCCGCGCGACCGGCCGCCCACGCGCCATTGCGTTATTGCTCGCTCGCTCGCGCGAGCGCTCGGCGCGTCGCCAGCAGCGCGGCCTGGTCCGTCGGGACGGCGCGCGCCAGGCCCACCTCCAGCGCCGTGAACTCGACGGCGTCGGGCGGCAGCAGGGCGGCGTTGCCCCAGGCCGTGGCGACGTGGTTCAGCACGTCCGCGACCTGCTGCTCGCCGAGGTAGGCCCAGCCCGGCATGACCCCGTCGTAGTCCTCGCCGTCGACCTCCACGGTGCCGCTGAGGCCGTGGAGCAGCACGCGCACCAGGTAGTCGCGCCCGCCCTCGGCGGCCACGAGCCGTGGCACGTTGCCGGCGAGGGGCGGCACGGCCGTCCGCAGGCCCTCGCCGAGGAAGCCGTGGCAGGCCGCGCAGTTCGCCTCGTAGACGGCCATGCCCACGGTCGTGTCGAGCGTCGCCAGCGGCCGCAGGCCCCCGGCGCCGAGGGGGGCCGCGCCGAGGGTCAGCCCCAGCACCAGGCCCGCGAGCGCCAGCCCCGCCGCCAGGCGGCCCCGGGCGCGCCCGGCCGGCCGATCGGGAGCATCCGCGGGGCGCCTCATCGCTTCGCGATGAACGCGAGAACGTCCTCGAGCGGCCACGCGTTGACGACGTCCGCGGCGGTAAGCCACGCGCGCCGCGCCTGCGAGACGCCCAAGGACATGGCGGCGAGGCCCTTCACGCTGTGGGCGTCCGTGCCTATGAACACCTTCACCCCCGCCTGGGCGGCCGCACGCAGTTGCACGTCGGGCAGGTCGAGGCGGCGGTAGGAGGCGTTGTGCTCCACCGCGACGCGGTTCTCGCGGCAGGCCTCGAACACGGCGTCCAGGTCGATCGCGATGGGGTCGCGCTGGCCGAGCTGCCTGCCGAGGGGGTGGGCGTAGACGTTCACCCGCGGGTGCAGGAGGGCCCTCACGACGCGCTCCGTCTGCTGCGCCTGCGGCAGCTCGAAGAAGCTGTGGACGCTGACGAGCACGACGTCGAGGTGCGCCAGCTGCTCATCGGTGACGTCGAGGCTGCCGTCCTTGAGGACGTCCACCTCCATGCCGCGCAGCACGCGCAGGTCGCCGCGGTTCGCCATGACCTCGGCCAGCTCCTCGTGCTGGCGCGCGAGCTTCTCGTCGTCGAGCCCGCCCTGCAGCGCCAGCGAGCCGCTGTGGTCGGTGATGGCGATGTACTCGTAGCCTAGGCCGGCGCAGGCGTCGACCATCGCGGTCAGGCTGTCGCGCCCGTCCGACCAGGTCGTGTGCATGTGGAGGTCGCCGCGGACGTCGCCCGGCTCGATGAGCTGGGGCAGCCTGCCCTCCGCCGCGGCCTCCACCTCACCCCTGCCCTGCCTGAGCTCCGGCGGTACGAACGCCATGCCGAGCCGCGCGTAGATCTCCTCCTCGGTGCGGCTGGCCAGCAGCCTGCCGCCCCTGCGCTCCCGACCCGGCTCGCCGCCCTCGAACAGGCCGTAGTCGTTGAGGTGCCAGCCGCGCTCGAGGGCGCGCTGCCTGAGCTCGACGTTGTGCTCCTTCGAGCCCGTGAAGTAGAGCAGCGCCCCGCCGAACTTGTCCTCGTCCACCACGCGCAGGTCCACCTGGAGGCCGCTGGCGAGCTCCACGCTGGTCTTCGTCTCCCCCTTGCCGAGCACCGCGGCGACCTCGTCGTACGAGGCGAGGGCGTCGGAGAGCGCGGCCGGGTCGTCGGCCACGGCTACCACGTCCACGTCGCCCACGGTCTCCTGACGCCGCCGGTACGACCCGGCGACCTCGAGGCGCCGCAGCCCGGGGACCGCCCTCAGCCGGTCGAGCAGCGGCTGCAGCACGGCGTCGACCTGGCCGAGCGGCACGCGGCCCGTGTTGCGCCTGTAGCTCTCGATCCCGCGCAGGATGTTCGCGGCCTTCTTCGCGCCGAACCCCGGCAGCTCGGCGATGCGCCCCCCCTTGGCCGCCGCCTCGAGCTCGTCCACGCTCGTGACGCCCAGGGCCTGCCACAGGGCCGCGGCCTGCTTCGGGCCCACGCCCTTGACCTTCACGACCTCCAGCAGGCCCACCGGCACGCGCTGCTCCAGCGCCGCGAGCTGCGGCATCACTCCGGTCTGGACCAGCGTCCTGACCTTCTCGGCGATCTCCTTGCCTACGCCCTTGACCTGCGTCAGGTCGGCGCCCTGCGCCAGCAGGTCCTCGACGGGCGTCTCGAGGTCGCCTATCGCGTCGGCCGCGTTGCGGTACGCCCTGACGCGGAACGGGTTGTCGCCGTCGAGCTCGGAGAGGTCGGCGAGCCGCCGCAGGTGCCTGGCGATCTCGGCGTTGCTCATGCCGCCGGCGCGCGCGGCTCCACGCCGGCCTCCCGCAACATGGCGAGGAAGCCCGCCTCGTCGACCACCGTGACCCCTAGCTGCCGCGCCTTCTCCAGCTTCGAGCCGCCGCCCTCCCCGGCCACGAGGTAGTCGGTCTTGGCGCTGACCGAGCCGGAGGCCTTGCCGCCCAGAGCCCTCACGACCTCGGCCGCCTCCTCGCGGCTGAAGACCTCGAGGCTGCCCGTGAAGACGAAGGTCTTGCCGGCGAACGCCGCCGCGGAGCCGCCGACGGACGCGCGTCCGCTGGTGTCGGCCCGCGGGGCCACGCGCCCGGGCGCCGTGAGCTCGTCGAGCGCCTCGGCGTTGTGCGGCTCCTCGAAGTAGCCGCGGATCTGGCGCGCCATCACCTCCCCGATACCGTCGACCTCCACCAGTTCCTCGACGGTGGCGGAGCGCACGCGCTCGAACGTCTCGAACCGACGCGCGAGCGTGCGGGCGACGGCCGCGCCCACCTCGGGGATGCCGAGGGCGTAGAGGAAGCGGGCCAGCTCGGGCTCACGCGCGCCCTGGATCGCGTCGACGAGCTTGCGGGCCGACACCTCGGCGAACCCGTCCAGCGCCTCGACGTCCTCGACGGTGACGTCGAAGAGCTGCGGCAGCCTCCGCACCAGCCCGGTCTCGACGAACAGCCGGGCGGTGCGCTCGCCGAGGCCCTCGATGTCGAGGCCCCCGCGGCTGGCGAAGTGGGTGATGCGGCCCACGAGCTGGGCCGGGCACTCGAGCGCGTTCGGGCAGACCGTGTAGGGGCCCTGCCGCACCAGCGGCGTGCCGCAGCTCGGGCACTCGCTCGGCATCGAGAAAGGCGCGCCGCGCTCGTCGCCCGTGTCCACGCGCTCCACGACCTGCGGGATCACGTCGCCGGCCCGCTCCACGCGCACGTGGTCGCCCTCGCGTATGTCCTTGCGCACCACGTCCTCGACGTTGTGCAGGTTCGCGCGGCTCACGGTCACCCCGCCGATGTTCACGGGCCTGAGCAGGGCGATGGGCGTGACCACGCCGGTCCGCCCCACGCTCGGCATGATCTTCAGGACCTGCGTGACCTCCTTGCGGGGCTGGAACTTCAGCGCGTAGGCCCAGCGCGGGTGGTGGGCCGTGTAGCCGATGCGGTCGCGGGCGGCGAGGTCCTGGAGCTTGATCACGACGCCGTCGATCTCGTAGGGCAGCTCGTCGCGCTGCGCCTCCATGCGGCGGAAGTACTCGAGGATGCCGTCGACGTCCTCGGCCACGTCGTTGAGCGGGTTGACCGGGAAGCCCCAGCGGGCCAGCGCGGCCAGCAGCTCGGTCTGCGTGGCGTAGCCGTCGTGGCCGGCCAGCACGTCGTAGCAGTAGATCTTCAGCGGGCGGCTGGCGGTGAGGCGCACGTCGAGCTGGCGGACGGTCCCGGCCGCGGCGTTGCGGGGGTTCGCGAACGGCTGCTTGCCCTGGTTGATGAGCTCGGCGTTCACGTCGTCGAACGAGTCGATGGGCAGGTAGATCTCGCCGCGGACGGCGAGGCTCTCCGGGTAGCCCGAGCCGTCGAGCAGCCTGAGCGGCACGCTGCGGATCGTGCGCACGCCGGCGGTGACGACCTCGCCCGTCACGCCGTCGCCGCGCGTGACGGCGCGCTCCAGCACGCCCTCCTCGTAGACCAGCTCGACGGACAGGCCGTCGATCTTCGGCTCGAGCGAGTACGACACGCTCACGCCCAGCGCCTCGGCGGCCCGCCTCACCCTGGCGTCGAAGGACCTGACGTCCTCCTCCTTCGCGCTGGAGTCGAGGCTCAGCATCGGCCGCGCGTGGGTGGCGGTGGCGAACCCTGACACGGGCGCCCCGCCGACCCGCTGCGTGGGCGAGTCCGGGGTGACGAGCTCCGGGTGCTCCTCCTCCAGCTCCCTGAGCTCCGCCAGGAGCGCGTCGTAGGCCTCGTCCGAGATCGCCGGCTCGTCGGCCACGTGATAGAGGTAGTTGTGACGGTTGATCTCGCGGCGCAGCTCGTCGATGCGCTGCGCCACGTCCGGCGCGGTGCTCATGGACCGAATCCTAAACCCGGGGACGACGGCCGGCGACGCGGTGTCGGGCGGGCTAGCCCCCGGCCGCCTCTCCCCTGCCGGCGCCGGCCTCGGCACCGCGGGCCTGCAGCGTGCCAGCCCTGACCGTGACGACGAGGCCCCGCGACGCCGGGGCCGGCGGCGCTCGCCACGGGCGCCGGGCCCGGCGGGCTCGGCGGGCCACGCCACCCTCGCCGCCGGCGGGCTCGCCGGCGAGACGTGCCTCGAGGAGGTCGTGGAGGAACACGACGGCACCGCCGCCGAAGGTGACGACCCCGATGAGGAGGGCGAGCAGGCCGAGCGGGCTCATGAGACGGATTCTACCTAAGATAATGAGGTAGGCGTGTGACCTCGGCTACATACGCGGGAAGAACTCGTCCCGGACGGCGTTCCGGGCGCCCCTCCTGCGGCGCTTTGACTCAGGTCGCGGCCTGCACCAGGCTGGGGTCGTCGACCCGGGGGCTGCCCACGGACCGCGACACGGGGTGCATGCGCAACACCCCCTCCTCGGCGCGGTCGAGCAGGTCCTCGACGGCGCTAGGGTCCACCTCGTCGACGTCGAGCCACCGCACCCACTCGTCCGGCTCGAGGATCACGGGCATGCGGTCGTGCAGGGGCCTCATGTCCTCGTTCGCGTCGGTGGTGAGGATCGTGCAGGAGGCCACCGGCTCCTCGCCGGCCCTGTTCACGGCCCACAGGCCGGCGAAGGCCATGGGCCTGCCGTCGGCCCTGTAGACGTAGTACGGCTGCTTGCCGCCCTCCTCGGCCCGCCACTCGTAGAAGCCCGAGGCCGGCAGGAGGCACCTGTGCGTCTTCATCGCGTCGCGGAACGCGGGCTTCTCGGCGGCGCTCTCGCTGCGCGCGTTGAAGAGGTTCGCCTTGAAGGCCTTGGGGTCCTTGACCCAGTGCGGCACGAGCCCCCAGCGCATCTCCTCCATCACGCGCCGGCCGTCGCGGCGCTGCCTTATCACCGGCACCGACTGCGTGGGGGCGATGTTGTAGCGCGGCGTGAGCGGGTAGGTCTCGACCTCGAAGAGCGTGGCGAGGTCGTCCTCGTGCGTGTACAGCGTGTAGCGGCCGCACATCTCAGCCTGCCTCCTCGAGCTCGGCGCGTATCATCTCCCGCGCGCCCTCCGGGTACTCGGCGAGCAGGTCGAGGGTCGACACGTAGCCCTCGACGTCCTTGAGGTGCTGCGGGAACGCGACGAAGCCGTGGCTGGCCATGACGTCGAGGCGCTTGGCCTCGTAGAGCGGTCCGCCCCAGCCCTCGGCGGCGATGCGCTCGAGCGTGAAGCGGTGCAGCGTGGCCTGCATCAGCGTGTGGACCAGCTCCCTGTTGTCGGGCGTGAGCGCGTCCCAGGCGGTCTGCGCCACGCGCTTCCGGGCTTGGTGGTAGCCGTCGAGGATGCTGGCCGCGATCGCCCGCGCCTCCTCGCGCGTCAGCGCCGACGGCGACTGGGCGTGCGCCTGCTCCTCCTCCGGCGGCTCGACGCCCTGCGTGAGGAGGCTGTTCACGAAGCCGGGCAGGTTGTAGATGGGCCGGCCCGCCGCCTCCGCCCTGCCCTGCAGCTTGCGGGCGTAGCCGACGATGCGCAGCACGCGCTCGGCCCCGAACCTCTGCACCGTGCGCTCGGCGTCCTGGGCCCAGCCGATCTCGCGCAGCGCGTCGAGGGCCTGCAGCTCCTTGAGCAGCCGCTCCTTGTCCTGCGGGCGCGGTATGCGCTTGGCCAGGCTCGCCGGCAGCCTGATGCGCGGCTTGAAGACGTCGTTCTTGGTGATGTGGAACGACACGCGCTGGTACTTGCGCCCGACCTTGGCCGCCTCGTAGGTGAAGGTCAAGCAGGTGTAGCGCCGGAACTCCTCCTGCGCCCTGTCGAGGACGTAGCGGAAGTCCTTGAAACGCTCGTACTTGCCGTCGAGGCCGAGGCGGAGCTTGAGGTCGTCGACGTCGAACGTCAGGTGCGGCCTCTCCCCCGCGTAGCTGGCCGTGTACAGCACCTCGAACAGCCGCATGCTGTTGAAGCTCTCGAAGCTGAGGAGCTGGTCGGTGGGGATGATGCTGAAGTCGCGCCTGAGCTGCAGCAGGTAGGGCTTGAGCTTGTCGTGGATCTTCAGCTCGATGCAGGCCATGTGGCCCTTGCCCCCCTGGCCGCCCTCGTAGCGCGCCTCCGACACCCACTGGAACATCACCCAGTCGCCGTTCGGCTCCTTGATCTGCACCGTCTGCTCGAGGAGCTCGCGCGCCGACTCCTCGATGCGCGAGTAGATGCTCTTGCCCTTGATGTTGAACAGCTGCGCGAACTCCCAGGCCGTGATGCGTATCGGCGCGAGGTCGGAGTCGTCGCGCGTGACGTCGGAGAGGGCCAGCACGAGCAGGCGCTTGCTGAGGATGCCCATCTCCTGGCGGCTCAGCGCCAGGGGGTTCGCCTGCGTCACCGAGAGCTTGCTGCCGCCCGTCGGCGTGCCGCCGTTCGGCCCCTTGGCCCGCCCCGCGCCCCTGCCCCTGTTCCGGCGCCGTCCCTTGACGTCGAGCGGCGCCACCTCGACGGGGGCCACCACGCTGCCTGGTGCCGCTGGGGAGCTCGAAGCGTCCATACCGCCCTTCCCGAGCCTGCGCGCTCGGGCCACACTACCCGCAGCGGGGATGCCGCGTCAACGTTTCCCCTTTCTTTCCCGTTTCGGGGAAGTCCGTCTATTGGTTCCCCAGGTTCCCCGTTTCGGTGCCCCATCTTCCCCGCTCGGTACCGCCCCTTCCCCACTGCGGTCCCCCGTGTTCCCCGCGTCGGTACCGCGTCCTCACCGGCTCGGTACCCCTCCTCTCCCCCATCACGCCCATCTGCCCCGTCGGGCACGGGAGGACGCGCATGCCTAAACGGTAAACCGAATGAGAACCTGTAGAAACGACAGCAACCCTGCCTGTTGCTGCCGTCGATCCGACACCGGGAAGCCATCGCCCGAGCTCTGGCCCTCCCCGCCCTAGCCATCCTCGCCTGTCTCCGGCACGCCGCGCCGGGCCCGGGCCCGGCGGACCGCTGCGGACACGGCCGAGGTCCCGCCCGCCCCGCCGCTCATGCGCCGAGCTCGCCGGCGCGTCCGCGCCTGACGCGCCCGGCGGCCGTCGTCGGTACCGCTCGTTCCCCACTTGTCGGGCGGTACCCCAGTTTCCCCACCGGCCAGCCCCTGTCGCGGCGCCCGCGCACTCGGTGGCGCGCGCCGTTGCAGGAACGACGGCGCGGGCGCTACCACTCGGCGGACCGGCCGCAGCTGGTTCGCCGGGTCCCCTGTCTTCCCCGGCACAGCGCTGCCGTGGGCGCCGGCGCCATCGACCTCCCCTCCGGCGTCGGCGGTACCCGGTCTTCCCCGCTCGAGCCGGGGGTCGCCCGCACCCCTAGGCGGCTCGCGCGGGGGCCGCGGAGAGGGGCCGCTGCGGGCGTAGGGAGCGGGCGATGCGCCGCCGGCGAGGCGTCGGGATCCGAGCCCTGGGAAGCGGGTGGGAGATGCGTGTCCAGCCCGCCGGACCTCGCGCGCCCGGCGTTGGCGCTCCGCACGGCCCAGCTCCCTCGACGCGGTGGGACGTCGTCCGCGACGGCGCCGTCAGCGTTCGCCGGGTTGGCGCGCGGGCGAGATGCCAAGTGGGAATCCACGGGTACTCGCGTCCACCGGTGCGTGCGCCATAACGGTATGGCGCGCCATCGCATCGCCCGTGGAGGGCGGCGATGAGCTCGCGGAGGGCGTCGCCCCGCTCACGCCGGGCGGGTCCCGGTCGCGCACGGCCGCCGGGACGGGCGGCGGGCGGCGGGCGCTAGGGGGCGAGGGCGGCGCGCGCCCGGGACGGGCGCGGCGCTCACGGGCGGCACCGTCGCGGGCAGGCCTGGACTCGTTGCCATAACGTTATGGCGGCGGGCCGAGGCGGGCGGGAGCCCGGGAGCACGCACGGGTATCATCGGCGCATGACCGAGCTCGAGGGTAGCTCGCTGCGACCGAGTGCCGGATGCATCGGGGGCGCGGGCGGAGGGTGTGGAGCCGGGACGGCCGCGCTGGGGCGGGCATGAAGGTCCTGACGTTCTTCAACCACGCCGGCGGGGTGGCGAAGACGAGCACCGTGCGCGACGTGGGGTTCGTGCTGGGAGAGCTGGGTCACCGCGTGCTGCTCATCGACCTGGACCCGCAAGCGAACCTCACGAAGTGGCTGGGGCTCGACGACGTCGAGCTCGCCGAGACCGTGTACCCGGGCGTGATGGCGGCGGCAGAGGACGAGCTGGACGAGCCCGACGCCGAGCTGGCGCTGCCCGCGCCGAAGCGGGTGCACGGCGTGGACCTGATCCCCAGCCAGCTGAACCTGGCGATCCTCGAGCGCGAGATACTGAACGTGTTCATGGGCGTCGTGCGGCTGAGGGAGGCGATACGGAAGCTCGAAGGCTACGACTACGTGCTCATCGACCCACCGCCGAGCCTCGGGCAGCTCTCCGCGCTGGCGGTGGTGGCCGCCGACAGGGTCGTGGTGCCGCTGCCAACGAACAGGAAGGGCCTGGACGGGTTGGGCACGGTGATAAGGATGGTGCGTGAGTACAGGAAGGCGGCGCCGGGCCTCGACGTGGCGCTCTTCGTGCTCACGCAGCACGACAGGCGCACCCGGCACGACCGCGAGAGCCTCGAGGCGATCCGCAAGCAGCTCGTGAACATCGCACCCGTCTCGACGCCGCTCGCGAGCAGGCCGGCCTACTACTCGGACGCACAGGTCGCGGGCGTGCCGGTGCCGGTCTACGCCCCCGGCAGCGAGGCGGACGCGGAGATCAGGGCCGTGGCCGAGGAGCTGCTGCGCGCGGTGGAGGGACGCTGATGGCGAAGCGCAAAGGCCCGATCGACAGGGCTGCCGTGTTCGACGCGATCCTCGGCGGCATCGCTCAGCCCGCCGACGCCGCCGAGGGCGCGACGACCGTCCCGCTGCGGGCGATCCGCTACAACAGCCGTCAGCCGCGCAAGCACATCTCCGAGGACGGCCTGGTCGAGCTGGCCGCCAGCATCCGCGACAAGGGCGTACTCGAGCCCGTGATCGTGCGCCGTGTGGGCGGCGGTTTCGAGCTCGTCGCCGGAGAGCGGCGAACACGGGCGGCCGCGCTGGCGGGGCTCGACGAGGTGCCTGCCGTCGTCGTGGACATCGACGACCGCGGAGCCCTCGAGATCGCGATCATCGAGAACCTCCAGCGCGAGGACCTCAACGCCGTTGAGGAGACCGAGGCGGTGCTGGGACTGCTCGAGCTGTACCTGGGCGTCGACAGGCGGGAGGTCGTGCAGCTCCTCCAGGCGCTGTACAACGAGGAGCGGGGGCGCATCACGTCGCGGAAGGTGGGCGACGACGAGCGCGAGGCGGTCAGGGCACTGTTCGAGCGCTTGGGGCGGTTCAGCGTGACGTCGTTCGTCAGCAACCGGCTGCCCATACTCGACTTCCCGGAGAGCCTCCTCGCGGCCGTGCGCGAGGGGAGGCTCGCGTTCACGAAGGCGCAGGCCCTCGCTCGCGTCGAGGACCCGGACGACAGGGAGAGGCTGCTGAACGTGGCGATCGCCGAGGACCTGTCGCTGAGCCAGATCAGGCGCCGCATCACCGAGCTGCGTGCCGGCCGGGAGGCGCTGGCGCAACGCCGCCCCACGGGGGCGCTGGACAGGACGCAGCGCCTCGTCTCCACCACGAAGCGGCTTCTCAACAAGCGGCGTCTCGTGCGGCTCGCGCCGGAGCGTCTAGCACGGGTGAACGCGCTGCTGGAGGAGCTGAAGAGCGAGCTGGAGGACGAGTAGCCGGCGGCCCGCGTGGCGGCGCCGCGGCGCTACGACGGGCGTCGGGGGACCTGGCTATCGTGGTCGTCGCAGGGCCGGCAGACGCCGGTCGCGAGGAGGCTTCACATGCTGAGGGTCGGATCCGCCGCTCCCGACTTCGCTCTACCTGATCAGGACGGACGCATCCATCGCCTCTCGGACGAGCGCGGCTCGTGGGTCGTGCTGTACTTCTACCCGAAAGACGACACGCCGGGGTGCACGAAGGAGGCCTGCGCGTTCCGCGACGCCATGTCCGAGCTCGGCGACCTCGACGCGGTCGTGCTGGGCGTCTCCGCGGACGACGAGGCGAGCCATAGGGAGTTCGCCGCCAAGTACGCACTGAACTTCGCTCTGCTGGCGGACGTCGACCGCCGCGTCATCGACGCCTACGAGGCGTGGGGTGAGAAGGTGCGGCCGGACGGCGAGCGGTTCGAGGGGATCCTGCGGGTGACCTACCTCATCGACCCCGACGGGACCGTGGCCGAGTCCTGGCTCGTGACGGACCCGGAGGCCCACGCCGGCGAGGTACGCGACGCGCTCGCCAGGCGCGCGGGTCGCGTTTCCGCCTGACCCCACGCGGGCGCGCGCGGCGCACGGGGGCCGTGAGCAAGTGGGGAAGGTGAGGTACCATGGCGCCCGTCCAGCGCCTGGCCCAAGTGGACGTCTGCGACGCCAGTTGGGCGCGTGGCCGCGCTCGCGGCGAGTCGCAAGTGGGGAAGTCGCGGTACCGAGCCGCCCCGTGCGGAGCGCGGGCGTCGCCGAGCGTGGCCGGCGGGACACCGGTGCGGCGGCCGCGGTCAGCGCCGGGGGAGGCGAGGCCCGGCCGGGGCGACGGACGTCGCCACGAGGCCGTCGGGGCCAGAGCGGAGCCGAGCGGTAGGGCCCGCACTCTCGTGCGGCATGGAGGAGGGGGGAAGATGCGGTACTCCGGGTCGACTACCGGGGAAGCGGCGGTACCGGCGGCGCGCTACGCCGCCGCGGCGAACGGGGGAGGGGAGGGGTACTACCGGACGCCCCCTAGGCGAAGCGGGGAGGGAGCGGTACCGAGGGTCGTGGTGGGAGACGGGACCGCGGTACCGTCCCGGCGCCGGCGGCCGGCGGACGATGGGGCGTAGGGGGGCCGGACCGGGCACCGCGCGTCCCGCCGTCCCGGGCAAGGGTCAACGCCTGAGACAGGTGATCGTCGAGCGCATCTGCAGCGGGGTCTACCCGGTGGGCACGCGGCTGCCTGGCGTGCGGTCCGCCGCCAGGGAGTTCGGGGTGCACGCCAACACCGTGAGCCGGGTCTACGGCGAGCTGGCCGAGGAGGGCCTGCTGAGGACCGTGCAGGGGAGCGGGACGTTCGTGGTCGACGTGCCCGGGCCGGCGCACGCCCGGCGGGCGCTCGCGGAACTGAGCGCCGGGCTGCAGGCCCTGGCGCTGCAGGCGCGTCATCTGGGACTCACCCGCGAGGACTGGGTCAGGCTCACCGCGGAGGCGGAGGCCGAGGGGTTCCGCGGCGAGGGCCCGGCTACGTGGTTCGTCGAGCGCAGCAGGCCTGAGGCCGAGGAGCTCGCGGCACGGCTCTGCGCCCTGCTGGAGCGTCCCGTCCTGCCGCTCCTGACGACGGAGCTGCCGCGGCACAGGCGCGAGCTCGGCGCGGCCCGGCAGCTCCTCATCACGACGCCGTTCCAGCTCGAGGAGGTGGAGGCGGCGGTGGGAGGGGAGCACGAGGTCGTGAAGGTGAACGTGGTGCCGACGACCGAGACCCTGGTGCGCCTGGCGCGGCTCGGCCCGCGGGCGCGCGTCGCCGTCGTCGCCGCCCACGCCGGTGCGCTGCGCCGCCTCGTGGACGTGGTCAGGGACTACACGCGCCTGGAGCCGGCGTCCACGGCCGTGGCGGAGGACCCGGAGGCGCCGAGCCTGGTGAGCAGCGCCGAGGCGCTGGTCGTCAGCCCGGCGGCCCTCGGTTCCGTGGTGGGCTGGGACCCCTCCTGCGAGGTCATCCCCCTGCGGTTCCAGGTGGAGCCCGCCTCCGTCGCCTACCTCCGCGAGGTGCTGAGGCGGCGCCGGGGCGAGGAGCGCTGAGGCGGCGCCGGGGCGAGGAGCGCTGAGGCGGCGCGGGGGAGAGGGCGAGCGGCGACGGCACCCTGGCGACCGCGGCCGGCGATGACACCCCACCGACGACACCACAGCCACCGCGTGCGGCGAGGGCGTCTCCGCCTCCGCGCCCGCCGTCCTAGCTCGCCGAGCCCGGCACGACGCCGGTCGCCAGGACCGCGAGCATCGCTCCGTACTGCACCTCGACGAGGCGCTTGATCGGTATCGCCGAGCTCTCGAGGTTCGTCTCGACCTCCGTGGCCCAGCGGTCGAGGTGGGTCTCGAGGTCGGCCAGCGCCCCGCGCAGGGCCTCGTTCTCGCCCGCCCGCAGGTGCGCCTCGATGGAGCGCCTGAGCATGCTGGCGATCAGCAGCCTGTAGAAGGTGCCCACGTAGAGCTCGTCGGCGCGCTGCGCCACGGTGGCGGGCTCGTCCATGCCCTCGGCCGACTCGGCCCACCGCCGCGTGGTCTCGACGTGCGCGTCGTAGAACCTCGCGAAGGACGCGACGGTGCGGAAGAACCTCTCACCCTCGTCGACGTGCGGTCGCACGCGCTCGAGGACGCCCTTGAGCGCGACGGCCATCTCCGCCGTCCTGTCCGCGCCCGCCAGCACGACCTCCCGCCTCGTCATGCCGGACGGTCTCGTGTCCTGGATCACCGGCGACTGGAAGTAGGGGAGCTCGGTGACGATCGTGAAGGTGTCGTCCAGGCCCAGGGAGCGCAGGTAGTCGAAGCTGCCGGCCCCTCCCTGGATGAGCTCGGCCGGGTCCTTGCCCGGCGGCCCGTACCTCTCGTAGTGGTCGTAAGCCGCGGTGACCAGCGGGCTCCTGTAGACGGCGGGGTGGAGCTCCACGGCCCACGGCATCTCGGGCTCGCCGAGCGACATGAACAGGCCGCGCGACCGGGGGACGTCGTGCAGGGCCCCGTAGGCGGCGGGAGCGTCGTGGCTGAGGTAGTAGTAGACGCCGCCGAACCCGGCGTTGTGCAGCGAGTAGACGAAGTGGGGGCGCACCTGCTCCAGGGCCGCCATCAGCGCCCGGGTCTCCGGGATGGGGTCCTCGAAGGCGAAGGTCTTGTACCTGATGGGGAAGGTCCACTCGACCTGCTCGACGCTGCGGGGCCTGTAGAAGTGGCGCGCGTAGTCGCGGATCGTGAACGGCCCACCGAACCAGCCCTCGTTCAGCACGGTGCCGTCGGGGTCCACGCAGGGGAGCAGGTACCAGGACCGTCCGCGCCTGAGCTCCTCGTTCGCGGTCAGCTCGTCCAGCAGGAACTGGACGAGCATCGCGCCGATCGGCTCGTTCGGGTGCGGCAGGGCATAGAGGAGCATCCGCTGCGGACCGTCTCCGATCCGCACCATCTCGATGGGCCTGCCCTCGGTGGAGGCGCCCACGGTCCGTAGCGAGGCGAGGTCGGGGTGCGCGTCGACGACGGCGCGGGCGTGGTCCGTCATCTCCGCCAGCGTGTGGAAGCGGTCGTAGTCGGGGACGCGCGCGAGCGCGGCTTCGAGCCTCTCTGTCATGCTCAGCCCTTCTTGCCCTTGGGGTCGAGTGCGTCTCGCAGGCCGTCGCCCACGAAGTTGAAGCCGAGCACGACGACCATGATCGCCAGCCCGGGCCAGGTGATGAGGTTGGGGGCGCGGCGGATGAAGTCCTTGCCCTCGGCGATCATCGCGCCCCACTCTGGCGTCGGCGGCTGCACGCCGAGGCCGAGGAAGCCGAGGGCGGCGCTGGCGAGGATCGCCTCGGGGATCCCGAACGTCGCCGTGACGATCACGGGCGTGAGGACGTTGGGGAGGACGTGCCTGAACATCACGCGCCAGCGGCTCATGCCGGAGGCCCGCGCCGCCTCCACGTACTCGACGTCGTGGAGGGCCAGCACCTGCGCCCTCACCAGCCGCGCGTAGATGGGCCACGAGACGAGGCCGAGGACCCACATGACGTTGAAGATGCTGGGCCCGAACACCGCGATCACGGCGATGGCCAGCACGAGGAAAGGGAAGGCGTAGAAGATCTCGACGGCCCGCATGACGAGCTCGTCGAACCAGCCGCCGAGGTAGCCGGCCAGGAGGCCGAGCACGGTGCCGAGCGTCGCGGCTATGGACACCACGACGACCCCGATGACCAGCGAGATGCGCGACCCGTAGATCAGCCGGGAGAGGATGTCGCGGCCGAAGTTGTCGGTCCCCAGCAGGTGCCCGGGCGAGCCGGGGGGCGCGTAGGCGTCCAGGAGGTCGAGGGTCAGCGGGTCGTACGGCGCCACCACGTGCGCGAACAGGGCCGAGCCGAGCATGACGACGAGCACGACGCTGCCGAGGACGGCGAGGCGGTTGCGGAGGAACGACCGCAGGACGCGCCGGCCGCGGCCGGTGCCGGCGGCGGGTGCGGCGGCCACGTCAGCCATAGCGGATGCGGGGGTTGATCACGGCGTAGAGGAGGTCGGTGAGGAGCGTCACGAGCATGAAGCAGGTAGCGAACACGAGCACGGCCCCCTGCATCGTCGGCAGGTCGCGCTGCCGTATCGCGTTTATCGACAACAGGCCGAGCCCGGGCCACGAGAACACCGTCTCGATGATCACCGCGCCGCCGAGGAGCGCGCCGAACTGCAGGCCGGCCGCCGTCACCACCGGCAGGAGCGCGTTCCTCAGGGCGTGCCTGAACAGCACGCGACCCGGCCGCACCCCCTTGGCGCGGGCGGTCCTCACGTAGTCCTCGCCGAGGACGTCGAGCATCGTGTTCCGCGTGAGGCGCGTGAGGATCGCCGCCAGCGAGGTGCCGAGCGTGACGGCCGGCAGCACGAGGTGGCCGGCGTAGTCGAGCACCCCCTTCGCGAGGGAGCCCATGCCGCGGATCGGCAGCCACCTCAGCTC
Source organism: Deinococcaceae bacterium (assembly GCA_044508445.1). Classification (GTDB taxonomy): domain Bacteria; phylum Deinococcota; class Deinococci; order Deinococcales; family Trueperaceae; genus DASRWD01. The sequence continues at coordinate 138,155 of JBIQHQ010000005.1, forward strand.
GAGGCCGAAGACGATGAGGAGGATCAGGCCGAGCCAGAAGTTCGGCATGGCCACCCCGACCATCGCGAAGCCCATCGCCAGGTAGTCGCCGGCCCTGTTGTGGCGGGACGCGGCGAACACGCCCAGGGGCACGGCTATGAGCAGGGCGACGACGAGGCTGGCGACGGTGAGCACCAGCGTGTTCGGGAAGCGCTGGAGGATCTGGTCGGCGACGGGCTGGCGGCTGGTGATCGACGTGCCCAGGTCGCCCCTGACCGCCCCGCCCAGGTAGTTCCAGAACTGCTGGTACCAGGGCAGGTCGAGGCCCAGCTCGTGCCGTAGCCTCTCGACGTTCGCGACGTTGACGCTCTCCGAGCCGAGCATGAGGCGGATCGCGTCGCCGGGGGCGAAGGAGACCAGGGCGAAGGTGACGAAGGCGATGCCGAGGAGGACGGGCACCATCCCCAGCAGGCGGCGGACTGCGTACGCGAGCATCCTAGGCGCGCCCGGGCGGGGCCGCCCCGGCCCGCAGGCGGGGCGGCCCCGGTGCCGGTACTACTCGACCCAGACGTTGTTCTCGAGCGAGACCAGGTGCAGGCCGCCCCACGGCACCACCCAGTCGTGGACCCTGTCGCCCACCACGGAGTAGCCGAACTCGAAGTAGAGCGGTATCGCCGCGCGGTCCTGCATGATCAGCCGCTGGGCCTCGAGCCACAGGCGGTTGCGCTCCGTGAAGTCGACGGTCCGGCTCGCCTCGTCGAGCAGCGCGTCCACCTCGTCGTTCGCGTAGAAGTGGGTGTTCGTCATGCCGGCGTTGCTGCTGTGGAAGAGGGAGTAGAGGCCCGTGGTGCCGGCGAAGCTGTAGTCGAAGAACACGCCGGTGTCGTTGCCGGTCTGCAGGTCCTCGGCCCACACCGCGGTGTCCTGCTGCTGCAGCGTGGCGTCGATGCCGAGCTGCTGGAGCTGCGTGACGAGGATCGTCAGGACCCGCACCTGCGAGCCGGCGATCGTCTTGATCGCGAAGCTGAGGGGCTGTCCGTCGCGCTGCAGCACGCCGTCGGGGCCGGGCGTGAAGCCGACGCTCGCCAGGATCTCCAGCGCCTCCTCCGGGTCGTACTCCCACAGGTCCGCGAGGGACGGGTCCTGCTCGAAGTCGACCCACGGGGGCACCTGGCCGTAGGCGCGGTGACCGAACGGCTCGACGACGGACGCGACGGCCGCGTCGATGTCCATGGCCTTGCTGATCGCGTCGCGCACCTCGAACTCGTCGAAGGGCGGCGTCGTGACGTTGAAGCCCAGGCCGCGGTAGGAGCCGCCGCGCGGGTAGAGCTCGATGCCCGGCGTCTCCTGGAGCTGGGCGACGGAGTCGATGTTGAAGAGGTAGGGGACGACGTCGACGTCGCCGGCCTCGACGGCGATCGTCTGCACCGTGGGGTCGGGGATGAAGACGAACTCGACGGCGTCGAGGTTCGTGTCCAGCCAGTAGTCCTCGTTCCGCTGGAACGTGAGGCTCTGGTCGGGCGTGAACGACGTGAGCTCGAACGGGCCGGAGCCTATGGGGTGGCGGGCGAAGCCCTCCTCGCCGAGCTGCTCGACGGCCTCGTGCGGCACGATGACGACGCGCGCCAGGCGGTTCACGTCCGTCACGAGGAAGGGGTCCGGCTCGGCCGTGGAGATGCGCACCGTGTAGTCGTCGACGGCCTCGACGTCCGTGACGTTGCCCAGGGTGAAGGCCGTCGAGACCTCGAGGAAGCGGTTGACCGAGTAGACGACGTCGTCGGCCGTCACCTCGCGCGACTGGCCCTCGGGGAACACCTCGTTGCCGTCCTGGAACATCACGCCGTGGCGGAGGTGGAACTCCCAGGTCGTGTCGTCCACGGCCTCCCACGACTCGGCGAGGTGGGGGACGGGCTGGAAGTCCTCCTTGCCGATGATGAAGAGTGGGTCGAAGATCAGCGAGGAGGCGTTGATCTCGTCGTTCGCGGCGGTCTTGTAAGGGTCTAGCTGCGTTATCGACGTGTAGGCGATGCGCAGCGTCCCACCGTGCTGCTGCGCGGTCGCCGTCGCGGCGAAGAGCAGCGCGAGAGCGAGTCCCCCCACCTTCACCAACCTGCGGGCCTTCAGCACTGCGGTCCTCCTAAACGCCGACGAGCACGAGACCCCTGCCGGGGGCGAGGTCCGTGCTCGGGCCGGGAACGGACCCGAGGCGCCACGCCATGCGGGTCCGTGCGACACTGTATATGATTCGGCTGAAGCGCATGAAGTCGCCCGGGGACGCCGCTCCCGCGCCACGGGTTACCGGTGGGCCCCGCGTGTGGCCGGGACCGAGGACCTCGTGGCGCCACCGGTGGCTTTCGAATCGTAAGCGCGGAGGCTCGGTCGCGGGTGGTACGACGGCCGCTCCGCGACGGTCCCTACGAACCCGAGGCCAGCCGGGTTCACGCCGTTGGAAGCGTGATGTAAGCGTTCCTGACGCATGAAGGCGCGGCCTTGACAGGCTGGCGCGGCCCGACCTAAGCTGCCGCACGTTCGCGCCCGGCCGGTCGGGGCGCGGCCCGAGACTTTCGAAACGAAAGCCGGGGTGCGAGGCTGCGCTACGGGCCCGATACGTCCTGGCGCCCGCGGCGCTCCGTGGCCGCGCGTACGCGCGCGAGGGAAGGGTGGAGGAGAGCGCGGTGGAGACCTTCGAGACAGACTACGGGCGCGTGAGGCTGGACCCGAGAGACCTGATGCTGGGCGAGCTCGTCGTGACGGACGAGGGCGTCGAGCTGGAGGTGGTGGGCCTGGACCCGCTGCGTCTCGAACCGGCTCCCGAGGTGGCGGAGGACTGGGGGGAGTGAGCCGCCGTGGGCGGTGAGCTGGTGATCGCGTACGACAGGGTTCGTCCCGAGGAGCGGCTGCTCTTCGAGGCGTGCGAGGCCCTCGGCTTGCGCCACTCGCCGCTCTACGTGCCGGAGCTGGGGGTCGACCTCGCGGCGGCCGATGGCCTGCCCGGCGAGGGGTCGGTGGTGCTGCTGCGGTGCGTGTCCCAGTGGCGCACGCTGGCGCTGGCGCGCTGCCTGGAGGCGCGCGGGGCGCTCACCGTCAACGGCTCCCGCGTCATCGCGGTGTGCGGCGACAAGCTGGCGACGTCGGCCGCCCTGGTGGCGTCGGGCGTGCCCACCCCGCGCACCGGCGTGGCGTTCACGGCCGAGGCCGCCCTGGAGCTGTGCGAGCGCTTCGGCTTCCCCGTGGTGCTCAAGCCCCTAGTTGGCTCGTGGGGGCGCATGGTCTCGCTCGTCGAGTCGCGCGCCGCCGCCGAGGCGCTGCTCGAGCACAGGGAGGTGCTCGGCGGCCCCGAGCACAGGGTGCACTACGTCCAGGAGCTCGTCACGAAGCCGGGCCGCGACATCCGCGCCTTCGTCGTCGGCGACCGCGTGATCGCTGCCATCTACCGCACCTCCGAGCACTGGATCACGAACACGGCCCGCGGGGGCGTCGCCAGCGGCTGCCCCGTGACGGGCGAGCTGACGCGGGTCGTGCTCGCCGCGGCCCAGGCCGTGGGCGGCGGCGTCCTCGCCGTCGACGTCGTCGAGTCGGCGGCGGGCCTGCAGGTCCTCGAGGTGAACCACACGATGGAGTTCCGCAACTCCATCGCCACCACCGGCGTGGACATCCCGGCCGAGGTCGTGAGGTACGCCGCCTCCCTCGCGCCGGTACCGGCGTGAGCGCGAGCGTCGCGATCGTGGGCGCGTCCGGCTACGCCGGCGGCGAGTTCCTGCGCCTCGCGCTCGGCCACCCCGGCCTGCGGGTGACTCAGGTGACGAGCCGCGAGCACGCCGGCCTGCCCGTGCACGTGGTCCACCCGAACCTGCGCGGCGTGACCGAACTGCGCTTCGAGCGCCCCGACGACCTGCGGCGCGCGGACGTGGTCGTGAGCGCCCTGCCGCACGGCCGCCTGGCCGGGCAGGTGGACGCCCTGGCCGACGCCGCCGGCGCGGCCCTCGTCGACCTCTCCGCCGACTTCCGCCTCCGCTCGCCGGAGGCCTACAGGCGCCACTACGGGGAGGACCACCCGCGGCCGGAGCTCCTCGGCACCTTCGCCTACGCGAACCCCGAGCTGCACCGCGACGAGCTGCCCGGCTCCACGCGCATCGCCGGCGCGGGCTGCATCGCCACCGCCGCGGTGCTGGGCCTGGCGCCGGCCGTCCAGGCCGGACTCCTCGACACCGAGCGCGACGGCGTCGTCGAGGCGAAGGTCGGCAGCAGCGCGGCGGGCAGCGTCGGCGGGGCCTCCACGCACCACCCGGAGCGGTCCGGCGTGGTCAGGACCTACGCGCCGACCCGCCACAGGCACCTCGCCGAGCTCGAGCAGGAGCTGCCCGGCGCGCCGCGCCTCCACCTGACGGCCACGGCCGTCGAGAGGGTGCGCGGCGTGCTGGTCACGGCGCACGTGTTCGTGCGCGCCGGCGTGAGCGAGCGCGAGGTGCTGGCGGCGTACCGCGAGCGCTACGGCGACGAGCCCTTCGTGCGCCTGGTGCTGGCGCGGCGCGGCATCCACCGCGTGCCCGACCCGAAGGTACTCGACGGTACGAACTTCTGCGACGTGGGTCTCGAGCTCGACCCGGACACCGGCCGCCTGGTCGTGATGGCGGCGCTGGACAACCTCGTCAAGGGCACGGCCGGACACGCCATGCAGGCGCTGAACGTGGCCCTCGGCCGGCCCGAGAGGGCGGGTCTGACGTTCCCCGGCCTCCATCCTTGAGCCGGACCGGGACCCACCTGCAGGACGCACGGGACGAGTCGCCCTGGCGCGGGGACGCGCCGGCCGGGGCGCCGGTGGCAGAGGCCGCGGGGTCGGCGACCGCGGGCGCGGCGCCAGTGGTCGTGAAGGTCGGCGGCGGCGAGGGCGTGGACCTCTCGGCCGTCTGCGCCGACGTGGCCGCCCTGGCGGCGGCGGGCACGCCTCTCGTCCTGGTCCACGGCGGCCACGCCGAGACCGACGCCCTGGCCGTCGCGCTCGGTCGCCCGCCCGTCTACGTGACGAGCCCCAGCGGGCACGTCAGCCGCTACACGGACCGCGCCGCCATGGAGGTGTTCACGATGGCCTACTGCGGGAAGGTGAACAAGGCCCTCGTGGAGCGCCTGCAGGCGCTGGGCGTGAACGCCGTCGGCCTCTCGGGCCTCGACGGGCGCCTGCTCGTGGGGCGTCGCAAGGAGAGCGTGCGCTCGGTGGAGGAGGGGGGCCGCGTGCGCGTCCTGCATGGGGACCACACGGGCACCGTCGAGGAGGTGAACGGCGCGCTGCTGCGCCTGCTCATCGGCGCCGGCCACGTGCCGGTGCTCTCGCCGCCGGCCCTGTCGCACGAGGGCGTGGCGATCAACGTGGACGGCGACAGGGCCGCGGCGGCGACGGCCGCCGCGCTCGGCGCCGCGGCCCTGCTGCTCCTGTCGAACGTCCCCGGCCTGCTGGCCGACCCCGGCGACGAGACCACCCTCGTGCCGCGCCTCGCCGACGAGGACGAGGCGATGGCGCTGGCGCGCGGGCGCATGAAGCGCAAGGTCATGGCCGCCTGCCAGGCTCGCCGCTGCGGCGTGCCCTTCGTCGTGATCGGCGACGCGCGCGCCGAGCGGCCCGTGCTCGGCGCACTCGCCGGGAGGGGCACCGTGGTCGCGTGACCGCCGGGCCGCTGACGCGTGAGCTGCTCGACGAGGAGGCGCGGCACGGTCCGGGCCTGTACGGGCAGGAGGTGGCGTTCGTGCGCGGCGCCGGCACGCGCCTGTACGACGCCGACGGGCGCGAGTACCTCGACTTCGCGGCCGGCATCGGCGTGGCCTCCCTCGGGCACGCCCACCCGCGGCTGGCGGCCGCGATCGCGGAGCAGGCGTCGCGGCTCGTCGTGTGCCCGCAGGCCTACGCCAACGACGTCCGCGCGGCGTTCCTCTCGCGCCTCTGCCGGCTCGCCGGCGGCGGCCTGGTCCGGGTCTTCCTCAGCAGCTCGGGGGCCGAGGCGAACGAGGCCGCCCTGAAGTGGGCCCGCAGCGCCACCGGCCGGTCGAAGGTCGTGGCGGCGCGCCGCGGCTTCGCGGGCAGGACGCTCGGCGCGCTGGCCGCCACCTGGGAGCCGCGCTACAGGGCGGCGTGGGAGGGCCTCCTCGGTGGGGTGGAGTTCGTGCCCTACGGCGACGCCGACGCCCTGGAGGAGGCCGTCGACGAGGACACGGCCGCCGTCGTCCTCGAGCCGGTCCAGGGCGAGGGCGGCGTCAACGTGGCGCCGGAGGGTTACCTGGCGGCGGCGCGCGCCAGGACGAGAGCGGTCGGCGCCCTGCTGGTGCTCGACGAGGTGCAGTGCGGGGTCGGACGCACGGGCCGCTTCCTAGCCGCCCACCACGACGGCGTGGAGGCCGACGTCGTGACGCTCGCCAAGGGCCTCGCGGGCGGCGTGCCGGTGGGGGCGACCCTTCTGACCGAGGAGGTGGCGTCGGCGCTGCCGCGGGGCGGTCACGGCACCACGTTCGGGGGCAACCCGCTGGCCTGCGCCGCGGGGCTCGTCGTGCTCGAGGAGCTCACGTCCGGCGGGCTCATGGCGAACGCGGCGGCGACGGGGGAGAGGCTGCGGGCCGGCCTCCGGGCCCTGGTCGGGCCACGCGTGCGCGAGGTCCGCGGGCGCGGGCTGATGGTCGGACTGGAGCTGCGGGAGCGCGCGGCCCCGGTGGTGGCCGCGCTCAGGGCCCGCGGGCTCGTGACCGTCGCGGCCGGACCGAACGTGGTCCGCTTCCTCCCGCCCCTCACCGTCACGGACGCCGACGTGGACGAAGCCGTGGCCATCGCGTCGGCGGTGCTGGCGGGGTGAGGCCGTGACCGACGAGGCGGCCGTCGCGCTCCTCGAGCGCCTGGTCTCGATCCGCAGCCCCTCCGGCGGCGAGCGCGCCGCCGCGGAGGCGCTGGTCGCGTCGATGGCGGCGACCGCCGACCGGGCGTTCGTGGACGAGGCCGGCAACGCCGTCGGGGAGTGGGGCCGCGGGCCCGTGAGCGTCACCTTCCTCGGCCACCTCGACACCTCTCCCGGCTGGCCGCCCGTCCGCCTCGAGGACGGCGTGCTCCACGGGCGCGGCGCGGTGGACGCCAAGGGGAGCCTGTGCGCCGCCGCGTGCGCTGTGGCGCGCGGCCGGCCGGCCTGGTCGGAGGCGCTGACGGTGAGGGTGATAGGCGCCGTCGAGGAGGAGGCGCCCGGCAGCCGCGGCGCGCGCCACGCCGTGCGCGCCTACCCGCGGCCCGACCTCCTCGTCGTGTGCGAGCCCAGCGGCTGGGACCGCTACGCGCTCGGCTACAAGGGGTCCATGAGCGCCACGCTGAGGTGCGTGACGGCGGTGGGCCACGGCTCCCGCGACGAGCCGAGCGCGGCCGAGCTCGTCCTCGACGCCTTCGCCGCGGTGCGCGCCTGGGTCGCGCGGCGGAACGAGGGCGTGGACGCCCTCTTCGAGAGGGTCCAGCTACGTCTCGTGAGCGTCGCGAGCCGCTCCGACGGGCTCGCCGAGCGCTGCAGCGCCCGGCTGAGGCTGCGCCTGCCGCCCTCCCTGACCTGGCGCCGCGCCGCGTCGGCGCTGGGTTCCCTGCCGCTGCCCGCGGGCGTGAGCCTGACGACGGGCCGCGGCCTCGACGCGTGCCTCGGCGACGCCGGCAGCGAGCTGGCGCGCGCCTTCCGCGTGGCGGTGCGGGAGGCGGGAGGGTCGCCGCGTCCGGTGCGCAAGACGGGCACCTCCGACTGGAACGTCGTGGCCGCCGGCTGGCCGGTGCCGACGGTCGCCTACGGTCCCGGCGACTCCAGCCTCGACCACACGCCGGGCGAGCGCCTGCCGGTCGCCGACTACCTCCTGTCCGTGGACGTCATCGCGGGCGCGTTGCGGGAGCTGGCCGCCGCCAGCCTCAGGAGGCGAGGGTCTCCGGCCGACGGCGCTGCGTCGGCCCCTGCCGGGGCGCGGTCCCCCGACGCCGGCGCTGCCGCGTAGGCCCGTGACGGGGAGTCGAGGCCCAGGACCGCCCACCTGTCCACGGTCCAGACCATCCGCTACCTCCGGCCCACGAACAGCGCGCTTCCGCGCCCATGATGCAGCGCCATGGGGGACGGCGCCACACGTTCCTCGGTCCGGTCTCATGTCGCGCACAGGCGGCGCCTCACGCCGTGGTCGTGTGGGGACGTGGCCCCCGACCCGCGCGGCCCTACGGCGCGGTCGCCAGCAGCTCCGCGTCCTCCTCGCGGCGCGACGCGGCGCCGCCGAGCGGCGGCACCTCGCTCGCGGGGAACAGCTCGCGCAGGCGCTCGAGGAAGAGGCGCACGGCCGGGACCTTCAGCGAGCGCGGGAGCACGGCCACCCCGATGCTGCGCTCCACGCGCTCCGCCAGCGGCACGGCGCGCGTGCCCTCCGGCAGGGCGTCGACGGTGAGCGCCGGCATCAGCGCCACGCCCATGCCGCGAGCCGCCAGGGCCAGGATCGTCGAGTCCTCGCCGATCTCGTAGGCCGGCTGGAACGTCGGCTCGACGTCGAGGAGGGCGCCGCGGATGGGCCAGCAGCAGGGGCCTCCGCTGAGGATCACGGGCCGCCGCACGAGCTCCCGCAGGGTGGCCGACCCGCCGCGGAGGCTGCCGTCGTCCCGCACCACGGCGACGTAGGGGTCGCGGAAGAGCTCCCAGTAGAGGACGTCGTCGGCCCGCGACGACATGGTCAGGGCCACGTCGACGCGCGCCGATCGCAGGTGGGTCAGCGGCTCGCGCGCCCAGCTCGCGACCTCGCTCACGGTGACCTTCAGGTCGGGGTGGGTCTCGCGCAGCGAGCTCATCACCGGCGCCAGCACGTGCACGGCGAGCGAGCGGATCGTGCTCACCCGCAGCTCGCCGCGCAGCTCCCCGCGGTGCGAGGCGGCCTCCTGGCGCATCGCCGCGAGCGCCGCCTCCGCCTCCCTGGCGTGGACGGCGACGCGCGCGCCCACCGGCGTGGGCACGGCGCCGAAGCGCCCTCGCTCGAGCAGGCGTACGCCCAGCTCCTCCTCCAGCTCGGCGATCGCGTACGACACCGTCGACTGCGACAGGCCCAGCTCGAGGGCGGCCTCCGAGAAGCTGCCGTGCTCGACGATCGCGAGCAGCGCCCGCAGTCCCTGGAGCTTCATGCCGGCAGTCTAGCGGCGCGCCGCCGCCTGGCGCGTTCCCTCCTCGCGGTCGCTGCGGAGCCCCGCCTCGCAGGCTCGCTACGGCGCGCCGCGGAGCGGCGCAGCTCCTCAGCCAGGAGGTCCTTGAGGCTGGCCGCGGCCTCGGCGGCCCGCGCCACCTCGCGCTCGCGGCGGCGCGGGTCCGCGAACGTGAACTGGCGCGACCACTCCCGGGCCAGCTCCAAGGGGTCCATCGTCAGCAGCTCGCGCGGCTCGAACCGGCGCAGGAACGGCTCGTCGAAGAGCGCCCCGTGCCAGGCGGGGTGGAGCAGGGAGAACGCCTCCGCCGCCCGCGCGAGGGCGGCGCGCTCGCGCCTCTCGCGGCGCACCTCTTCCAGCCACTCGGTGAACATCTGCCAGCGCGTCATCTTCGCCACCTCCTCGGCGGCCCCATGGGCCGGGGCACGACCAAGCTAGGCGTGGCGGAGAGGTGGCGCAAAAGCCGGCGCCGATACGCGGCGGCGTCCCATCGGGTGGTCCGATGCGTCGGGGCGGTCGGGCCGCGCCTCGTCCGCCCCTCCCGATGGCGAGGGCCCGCGGCGCCGTGGGGGGAGCGGCGTCGCGGGCCGACGCGGAGTGTACCGTGTCACGGCCAGGTAGACACTGGGCGCGGGAGCGCCGTCTGGGCGTGCGATCGTGGCGGCCGTCGGCGCGTCTCGTGGCCCCGCCGGCGGCGTCGTGCTTACTCTTGGGTCGTGTACATACCCGCCAAGTTCCGTGAGGACGACAGGGAGCGGCAGCTCGAGTTCATGCGCCGTCACGGCTTCGCCGTGGTCGTGTCGGCCAGCGAGGGGCGTCCCGCGGCGACGCACCTGCCGCTGACCGTGAAGGTCGAGGGCGAGCAGGTCTTCCTGCACGGCCACTTCGCGAAGGCGAACCCGCAGTGGCGGGGGCTCGAGGAGGGCGAGGTGCTGGCCGTGTTCAGCGGGCCGCACGCCTACGTCTCGCCGCGCCACTACGACGCCGTGGAGAGCGTGCCGACGTGGAACTACCTGGCGGTGCACGCGCACGGCGAGGCGCGGGTCATACACGACCCGGCCGAGAACGAGGCGCTGCTCCACGAGCTCGTGCAGCAGCACGAGCCGAGCTACTTGCAGCGTTGGCGGGGGCTCTCACAGCGCTACCGGGAGGGGATGCTGCGCGGCATCGTCGGGTTCGAGGTGCGCGTCACGCGGCTGGAGGGCAAGGCGAAGCTCAGCCAGAACAAGACGGTCGAGGAGCGTCGGCGCGTGGCGGCATGGCTGGTGGCCAGCGACGACCCGATGGCCTGCGCGACGGGGCGCGAGATGGCGCGCCGCCTGGAGGACGAGGAGGCCGCGGGCCGCGAGGCGGAGACGGCGCCCCGCTAGGAGCCTCGCGAAACCGCGTCCAGGACGGCCCTGCTGGCCGCGCGGCCCGGGGGTCCCCCGCTTCGCCGTCACCGACGCGAGCCCGGCCCCGCTCGCTCCCAGGGCTCGTGCCTCTGTGCCGTGCAGGACGTCGCGCTGCCGCATATGCTCTGGCCGGAGGGCGCTATGAACAAGTCTGACCTGATCGACCACGTCGCCAGCCAGGCCGGCCTCAGCAAGAAGCAGGCCGGAGCCGCCGTCAACGCCGTCTTCGACGGCATCCAGGCGCAGCTCGCCAAGGGCGGGAGCGTGAGCATCACGGGCTTCGGCACGTTCGACGTCCGCAGCCGCAAGGCGCGCACCGGCGTGAAGCCGGGCACCGGCGAACGCATCAAGATCCCCGCCGGCAAGGCCCCCGGCTTCAAGGCCGGCAAGACCCTGAAGGACGCCGTCAAGGGCCGCTGAGCCCTCACCCGGAAGCAGCGGGGCGGGGCGGCGTCGCGGCGCGCCGCCCCGGCTCCTTCCGGCGCCGCAGCCGCGCCCCCACGTCGCGGGCGGCGGCCTCCCCAGACAGGCGCGCCCCTCCCGCCGTCTGCATCAGGCCTCCCCCGAGCGCCTCGCCGGCGAACCAGATCCTGTCGGCGACGGGCTCGGCCAGCACGCCGCGCGCCTCCGCGGCGCCCGGTGACGCGACGGCGTAGGCGCCGCGCACGAAGGGCTCGGCCGACCAGTTCGTCATGGTGCCGTGACGCACGTGCTGCCTGATCTCGCTGCCGAAGACGGCCTCGAGGCGCCCCGTCACGAAGTCGACGGCGGCGGCCGCGCCGGCTGCCTCGAGTTCCCAGGCGAAGTCGCCGCCCACGAAGGCGACGAGGAGGTCGAGGTCGAAGGGGAAGCAGAGCAGGTAGATGTCGTGGCGGGCGTGCCCCACGAGGAGGACGTCGCTGAACGGCTCGAGTCCGAGGCGCGTGCCGACGATCCGCAGCGGCACCTTCGTGAGCAGGCCCATCGGGAGGTCGTAGACGGCCTTCAGGTGCCGCTCGGGCAGCGCCGGGGAGAAGCGCACGCCCTCGAACGCGAGCACGCCCGTCGACACCGTGACGATCGCGGCCCTGGCGGCGAGCGTTCCCTGGTCCGTCTCGGCCACGACACCTGCGCCGTCCCAGCGCATGCGCCTCACGGGGCAGGAGAGGCGTACCGGCACGTCCCTCGCCCAGTGGGCGACGAGCGCGCCGTAGCCCTCCAGGGTCAGGTAGTTCGGGTCCAGGTCCTCGGCAGCGCGGAAGTCGGCCACGGAGATCTCGTCGTCGTCCTTGCCGAAGTCCATGGGGCCGACGTAGGTGGATATCGCGTCCTCGAGGCTGTTGTCGCTCACCAGGGTAGCGAGGCGGTCGTCGTCGCCGGCGTGCTCGTTCACGGCGCTGTGCAGCCTGGCCTCGGCCTCGACCAGGCCGATGGCCTCCTCGTCGGTAGCGCGGCGGGTGCCGAAGTAGACGGTGTCGAGGGACATGTCGTGGCGCCGCAGCGTCCACCCCGACGCCTGCGCCTCCGGGAAGAAGGGGTTGCGGTCGGCGGCGTGCAGCCAGGCGCAGCCCACGTCGAAGGGGACGCCGAACTCGCGCGTCGACGTGTGCGCCCTGCCGCCTATGCGGCCCATGGCCTCCAGCACCACGCAGTCGACCCCGGCGGCCTGCAGCGTCTTGGCCGCGCCCAGGCCGGCTACGCCGGCGCCCACCACCACGACCTCGGTCTCCCACATGGCGACACCTCGCGGTCTGTCCTGCGTTCTGCTCGCGAGGCAGGTTACGGCGCGGGTCCGCCGCGCGCGGTGCGGTCGCGCACTCGCGGCGTGCCCGAGAGCGGTCCGCCGCGGCGCCGCTGCCCCGGTACCGGCTCCCTCACCCGAAGTGGTACCCGCGCACGTGGATGGGCCCCTCGACCTCGGCCAGGCGCAGGGCCTTGAGCGTGAGCTGGTGGCCGGTGTCCTCGACGACCCCGTCCACCACCAGCATCGAGGCGTCGCGCAGCAGGACGCGCTGCTCGTCCCACAGGTCCGGCGAGATGATCACCTGCGCCCTCACGGGACCGTCCTCGATCACGAAGAAGGCGAAGCCCTTGGCCGTGCCCGGCCGCTGGCGGCCGACGACGAGGCCGGCCGTGAGCACCCGCGTCTTGCGCGGCGTGCGGCGCAGGCGCAGCAGTGGCACGCAGCCGAGCTCCGCGAGCCGGTCGCGCACGAGGTCGACGGCGTGGACCTCGAGCGTGCTCATGCGCGTCGTCTGGTAGTCCCACACGAAACGCTCCGGCAGCGTCATGCGCGGCAGCTCCGGCGTCTCGACGGGCGGCGTGAACAGCGGACGCGAGCCGGGCGCCTGGGCGCCCGCCAGCACGCCGGCGCGGTAGAGAGCCTCGCGGCGCGTCTGCACCGCGTCGAAGGCGCCGGCCCGCACGAGGGCCTCGACGACGTCGCGCTCCAGGGCGACGCGCTGGTGGAGGTCGTCGACGTCCCGGTAGGGCCCGTGAGACAGGCGCTCGAGCATGACCGACCGCGCCGCCTCCTCCGACACGCCCGTGATCGCCGAGAGGGGCGGGCGTATCGCCTTGACCTTGCCGCCGCCGCCGGGGTCGTCCACGCGCTCGACGCGGAAGTGCACGCCGGAGCGGTTCACGTCGAAGGGCAGGAACGGCACGCCCCAGTCGCGGGCCTCCTGCCGCTTCGTCTGCCGCGACCACATGCCGGGCTCCTCGGTGAGGATCGCGGCCATGTACTCGGCGGGGTAGTGCACGCGCAGCCAGCCGCTGGCGTAGGCGTGGAGCGCGAAGGCCCAGGCGTGGGACTCGGCGAACCCGAACCCCTGGTAGCCCTTCACGGCGTCGAAGACCTGCTCGGCGACCTCGCGCGTGCAGCCGACGTGCCGCATCGCGCCCTCCACGAAGCGCCGGCGGTCGGGCTCGATGTCGTCCAGGTCGGCGAAGCCCGAGACCTTCTTCCGGAAGCGGTCGGCCTCGATCCAGCTCATGCCGGCGAAGTGCACGGCGATCCTCAGCACGTCCTCCTGGAACAGCAGCACCCCGTAGCTCTTCGAGAGCACCGGCTCGAGCGAGGGGTGCCAGTAGGTGACCGGCTCGAGGCCCTGGCGGCGGCGCAGGTAGGGGTGCACGGTGCCCGACTGGATGGGGCCGGGGCGTATGAGCGCGATCTGGTGCGCCAGGTCCTTGAGGTCGCGGCTGCGCATCACGCGGCTCGTGTGCTGCTGGCTGGGGCTCTCGACCTGGAAGAGGCCGAGCGTGGCGCCCTCGCTGATCAGGTCCCAGACGCGCTCGTCGTCGGGCAGGTCGGCGAGGTCGAGCCACACGCCCTCCATGCGGAACACCTCCTCGCGGGCGCGCTCCAGCGCCGAGAGCATGCGCAGGCCCAGCAGGTCGAGCTTGATCAGGCCCATCGCCTCGGCGTCGTCCTTGTCTAGCTGCAGGAGCTTGATGCCGCCCGAGGAGCGCTCGAGGGGCGAGAAGTGCGTGAGCGGGTGGCGCGCGAGCACGACCCCGCCCGAGTGCGGCGCGATGTGCCGCACGTGCCCGCGCTCCATGCGCGAGAGCAGGTCGATGAAGACGTCGGCCACGGGGGCGTCGCCGAGCACCTCGCGCAGGGCCACCTCGGCCTTCTCCACCGAGGCGGGGCGCAGGCCCCTGAAGTCGCGGCCCAGCGCCTTCGTGAGACGGTTGCGCAGCTCGGGCGGCAGGCCGAGGGCGCGGCCGACGTCCTGGATCGCCAGCGGCATGCGGTAGGTGATCTTGTTGCAGACCATCGCCTCGGTCGTGGCGCCGAAGCGCTCCTCCACCCAGGCGAGCACCTCGTCGCGGCGGGACGACGAGATGTCTATGTCCACGTCCGGCATGCTCGTCTTGCCGGTGTGGAGGAAGCGCTCGAAGAGCAGGTCGTGCTTGAGGGGGTCGGCCTGCGTGACGCCCAGCAGGTAGCAGACGATGCTCGCCGCCGCCGACCCGCGCCCCGCCGCGAGGATGCCGCGCTGGCGGCAGTAGTCGGTGACCTCGGCCGCGACGAGGAAGAAGTCGGCCAGTCCCAGCGCGCGGATCGTGGCGAGCTCCTTCTCGAGCCGCTGACGGGCCGTGGTGAGGGCCTCGCCCTCGTAGCGCTCCAGGAGGGCGGCGTAGCAGCGCTCCTGGATGTGCTCCTCGGCGCTGCGGCCGTCGGGGACGCGCGCCTTGGGCGGGATCAGGCGCTCCGGCAGCAGCTCGAAGTGGCTCCGCTCGGCCACCCAGTCGGCGTTCAACGCCGCCTCGGGGAAGGGGAGACGCTCCATGACCTCGTCGGGCGAGGGGAGGTGCTGGCAGGCGTTCTGCGGACGCTTGGGGTGCGGCTCCTGGACGCTCACGCCCAGGCGGCCGCAGACCAGCGCGTCGTAGAGGCGGTAGTCGTCCGGGTCGAGGTAGCGCACCTCGGGAGCGGCCACGACGGGCAGCGAGAGGCTCTGGGCCAGCCGCCTGAGCACGCGGGCGCGGCGCTCGTCCCAGCGGTAGCGGTCGTGGAAGAGCTGGACGTAGAGCCTGTCGCCGAAGGCGCCCTTGAGCTGCCTGAGGAGGCCCTCGAGCTCGCCGACGCGCCGCCGCGCCAGCAGGCGGGACGGCAGCCCGTCGCGCCCGCCCGTGAGGAGGACCAGGTCGTGCGCGTGCGCCAGCAGGGCGGGGAAGGGGACGTCCCTCTCGTCGCGCTCGTGGGCCAGGGTGACGACGCGGCAGAGCGTCTCGTAGCCGGCTCGCGAGGCGGCGATGAGCACCAGCGGGTAGACGTCGTCCTCCACGCGCACGGGCACCGTGGCGCCTATCAGCGCCTTCACCCCGTGCTCGTGCGCGGCGTGGAACAGCTCGACGCCGCCCGTGACGTTGAGGTCGTCGGTGAGGCCCACGTAGCGGTAGCCGAGCTCGGCGGCGCGCTTCACCAGGCTCGTGGGGCTGGCCGTGCCGGCGCCGAAGCTGAAGTACGAGTGGGTGACGAGCAGCGCCGAGAGGCGCCGGCGCGGGGGCGGCAGGTCGCCGCCGCGGACGCGCTTCCCGCCCGGCTGCCGGCCCTGGGGCGGCGTCGGCTCGCTGGCCGCGCCGGCGCCGCCCGCCGCGCCGTCCCGGGCCGCGGCCTCCGCGTCGCTCGCGGGGTCGTCGACCGCCCGCCCGCGGCCCGCCGGGAGCGCCGGGACGCCGAGGACCGCTGTGGCTGGATGGGCGGGCGGACGCATGGGACCTCGATCCTGACGAGCTCGGTGGTGTGGACGCGGGCCGGTCTGGGCGGCCCGCCGTTACCCTTAGAAACCAAGGGTGACCAGAGGATAGGCCCGCCCCTCGCCGCCGTCAATCGAACCGAGTGGTCTAGTCACGATCGTCCGGCCCTCCGTCCGTCGCTGCCCGGCCGGCGCCCGCGTCGAACCCCGGTAGCCGCCGCGGCGAGGGCTCGACATTTTGCTCAACGTATTGAGTATTATTGCTCAACGCGATGAGCACGATGTCCCCCACCTACCGCAGGCCCCAGGTCGCCGAGCTCGTGCGCCGGCTCTCCGAGCCGCGCCGCTTCATCCAGGCGGTGACGGGCCCGCGCCAGGTGGGCAAGACCACCCTCGTGCAGCAGGCGACGGACGCCCTGGCCGTGCCCGTGCGCTTCGTGAGCGCCGACGAGCCCACGCTCCGGGGGACGGAGTGGGTGCAGCAGCAGTGGGACGCCGCGCGCCTGTCAGGCGGGGTGCTCGTGCTGGACGAGGTGCAGAAGGTCACGGGCTGGTCGGAGACGGTGAAGCGCCTGTGGGACGAGGACACCAGGGCGCGGCGCGACCTCAGGGTCGTGCTGCTGGGGTCGGCTCCGCTGCTCTTGCAGCGCGGGCTCACGGAGAGCCTGGCCGGACGCTTCGAGGTGATCCACGTCGGCCACTGGTCGTTCGCGGAGATGCGAGAGGCGTTCGGCTTCGACCTCGAGCGCTACCTGTACTTCGGGGGCTACCCCGGCGCCGCCGCCCTGGCCGACGAGCCGGACCGCTGGCGCCGCTACGTCCTGGACTCGCTCGTCGAGACGACGATCTCGCGCGACGTGCTGCTCCTGACGCGGATCGACAAGCCCGCCCTGCTGCGCCGGCTCTTCGAGCTCGCGTGCCGCTACTCCGGCCAGGTGCTGTCCTACAACAAGATGCTCGGCCAGCTCCAGGACGCCGGCAACACCACCACCCTCGCCCACTACCTCGACCTCCTGGCCGGCGCGGGGCTCGTCAGAGGCCTCGAGAAGTTCGCGGGCGACGCCGCCCGCAGCCGCGCCTCCAGCCCCAAGCTGCAGGTCATGAACACCGCCCTGATGACGGCGATCGTGGGGCTGGGCCCCGAGGAGGCCAGGGCGGACGGCGAGTTCTGGGGTCGGCTCGTCGAGTCCGCCGTCGGCGCCCACCTGGCGAACGCCGCCGCGGCCGGCGAGGCGGAGCTCTTCTACTGGCGCGAGCGGAACCACGAGGTCGACTTCGTGGCCAGGGCGGGCCGGACGCTCGTGGCCATCGAGGTCAAGAGCTCCAGGGTCCCCGACCACCACGCCGGCACCCAGGCGTTCGCGCATGCGTTCTCGCCTCAGCGGACCCTGCTGGTGGGGGGCGACGGGGTCACGCTGGGCGAGTTCCTCGCGAGGCCGGTCGCCCACTGGGTGCAGGGCTGAGCCCCCGCGGGACGCCCCTTTCGACGCGCCCA
This sequence comes from Deinococcaceae bacterium, assembly GCA_044508445.1. GTDB lineage: Bacteria > Deinococcota > Deinococci > Deinococcales > Trueperaceae > DASRWD01. The sequence continues at coordinate 155,372 of JBIQHQ010000005.1, forward strand.
GTAGCATGGGGCGCGAAGCTCTGGGGGGTGCGAGATGTTCGTAGAGATGTTCGGTTCGGCCCTGCGTCAGGCGTTGCCGCTCCTCGCCGTCCTCGCCCTGGCGTTCGTCGCCTTGGTGGTGCTCAAAGGACGCTCGAGCGGAGCGGGCTCGAGGCCCGCGAGCTTCCCCTACGTGCGGCGACCTGGCCTGTTCACGGAGGCCGAGTCCGAGTTCCTGCGCGCGCTACGTGCGGCGGTGCCGGACCTGGACGTGTTCGGGAAGGTGCGCCTCGAGGACGTGGTGGAGGTCCGCCGCGGCCTGCCGGAGGGCGAACGGGCGGCCGCCCGCAACCGCATCAAGTCGCGGCACCTGGACTTCGTCCTCACCGACCCCGCCTCGACCCGGATCGTGTGCGTGGTCGAGCTCGACGACAGGAGCCACGCCACGAAGCGGTCTATGCGGTCGGACGAGGTGAAGGAGGGCGCGCTGGCAGCCGCTCGCGTACCGCTCCTGCGCGTGCCGGTTCGCGCGTCCTACGACGTGGAGGAGCTGAAGGGACGCGTGGCCGCGGCGTTGAACCCTGAGCCGCTTGCCGCCGGACCGAGGCCGCGCGGCAGGATGTAGGCCAAGCGCCGGCGGATCGCAAGCCCCTCGTTCGGCAGGTCGAAGGTCGGCTCGCCGGTGGGTCGCAGACCGAACCTGCGGCGGCATCCAAGCGAGAGAGCCACCACCTACTTGGGGCCTAGCGAACGACCTCGTAGACGAGGAGGCGGCCGCCGGCATCGAGGACCACCAGGTCGGAGAGGTGGCTGACCGCCGAGGAGCCGCCGCTGCTCGTTGCGGCCACCCCTACCTGCGTCCTCGCCGCGGACAGGGCGCCCAGGTCGAGCCACACGAGCTCGCCCAGGTCGGTGACCGGCGCGAGGGTGCCGCCGGCATGGTCGAGCGCCGCGACCTCGCCCTCGAGAACGGTGACGGTCTCGACCTCGCCTCGGGCGAGGGCGACGGCCCGCGTGACGTCCACGGTGATCGCCCCGCTCTCATGTACGTGCACGACGACGGTCGGGCCCGCCACGGAGAAGCTCGGGCTGGTGCCCGGTAGCGGCAGGCGCCGCAGCTCAGAACCGTCGATGGGGTCCAGGGAGACGAGGTCGCCGAAGCTGCGGTGCGCTAGGACCGCGGCTTCGCCGGCGAGCGCCACCGTGATGCCCTCCCGGTCGCCGCTCACGTGGGCGCGCCAAGACTCGCGGTCGGTCGCGTCGAAGGCGACGAGCTCTTCGCCCGCGGCCACGTACGCCCCGCGTGCGCCGGCGGCGATGGCGCTCGGCCGCGCCCTGGTGCCGAGCCCGCTGCGCCACAGGACGTCGCCGGTGGCCAGGTCGTAGGCGGCGAGCGAGCCCACGAAGGCGACGCAGACGCGGCCCTCCCCGCCGACTTCCGCTACCAGGGCGTGTCGTGAGCCGAGGAGGACATCTGCCTCCCACGCGGGGCGCAGGCTCGGCGGCTGCGCGTCTGCGGGCGCGGCCGCGAGGGCCAGCGCGGAGAACAGGAGCGCCGCCGACGACGACGCTGGGCGCCTGAGGACAGGCTAGCGGCCGGCAGCGGGGTCGAGCCGCCGGCGTGCCGCCTCCGCTACGACGGCCACGGCAGCTGGGCGCCGTCGAGCCGGCCCTCCATGGCACGCCGGTA